>NZ_AQXS01000010.1:0-586489 GCF_000376905.1 Thioalkalivibrio sp. AKL6 | reverse complement strand
TGAAGGGCGAGATGAGCCTGGTGGGGCCGCGGCCGGGGCTGTTCAACCAGGAAGAGCTGCTGCAGGAGAGGGCGGCGCGCGGCGTGCTGGATGCGCGGCCGGGGATTACCGGGCTGGCACAGATTCGCGGGATCGATATGTCCACGCCGCGCGAGCTGGCCGAGGTGGACCGGCAGATGCTGGATGCCCTGACGGTCCGGGCGTACTTCCGGTATCTGGTGCTGACGGTGCTGGGGCGCGGATCGGGGGACCGGGTTCGGCCGTAGTTCGGTTTGCGGGTTTCCGCACTACCTCACAGCCAGGTCCCATGCGTCGTCATCCCGGAAACCGCGTGGCGGTTATCCGGGATCTCTGGCGTGGGTGGTTGTACTGGCGTTTGGTGTTGGTCCGGCGTGGGAGATCCCGGCTCTTCGCTGCGCTACGGCCGGGATGACGAGGTGGGGTGGTGCTGCGGCCGGGATGACGTTGTAGTGGTGGCGCTACGGCCGGGATGGCGGGGTCGGGGGCGCTGCGGCTTGAGTGGCTTCGGGGGCGGTATTACGCCATGGATGGCGAAGGAAGATAGCAAAAATGCGATATACTCCATGGAAGGTGCGTGTCGTGCCACTCGCCGAGAAGGAGATTAGGGCGCTGCCGCCGGATCTCCAGGCTCGCTATCTGCGGCTGGTGGATGTGATTCAGGACCACGGCCCGGGGGTGTTAGGTATGCCCCATGCGCGGCAGGTGGAGGGCAAGATCTGAGAGTTGCGGCTGAAGGGGCGTGACGGGATTGCTCGAGCCCTTTATGTCTGCGCAGC
The DNA here is from genome assembly GCF_000376905.1 of Thioalkalivibrio sp. AKL6. Lineage (NCBI taxonomy): Bacteria > Pseudomonadati > Pseudomonadota > Gammaproteobacteria > Chromatiales > Ectothiorhodospiraceae > Thioalkalivibrio > Thioalkalivibrio sp. AKL6. Next base: position 585,692 of record NZ_AQXS01000010.1, on the reverse strand, counting down.
TTCACGCGAGGTGGTTGTTCTGCATGCCTTCGTGAAGAAAAGCCAGAAGACCCCGCGTCGGGCGATTGATACGGCCAGGAAGCGGTGGGAGGAGTATCTGTGATGAAGACCCATGAGGAACTGAAAGCCGAGCTGCTGGAAGACTCGGAGGTACGCCGCGAGTATGAGCAGCTGGGGCCGGAGTTCGAGTTCATCGAGGCGCTGCTCGACGCGCGCGCCAGGGCGGGCCTCAGCCAGGCAGAAGTCGCCCGACGCATGGGGACCACGCAGTCGGTGGTGGCGCGGCTGGAGGGTGGCCGGTCGGCCCCTACCTGGAAGACCCTTTGCCGGTATGCGGAGGCCACGGGGCGTCGGCTCCGGCTGCATCTGGAGGATCGGGCCTGACCTCCTGAAGGTTCGGGCCACCAGTATTGTGGGAGGCCAGCCCTCTGGCCGATCCGGCATTGGCCGAGCCCCTCAAACCGGGCGCGGCGTCCTTTGCTGTCTAGCAGCCGCATCACGTCCCTCTCTTCGGCTTCCGGCACCGTCGAAAAGCCATATATCCATCCTTCGTCATCCTGGAAAACGCGTTGCGGTTATCCGGGGTCTCTGGCGTAGGTGATTGAACTGGCGTTTGGTGTTGGTCCGGCGTGGGAGATCCTGGCTCTTCGCTGCGCTACGGGCGGGATGACGGTGTGGGGTGGTGCTGTGGCCGGGATGACGGGGTGGTGGTGCGGCCGGGGTGACGGGATGGGGGCGCTGCGGTCGGGATGACGGAAGGTTTGGTCAATATCGAGGCCATGAGGTTCTGGTTCCGGCTGCTTTTGCAGGATCGGCTCTGAGCGAATACAGGGATGCGGAGACGTGCGGGCCTCTCGTGGGAAGGAAACGGACACAGGTGGATTGTATCCTTGAAGAGGCGGGCACAGAACGCGATGGGCGGCGCGTGGGCCTCGATCAGATGCCCGTAAACAGGAAGTCGCAGGCGGCCATGATGGTGTCTCGTTCGCCGCCGAGGGAGAGGACTTCTTCGCCTAACGTGGTCCGGGAGACCCCGGCAAGCTCGGCGGTGGACAATACCACCCGGTGACCTTCGATAGTGAAGGCGGGGTTGAGGATGTGGGCGGGGAGGCCAAATGACTCCGCGTGTATCAGCGGGGCCACGACCACGGTGCTGATCTCCGCGAGCAGGTCGTTCTGGAGTACCAGCAGGTACGGTACCCAGGATGCGGTATCGGCGGATGGGTTGCGGTGGACCGAGAACTGGGCCATCAGAACCGGCGAGCGCGGTCACCGAAGCTGCCACGCTCGGCAACACGCTGGTTGTATCCGGCCAGGGCCTGGCGGTTCTCGGCGATCCAGGCATCGCGGCGTGCTTCTCGCACGGCCTGGACTAACTGCTGCTCGAAAAGGGCCGAGAGGTTGATGCCCAGTTCACGCGCCTGAGCCAGAAGGTCGGAATTGACGGTGAGGTTGGTGGCCTTGCGCGGGGCGTCGGTGTTGTAGGGCATGAGGTTCATGGTGGCTCCCGGTCTGTTCATATGCGGTGCGCATAGAATGTGCGCATTCATCATGTGGGTCAATTACGGTCATTTGAGAGATGGTGATGCGTTCGGGGTTTCGGTTGTAGCGGTTGTCCTGGGTCTCAGGTGTAGATGGTGGCACCGGCGTTTGGTGTTGGTCCGGCGTGGGAGATCCCGGCTCTTCGCTGCGCTGCGGCCGGGATGACGGGGTGGGGTGGTGCAGCGGCCAGGATGACGTCGTGGGGCCCTGCGGCCGGGGTGATTGGGGTGGCATTCGCGTCGCTGCGCGCCTCGGGATGACAGAGTGGGGTGGGCGGTCGTGGCGTTACGTTGAAAGGGTTGGTGGTTTTCGGGCTTTGGCGGGGGCTTCGCGGGCGAGCCCGCTCCCGCGGGGTTAGGCCGGTGGTGGAGGGTGGCCTTGTACAGCGCGTCGTCGCCTTGCTCTTCGCGATGACGGGGTGGTGCTGCGCCGGGCATGACCGGGTGGGGATGAGATCCTGTGGCCTGGACGGGGGAATGGGTGAGCGTTTCCGTGAGTGTGCAGCGCGCCTGCATGGGCGTCAGCGCGCGTTGGCTGCGTGGAAACTCGATTCGGGCGTGTACATTCGGCAAGGTTCCGGTAGCGTTTGGGGTGTGGGCACTCCGGGAGGGCGATCAAGATGGACGATTGGACTGAGCGATTGGAACAACTGGGGACTGCGGATCGCGTTCGGCTGGTGCAAGGGTTGCTGCGCGCTATGGGGTATGTCGAGGTCGCGGTGCCGGAGGAGGATGCCCGCCCGTGGCTGGAGCGGGTGATGGTGCCTGCGGCGGGTGGCGAAGACCTGCCGCGGCTGGTGGTGGGTGTGGCGCGTGATCCGTCGGCGGAAACGGATTTGGACGAGCTGGAGGCCTTTGCCAGCGGTCGGCGTGCCGGGGACCGAGGGATGTACGTGAGCCCCGGCGGGTTTTCGGCCGAGGCGCGGGAGCGTGCGGCGGACTTGTCCGTTCCGGTCATGCTGCTGGAGTCGGCGGACTTGGCCGAGCGGTTGCGCCAGCACTGGGGGGCGCTGGACCCGGATACGCAGGCGCTGTTGCAGGGCTGAGGGCGGCCCGGACCGAGGCGATCCATCGAATGCTTCGCAGAGGTGGGCTGCACCCTGGCTGCTGGGGCTGCGACGCGCGGGGGATCGCGCAGAGCGCTGAGCGCCTATCGGGGGTCGGGCCTTGTGCCGCAGGATTCAGTGTTGTTGGGCGTTCGCCGGTGGGTCTTGCCCCGGTGGCGGTTCAGGCCCTGGACAACTAGAGGGTGCCCTGGCCCCGGGATTTCGGGGGAGCTTCACCCCCACCGGAAAGCCACATTCCCATCCTTCGCGATCCCGGAAACCGCGGCGCAGGTAGCCGGCATGTCGTGCGTTGGGGGTGACTCACGCGGTGGAGATCCCGGCTCTTCGCTGCGCTACGGCCGGGATGACGGGGTCGCGCTGCGGCTGGAGTGGAGGTAGCCGCTTGAGTATGTTGCGGGGGTTCGTCCCCGGCCTGGGTCGCATGTGCTCCAGGGCCGGTGCTCGGCGCCCGTAATTCCGGGATGCGGGATCGGAGAAACGGGCAGGGCAGCCGTGTGTGGGCCCCATGAGACCCTGCGAATCCACCGTTGACAGGCGGACATGGACCGTTGGCGGGTTTTTCTGCTGCGGGGCTGGAATCCTCTACTTTATGTGCTAGTTTCTGTCGCGGGGACACGGAACGTTCCCGAAAGAGCCGCCCGGGCAAGGATGCTGGGGTGGCTCTTTCTCTTTCTGGGTGTGGTGAAGGTAGATCGGTTTTCGGGCAGGTTGGCCTGCGACTGTTGGTTCTTCGGCGGCGCTTCGAGATTGTTGGGCATTGGGTGGATCCTGCGCTGGAGATCCCGGCTCTTCGCTGCGCTTTGGCCGGGATGACGGGGGAAGGGGGGCGCTGTGGCCGGGATGGCGCGGTGGGGGCTGCGGCCGGGATGACATTGTAGTGGTGGGTATCTAACGACAATTACTCTGGCCGGCCGACGACAACTACTTTGGCCGGTTGCCACTAAGCTGGACTGCTCTTCCATGCGACCCACAAGGGGCGGGGATGTCGTGTGGGGCGCTACGGTCGCAGGCAATGGGCGGGTGCTTGGGGCGCTCGAGGAGATCGCCACGTCGCTTTGCTCCTCGCGATGACGAGGGAGGGCCGCCCCGGATTGACGGGGTGGGGATGCGGCTTCGGGATGCCAGGTTCAGGCCCGGCGCTCTGGTGGGCTGACTGCGGGGGTTCGGGTGCCGCGGTGGGGTAGCGCGGGCGGAAGAAGTGCGTTGGGTCGCGAATCACGGGCTGCGACGGGAGGCGAAATGACCGCTCAGGGGCGGAAATCGACCGCTGACGTATTTTCCTGGTGTGTGGATGGAATAATTTTGTCGCTGTGTTAATTTTTGCCGCGGGGACAAGGATGCCCCCGAAAGAGCCGCCTGGGCATGGACGCCGAGGCGGCTCTTTCTCTTTCTGGAGCTGGTGAAGAGCGAGGCTCTCTAACTGGTGATCGGAGGGTGTGGTTCGGCGGCCCGCTCTTCTGTTTCCTCGCCGGGCACGCAGGCTCCGCGCGCGCACTTTGAGGCGGGCGGACGGGCACCAAGTGGAGGGTGCGCTCGATACCTGCGGTGATGCCCGGAATGCGGACCGCGGGCGGGTCCTCAGTGCGAAGCCGGCCGTCTTTGGGTGGCCGGTGTGGATGGCTGGGGCCTTGGCGGGCGAGCATGCCTGCGCGTAATCGGCAATGCGCGGGCTCGTGACGCTTGCCGGGGTGATTGTTTGCTGTCGGGCCCCATAGGAGGGAACCCCATGTATGGGGGTGTTGTCTGGCGCGGGCGGGGGCTTCGCGGCCAGGGCCGCTCCCACAGGGTCTGATCCCACAAGGGCCGTATCCGTTGGGGCGATGCAACTATGCGGTTGCCAGACGGGAGGTGGTTCTCCGGCGAAAGGCCGCCCCACGGGGTTGTGGGGCGGCGCTTGGTTTAGTGGTCGGCGGGGGGCATGTATTCGTGGCGGATGTGGTCCGGTTGCTCGGGCAGCTGGATGCCGGCGTTTTCCAGGGCTTCGGTTAGTTCCTCGCATTCGTCGAGTTCGTCGGCGCGCTTCTTGAGCGTGGCCAGGGCGTCGGCGGCTTCCGCCTGGGGCATGGTGATGACGAGTTCCCCGTTTTCCGCTTTTTCCAGGTGCATGTGCTGCTCCTTAGTGTCTTGTGGTGAGTCGATGATGCCTTTGCGGCGGCGGGCTCAGTCCTCGATGGAGGGCTGCTTGGGGGCCTGCTCGTCGAAGGCATGCGGCGGCTGGCGGAATTCGTTTTCCAGCTCGTAGATGCCGTCTTGCAGCACGGAGCCCAGTGCCCGCGCGCCGTTGCTGATCTCGCCTTCGAGCTCGGTGATATTTTCGGCGATGTCCTTCGCGGTCTTCTTGTCGATCTTCAGGGTGACCGTTCCGTCCTTCAGTGTGGCTTCCATGTCGATCTCCTGGTTGCGATGTTGGTGACGTCGGTTGTGCCCGTGTAGAACGGGTCTGATTCGTGTTCGGTTGACCTGCATCAAGATAGCCGGGCTCGTTGGGCGCTATCCTGTATAACCGTTGCTGCCTCCAACGTACCGAAGAGGCAGCCGACCACGAGCATTCCCGCTTCCCGGGAAAGGAGAAACCATGATGCATTCAAAAGTGATGACCATGCGCCACGGCCCGCGGTTCCTCGCACTGGTGGCGATGCTGCTGGCGCTGACGTTTGTCGGTGCGGCGCAGGCCGATAACCATGGCGACCAGCAGCCGGAGATGGTGAAGGTGACGCAGAGTCCGCATTCGTTCCCGGAGACCCTGGCCGCGTTCGAGCGCGAGGCGTCCGAGGCCGGCTGGAGCATCCTGAACCGCAACAACATGGCCGGGACGCTGTCCGAGCGCGGTTTCACCATTGATCCGGTGGTGATCCTGGACGTGTGCAGCGGGCGCTACAGCGCGCAGATCCTGGAAGAGGATGCGTATCGGCCGGTTTCCGCCTTCATGCCCTGCCGGGTAAGCATCTATCAGGACAGCCAGGGGGATGTGTTCATCTCGCGGATGAATGTCCCGGACTTCCTGCCGATGATGCCGGAAGGCGTGGCCGAGGTGATGGAGAAGTCTTCCGAGGAGATCGAGGCGATTATCGAGCGGGCCATCGCCGAGTAACGCAATCCGGTACAGTCCTGTACCGCAGGCCGGGCGTCAGGCTGGAGTAGGATCTGACGTGCCCGGTGCAATGGGGCCCGCTTCGGCGGGTCCCTTGTTGTTGGGGTCGAGGGATGACGGCCCGCCGGTTCCCCTGAAATGTGCAATGAACGCTTGAATGGAGACGGGGTGCCCCCCGATGCAGATGCCGTTGGCATTGACGAGAAGCGACGCGATTAGCAGGGATTCGGCCCGATGGGGCGCCGCGCCAGCCGGAAACGGGGCGCGGCGCTTTTTTGCGTCCGCGTCGAGCGCGTGCGGGCACCGCCGATGACGACCCGGCGTCAGGTGTCGCGGCGCTTTGCGGCCGGGTGGATCGCGGGTGCCTATGTCGTGCTGGGGCTGTTGTGGATTGCCCTGTCCGATGTGGCGCTGGCCTGGTGGGCGGGGGCGGACATCACGACTGCCCTGACACGGGTAAACCTGGGCAAGGGCTTTGGGTTCGTGCTGGTCTCCGGGGCGCTGCTTTATCTGGCGATGCGCTGGTTGCCGGCCTGGCGCGACGAGGCGCCGGGTACGGGGGCGCGCGAGGAGCTGGCGCGTTTCGGCTCCTGGCCCTGGCTGGTGCTGGCCGTGGCCGTGATCGCCTCCACCGCAGGGGTAGGGCTGGGCGCGTGGCATTTGCAGGGGGCTGCCGCCGAATCGCAGGCGCATGAGGATCTGCAACGCGCGGCTTTTTTGAAGGGCGGCGTGATCGACCAATGGCTGGCGGAGCGCACCGGCGACGCGATGGTTTTGGGCGAGGCGCGGGGCTTCAACCTGTTCGCGGTCACGGCCCTGGAGCGGCGTTCGACGCTGGCGCTGGAGCAGGTGCTCGATCGCCTGGAGCTGATGCGCACGGCTTATGATTACGACAGCGTGGCCCTGCTGGATGCGGATCGTCAGCCGGTGATCGAACTGGGCCGCAGTGCCCTCGACGAGGCCGCGATGGACGCGGTGCTGCGCGAGGTGCGTCGCAGTGGCGAGACCAGTGAGCCGATCCTGCACGCGGACCCGGACCGGCGCCCGCGGATCAGCTGGGCGGTGCCGGTGCGCGACCGGGCGGCGCCGCAGGATCCGGTGGTGGGACTGGTGCTGCTGTCATCGACGCTCGAGAACCTGCATCCGTTGCTGACCCTGACCGCGAACCGTAACGGCATAGATGCCCAGGCGCATATCGTGGTGCGCGAGGGTGACCAACGCGCCATGATTGCCCGGATCACCGAGTCCGGGGGCCTGATTATCCCGGCGCCTGCGGCCTTCCCCCGGCTACGCGAACGGGTCCTGGATCATCCCCGTGCCGAGGTTGTGATCGAGCGCTTTGAGGACGCGCCCAGCCCGTTCCTTGCCGGTATACAGGGGCTGGAACCCGCGGGTTGGGACCTGGTGCTGAAGCGCGATCTCGACGCGCTTCAGGCGCTGCCACGGCAGCAGGGGGCGTGGGCGGCCGGGGCCACGCTGTTCGTCTGGCTGGTCGTGCTCGGGGCGGGGGCGTTGCTGTGGCGTCAGCAGTGGTTGCGGCGCAACCTGGTCCTGGTGCGGGCTCACGCCGATCAAGATCGGCTGCTCGGGATCTTTTTCGATATGCCGTTTGTCGGCATGGCGATTTCCGGGCCGCGGGGTCAGGGCTGGGAGCGCGTGAATGCGTGCCTGGCCGACATGCTGGGTTATGCGCCGGACGAGCTGGCGGCGATGGACTGGGACCGCCTGGCCATACCCGAGGATCGTGGCTGCGAGGCGGTGCTGGACGCCGAGATGCGCCGCGGCGACCGTCCGGGCTATAGCGTGGTGAAGCGCCTGCTGCGCCGTGACGGGCGGGTGATGGTCGCGGATATCGACGTGAAGTGCAGCCGCACGCCGCAGGGCGAGCTGGACCGGGTGGTGGCGACGGTCGGGGACATCACCGAACAGCGCGAACAGGAAGAGCGGCAGCGCCTGGCCTCGGTGGTGTTCGAGAACACCCGAGAAGGGGTGGTGATTACGGATGCCAGCGCCCATATCCTGTCGGTGAACCGGGCCTTTACCCAGCTGATGGGATACACCCAGGACGAGGTGGTGGGGCACACGCCGAAGATGTTCCAGTCCGGGCGCCACGATCAGGCGTTCTACACCAACATGTATCACGAGCTGCAGGTGAACGGTCACTGGCAGGGCGAGATCTGGAACCGGCGCAAGAACGGCGAGATCTTCCCGGAGTTGCAGAGCATTACCGCGGTGCGCAACGAGCAGGGCCACCTTACACATTACGTGTCGGTGTTCGCGGATATCTCGCGGATCAAGGCGTCGGAGGCGGAGCTCGACTTCCTCGCGCATCACGATCCGCTGACCGAGCTGCCGAATCGCCGCTTGCTGCGCGCACGCCTGACGCACGGCATCTCGTTGATGCGTCGCCGCCAGGGGCATCTGGCGCTACTGTTCGTGGATATCGACCGCTTCAAGGACATCAACGACAGCCAGGGCCACGCCGCGGGCGACCGCTTGCTGAAGATCGTCGGTGAGCGCCTGCAGGTGGGGCGGCGCGGGACCGATACCGTTGCCCGCCTGGCGAGCGACGAGTTCGCGGTGCTGGTGGAGAACCTGGGGCATGTGGACGATGCCGCGCTGGTGGCGGAGAACATCATCCGCGAGGTGGGCTACCCCTGTGATCTCGGCAACGGCGTGGAGATGGAGATTGCCGCGACGGTTGGCATCGCGGTCTTCCCCGACCATGGGGTGGATGCCGACACCCTGCTGCAGCAGGCGAGTACCGCGCTGTCACAGGCCAAGATGGACGGGCGCGGCAGCTATCGGTATTACTCCGACGAGTTCACCCGTGCGGCACGCGAGCGCATTGACCTGTCGGCGCGCCTGCGCCGCGCCATCGAGGCGGATGCGCTGGAGGTCCACTACCAGCCGCAGTACAACGTCGAGGACGGGCGTCTGCTGGGGGCGGAGGCGCTGTTGCGCTGGACCGATCCCGAGCTGGGTCCGATCTCGCCGGGGCGCTTTATCCCGCTGGCCGAGCAGACGGGCCTGATCGTGGAGCTGGGGGGCTGGGTGCTGCGCCGGGTGATCGAACAGGGCCATCGCTGGCGCGCGGCGGGCTATCCGCCGATCCGCCTGGCGGTGAATGTCTCGGCGCTGCAGTTCCAGCGGGTGCCGATCGACCAGCAGGTGGGCCAGTTGCTGGAGGACTTCGAGTTCCCGGCGGATCAACTGGAACTGGAGATCACCGAGTCCGCGCTGATGGCGGACCCGAGCCGGGCCCGGCGCATCCTGCAGCGCCTGCGCGAGCGCGGGGTGCACTTTGCGATCGACGACTTCGGCACCGGGTACTCCTCCATGGCGCAGCTCAAGCGTTTCCCGGTGGATACGCTCAAGATCGACAAGAGCTTCGTCGACGGCCTGGCCGAGGACGATGCGGCCGGCAGCGCGGACGATCGCTCCATTGCCCGCTCCATCGTTGGCCTGGGCCATGGCCTTGGGCTGACCGTGCTGGCGGAAGGCGTGGAGACCGCCGAGCAGCTCGCGGTTCTGCGCGAGCTGGGCTGTGACCACTATCAGGGGTTCTACGCCAGCCGCCCGGTGCCGGCGCTCGAGTTCGAGGCCTTGCTGGCTGCGCCTCGGGCCTGAAGCCTGTTGCCTTGAGGATAGCCCGGATTTCACGCCGTAACGGTGAATACCGCGACGGGGATCGTCGCCTGGGGATGGTAGGGTAGGCGCATCTGGACCACGCGGGCCTTGAGGCCATGCGTGGCATTTCCCGAACGGATTAAGGAGCCGGGTTGGTGGAGTCGCGCGAGTTGCAGCCAGGGATGGTGGTGCTGCATGGCAATCACTTGGAGTCGCTGCGCACGCTGGCGGTGGAGTGGATGCGCCGCGCGCCGCTGGCACCGCTGGAGAACGAGACCATCCTGGTGCAGAGCAACGGCATGGCGCAGTGGCTGCGGCATGCCCTGGCCGCGCCGCCGGATGCCGATCCGCCGGGCTGCGGGATCGCGGCGGCGCTGGACATGCAGTTGCCGTCGCGCTTCGTGTGGTCCGCCTATCGTGCGGTCCTGGGGGCCGAGGCCGTGCCGCTGGAATCCCCGTACGCCAAGCGGCCGCTGACCTGGCGCCTGATGCGCCTGCTGCCGGAGTGCCTGGCGCAGGAGGCCTTTGCACCGCTGCGCCAGTTCCTGCAGGACGACGATCCGGGGCAGGGGGGCGACCTGCGCAAGCGTTTCCAGCTGGCCGAGCGCCTGGCGGACCTGTTCGATCAGTACCAGGTGTACCGCGCTGACTGGCTGACCGACTGGGCGGCCGGACGCGACATCCTGCGCGACGCCCGCGGCCAGGAGCGCGAGCTGGCGCCCGGGCAGCGCTGGCAGGCCGAACTGTGGCGCCTGCTGCAGGCGGATATCGGCGCGGCCCGCGAGGCGGTCAGTCGCTCGGCCGTGCATGCCCGCTACATGGAGACGGTGCGCGCGCTGGAGCAGCGCCCGGCGGGCCTGCCCCGGCGGATCATCGTGTTCGGCATCTCTTCGCTGCCGGGGCAGATCCTGGAGGCGCTGGAGGGCCTGGCGCGCTTCTGCCAGGTGCTGGTCTGCGTGCACAACCCCTGCGAGTACTACTGGGCCGACATCGTGGCCGACAAGGACCTGCTGCGCGCCACGCGCCGGCGCCAGGCGCGCAAGGCGGGCATGCCCGAGGCCCTCGACGAGGCGGAGCTGCACAACCACGCCCACCCGCTGCTGGCGGCCTGGGGCAAGCAGGGACGCGACTACATCGGGCTGCTTGACGAACACGACGACCCCGAGCACTACGGCCGGGTGCTGCGGACGCTGGACTGGGAGCGTGTCGACGTCTTCGAGCCGCACGGTACGCGCGGGCCGGAGGACTGCGTGCTGCACCAGCTGCAGGAGGACATCCGCGAGCTGCGCCCACTCGCGGAGACACGGGCGGCCTGGCCCGCGGTCCCGGCGGAGGACCGTTCCGTCCAGTTCCACGTGGCGCACAGCCCGCTGCGCGAGGTAGAGCTGCTGCACGACCGGCTGCTGGATCACTTCGAGCGCGACTCGTCGCTGCGCCCGCGCGACGTGATCGTGATGGTGCCGGACATCGATCAGTACGCGCCGCATATCGAGGCGGTGTTCGGCCAGCCGGAGACCGATGATCCGCGTTTTATCCCGTATACGCTGTCGGACCAGGGGCCGCGCGGGCGCGATCCGGTGCTGATCGCGCTGGAGCAGCTGCTGTCGCTGCCGGAGAGCCGGATGGGCGTCAGCGAGCTGCTGGACCTGCTGGACGTGCCGGCGGTGCGCCGGCGCTTCGGCATCGCGGAGGAGGACCTGGGCCAGCTGCACCGCTGGGCCGAGGGGTCGGGCGTGCGCTGGGGGCTGGATGCCGCACAGCGCGCCGGGCTGGGCCTGCCCGAAGGGCTGGAGCAGAACACCTGGCGCTTCGGCCTGCGGCGGATGCTGCTGGGCTACGCCCTGGGCGACCAGGGTCCGTGGCAGGGTCTGGAGCCCTACGACGAGATCGGCGGGCTGAGTGCCGCGCTGCTGGGGCCGATGGACGCCCTGATCACCGCCCTGGAGGAGGCGTGGGCGTGGCTGCGCCAGGCGCATGCGCCGGCAGACTGGGCCGTGCATCTGGGCGGGCTGCTGGAGCAGTTCTTCGCGGCCGAGACCGATGCCGAGCTGTTCACCCTGGAGCAGCTGGGCGAGGCCCTGGATCAATGGCGCGACGACTGCGCGGCGGCCGGACTGGAAGAGGCGCTGCCGCTGGCGGTGGTGCGCGAGCAGTGGCTGGGGAGCCAGGACGATTCCGGGGTTGGTCAGCGCTTCCTGGCCGGGCAGGTGAACTTCTGCACCCTGATGCCGATGCGCGCGATCCCGTTCCAGGTGGTCTGCCTGCTGGGGATGAACGATGGCGACTATCCGCGCAGCCCGACCCCGGTGGACTTCGACCTGATGGCGAACGACTACCGCCCGGGCGATCGCTCGCGCCGCGAGGACGACCGCTACCTGTTCCTGGAGGCGCTGCTCTCCGCGCGGCGCCAGCTGCATGTGAGCTGGGTAGGGCGGCACGTGCGCGACAACGAGCCGCGCCCGCCGTCGGTGCTGGTGGGCCAGCTGCGTGATCACCTGGCGGCGGGCTGGGGGCTGGCCGGGTCCGACGGGCCGGAGTCCGGCCCGGCCCTGGTGGACCACCTGACCACCTGGCACCCGCTGCAGCCGTTCTCGCCGGTGAACTTCCCGGTGGCGGACGCCGCCGACGCTCGGCACTTTACCTACGCGCGGGAGTGGGAGGCGGTGCATGACGTGGCGCCGGCCCCTGCGGCGGATGCCGATGGCGCCCCCGCGGCCGTGCCGCTGCTGGAGGCCGAGCGCGAGCCGCGCGCCCTGGAGCCGGAGGCACTGACGCGCTTTCTGCGCTTCCCGGTGGAGGCGTTCTTCCGCCATCGTCTGGGGGTGTTTTTCGACGAGGAGGAAGAGGCCGGCGACGACCTGGAACCCTTTGGCCTGGCCGGGCTGGAGCAGTGGCAGGTGCGTCAGCAACTGGTCGCAGCGGCACTCGAGACCACCGACGACGCGGAGGCCTGGCCGAGCATCCTGGAGGCGGAGTCGGCCCGGCTGCAGCGCGCGGGCCGACTGCCGCTGGGGGCGGCAGGCGAGCTGGAGCGCGGCGCGATGGTGGAGGAGGCCGCGCGGCTGCTGGAGCGGATCGGCGAGCGCTATGCGCTGTACCCCGAGTCGTTGCCGGCCGCGCGGCCCCTGCGTCTGGAACACGAGCACTGGGGCCTGGAGGCCGTGCCACCCGCCCTGCGCAGCGACGGGCAGGCGCGGGTATGTCTCGACTACACCGCGAGCCGCATCGGCGACGGCAAGAAGTGGCGCTTCGACAAGCTGATGGCGCCCTGGGTGATGCATCTGCTGGCCAACGCCGGGGCGGGCGGCGTGGGCTCCGAACTGGTTGGACTGGACAAGCGGCTGGAGCTCCCGGGGCTGGAGCCGGGGCTGGCCGAGGAGTTGCTGGGCACGCTGCTTGAGGCCTGGGCGGCCGGCCAGGAGCGGCCGCTGCCGCTGGCCTGCGCCGCCGCCTTTGCCTGGCTCGCGGCGGAGGAGGGATCGAAGGATCCGTATGACGAGGCGCTGAAGACCCTGGCCGGGAATGACTTCGCCGCCGGCGAATGGTCGCGCAGCCCGGCGCTGGCGCGTGCCTGGCCCGACCCCGAGACCCTGCTGGACGACCCGGACTTTGCCTTCTGGCGCGACCGGATCTACCGGCCGGTGTTTTTCGTGGTGAATCAGGCGGAGGACCCCGCATGAGCGCGACCGCCCACAAGCTGGATTTGCTGGGGCTGCCCCTGCACGGCAGCCGCCTGATCGAGGCGAGTGCCGGCACCGGCAAGACCTACACCATCGCCGCGCTGTATCTGCGCCTGGTGCTGGGGCACGGCGAGCTGCCCGAGGGCACCGTCGCGCTGACGCCCCCGCAGATCCTGGTGATGACCTTCACCGAGGCCGCGACCCAGGAGTTGCGCGAGCGCATCCGCGATGCGCTGGCGATTGCCGCGCGCGTGTTTCGCGCGGAGGACCCGGATGCGGTGCCGGGCGTGCAGGACATCCACAAGCAGTTGCGCCGCGAATACACGGAGGCGGAGCGTCCGGGCGCCGCGCGCCGGCTGGAGCTGGCGGCGGAGTGGATGGACGAGGCCGCGGTCTCCACCATTCATGGCTGGTGCTACCGCATGCTGCGCGAGCATGCCTTCGACAGCGGGAGCCTGTTCACCCAGGACCTGGCGAGCGACCAGCAGGAGTTGCTGGCGGACGCGGCGCGCGACTACTGGCGCCGTTTTGTCTATCCGCAACCGGCGGCGCCACTCGCGCTGCTGCGCAACGCCTTCGGTGCTGATCCCGACACGTTGCTGCAGAAGATCCGGCCGCTGGTCGGGCATCTCCCGGCCCACACGGCGGATGTGGAGCTGGAGACGCCGGAAGGCTTGGCAGCTGCATTGGGCGATCGGCTGGCGCGGCTGGAGGCCATGAAGCGGTCCTGGCGCGAGGACTTTGCGGCGGTGGCCGAGCAGTTCGAGACGCTGCGCAACTCGGTGCTGAACAAGCAGAAGTACAGCAACCCGGAGAAGTTGCTGGGGGCGATGCGCGACTGGGCGGCGGACCCCGGCGCACTGCGGCCAGGCGGGGTCTCCGGCGACTCGCCCCTGGAGCGTTTCAGCGCGGCCGGGATGCAGGCCCGGCTGAAGGCCGGGCAGGCGCTGCCGGACGATCTGCATCCGGCCTTCGCGGCGCTGGACGATCATGCCGAGGTCTGTGTGGACGACCGCGAGCGCCTGTTGCAGGCGGCCGCGCGGCAGGTGGACGCGCGGTTTCGCCAGGCACAGCGTCAACGCGCGCAGATGGGTTTCAACGACCTGCTGACCCGGCTGCGCGACGCCCTGGATGGACCCGGCGGCGAACACCTGGCAGCGACCCTGCGCGCCCAGTTCCCGGTGGCGCTGGTCGACGAGTTCCAGGATACCGATCCGGTGCAGTATCGGATCTTCCACCGCGTCTACCGCATCGACGAGAACCCGCGCGATCTGGGCGTGCTGCTGATCGGCGACCCCAAGCAGTCGATCTATCGCTTTCGCGGGGCGGATATCCATACCTATCTCGCCGCGCGCGCGGCCACCGCCGGGCGGCACTACACGCTGGAGCGAAACTTCCGGTCGACCGATGCCCTGGTGGCCGGCGTGAACCGGCTGTTCCAGCATGCCGAGGGCTGGCAGGACGGAGCCTTCCTGTTCCGCTCGGGAACGGAGAACCCCTTGCCGTTTCTGCCGGTGGACGCGAACGGTCGCCCGGAGGTCTTCGAGAACGATGGACAGGCGATGCCGGCCGTCACGCTGTGGTGCTTTGATCCGGGCGAGCCGGTGCCCAAGGGCGCCTATCGCGAGCGCATGGCGCAGGCTTGCGCCAGCTACATGGTGGAACTGCTCAACGGCGGGGTGGCCGGTCGCTGTGGCTTCCGCAAAGGTGAGGAATTGACCGGGGTACGGCCACGCGACATGGCGGTGCTGGTGCGCGGGCGTGGCGAGGCGGATGCGATCCGTGCCGAGCTGCGCCGGCGGGGTGTGCGCAGTGTGTACCTGTCCGATCGCGAGTCGGTGTATGCCACCGCCGAGGCGGGAGACCTGCTGCGCTGGTTGCGCGCCTGCGCCGAGCCGACCAGTGAACGGCTGCTGCGCGCGGCGCTGGCGACCGCGACGCTGGGGCAGTCGCTGGCCGAACTGCATCGGCTGACGCTGGACGAGCTGGCGTGGGAGGTCCGCGTCGAGCAGTTCCGCGACTATCGGCGGCTGTGGCAGTCGCGCGGGGTGCTGCCGATGCTGCGCCGCCTGCTGCACGACTTCGAGGTCCCGCGCCGGCTGCGGGCCACGGCCGAGGGCGAGCGTGCCCTGACCAATCTGCTGCATCTGAGCGAGCTGTTGCAGCAGGCGGCCGCCGAGCTGGATGGCGAGCAGGCGCTGATCCGGCACCTGACAGAACATCGCGGCGGCGAAGGCGAGACCGGGGAGGAGCAGGTCCTGCGTCTGGAGAGCGACGAGGACCTGGTCAAGGTGGTTACGCTGCACAAGTCCAAGGGGCTGGAGTATCCGCTGGTGTTCCTGCCGTTCGTCTGCAATTTCCGTCAGACGGATACGGCCAAGGATGTGCCCTACCGCGACCATCCGCCGCAGGGTGGGGCGCGCTGGGTATTCCGCATGGACGGCGAGGTGTTCGAGCGCGCCGAGCGCGAGCGCCTGGCCGAGGATCTGCGCCTGTTGTATGTCGGCATGACCCGCGCGCGGCATGCCTGCTGGCTGGGGATTGCGCCGATCGTCTCCGGAAACAGCAAGACCAATCACTTCGACCGCACCGCGGCCGGGTATCTGCTGGCCGGACCCGGAGGGGTGCAGGACGGCGGGTTGGAGGCCGCGCTGCGGGATGCAGCCGGCGACGCATCGGCGATTCATGTGGGCCCCCTGCCGGAGGCGCGCGCGGTGGCCGCGCAGATGGGCAGTGCCACGACCGCGACGGGGCCGGCCCGGGTGCCGCCGACGCGCCGCTTCGAGCGCTGGTGGGTGGCCAGCTACAGTGCGATTGCCGCGCATGACGAGGGGGTCGCGTCGGTGGCCCCCGACTCGGCGCGCGAGGACGTGCTGCGCGAGGGGGTGGCGGATGCGAGTCGGCCGCCGCTGGAGGCGCCGGAGCCCGAGTCGCGCGCGGCCAGTGGGCTGCATGCCTTCCCGCGCGGGCCCGGGCCTGGCACCTTCCTTCACGGGCTGCTGGAGTGGGCGGCGGAGCAGGGGCTCGCCGCGCAGGCGGCAGATCCCGAACGGATGGTGCGGGAGATCGCGACACGCTGCGAGCGGCGGGGCTGGAGCGAGTGGTCGGAGACGGTCGCGGACTGGATGCAGCAGTTGCTTGTGGTCGCCTTCCCGCTGGAGGACGGCGACCATTTCAGTCTGGGCGGCCTGACCACCTATCAGCCGGAGCTGGAGTTCCTGTATCCGACGCGCAACCTGCAGGCGGGCGAGCTGGATCAGGGGGTCCGCGCGCAGATCCTGCCCGGACAACCGCGCCCGCCGCTGGGGAACGTGACCCTGAACGGGATGCTGAAGGGATTCGTCGATCTGGTCTTCGAGCACGGCGGGCGCTATTACGTGGCGGACTACAAGTCCAACTGGCTGGGGACTTCGGCCCAGGCGTACACCCCGGAACGCCTGCAGGCGGCGGTGCTGGAACACCGCTACGACCTGCAGCTGGTGCTCTATACCCTGGCACTGCATCGCCAACTGGCCGCGCGCCTGCCGGGCTACGACTATGACCAGCACATGGGTGGCGGGGTGTACCTGTTCCTGCGTGGCGTGGATGCGCCGGGGCACGGGGTGTTCCACCACTGCCCGCCGCGTGCACTGATTGAATGGCTGGATCATCGCATGGCGGCCGGTCCGGACCGGGAGGCGACGGCATGAGCACGGTGATGCCCACGGGACCCCTGGCGTCGGCGGAGGCCGTGCTCGAGCTGCTGCGCGAGTGGGAGGAGGCCGGCTGGCTGCGCGGCGTCGACCGGGCGCTGGTGCGCTTCCTGCACGAGCAGGCCCCCGCGGCGTCACCGCTGGCCCTGCTGCTGGTGGCGCTGGCCAGCCATCAGGTCGGACGCGGCCATGTCTGTCTGGAACTGGACGCATTGCTGCAGGCCCCCGACGCCACGCTGGCCCTGCCGCCGGAGGGCGAGCCGGGGTCGCGGCCGCCGCCGCGGCCCTCGTCGGTACTGCAGGGGGTATCCGTTGCGCAGGTCGCGGAGGCCCTGCAGGACAGTGGCCTGGCCGGACCGGGCGAATTGGGTGGAACGCCGCTGGTGTACACCGGGGAGCAGGTCTATCTGCGCCGCTATTGGGAGAGCGAGCGCCGCATCGGCCAGGCCATCCGCGCGCGCCTGGCGGACCGCGAGGCCTGGCAAGGTGCGCTGGACGAGCAGGCGGCGCGGGACTGGCTCGATCATCTGTTCGGACCGCCGGCGGAGGCTGCCACCGATCCGGACTGGCAACGCCTGGCCTGTGCCCTGGCGGCCGGTTCCGGCTTCAGTGTGATTACCGGTGGGCCGGGGACCGGCAAGACCACCACCGTGCTGCGACTGCTCGCGTTGTTGCAGGGGTTGCAGGGTCCGGACGACCCGCTGCGCATCCGCCTGGCGGCGCCGACCGGCAAGGCGGCGGCGCGCCTGAATGCCTCGGTCAGCGGGGCGCTGGATCGCCTGGGGCTGGACCAGCTGCCCGATGGCGACGCGCTGCGCCGGAGCCTGCCGGCCGAGGTGGTGACGGTGCACCGTCTGCTCGGGGCGCGCCCGGATACCCGGCACTTCCGCCACGGGGCGCGCAACCCGCTGGCGGTGGATGTGCTGGTGGTGGACGAGGCCTCGATGATCGACCTGGAGCTGATGGCGAGCCTGGTCGAGGCCGTGCCACGCACGGCGCGCCTGATCCTGCTGGGGGATCGCGATCAGCTCGCCTCCGTGGAGGCCGGCGCGGTGCTGGGCGAACTGTGCCACCGCGCCGGGGGCGGGCACTACACGCCGCAGACCGCGCACTGGCTGGAGGCCGTGACCGGGATGGCCGTACCGGCGGCGATGCAGGATGCGGCCGGTCAGGCGCTGGACCAGCACATCGTGATGCTGCGCGAGAGTCATCGCTTCGGCGCGGACAGCGGGATCGGGCGGTTGGCCGCGGCGGTGAACACGGGCGAGGCATTGAATGGGCCGGACGGGGACGATGCCGTCCGGCAAAAGGTACTCGCTGGGCCCGAGGACCCGGCACTGGTGACGCTCGCGGTGGACGGGCGCGCGGACACGCCGGAGGGCGAGGCGGTGGGTTATGCGGGCTATCTCGAGGGCCTGCGGGCGGCGCGGCCGGCCCCGGCGGCCCCGCGCGCGGCCTGGGAGGACTGGGCGCGCGACGTGCTGGCGGCCCACGGGCGGTTCCAGCTCCTGTGCGCGGTGCGCCGCGGCCCGTGGGGGCTGGAGACGCTGAACCGGCGCGTCGCCGCGGCCTTGCAGGCGCGCGGACTGCTCGAGGGGGACGCGGGACGGATGGACGGGCCCGGGGCCGGCGGACAATGGGTCGAGGGGCGCCCGGTGATCGTCACGCGCAATGACTACGCGCTGGGGCTGATCAACGGCGATATCGGCATTGCCCTGGCCGTCCCGGCCTGGCTGGCGCGTGGCGAGCCGGAGGCGGACTCGGATGCCACCAAGGGCGAAGACTCGGTGCTGCGGGTGGCGTTCCTGGCCGCCGGGGACGGCGGGCGTGTGCGCTGGGTGCTGCCCAACCGCCTGGAGGCCATCGAGACCGCGTTTGCCCTGACGGTGCACAAGGCCCAGGGGTCGGAGTTCGAGCATGTGGCCCTGGTGCTGCCGGACGCGGACAGCCCGATCCTGACCCGCGAGCTGGCCTACACCGCCATCACCCGCGCCAGCCGCTGGTTCAGTCTGCTGGAGCCGCGCGCCGGCACGCTGGTTGCGGCCAGCCAGCGCCAGATCCGCCGTAGCGGCGGCCTGCGGCGGTGGCTGGGGAACGCGTCGTAGAGCGTCGTAGGGTGCGTTGAGCATCGCGAAACGCACCGTTCACGGGACAACACCCGCCCTCTTGATGCGATTCGCTGCGCTCATCCGCATCCTACGTCCGTTGCCCGTGTCCGGGGTTGGCAGCATTGTCGGATGCGATGAGCCCCGCGACTCGCATCACCTCGCCAATCGTCCGCTGTCCAGGTCCGGCTTTGGCGGGGGCTTCGCCTGCAACTAGGCTCCCACAGAGGGTCGTGCGGCTGGCCGCTCGGGGGGTGTTCAGGTGGTGCGGCTGCCGTAGGTGACGACGGATTCGATGCGTTGGGCGCGTTCTGCGTCGAGGCCGTCGGTCTGGGCGAGGGTGGCGGCGTCGGCGTTGACGATGTCGCGCACGCTGCCGATGTCGCGCAGGAGGTCGCGGGCCTGGTCGGCCTCGACGCCGGGCAGGCCGCTGACGATGAATTCGGCAGCCTTGCGCCGGGTGTCGGGCTTGGTCGGGCGGTCAGACGGGTCCGGCTCGATCTGTGCGTTCAGCCCCAGCAGGTAGATCAGCATGCCGCTGTTGTCGGCATCGGAGCTGGGCAGGACGCTGATCCCGAGGGCGATCGTCAGGTGGGCCAGGGCGCGGTGGATGTCCAGCGCCTGCTGGTGGAAACGCGGCTCGTAGAGGTCCCCCTCCACGATGTAGACGACCTGCTGGTAGTTGGCCTTCAGCTTGGCGGCGCTCTCCCACAGGGTCTTGTCGACGACGCTGAGCACCATGTCGGTGGCGGACTTGCGCTCGACCACGACGCCGTTCGGCAGCAGGTAGTCGCCGACGTCGAGGTCGGTGAATTCCAGCTCCACTCCCTCCAGGCGTTCGATGCGCTGAATGATCTTGCCCTGCTCGCGGCGGTCTGCGCGGATCGGCAGGTGAACGTTTTCCATGGGGGGCTCCGGTTGGTTGGCAAACTCAGGGCACTCTAGGGCGTGCCGCGGGCCGCTCCAAATGGCCGGATGGCGGGCGGGGCGGCCCGGTGCACGGGGTGGCGTGCGTGGGCGCCGCACATGGCCTACAGTCGGGGAGCGTGCCCGGCGGATGGCAACCGTGGGCATGCATGGAAACAACAAAAACAGAAAAGGATGGAGTGCATATGTCGATTCAGATTGCAGTGGTGGGACTGGGCCGGGTGGGCGGTCGCTTCCTCGAGATGTTGCTGGAGTCCGGTCTGCCGGGGATGACGATCTGCGCGGCCTCGGAGCAGGGCGAGACCGAGGGGCGCCGGCTGGCCGAGGCGAAGGGGATCCCGCTGGAGTCGGTTGCGGATCTCGTGGCGCGCGGGGATCAGGTGGACGTGATCTTCGATCTGACCGGGCAGCCGCAGGTCCGCCAGGAGCTGCGCGAGGGGATGCAGAACAGCGGGAACCGTCATACGGTGGTGGCGCCCGAGGTGATGGCGCACCTGACGTGGGCGATGCTGACGCGCGAGGCCCCGCCGGACGTGCACGGCAGTACGGGGTACTGATCGAGCGCCGCGTCGCCGGGGGTTCGATGGCGGCGCGAACGGCTGGATTCGGTCACGAAAGGCCGCCTTCGGGCGGCCTTTTTGTTGCTGGCTGGCGCGCAGGCGTTGAGAAGTGAGGCGAAACGACACGCGGAATGATTGCTTGCTGGTTCGAGCTGATGGTGGGTGCCCGTCCCCTTGATGTCATCCCGGCCGAGGGATCCCGGATCACCGCTACGCGGTGTCCGGGATGACGGGGTGGGGTTGGGCGGTGTCCGGGATGACGAGGTGTGTGTTGCGTGGTGTCCGGGACGACGGGGTGGTGTGGGGGCCCCGCTTCAGACCAGGCGTGTCTCCAGGCAGTCGGCGAGGGCGAGAGGCGCCATGGCCCTTGAATGAATCCAGCCCTGGTAGAGGTCGCAGCCGATCGTCCGGAGGAAGTCGCGCTGCGCCTCGGTCTCCACGCCCTCGGCCACCAGGGTCAGGCCCAGGCTGTGGCCGAGGTGGACGATGGAGCGCAGGATCATGTCGGATTCCGGGTCCTGGCCGATGTCGGCGATGAACGAGCGATCGATCTTGAGCTTGTCGATCGGCAGCGATTTCAGGTAGGCGAGGGAGGAATAGCCGGTGCCGAAATCATCCAGTGCGACCCGGATGCCCAAGGCCTTTAGTCCGCGCAGCTGATCGCGGGTCAAGGCGACGTCCGCCATGGCCACGGTTTCGGTGACCTCGATTTCGATGTGCTCGGGTGGGGCGCCGGTGGCCCGGAGAGCCCTGCCCAGATGGTCCACCAGGTCATGCTGGCGGAACTGAATGGCGGAGATGTTGATCGCGACGCGGAGGTCGAGACCCGCGCGGGACCACTGGGCGAGCTGCTCGCAGGCCGTGCGGATGACCCAGTCGCCCAGCGGCAGGATCAGTCCGTTGGCCTCGGCGCTGGCGATAAAGCGTGCCGGAGCAACCGGTCCGAGTTCGGTGTCCGTCCAGCGTGCCAGGGCCTCGACGCCGATGATGCGGTTCGAGGCGACATCGAGCAGGGGCTGGTAGTGCAGCTCGAGTTCGTGGTTCTCCAGCGCCTGCTGGAGGCGTTGCTGCAGGCGCTGTTCCTCATGCACCTGGGCGTCCAGGTGCTGCGAGAAGAAGGCATAGGTGTTGCGTCCGGAGTGCTTGGCCTCATACATCGCCATGTCGGCGTAACGCACCAGGGTGCATTCGTCGCGGGCATCGCGCGGGAACAGGGCGATACCGATGCTCCCGGTGGAGGCGAGGTTGCGCGTGTGTTCGGTCTGGAACGGGCTGCCGAAGATGCCGAGGATGCGCTGGGCGACCTGGCCGATGGCCTGTTCGTCCTCGACGTTGGTCAGCAGGATCATGAACTCGTCGCCGCCGAAACGCCCGATGGTCGCCTCCTGGTCCAGGGCGCCCTGAAGTCGGGCGGCCACGGCCTTCAGCAGCTGGTCGCCCTCGTGATGGCCGAAGGTGTCATTGACCATCTTGAAGTTGTCGAGATCCAGCAGCATCACAGCGATCGGGTGGCCGTGACGTTCGGCCTGGGCGATCCCCTGCGTCAGGCGGTCGTGCAGGAGCCAGCGGTTGGGTAGTTCGGTCAGGCTGTCGTGGGTGGCCTGGTGCTGGATCCGCGCCTCGCGGCGCTGGCGGTCGGTGATGTCGCGGATGAACGCGGTGATGCGGCGGCCTTCGCTGTCGTCGAAAGCATTCAGGCTGATGTCCAGCGGGAACTCGGTGCCGTCGATGCGGCGCCCGCGCAGGTGGGGCACCTGCCCCATGGTGCGCCGGTTGATGGTGTGGGCATGTGCCCGCCGGTGCATGCGGTGGCGTTCGCGCAGGCGCTCGGGGACCAGCCGCTCCACCGGTTGCCCGATCAATTGCTGGCGTGGATAGCCGAACAGACGTTCGATGTTGCGATTGGCCATCACGATACGGCCGTCCATGTCGGTGACCAGCACGCCGTCGGGGGCCGTCTCCACCAGTTGCTGGTAACGCTGCTCGCGCATCTCGATATCGCGGTGGGCCTGGTGCAGGCGCTGGAGGGGCGAGCGTACGCTTTCCAGGAACAGGCCCTGGTAGATCAGGAGATACGCCGCGAGCTTGTACAAATGGCCGAGTACAAACGGGGTGTCCGTCAGGTCTTCGTAGAACATGAAGAACAGCCCGCTGCCGATGCTGATGACCAGGGCGGCGGCGACCAGGGGCATGCCCGGACGTTGCAGCAGCTCACGGCGCAGGGCGAGCAGGGCCAGGGTGGCCAGGTGCAGGCCGATGACCAGCGCCTCCAGCCCCACCTTGATGGGCGTGAGCCCGCTGACCGGGTCGAACAGGGGCGGGATGCTCTCCGCATGCCAAAGCCCGATCCACGCCAGCAAGGCGACTAGCAGGAGGCTCCCGATCAGGTAGACATGGCGTGGTGGACCGTCGCTTTGCGAGACCATGGGCAGGGCCACGTAGGCGAGCAACGCCGCCGCCGCGACCAGGCGCGCGGCCAGCCAGAACAACAATGTCTGTTGTGGCGAGTTCGGGGTGATGAAATCCGGCATGGCCGGATAGGTCATCAGGTGCAGGAAATCAAGCAACGCGACCGCCAGGAAGGCGCACGCCAGCAGCAGAGAAGCGGCCACGCGGCGGCGGTCGATTACGTGGTAGCCCACCGCAAACACCAGTACGGCCACAACCACCGCGAACAACTCCGCGCCCGTGTGGAAGGCGGTCAGGTGCTCGCGGGGCAGGATCCGCGGCAGCTCCACCCCGAGCATCCAGATCGCCAGCGGTAACAGCAGTAGCGCCAGCAGAACGCCGGAGGCGAGGGCAATATGTTGCCGCAGGTACCGATCGGATGGGGAAGTCATCTGGGGAGCTTTCCCTTTCAGCGATGTCTTGCCCAGAACTGCCGGGCGAGGCCTTGCAGTCCGGTTGCGAGCTGCGCGACCTCGCGGGCGGCGGTGTCGCTTTGATCGGCCCGGTTCGCGGTGGTGTCGGCGGCGCTGCGGATCGAGTCGACCCCCCGGCGGATCTCTTCCCCGGCGGTCCCCTGTTGTTCCACGGCGGCCGCAATCCGGGTGCTCATGTCGCGGATCTGTCCGACGCCCGAGGTGATGTTTTCGAGTGCCGCCGCCGCCTGCCGGGCCTGTTCGACACTGGTTTCGGCCTGCGTGCGGCTTTGCTCCATGGACGCCACCGCAGCCCGCGCGCGATCCTGGAGACGCTCGATCATCTGCTGGATTTCGGCGGTGGAATCCTGTGTTCGACTGGCCAGTGTGCGCACCTCGTCCGCCACCACGGCGAAGCCTCGCCCCTGTTCGCCGGCGCGTGCGGCCTCGATCGCCGCGTTCAGGGCGAGCAGGTTGGTCTGCTCGGCGATGCCGCGGATCACGTCCAGAACGCTGCTGATGTCCTGGCTGTGGCGTTCCAGTTCGGCCATCACACCCGATCCATCGCGAATATGCTGTCCCAGGTTTTCGATAGCCTGCGTGCTTTCGGCCACGACGCCGCTTCCGGCACCGGCTTCGCGGTCGGTCCGGTCGGCTGCATCGGCCGCACCCTGGGCGCTGCGGGCGACCTCCTGCACGCTGTTCACCATCTGCTGGGTGGCGCTTGCCACCTGCTCGGTCTCGGTCTGTTGATGGTTGCAGGCTTGCCGGCTGTCACCGACCGCAGTGACCAGGGCGTCGGCGGTCCGGGTAAGGCGTTCGGCCGCGTTCCCCATGCGCCCGACGACCGAGCCTGCCTCTGCCTCCAGCATCTGCATCGCGAACAGGATCTCGCCGGCCTCGTCGGTACGCCCGGTGTAGATGTACTGGCTGACCGGGTTGTTGGCGATGCGGCGGGCGTGGGCCACCGCGCGGCAAAGCGGCGTCAGACTGGTCCAGACGAGCAGGCCGGCGACCAGCAGGGTGGTCAGGGTGAAGATCAGTGCGGAGCCCCAGGTGATGCCGGTCAGGGCGAGGCTGGCAATCAGGCCCAGCAGCACGCCACCGGCCACCGAGGCGACGGCCCGGGTCTTGATGCCAATGCGTGGCAGACGCAGCGACAGGGGCATGCGCCCCTCGAGCAGGGCGGCGTAGACGGATTCGGCCTTTTCCACCAGCTCGCGTTGCGGCTTGGTGCGGACGGACTGGTATTCGACCGTTTGACCGTCCTCGGTCACCGGTGTGACGTACGCGCTGACCCAATAATGGTCGCCGTTCTTGCAGCGGTTCTTGACCATTCCCATCCAGGATCGTCCGCCTTGAACGGTCTGCCAGAGGTCCTCGAATGCGACAGGGGGCATGTCCGGGTGACGAACCACGTTGTGATTCTTGCCCAGCAGCTCTTCTTCCTCGAAGCCGCTGATGTCGATGAACTCTGGGTTGACGTAGCTGATGGCCCCCTTGAGGTTGGTGGTGGAGAGGATATTGGCACTCTCCGGGTAGTCCGCCTCGATCCCGGTGACAGGCAGGTTGCGTTTCATTTTGTTCCCCTGATGGCCGATCGTTGTTATTTGGGGTCGCGTCGGCCTGACCGGTGCTGCGTTGGCATCGGTTTTTTTGAGATGAAGCTAGCGGATATTCCCGCACAAAACAAATATATATCCGATGGGGTATGGAGCGGTGTCTTTTCATTGACAAAAGGCGTATAGTGCCCGGATCGAACGCCCCGCCCGTCAGCGTCCGTTCATTTGATCCAGAGCCTTCCGGCTCGCAGTGATCCCCCTGATTTCGTTTCCCCCGATGGGTGCTCTGTGTTGAACGAGTGGCGGGTGGCGTTGGAGCATTCCATGACTGATACGACCTTTGCCGACCTCGGGTTGGCCGATACCCTTTTGCGTGCGCTGGAAACCTCCGGGTACCAGCACCCGACCCCGATCCAGGCCCAGGCCATCCCGGAAGTCCTGAAGGGAGGCGACCTGCTGGCCGCCGCCCAGACCGGCACCGGCAAGACCGCCGGCTTCACCCTGCCGATCCTGCAGCGCCTTTCCACCTCGGATGCGCCGCAGGCCGGCAATGGCCGCCCGCGTTGCCTGGTGCTGACCCCGACCCGCGAGCTGGCTGCGCAGGTTCACGAATCCGTGAAGACTTACGGGCGCAATCTGAAGATGCGCTCGATGACGATCTTCGGCGGTGTCAACATGAACCCGCAGATCAAGGCCCTGCGTGATCGCATGGACATCGTGGTGGCGACGCCGGGGCGTCTGCTGGATCACGCCAATCAGAAGACCATCGACCTGTCCGGTGTGGAGATCCTGGTCCTCGACGAGGCCGATCGCATGCTCGACATGGGCTTCATCCGTGATATCAAGAAGCTGATTGCGATGATGCCGAAGAACCGCCAGAACCTGATGTTCTCGGCGACCTTCTCCGACGAGATCCGCAAGCTGGCCAACGGCCTGCTGAACAACCCGGCGGAGATCGACATCGCGCCGCGCAACACGGCCGCCGAGGGCGTGGAGCAAAGCGTGCACCTGGTCGAGACCAGCCAGAAGCGCGAATTGCTGAGCCACCTGATCCGCACCAACAACTGGGAACAGGTGCTGGTGTTTACCCGTACCAAGCACGGCGCGAATCGCCTGGCCGAGAAGCTGTCGAAGGACGGCGTGCGCTCCGAGGCGATTCACGGCAACAAGAGCCAGGCGGCCCGTACCAAGGCGCTGAAGCAGTTCAAGTCCGGTCAGGTGCCGGTTCTGGTGGCCACCGATATCGCCGCGCGCGGCCTGGACATTGACCAGCTGCCGCAGGTGGTCAACTTCGAACTGCCGAATGTGCCGGAGGATTACGTGCATCGCATCGGTCGCACCGGGCGTGCCGGCTCCGCCGGTGCCGCGCTGTCGCTGGTGGATGGCGAGGAGATCAAGCTGCTGAAGGGCATCGAGCGCCTGATCAAGCGTCCGATCGACCGTATCGAGACCGAGGGTTTCGCCACGCCGAAGCCCGCCGCCAATGACGGCAACGCGAATGGCCGTGGCGGTCGGGGTGGCAAGCCGGGCGGTGGTGCCCGCAACGGCGCCCCGCGCAACGGTCGCGGCGGCAAGCCCGGTGGTGGTCGCGGCGGCAACGGTCGCCCGTCCGCCAACGGCAACCGCGCGGCCCGCAGCCGGTAAGCGGATCCGCTAACGCAGTACCGCGAACCCGCGGTCCCGAGTCTCGGGCCCGCGGGTTTTTTTGTGTCTGGGTATCGGGGGTGAGGCGAGCGCCCGCTCAAGGGCTTTATTCACCATGTAGCGCACGAAGGCACGATGAAATGCAAGGGCAGCCAGCATTCCCATGAAGATCAAAACGCGGGTAGGCACATGGTGTTGCGCGCCGGGTAGATCACGGGCGGCGTGATGCCGATTTCGACGCATCGGCTGCCCGGGCGCCCCACAAAATAATCGTCTGACGTCGCGTCTTCGTGCGCTTCGTGGTGAACCTGTCGTTTTTCCTCTTTGTGCCCTCGGCACTCTCTGTGGTGCAACGCTTTTGAACTTGCGGCCAGGGGTTCGGATTGAGCTTGATCATGACGTGGCTGCGAGGGCTGGCGGATACTGCGCCGGACTCAAGGCGGGGGCCTGATGGTCGTTAACGATTCTAAAGGAGGGCGTCGATGAAGATTGGACCGTTGGGTGGGCTGCGACTGAAGCTGATTATCCTGGTGATCGTGGTGAGCACCGTGCCGTTGTCCATCATGGGCGGGGTGACCTTCCACACCATGAAGGGTGATCTGGCCGCGGGTGTGGACGCGGCGCTGGTGACCCAGTTGTGGTGGCTGCTGTGGGTGCTGTGGATCGTCGCGTTCGTGGTGGCGCTGGGTATTGGCTGGTTCTACGCCAATGTGCTGACGCGCCCCATGGAGCGACTGGCCGAGGGGCTGGAGGCGATCGGCGAGGGCCGAGCGGATCTCGGGCACCGAGTGGAGGTGACGACCGACGACGAGATCGGGCGCACCGGCGCGGCCTTCAACACGGTGATGGGCCGGCTTTCCGGGCTCATTCGCCAGGTTGCCGACGCGGCGGACGGGATTGCCGCCTCGGCGCGGCAGCTGGATGGGCGCAGCAATGAACTGACGCGTGCCACCCACGAACAGCGCGGTGATGTGGAGCAGGTGGTCACGGCGATGAACCAGATGTCTGCCACGGTGCAAGAGGTCGCCAACAACACGCAGAGCACGGCCGAGAGCGCGGGGCAGGCGACGCGTGCGGCGGAAGGCGGGCGCACCGTGGTGCAGGCGACCCAGGGTGCGATCAACACGCTGGCCGGCGAGATTCGTCAGGCGAACAATGTGATCGTGGAACTGAAAGGGGACAGCGACAACATCGGCACGATCCTGCAGGTGATCGAGGAGATCGCCGAGAAGACCAACCTGCTGGCGCTCAACGCGGCCATCGAGGCGGCGCGGGCCGGCGAGGCCGGGCGGGGCTTCGCGGTGGTGGCGGACGAAGTGCGCCACCTGGCACAGCGCACGAACGACTCGACCGGGGAGATCCGCGAGATCATTCAGCGCCTGCAGGGCGGGGCCACCCGCGCGGTGCAGGCGATGGAGGTCAGCCAGCAGCATGCGGAGACCTCCGTGGCGAAGGCGGGCGAGGCCGGCGAGACCCTGGAGTACATCCACGACTCGGTGACCGCCATCGACGACATGACCCGCCAGGTGGCCAGCGCGACCGAGGAGCAAAGCCAGGTGGCGGAAGAGATCAACCGCAACATCCACCACATCAACGATATTGCCGTGCGCAACGCCGACGGGGCGAACGAGATGCAGCAGGCGGTGGAGGCGCTGGAGGCCCTGGCGCAGCAGCTACAGGGCGAGGTTGCGGGGTTCCGTCAACAGGCGTAACGGCCGAGCCAGGCGCAGCGCAGGTTCGGCTCGCCATCCTGGGAAACCGGGGGTGGTGTGACGCCGGATAAGCGACCGCAAGGCCTTGCAACGGGGCTTCAGAAGCCCCGGCGCAGGGCGTCGAAGCCCAGAGCGACGTCGTCGGGGTCGGCACCGGGCTCGATGCGCAGGCGTTCGCGCACCATGTTGCGATCGATGTGGGATTCCTCGATGGCGGCGTCCGGCAGGCGGTAGAGCCACCAGGCCAGCGCCGCCTGGGTGCGGGTCTCCGACCAGGGTTCCAGATCGGTGCCGATCCGCTCGGCGTGGGCGCCCAGCTCCTTGTTGAAGAACGGTTCCAGCCGGTCCAGTGCCGCGAGCGGGTCGGGCATCTCCGGTCGCTCCCCGTCCAGTGCCTCCGTGGCGCGCGCCAGTTCCTGGCGGGCGATCTCCGGCCAGATCTGCGAGGGCAGGTAGCCCCCCATTGCCGGGCGGCCGGTAGCCGAGATGCCGTGGAGGTAACCCTGTTCGGTCTGCAGGTAGCGATCCAGCGCCGTCAGGGCCTCGCGCGCCCACTCAAGCGTTTCCCGGTCTTCCATTACCCGCGCCATGTTCGCCAGGGCGGCGATGGCCTGGCCCGAGGTGTCGGCGTAGGTGTTGCGGTCGACCCGGGGCGGGTCGGTTTGCGTGCGCGTCTCCGGGTCCAGCTGGTAGTAGTCGCGGTCGGCGTACTGGCTGTTGCCGAAACGCAGCTGACGCTCGTCCCATAGTTGATTGCGCAGGTAGTCGCGGATGCCGCGGGCGATCTCGGCGTGGTGCTCGTCACCCAGCGTCTCGTAGGCGTTCGAGAACAGCCACAGGAAGGCGGCGTTCTGGTCCAGGCGCTTGGAGGTCTCCAGTGCCAGGACCGGGTCGCGCTGGTCCGGGTCGTGAAAGAAGAAGAAGCCGCCTTCGACCTCGTCGTAGAGGTCCTCCGCGATCTGGTCGAGGAGCCCGGGCATGCGATCCCGCCACCCTTCGGCGGTGAGCAGGAAGCGATAGGTCCAGGGCTGCGGGCGCTTGCTGAGGGTGCCGAAGGTGGCGCTGCCGCTCAGGCGGTCGGCGCGGGCATCGTAGACCTCGTCGAGCATCTCCATGAAGGCTTCAAGATCGTCGATCGCGGCATCGTCCGGCGTGATCTCGCGACCGGTGACCGAGAACATGTCCCGCTGGGCCACCAGGATGCTCTGCAGGTCGCGGGCATTCACGTGACCGGTAAAGCGGGTCAGCATCTCGTCCTCGTGATTCACGATGACCACGAAGGGCAGGCCGCGGCCACCGTAGCGCCGGAACAGATCCGCACGTTCGTCCAGATCGACCAGGACCGGGATGTAGTGCTGGTCGATGGTGTCCACCACGTCGGGGTTCTCCAGGGACTCGTCCTGGAAGTCGCGGCACCAGGTGCACCACTGGCCGTGAAAATAAAAGAAGATGGGCCGCTCGCGTGCCTCGGATTCCTCGAAAAGCTGGCTGTCCCAGTCCTGCCAAGAGATCGCGGAATCGGCGGGGTAGTCCTCCGCGGCGGCCGGCAGCGCGAGCAACAGCAGGACGAGTCCTGCGCCGAGTCCGCATGCGGCGGACCACTGGATGCGGCGTATGGCGGGCAGCTTCTTGATGTCGATGGATCGAGTCATGGCGGGTGCTTCAGATCGTTGTGCCTATTGGTATAGACCAATGGGAGAATTGAGCGTTCGTGCCCGGGGCGGGTGATAGGATGGCCGGACTTATTGGGGCAATTGTGGTGAATGCATGAACGTCGAACGCGCCGGGCGCCGCGCCCTGCATCATGTCGAAGTGGCCGTGCTGGTGGTGATCGCCATCGCCACCGTGATCGCGATCCTGCAGGAGATCGCCACCATGGTCTCGGCGATGTGGGTGGGATTGGCCGACCTGCTGTTGCTGTTCATCTTTCTTGAGGTGCTGGCGATGGTCGGGATCTACTTGCGTTCCGGGCGTCTCCCGGTGCGCCTGCCGATCTACATCGCGATCGTCGCGCTGGCGCGTTACGTGATCATCGACATGAAGGACATGGACGTATGGGAGCTGATCGCGGTGACGGCCGGGGTCCTGATTCTGGCGGGCGCAGTGCTGGTGCTTCGCTACGGGCATGTCCGGCTCCCGTATGACGACGAAGGTCGCATGACGCCGGGGATCGAGGACGATCCGGCGAAGGAGCGCGACGTGCCGAAGGGGCGCTACGGGTCCGATCGATGACGCGGCCGGGTGCAAGCCGGCGGGTGATTCACCTGTTGCCCGGCCTGTGGGCAGCGCCCGAGGGTACGGTGGCCGGGGCGCCTCCGCTCTCTGTGCGACGTCTGGCGCGCTGGCTCGGACGGGCGCGGAGCGGGGTCAGCGGCACGGAAGCACCAGGATGGGAGGCCGCGTTGGCCGAGCGGCTGGGATACCGGCCAACCGCTTCCGGATGGCGAACCTGGCTGGTCCAGCCGGTGCAGCTGACTGCGGGGATGAAGGACCTGGTGGCCTATCCGGTGGATCCGGTGTCGGAGGCCGAGCGCGAGGCCTTGTGGTCGGCTGCACAGCCGGAACTGGAGGTGGCCGGGGCGACCTTGGCGCTGAGTGAAGACGGCTTGTGGGAGATGCGGATGGACGCCGAGGGCGATGCGTCGGGCCCGCCACCGTCGATCGGCATGGGGCGCGCCATGGTGGCGCCGTCGATGCAGGGCGATGTAGCTCGGCGCCTGCAGGTACTGGCCAACGCCTTGCAGATGGCCTGGTTCCAGCACCCGGTGAATCTGGCGCGCGAGCGGGAGGGGCGTGGGGCCGTGCATGGCCTCTGGCCCTGGTCGCCCGGGCATCCCGGTGGCCCAACGAGTGTGGGCCGTGTGTGTGGCGGCGGTGTGGTCGCGCACTGGCTGGCGCGGGGTGCCGGCATCGACTGGGCAGCCGACCCGGCGGCCGACCCGGCGGAATCCGGCGATACCGTGGTCGTCGTCGAGGCACTGGAGGCGGCCCCGTCGCTCGAGCGCCGGCTCGAGCTTCTGGAGTCGGTTGCCGACGACGTGGTGGCACCGAAGCTGCGGGCTCTGCTCCGTGGCGGCCTGGGCGCGCTGGAATTTGTTGATCCGCAATCCACGGCCGGGTCGGGCGCCGGCGCCCTGGTGCTGGAACGCCGCGACGCGCTGGCGTTCTGGCGCCGTCCCCGCCGGCCCTGAAGCCGCTGTCGGGTGTTATACTGCCCGGCTTTTCTCGCCACGTGATCGAACCTGCCGTGCGCGCCACGGCACCCGACGGAAACTGCCATGGAACTGAACGCGCTGTATTCCCTGATCGATGACCTGAAAGGCCGCCTGGAAGGCCTTAGGGGGTATCTTTGACTACCCTGCCAAGGAAGAACGGCTAGAGGAAGTCCAGCGCGAGCTGGAGCAGAACCCGGATATCTGGAACGACCCGGAGCAGGCCCAGGCGCTGAACAAGGAGCGGGCCCAGCTTGAGGGCGTGGTGGTCAACATCCGCGAGATCGGCACCCAGCTGGACGAGAGCCGGGACCTGCTGGAGATGGCCGAGGCGGATGGCGACGAGGAGACGGCGGCGTCAGTCGAGGCCGATGTGGAGGCGCTGACCGCGCGTATCGAGGGCCTGGAGTTTCGCCGCATGTTCTCCGGCGATATGGACGAGGCCAACGCCTATCTCGATATCCAGGCCGGTTCCGGGGGCACAGAGGCCCAGGACTGGGCCAACATCCTGCTGCGCATGTACCTGCGCTGGGCCGAGCACAAGGGTTTCAAGGCGGAGGTCACCGAGCTCTCCGAGGGCGAGACCGCCGGGATCAAGAGTGCGACCGTGCACATCCAGGGCGAGTACGCCTTCGGCTGGCTGCGCACCGAGACCGGCGTGCACCGGCTGGTGCGCAAGTCGCCGTTCGATTCCGGCAACCGCCGGCATACCTCGTTCGCGTCGGTGTTCGCCTCCCCGGAGATCGACGAGAACTTCGAGATCGAGATCAATCCGGCCGATTTGCGGGTCGATACCTATCGCTCCTCCGGCGCCGGTGGTCAGCACGTGAACACCACCGACTCGGCGGTGCGCATTACCCACGTCCCGACCGGAGTGGTGGCGGCGTGTCAGGCCGGGCGTTCGCAGCACAAGAACCGCGAGATGGCGATGAACCAGCTGCGCGCCAAGCTGTACGAGCGCGAGTTGCAGGAGCGCAATGCCGAGAAGCAGGCGGTGGAGGACACCAAGTCCGACATCGGCTGGGGCAGCCAGATCCGCTCCTACGTGCTGGATCAGTCGCGGATCAAGGATCTGCGCACCGGCGTGGAGGTCGGGAACACCCAGGGTGTGCTCGACGGCGACCTCGACCCCTTTATTGAAGCCAGTCTCAAGAGTGGCTTGTAAGTCTATCTATTGCATGGATTTCTGATGACCGAAACCACTGACGAGAACAAGCTGATCGCACAGCGCCGCAGCAAGCTGAACGAGCTGCGCGCGGCCGGTCCGGCGTTCCCCAACGATTTCCGTCGCGATGCGCTGGCGGGTGCGCTGCACGCCGCGCACGACGAAACCGAAGGCGAGGCGCTGGAGGCCCAGGGGATTCGCGTGACGGTCGCCGGGCGCATGGTCGGCAAGCGCGTGATGGGCAAGGCAAGCTTCATTCGCCTGCGCGATCAGTCGGGCGACATCCAGTTGTTCGCGCAGCGTGACAGCCTGCCGGAGGGCGTGTACCCGGCGTTCAAGCAGTGGGATCTGGGCGATATCGTCGGTGGCCAGGGCACGCTGTTCAAGACCAAGACCGGGGAATTGACGGTCCAGCTCGACGAGCTGCGTCTGCTGACCAAGAGCCTGCGTCCGCTGCCGGAGAAGTTCCACGGCCTGACCGATCAGGAACAGCGGTATCGCCAGCGCTACGTGGACCTGATCACCAGCCTGGACAGCCGCGAGCTGTTCCGCACCCGTACCCGGATCGTGCGCTACATTCGCGAGTACTTCGAGGATCAGGATTTCATCGAGGTGGAGACCCCGATGATGCAGGTGATCCCGGGCGGGGCGACCGCGCGGCCGTTCACCACCCATCACAACGCGCTGGATATGCCGCTGTACCTGCGCGTCGCGCCGGAGCTGTATCTCAAGCGCCTGGTGGTCGGCGGCTTCGAGAAGGTCTTCGAGATCAACCGCAATTTCCGCAACGAGGGGTTGTCCACGCGGCACAACCCCGAGTTCACCATGCTCGAGTTCTACGAGGCGTTCGTGGACTACCGCGCGCTGATGGATCGCACCGAGACCCTGCTGCGCGGGCTGTGCGAGGACGTGCTGGGCACGACCACCATTGAGTACCAGGGCGAGAGCTACGATTTTGGCAAGCCGTTCACCCGCATGAGCGTGCGCGAGGCGATCCTGGCCCACAATGCCGAGATCGCGGACGCCGACCTGGACGACATCGAGAAGGTGCGCGCGCACTGCGAGCGCCTGGAGATCCCGATCAAGCCGAGCTTCGGTCTGGGCAAGCTGTGGACCGAGATCTTCGAGTACACCGCCGAGAACCAGCTGCGTCACCCGACCTTTATTACCGCCTATCCGACCGAGGTCTCGCCACTGGCGCGGCGCAACGACGATGACCCGTTCGTCACCGATCGCTTCGAGTTGTTTGTCGGCGGGCGCGAGATCGCGAACGGCTTCTCCGAGCTGAACGATCCGGAAGACCAGGCCGAGCGCTTCCGCGCCCAGGTCGCGGAGAAGGACGCCGGTGACGACGAGGCCATGCACTTTGATGCCGATTACATCCGCGCGCTGGAGTACGGCCTGCCGCCGACCGCCGGGGAGGGCATTGGCATCGACCGCCTGGTGATGCTGCTGACCGACAGCGCGTCGATCCGCGACGTGCTGCTGTTTCCGCACCTGCGCCCGGAGGCCTGAACCCTCGCACGTCGGTCATGCCGACCGGGCTCGGTTCGAGGGCGGCGAAGGGGGCAGCGTTTCGTCAGTCGCGTTCGAGTGACAGCAGCGTAAAATCTTCGCCATCGAGTCGGATGTTCAGCTCGTCGCCGTCTTCGGTGATGCCCTCGAGCTCGATGACGCCGTCGTCTTCGAACTCGATCTCCTTGAAGCGGAGCATGCCGTGATCCCGCGCGACGGCCGCTGAGCGGAGGATCATCTGGGCGGTCATGCCCGCCGCGTGATCGGGGTCGCGTACGCGTTCTTCGCGAAGCAGATCACCATCCAGATTAAACCGGGTCTCCATGCGCAGTTGTGCGTCGTCCCAGCCCTTGAGGACGAATTCCCGGTCACTTTCTGCCTCCAGTTCCTCGAAGGTGTCGAAACCGTGTTCCTGGCCGATGTCGACGATGGCCTGTATCGACTCGAGCGGGATGGTGTCGGACTGACCGGGGCTGCACGCCGCCAGCAGGACGATGAGCGGGGCGACGGCAAGGGAGAGAAGGCGCAGATTCATGAGTTCGAGACCTGATGGTGGGTTCTGGGGAGTGGCAAGGACCGGCTGCGCGTCAGTATCGCATTGCGCCCCGGGCGCGTCAGGAAAGGTTCTGATCAGGCGGCCCCCACGCAAAGGCCCAATCGCGTGTGCGCCGTCCAGCTGGATCTCCTCGAAACGCGTCAATTCGGGTTCGCCACGGGTTGCATGCTCGCTTTCTGCCGAGTATAGACGGGAAGGCCGGCCTTGCATGGGCGAGTCCCGGCCTCCCTTCACGATGGATTATCGTCGCCTCGAGCGCCGGGTGGTGCCGGGTTGGCGGTTTCCACTCGGTCCGGGGTGCCGAGGGCGCGCTGCTGCAGTTCGGCGAGGGCGACGCGCTTGTTGGGGAAGATGTTTCCGCGGCCGATCTCGTCCAGCAGGCCGGCACGTTCCATGGCCTCGCGGACGGGTTTCTTGAGACCACTGAACATCAGCTTGCAGTCGGCGGCCGCAAGGTCGCCGATCAGGGCGCGCACCTTGTCCACGCCCGAGGCGTCGATGCGGTTGATACTGTTGCCGAGCACCAGCACCGCCCGGGCATTCGGGTTGCGCGCGACGGCGTCCATGACCGCGTCCTCGAAGTGGGCGACGTTCATGAACACCAACGAGGCATCGAAGCGCAGTACGGTGAAGTTCGGGCCGGCCGGACGCAGGTCGTTGCTGATCGCCCCGGCCAGGGAACCGTCGGGGCGCAGGCCCTGGATCTCGGAACGCGGGCGCACGGTGCCGACCAGGAACAGCAGCGATGACAGGATTACGCCGACGATCACGCCATTGGCGAGATCCGGGGCCATGTACAGCGTGACGAAGAAGGTCAGGAACCCGGCCAGGCCATCGGCGCGGTTGATGGTCCACGACCGCGCCAGGGCCCGGAAGTCGAGCAAGCCGAACACCGCCGATATCACGATGGCCGCCAGCACTGCCTGGGGCAGATGGTAGAGATAGGGGGTCAGGAACAGCATGGTGATCAGCACGCCGATCGCGCTGACCACCGCGAACAGTCCGCTTTGTGCGCCGGAGCGGGCCGCGACCGCCGAGCGCGAGAACGAGCCGCTGACGGAGTAGGACTGGAAGAAGCTCCCGACGATGTTGGCCAGACCCTGGCCGATCAGTTCCTGATTCGGGTTCAGCTTCTCGCGCCGTTGGGCGGCGAGCGCGCGCGCGATGGAGGTCGCCTCCATGAAGCCGATCAGGGCCATCACGAACGCGGCGGGCAGCAGGGCCGGGATGACCTTCCAGTCCAGCACCGGTAGCTGCAGGCTGGGCAGTCCCTGGGGGATCGTGCCGACGACCTGGCCGCCGGAAGCGACAATGATGCGCTCCTCGTCGAAGCCGGACAGCCGCCATGGGCGGCCCTCGGCATCGGCATGCCAGGCGCGGTAGCGCGCCTGGCCGTCTGCGGTCTCGGTGCGCTCCAGGCGCACCTGGTGGGCTGTTATGCGCAGGTCGCTCAGTTCGCGCTTGAGTTGCGACTCGCGGACCTCCAGGCGGGCCACGCGCACCGCCAGGTCGGGTGATTCCTCGCCCGCCTTCTCGGCCTCCTTGAGTGCGCTGTTGGCCTCGCTCAGCTCTTCCGACGTGGTACCCATCTCCGTGCGGGTTGCGGCGAGCTCCTGGTACAGGTTGCGCACGTCGGTGGCCTGGATCTGCCCATGCGTGATGCGTTCGTTGTTCTCGAAGCCGGTCAGGGCGCTGAGTAGCGTACCCAGCACGACGACCACCAGCACGCCCGGCAGGCGGGGCATGATCCGTCGCATCACGATGAGGGTGACCAGGGTGCCGGCGCCGAAGGCGATGGTCGGCCAGTGGGCCTCCCCCAGCTGGGCAATGACGCCGGCGAAGTCGGTCAGGAAGGCGCCGGTATCGGGCTTCGGGACATTGAAGAAGGTGTTGATCAGGGAGAGTCCGATGATCAGCGCCGCCGCGTTGGTGAAGCCGACGATGACCGGCTGGGAGACGAAGTTCATCAGGATGCCGAGGCGGAATACGCCCAGCAGAAGGCGCATGATGCCGACCATCAGCGCGAGCAGGATCGAGAGCTGGATAAAGTATTCCGTGCCGGCCACCGCGAACGGCGCGAGCGACGCGGCCGACAGCAGCGACAGCATCGCGACCGGCCCGGTATGCAGAAAGCGCGAGGAGCCCCACAGCGAGCCGACGATCGCCGGGATCGCCGAGGCGTACAGCCCGTACACCACCGGGAGGCCCGCGAGTGTGGCATAGGCCATGCCCTGGGGCACCAGGATCATGGCGACGCTGAGGCCGGCCATGACGTCGGCACGGACGGATTTCCCGGACATGGGAAACCAGGCGAGAAAGGGAAACAGGCGGTAGATCCGGTCGGTATTCATGTAGGTGGGGTGTTCCTTGTTTCGGATTCGGGCCAACGCGTTCGGCCCGGCCGCGATGCGCTACGGCCGGGTCTGCAACTCGACGGGGATGACTAGCCCGCGGAGGGGAGCGCGGCGCCGGACGGCGCGGTCCGGGTGTCGCCCGGCCGCGGTTTGCGGGGTGCGGCGACCATGACCACCGGCAATTCCGCGGCCGTCTCGGTGGCCAGGATCTGGTGGCCGAGGTAGCCCTGTTCGTCGCAGACCAGGAAGTCCAGACGCAGACCGCGACCGAGGACCCGGCGCAGGGCCCGTTCCGGGTCGCCGGTCAGGGCCTCGATGTGAACGCCGTGCGGCAGGGGGCCGGTGTCACGAATGAAGCCGTCGATCAGCGCGCCGGCCTCGGCCTTGCCCAGAAAGGTCAGGACAACCAGCTCGGCATCCAGGCGCTCGCAGCTGTCGGCGGCATAGTCGAACACGGGGCGCGGGGCGAATGGCCCGACGAACAGGCCAATCCGCCGGCGCGGTGCGGGCTGCGCAGCGGCTTGAGGTGCGCTGACTGATGGCGGATTCGCGGTCGGGTTATCGTTTGCGAGCGCACGATACTTGTCGCCCATCGGTTGCATCTCGGCGAGGTCGGCATAGGCCAGGCCTTCGAGGATCTGTTTCATGGTGTGGCTCAGGGCAGGCATCGATGTCTCCGTTGTGGTTCGTCCACGAAGCCTCTATGCAGATCGCGTGCCACTTCGTAAAAACAATGACTTATCCGATTTGTGATGGGGTGTTGAGGAGGCGTGTGTTGCACCATGTAACGTTTGACTATGTGAGGGGCCGCGAATAGCGTTGCGGGCGACCATCCGGGCGTTGCAGAATGTAGCGTTCGCTATTGCAACGAGTAACGTTATGGGGCGCAGTCTGCGCAGCAAGGTCCGCTGGGTGTATGCCGGAGTGGTTGGGTTGGTGCTGGGTCTGGTGCTCGCGCAGTACATCGCGCTTTCGACCATCGAGACGCGGCTGCAACAGGGGGACGTGGTAGCCGAGCTGTTGCAGGACAGTCTCGAGATGCGCCGCTTCGAGAAGAAGTTCTATGGCTCCGGGGAGCATGGGGACTTGGCTGCGGCGCGGGACCATGCCGAGGCGGCGCTGGAACGGGTGCGCGAGAACGAGGCGGCGCTGGCGCAACATGCGCGCCCCGGCGAGCTCGACGAGTTACAGGCCGTTCTGGAGTTGTATCGCACGGGGCTGGGCCGGTATCCCGGGCTGGCGGGTGAGCAGCGCGAGCAGCTGGTCGAGTCCATTCGCAACGCCGGCGGCGAGGCCTCGGCGCTGACCAAGGTGCTGAGTCAGCGCGAGCGCGAGAACCTGCGCACCGGGGTTCAGGTATCACGTACGGAATTGCTGCTGGCGACGAGTATCGTGCTGGTGCTGGTCCTTCTGGGCGGCTGGTGGCTGGCGCGGCGGATCCTCGCCCCGCTGCGCTCGGTAGAGGACCAGCTGCGGGCGATCGGGGCGGGGTCGCGCAGGCGTCTGACTGCGCCCAACCAGGATCGCGAACTGGTGTCCTTTACCCACGCCTTCAATGCGATGCTGGATGAGCTGGATGCGCGGAGCCAGGATCTGCGCCGTTCCGAGCGGCTGGCGGCCCTGGGGGTGCTGGTATCGGGTGTGGCCCACGAGTTGAACAACCCCTTGGGCAATATCTCCACGGCACTGCAGCTGGTCGCGGAGGAAGGGCGGGGCGGTGATCCGGCCTTGCTTGAAGAGTGGCTGCAGCAGGCCGAGGGCGAGACGGCGCGGGCGCAGAACATCGTGCGCGGACTGCTCATGTATTCGCGCCAGCAGCCTCGGAGCCCCAAACGGGAGGAGTGCCGCTCGCTGAAGACCATCCTGGACGGGGCACTCGATCTGATCCGTGCCACGCTCCCTGCGGATCAGGTGACCATGCGAGTGGATGATGCCCTCCAGGTCACCGTGGACCCCGAGCGGTTGCAGCAGGTGTTCGTGAACCTGTTACGCAATGCCTTCGAGGCAGGGGGCGACGACGTAGAAGTCCACATCCAGGCCCAGCGGGGCCGCCTGGCGGACCTGAGGCCGGGTCCCGGCGGGCATGTGGTCGGCGATCTTGTGGTGCACGGCCAGGATTTGACTCCAGTCGTGCGGATTTCGATCGACGACGACGGTCCGGGGATCCCGGACGCGGCGCTGGATCACGTATTCGAGCCGTTTTACCGCGGACGGGACGAGGGGAGCGGTTCGGGCCTGGGCCTGTTCGTGGCCCAGGAAATCGTCCAGGACCACGGAGGGGCAATCGGCGTCAGTCGCTGCCCGATGGGCGGGACGCGGTTCCAGGTCTGGCTGCCCTGCGAATGCGGGGACCGCGCATGAGTCGCGAGGACAACGGTCGTCGGACGTCTCCGGCCGGCGAAATGCGGGAGGCGCGCCTGCTGGTGATTGACGACGAGCCGATTGCCTGCCGCCAGCTGGAGCAGGTCTTTCGGCATTCCCCGTATTCTGTGACGACCCGCGAGGAGGGAGCGACGGGTTTGCGCGCACTGGAGCAGGAGCGCTTTGACGCCGTCCTGACCGACCTGCGCATGGTCGGGGTGGACGGTATGGAGATCCTGCGCCGGGCGCGCGAGCTGGATCCGGACTTGGCGGTGATCATGATCACCGGGCACGCCACCC
The DNA here is from genome assembly GCF_000376905.1 of Thioalkalivibrio sp. AKL6. Taxonomy (NCBI): domain Bacteria; kingdom Pseudomonadati; phylum Pseudomonadota; class Gammaproteobacteria; order Chromatiales; family Ectothiorhodospiraceae; genus Thioalkalivibrio; species Thioalkalivibrio sp. AKL6. The sequence continues at coordinate 546,157 of NZ_AQXS01000010.1, read as the reverse complement.
TGGACTCCGCGGTGGAGGCGATGAAGGCCGGGGCCTTCCACTACATTGCCAAGCCGTTTCGTATCGACGAGGTGCGCGAGGTCGTGGCCAAGGCGGTGGAATTCACCCGCCTGCGGCGCGACAACCGCACCCTGCGCGATCAAGTGGACCAGGGCGGGCGCAAGGCGACCCTGGTGGCACAGGACACGGCCATGCAGCGGTTGCTGGAGACCGCGCGCCAGATTGCGCCCACCGACTGCAATGTGGTGCTGACGGGCGAGAGCGGGACCGGCAAGGAATTGCTGGCGCGCTACATCCATAACCACAGCGCGCGGGCCGAGGGGCCGTTTCTCGCGGTCAACTGCGGGGCACTGCAGGACGAACTGCTGAGCAGCGAGCTGTTCGGCCACGAGAAGGGCGCGTTCACCGGGGCCACCCAGCAGAAGAAGGGCCTGTTCGAGACCGCGGCGGGGGGCACACTGTTCCTCGACGAGGTCGCGGAAACCAGTCCGGCGATGCAGGTGAACCTGCTGCGGGTCCTGCAGGAACGCGAAGTGCTGCGGGTCGGCGGGCGGACGCCGATCCCGGTGGATGTGCGGGTGATCGCCGCCAGCAACCGGCGCCTGGATCGTGCGGTGGATCGTGGCGAGATGCGCGAGGACCTGTATTTCCGTCTGAACGTGGTGAACCTGCTGCTGCCACCGCTACGCGATCGGCGCGACGATATCCCGCTGCTGGCCTACTACTTCCTCAAGCGCCACGCCTTGTCGATGGGCAAGCGCATCGACGACATCGAGCCGGAGGCGCTGGAGCGCCTGGTCGAGCATGACTACCCCGGGAACGTGCGCGAGCTGTCCAACATTATCGAACGCGGGGTGGCACTGGCACGTACGGCGAATCTGACCCTGGCCGATCTGCCGCGCGCCCTGCGCGAGACCCGCGCCCGCGTAGTGCACGAGGACGCGGCCCCGCTGCGGACGCTGGATGAGCAGGAGGTGTTGCAGATCCGTCAGGCGCTGGAGCAGACCGGAGGCAACCGCACCCGGGCTGCGCGGCTGCTGGGCATTGACCGCGTGTCGCTGTGGCGCAAGATCAAGCGTCTGGGCATCGAGTAGCCGAGGCGGCGTGATGTCAGTCTGCGACCGGTTCCAGCAGCAGCGCCGCGAGCGGCGGGAGGTGCAGGTAGAGCGTGGCGGGATGGCCGTGACGTTCGAGCGGCTCGGCGTAGGCCTCTGCCGGGCCGCGTGAGCCACCGCCGTAGACTTCCGCATCCGTGTTCAGGGTGACCCGCCAGCGCCCGGCATGCGGTGCGGGTACCGGATAGGCCGCGCGTTCCATGGGCGTCAGGTTCAGCACCACGACCACCTGGCGACCCTGGTGGTCGCGGCGCACGAAGCTGAGCGTGGAGTGCCCGGCGTCGTCGCAGTCCAGCCAGTCGAAGCCGTCCGGCTCGAATTCGCGGGCGTGCAGGGCCGGGTCTTCGCGGTACACCCGGTTGAGGTCGCGCACCAGGTTCTGCAGGCCCTGGTGCAGCGGGTACTGCAGCACGTACCAGTCCAGCTCGCGATCCTCGGACCATTCGGGGCCCTGGCCGAACTCCTGGCCCATGAACAGCAGCTTCTTGCCGGGGTAGAGCCACTGCCAGCTGTAGAGCAGGCGCAGGTTGGCGTGCTGCTCCCACTCGTTGCCGGGCATGCGCCCGCGCAGGCTGCGTTTTCCGTGCACCACCTCGTCGTGCGAGAACGGCAGTACGAAGTTCTCGCTGTAGGCGTAGAGCTGGCCGAAGGTGAGCTGGCCATGGTGGTGGGTGCGGTAGATCGGGTCCATGCCGAAGTAGGTCAGGGTGTCGTGCATCCAGCCCATGTTCCACTTCATGGTGAAGCCCAGCCCGCCCATGGACGGCGGGCGGCTGACACCCGGCCAAGCGGTCGATTCCTCGGCAATCATGGCGACGCCGGGGTGGCTGGTCTGGACAGTCTCGTTCAGGTGGCGCAGGAAGTCGATCGCCTCGAGGTTCTCGTTGCCGCCGTGGATGTTGGGCAGCCAGTCTTCGCCCTCGCGGTCGTAGTCGCGGTAGAGCATGGAGGCCACGGCATCCACGCGCAGGCCGTCGAGGTGGAAGTCCTCGACCCAGCACAGGGCGCTGGAGAGCAGGAAGTTGCGGACCTCGGGGCGCGAGTAGTTGAAGATCAGCGTGCCCCAGCCGCGGTGTTCACCGATGCGCGGGTCGGCGTGCTCGTAAAGCGCGGTGCCGTCGAAGCGGGCCAGCGCGAACTCGTCGCGCGGGAAGTGCCCGGGCACCCAGTCGAGGATGACGCCGAGACCGGCCTGGTGCGCCTGGTCGACCAGGTAGCGGAAGTCGTCCGGGTCGCCGAAGCGCGAGGTGGGGGCGAAAAAGCCGGTGCTCTGGTAGCCCCATGAGCCATCGAACGGGTGCTCGGTGACCGGCAGCAGCTCGAGGTGGGTGAAGCCCATGTCCCGCGCGTAGGGCACCAGGCGCTCGGCCAGATCGCGGTAGTTGGGCCATTCGCCCTCGGGGCTTCGCTGCCAGGACCCCAGGTGCACCTCGTAGATGCTCATCGGGCGGTGTTTCCAGGCCTCCGGGTCGCGGTTGCGCATCCAGTGCTCGTCGTTCCAGGCATGGGTGCTGGCGGGCTGGATGCGCGAGGCGGTCTCGGGCCGCAGCTGATAGGACCGGGCATACGGGTCGCTCTTCAGGTGCAGGCTGCCGTGTTCACGATTGCGGATCTCGAACTTGTACAGCGTTTCCGCGGTCAATCCGGGGACGAAAAGCTCCCAGATGCCGCTCCCGGAGTGGACCGTCATCGGGTGGCAACGGCCGTCCCAGCGGTTGAAGTCGCCGACCACGGAGACGCGTTCCGCATTGGGTGCCCAGACGGAGAAACGCACGCCCGCGACGCCTTCGCGCGTGACGAGATGGGCGCCCAGCATGCGGTGGGCGTGCCAGTGACGGCCCTCGGCGAATAGGTGGCGGTCGAATTCGGCAATATCCGGGGCGAAACTCCAAGGGTCAATGTGCTGCAACGTGGCTGTGCCACCCTCGGCGTGCCACTCCAGCTGCGGGTGCGCGGGGAGGTCGGCCGACGGGCCTTGCCACAGGAATAGCCCCGGGTACCCGGCGGCGGGTTCCAGTGAAGCGGGGCGACCGTCACAAAGTGTGATGGACGCCGCGTCCGCGTGCGGCAGCCAGGCTCGGTAGCAGATGGTTTGTTGATCCAGCGCATGGCGGCCGAGGACGCTATGGGGATCATGGTGTCGCGCCTCGGCCAGACGTCCCAATGAATCGGCGACGGAGCGGGTGCATTTGTCGGGGGCTGTTGCCATACTCGGATCAAGCTCGCGTTTCGGAGGTGGAACAGCAGGGTTCGGGTTGGATTGGCCGAACACGTGGGTATCACTCTTTTTGGCAAGGATGGATGCATGACTCCACAACCGCAACGTTACGTTAGCCGCCTGACCCGGGAGACCCTCGCCCTGATCCTGGCCGGCGGACGTGGTTCGCGACTGAAACAATTGACACTGTGGCGGGCCAAGCCGGCCGTGCCCTTCGGCGGGAAGTTCCGCATCATCGACTTCCCCCTGTCCAACTGCATCAACTCCGGGATTCGCCAGGTGGCGGTGGTCACCCAGTACAAGGCACATTCGCTGATCCAGCACATGCAGCGTGGCTGGAGCTTCCTGCGCGGGGAGTTTGGCGAGTTCATCGAGCTGCTGCCGGCGCAGCAGCGCATCGAGACCTCCTGGTACGCCGGGACGGCCGATGCGGTCTATCAGAACATCGACATCATCCGGCAGCACAACCCACGCTATGTGCTGATCCTGGCCGGCGACCACATCTACAAGATGGACTACGGCCAGATGATCGCCTTCCACGTGGAGAGCGGGGCCGACATGACGGTGGGCTGCCTGGAGGTGGAGCAGGAGCGCGCCAAGGCCTTCGGCGTCATGGGCGTGGATGCCGCCAGCCGCATCACCTCGTTTGCCGAGAAGCCGGAGGACCCGGCGCTCATCCCCGGCAGCAAGACCCACTCGCTGGCTTCCATGGGGATCTACGTGATCAACACCGAATTCCTGTTCGAGCAGCTGATCAAGGATGCGGACGACACCTTTTCCAGCCACGACTTCGGCAAGGACATCATTCCCGGCATCATCGAGCGCTACCAGGTGATGGCCTATCCGTTCCGCGACGAGCAGGGCGTGCGCCAGGGCTACTGGCGCGACGTGGGGACGATCGACTCCTACTGGCAGGCGAACCTGGAGCTGATCGGCGTGACCCCTGAACTGAATCTGTACGACTCGGAATGGCCGATCTGGACCTACCAGGAGCAGCTGCCGCCGGCCAAGTTCGTGTTCGATGACGAGGACCGCCGCGGCATGGCGATCGACTCCATGGTTTCCGGCGGCTGCATCATCTCCGGCAGTACCGTGCGTCACTCGCTGCTGTTCTCGAATGTGCAGGTCAATGCCTGTGCCACGGTCGAGGACTCGGTGATCCTGCCAAGCGTGACCGTTGGCGAGAACTGCGTAATCCGCAACGCGGTGATCGACAAGGGCTGCAGGGTGCCGGACGGGACGGAGATCGGGGTGGACGACGAGGCCGATGCCCGCGACTACTTCGTCTCCCCGGGCGGGGTGCGGGTGGTGACGCCGGAGATGCTTGGACAGGCGACCCACCATGTCCGCTGAATCCGACGCAAGGACGGCCCTCGCTACGCAGGCACCACAGCTCGACGTGGTGCTGTGCTGGCACATGCATCAGCCGCAGTACTACGACTCGGGCGCGCGCGAGTACGTGCTGCCGTGGACCTATCTGCATGCGCTGAAGGACTACACCGACATGGCGGCCCACCTGGAGGCCTGTCCCCAGGCTCGGGCGGTGGTGAATTTCGCGCCGATCCTGCTGGAGCAGATCGCGGACTATGGTGAACGGCTGGATGCCGGCATCGGCAGTCACTCGAGCTTTGGCGATCCGGTACTCGACCTGCTGCAGATGGACATTGTCCCGGTGGATCCCGTGCAGCGTCGCGAGATCCTGCGCGTCTGCCTGCGCGCGCATGCCCCGCGGATGATCGAGCCCTTCCCGCTGTTCGAGCGCCTGGCGGCGCTGGCGCGCCAGGCGCTGGAGGACCCGGTGCTGCTGGCGCACCTGGACACCCGCTATTTCCAGGACCTGGCCACCTGCTACCACCTGGCCTGGCTAGGGGAGACGGTGCGCCGCGCCTATCCGGAGGTACAGGGCTGGCTGAAGGCCGAGACGGGTTTCAACCGCGATGTTCGCGGTCGTCTGCTGAAGCTGATCCGCGACGAGGTGAAGGCGATCCTGCCGCGCTATCGTGAACTGGCGGAGCAGGGGCGTGTGGAACTCTCCTTTACACCCTATGCGCACCCGATCATGCCGTTGCTTCTGGACCTGAACTCGGCACGCGAGGCGATGCCGGATGTCGAGTTGCCGAATGCGCCGGCATATCCGGAGGGCGAGGCGCGTGTGCGCTGGCACATCGAACGCGGTCTGGAGGTGTTCGAGCAGTACTTCGGCTTCCGTCCACGCGGCTGCTGGCCGTCGGAGGGCAGTCTCAGCGAAGCCACGGTGCGCCTGCTGGATGACTACGGGATCTGCTGGACGGCCAGCGGCCAGACCGTGCTGGGCAACAGCCTGGCCGCGGCGGGGCAGACGGCCGAGTCGCATACCGGCTCGGCGGAACAGGAGGGCTGGCTGCACCGGCCCTATTGCCTGGAAGGTGCAAGGACCGAGCTGTTCTTTCGCGATGACGGCTTGTCCGATGCCATCGGGTTTCGCTACGCCGACTGGCATGCCGACGATGCCGTCGGGGATTTCGTGCAACACCTGGAAAATATTGCCGAGGCTTCTCCCGAGGGTGGCGTGGTGCCGGTCATCCTGGATGGCGAGAATGCCTGGGAGTACTACCCGGATAACGGATTTTACTTCCTGCGGGCGCTGTACGAGCGGCTGGCGGAAAACCCGCGGCTGAACCTGTGCACCTTCTCCGACGTCTGCCAGCGTACCGGCCCGCGGACGGAACGTGGTGAACTGCCGGGCATGGTGGCCGGTTCCTGGGTGTACGGGACCTTCTCCACCTGGATCGGCGATCCGGACAAGAACCTGGGCTGGGATCGCCTGATCGAGGCCTGGACGGCCGTGGATCAGGCCATCGCACGGCATCCGGCCCTGGATACGCCGGAGTTGCGCAAGCAGCTGGCGGTCTGCGAGGGGTCCGACTGGTGCTGGTGGTTCGGGGAATACAACCCGGCCGGCTCAGTGAGTGACTTCGAACAACTCTACCGCCGCCACCTCGCACGCCTGTACCAGCTGGCCGACCTGGAAGTGCCGGAGTCCCTGGGCGAGGTGCTTTCGGTCGGTGGTGGTGATCCGGCTGCGGGTGGGACCATGCGGAAGGGACAGTAGTCGATGGAGGCGGGTGAAGAGCACTGTAACCCCCTGATGCAGCGGCGCCGGGCCGGCGTGTTGCTGCATCCGGTCTCGCTGCCGGGTCCGGGCCCGGTGGGCACGCTGGGGCAGGAGGCCTTCCGCTTCCTCGACTGGGCACGGGACGCCGGGTTCAGCCTGTGGCAGATTCTCCCGCTGCATCCGCCCCAGGAGGACGGCTCCCCGTATGCGAGTATCTCCGCCTTCGCGGGGGATGTCCGTCTGATCGATTCGCAACGTCTTGGCGAACGCGCGGGCCTGGATGGGCCGGATTCGCCCGTCGAGACCCTGCTGCACGAGGCGCGGGAACGGCTGGAGCAGATGGCCGACGGCTGGGCTCAGGCCTATCAGGCGTTTCGCGACGCTCAGGGGCCGGTGTGGCTGGAGGATTTCGCGCGCTTCGTGGTCATTCGCGCACGCCAGGGCGACCGTCCCTGGTGGGAATGGCCGGCGGGGTTGCGCGACCGTGATCCGGCGGCCCTGGTGGCCGTGGAAACCGAGTCGGGGGAGGCCCTGGAGGCCGTGCGTTTCGCCCAGTTCGTGCTGTTCGACCAGTGGCAGGACGTGCGCGAGCATGCGCGCGCACGGGATATCCTGATCCTCGGCGACATGCCCATCTTCGTGGCCCACGACTCCGCGGAGGTCTGGGCCCACCGCGACCTGTTCGATCTGGATGCGACGGGGCACCCCCTGACGGTGGCCGGCGTGCCGCCGGATTACTTCTCCGAGACCGGCCAGCGCTGGGGCAATCCCCATTACCGCTGGGACCGTCTGGCCGAACGGGGCTACGACTGGTGGGTCGAGCGCATGCGCTGGACGCTGGAGACGGTGGATGCGGTGCGGATCGACCACTTCCGCGGTTTCGAGGCCAGCTGGGCCGTGCCGGCAAGCGAGCCGGATGCCACGCAGGGCCACTGGGTGGCGGGGCCGGGTGCCGACTTCTTTGAACAGCTGCAGGACCGTCTGGGCGTACTGCCGTTGCTGGCAGAGGACCTGGGCGTGATCACCCCGGAGGTGACGGCCTTGCGTCTGCGCTTCGACCTGCCCGGCATGCGCATCCTGCAGTTCGCCTTCGAGGGCGGGCCGGACAACCCCTACCTGCCGGCCAATCACGACGAACTGAGTGCCGTGTACACCGGCACCCATGACAATGACACTACCCTGGGCTGGTTCCGTTGCCTGGACCTGGAGATGCAGCAGCATGTAATCGCGACGCTGGACGAGGGCCCGGCCGGAGAGATGCCCTGGCCGCTGATCCGCGCGGCGTTCCGTTCGCCGGCGCAGCTGGCGATCCTGCCCATGCAGGATGCCCTGCAGCTGGGGTCGGATGCGCGCATGAACATCCCCGGTACGGTGGACGAGCGCAACTGGAGCTGGCGCTTCGAATGGAGCGAGCTGCCCGAGGGGCAGACGGACGCATTGCGCGCACTGGCGCAGGAGACCGGACGCCTCGATTGACGGCAGCCCCCGTTGGGGTCCTGCGGGCGCCCGGGTCGAACACAAAAAAGCCCGGCCCCCTCGCGGGAGCCGGGCGTTTCGTCGGGCGGAAGGGGAGGGCTGCGCGATCAGCGCATCATGCCGCCCTGCCCACCCTGTTGCTGCTGCATCTGCTGTTGCAGGCTCTGCATGCGCTCGATCACGTTGTCGATATCGGCGTTCTCCTGGCGCATGGCGGCCATCAGGTCGTCACGCAGGGATTCCTGGGCCTCGCGGATCTCCTGATCCTGCGCGACCGCCTGCTGGGCCTCCTGCAGGTTCATCTGCGCCTGCTGCACGTCCTCGGACTGGATAACCTGCTGGCGCTCTTCGGAGCTCAGGTCCGGATCGCGCAGGCGTTCCTCGGCGGATTCGAGGGTTTCCAGATCGCGGCGCGGCTGGTAGCCGGCGGACTCCATCTTGTCCAGCACCAGGTTTTCCAGTTCTTCGCCTTTCTGCTCCAGCTGCGGGTTGTTCTGAATGGCTTGCTGCTGGGTCTCGGCGAGGGTCTGCTGGAGCTGCTGCATCTCCATCTGCGGGTTACCGCCCTGGCCGCCTTGCATGCCCATACCACCCTGGCCTTGCTGGCCCATCCCCTGGGCCATGACGAGCGGGCTGGCCAGGGCGAGCGCAGCGGCGGCGATCAGTCCGGCGAGGGACTGCGAACGAATCTTCATAAAACTTCTCCTCGTAAGTACAGGTATAGCGTAGACAATCGCACTTAACCCCAGCTTAACAAGCGTGGCCCGGTGATGCCGGCGGCCGCATGCGCCAGGTGCCCCGGGTGCCGAGCCGCAACGCCCCGGAAACGCATCACATCAAGGCCAATGCGCTGTCGCGCCCGGCCACGTGGGCGCGCCTTGTCGCCGGTGAGCCGTCTGACATGCCCATATGGACGTTGGGGGCGTACGGCCTTCCGGGAGGACTCTCCGCTGTTCGGGAAGCCACGCTGAAGGGTTACGGTACCAGTCAAAGAACGGCATGAGGCGGCGTTGTTCCCCGGGCGTGATGGGGTAACCGCATCGGTGTGACGCCCGTTCCAGTCCGGGGGCGGCGATCCGATTGGCCGGGTCGCTTGTGGCCGCATGCCAGTGGCCGCGGCGAGAGGCCTCACCATCGGCCGTAGTCCGCTTCGCGGATGACCACGCCCAGCGGCAGCATCTCCGTTGGCTGGTTGGCTGGTTGGCTGGTTGGCTGGTTGGCTGGTTGGCTGGTTGGCTGGTTGGCTGGTTGGCTCCGGAGCCGGCATGGCTCGCTTGCTAGCGCGGATGGGTGTACCCGAAGTCGTCCGGACAAGCCCCGCGCGGGCGGTCGATCATTGCGCACAATCCCGGGTACGGGTGAACAGGGCGATGTCACGCGACGGCAGCTTCAGTGCGCAATCCAGCCGGTCCGCGATCCAGTGCAGGGTCTCGGGCCCGTAGAAGGCGACATGGGTGGGATCGCGGCGGTAATGCCAGCGGCGAAAGCGGGCCGCCTCGGGAGGCCATTCGGTCATCACGGCCAGGACGCCGCCGGGGCGCAGGTGGCCGAGCATGGTCTGGAGTGCCTCCCGGGGCCGGTGCATGTGCTCCAGGACCTCGGTGCAGGTGACGAAATCCCAGCCGGGGCCGGGTGGGTCCGGCCGGTCGGGCGCAAAGGCGGGGTCCCAGGTGTCCATCCGGTAGCCCTGATGCCGCAGCAGGGTTGCGAGGACCGGTTGTGGTCCGCAGCCCCAGTCGAGGCCGCGAGCGGGCGGCGGCAGAGCCTCGAGCAGTGGCTGTATCACCCGCTGTAAATGGGCCTGGTAGCCCGGATCGTCGGGGCGGTTTTCGTGGGTGCGGTAATACGCACGTTCCGCCTCGCGGTCGGGCCAGTCAGAGGGTTCGAGACTCACCAGGTGGCAGTTAGGACAGCGGCGGTAGTCGCCGGGCGAGGGGTCGCCGACGCCGCGGTGGTGAAACGGTCGGGTGGGATGTTTGCACAGCATGCAGGTGTCCGGTGCGGACGACCTCATCGACGCAGGTACCGGAACCACGAGGCGATGTTCAGCAGGCTCATCAACGATTGTGACAGGTAGGTATAGGCAGCGGCCTTCAGGATGCGTTCGGCATGCGGGTAGTCGGGCGGGTGCAGATACTTGCCGTCGCGGAGCATCGGCATGGCACGCCGGAAGCTGGCATCCAGTTCGGTGGGCAGGGTGATGAAATGGACCAGTGCGGCGAGTCCCATGGACAGCACCCCGGCCAGCAGGAACAGGATCGCGGGCGCCGGGTGACGGGCGAGGATCGTGATAAAGGGGATGGCGACCAGCAGCCAGGCGCCGATCTGCTGTCCGTATCCCGCGACGCAGACCAGGTAGCTGCGCATGCGCAGCGGGGCGTAACCCTCCGCATGCTGGATGGCGTGGCCCACTTCGTGGGCGGCCACGGTGACCGCCGTGAGCGAGTGTCCGTCGTGGTTTTCCTCCGACAGGCGCACGGTGCGGGCGTCCGGATCGTAGTGATCGCCTTTGGTGGTGGTCTCCACCCTGACCTTGTGCAGCCCGTGACGGTCCAGCAGGTCGCGGGCCAGTTCCGCGCCCGTGCCGTCGTAGCGGTCCGCCGGCTGGTGGTATTTCTTCATGACGTGGCGCACCCAGAGGCCCGGTGCCCAGGCGAGGAGCAGCAACAGAGGCGCGAGCAGGATCAACAGTCGCATGGACCTATATTGACCCAAATCCCTCCCTGTCGGAAAGGGTAAGACGGCTCAGGACAGGATGCCGGTTGCCGGGAGGCCAGGATCGGCCTCCGCGGCAACCGTGCGCATCAGTCGTCGGTCTCGTCGTAGTCGCCCTTGTGCTTCGGGTTCGGGCGCGCGCGCCGGTCGTTCGAATAGTCCTGGTCGTCCGTGCCACCCTCCGGGGCGGCCTGGATCATGCGCAGGTTCGCCGCAGGGGCCGACCCGTCCTTCTCCTGACCGAAGTAGATGGTCTGGTGCGGGAACGGGATCTCGATGCCGGCGGCGTCGAAGTGACGCTTGACCAGACGGTTGAAGGCGCGCCCCAGACCGAACTGGGTGCCCGGCAGGGTCTTGATCCGGACCCGCACGTTGACCGAGCTGTCGGCCAGTGCGGTGACCCCGTGGACCTCCATCTCGTCGAGGATGTTCGGACCCTGGTCCGGGTCTTCCTTCAGCTCCTCGAAGGCCTCGCGCAGACGCACGATGACCTCGTCGATGTCTTCGCGGTAGGCCACCCCGTATTCGCCCACGTGGTAGGCGAACTCGCGCATGTAGTTGGCGACCGCATCCACCGAGGAGAACGGGATCAGGTGGTAGGTCCCGGACAGGTCGCGGATGCCGAGCGAGCGGATGGTCAGGCGTTCGACCACGCCGGTGGTACCGGCGACGGTGACCACGTCGCCGACGTTGATCGCGTTCTCCAGCTGGATGAAGACCCCGGTGATCACGTCCTGGACCAGCTTCTGGGCACCGAATCCGATCGCCAGCCCGAGCACACCGGCGCCGGCCAGCAGCGGGCCGATGTTCACGCCGATCTCGGCCAGCACGATCATGGTGGTCATCACGATCAGCACGATGGCCACCGCGTTGCGGAAGATGGTCAGCAGTGTGGCCTCGCGCGCGGTCGGGCCGCCGTCCCCGGTGTTGGGGTTCATGCGGTGCTCGATCCAGCTGGCGAACACCAGCCAGATGGCCAGCACACCCAGCACGATCAGGGCCACCGAGATCGCGGTGCCCAGCAACGCCATGCCGGTATCGGAGGCCAGCCAGGTGGTCAGGCTGAAGGCACCCCAGGCATCTGCGACCACCGCCAGCACGATCAGCAGGATCACCAGGCGCATTACCCGCAACGCCTTCGGGATGTACGAGTTCAGGCGCAGTTCCAGCGACGGGAATTTCTCCCGGGTCTCCTCCGGCACGCGGATCTGGCGGCCAATCAGCTGGGTCAGCAGGTTGGCCACGAAGATGCCGACGAACGCGGCGAGCAGGGTCTGTCCGGTGGCCTTGGCCATGAAGGGCAGGGCGTCTTCCGGGCGGGTGATGCTGACCACGGCCAGGGCCAGGAAGTAGAGCAGGGCGATCCAGTGCCAGGACTTCGCGAGCAGCGAGGTCACGATGCGGGTGAAGGCGAATTCCGCCCGGTTGGCGAGGGCCATCAGGCGGTCATGTACCCGGGTGCGGTTCTGCAGGATGATCACGGCGGCGTAGAGGAAGGCCGTCAGCATCACGAGCAGTCCCAGCGAGCGGCCCGCCTCGGACGAGATCTGGTTGTTGGCAATTGGCACCAGCAGCAACAGGCCGTACCCGATATAGCCCACGATGCGGGCCAGCCAGGCATTCCAGTAGGCCGCCTCGTCCCCGGCCATCGGCAGCAGGCGCAGGCCGTGGTAGCGGGTGGCGAAGATCAGGCGCAGCGCCGCCTTGGTGACCTCGATCAGCAGGAAGGCGTTGAGGAACAGCGAGTGGCGGGTGTTCATTTCGCCCGATTCGCCCAGCACGAACAGCGCCAGGGCATAGCCGGCCAGCCAGGCAAGGATGACGATCAGGAAATCGATGATGGCGGCCAGGGTGACCGCCGGCAGCGCGCGCATCAGGCGCATGTGCTCGGCGGCATTCAGTGCCCAGCGGTCGAGCGCCGTGAACATCGGGGCGCCCAGCCGTCGCAGGATCAGGAACACCGCCACGGTGAACACGATGATGATGGCGAGATCGAGCACGGCCATGCCGAACACGGTCGGTTCGATCGCGCGTACGCGCTCGGCGATGTCCGTGGCAATGTCGTTCAGAGCCCGGACTTCGGCCACCGTGCCCTCGGCCAGCGACTGGGTCAGCTGGGCGATCTGGCGGGCGACGGATTCGCTTTCGCCGGTGTCGACCGGGAGGTCATCCGTGACGGAGTCGTCCGCGCTGGAGCGGTCGCCGGAGCGCAGGGCCTCGAGCAAGTCTTCGCGCGCCTCCTCGTTCTCCAGCGCGTGGATGAGCATCTGGCGCAGATCGCTGCCGGATTCTGTCGCGCCGGCATCCTGGGCAGAGACGGCCCCCAGCGGCACGGAGAACAGCAGGGCGGCGAGGACGAGCAGGCGGGAGAAGAAGCGAAACGGCGATCGCGGGTGGGTCACGGCAAACCTCAATGTTCGGGGGGCATCCATGGGAACCGCCCATAATTGCGTCCATGCCGATGGACCCATTGATCGGCGGTTCGCCCGTGCAGTCAGTGCGAGCAGTCTAAAGGCTGGAAGTTCCCCGCCACAATTCGGGCCAGGCGACCGTGGGCGGGTGCGTCCGGAGATGGCCACGGCCCCTGGCGGGGCCTCGCCATGACGTGGAAAAGCACCGTCATCGCGAGCGCCAGAGGCGCGTGGCGATCTTCGTGACCGACCTCGGCGTTGGTCGGGCACGAAGCTTACTCCAGCAGCATTGGGTCCAGCCAGGCGATGCCGAGCTGGGCCATCTGCTGCTCGACCCAGGCGATGCGTCGATCCAGCTGGGGTCCGGGCTGGACGGGGTTCATGCGTCCCGGGCTGGGCAGGATGGCGGCCAGGCGTGCGGACTGATGCCGGGTCAGTTCCGTCGCCGGCACGCCGAAATAGTGTTGCGCGGCATTCTCGATGCCGTAGATGCCGGGGCCCCATTCGGCCAGGTTGAGGTAGATCTCGAAGATTCGCCGCTTCGGCCACAGGGACTCCATACCCAGGGTGAAGCCTGCCTCCAGCGACTTGCGGACCCACGAACGGCCATGCCACAGGAACAGGTTCTTCGCGGTCTGCTGGCTGATGGTGCTGGCCCCGCGCAGGCGTCCGCCGCGCACGTGATCGCTGACGGCCTGGCGTACCGATCCCCAGTCGAATCCTCGGTGGTTCGGGAAATGCTGATCCTCGGCGGCGATGACCGCGAGCATCAGGTGGCGGGGCAGATCATCCAGCCGCTGCCAGTCCGGGCGCCGGTTCGAGGCGGTCTGCCAGTCGGTGGCCACCACCATGGCCATGCCGTAGGGCGGGTCGACGCGGGCGAACAGCACCACCAGCGCGAGCATGGCCCCGACCCCCAGCGCCAGAAGAAACGCAGCCAGCCCGGCCGTCCAGTAGAGCAGGCGGCGCAACGGGCGGCGTTTGCGGCGCGCCCCCATTACCGGCCCCCTGCCTCGCGGGGCGCGCCGGCGGAGTCGATGTTGCGGTCGCGGGTCTCCATGAGGCGCAAGGATAACGCCTGCGCGTGCCGAGCGGGGCGGGTTTCGCGATGCGATCCGGTCTGCCGGCCCGTTGCTGGTCGAACTGTTTTCCGGTTTCGTGGCCCAATGGCGAAGGGGATGCCCGACCGCCCCGAAATCCGCCCCGACAACCCGACCGTTCGCGAAGGAGAGAGCCATGGACGTATTGCCCTATCGCTATGTCACACCCAGTGGCGAGGCCGTGTCCTTCGAGTTTCGCCTGCACCCCGAGACCGGCTCTGCCGTGCGGGTGCAGCAGTTGCTGGATCGCCTGACCGATACGCTGGATAACGAGATCGGTGTGCTCGGGGATACCTGCAATGGTGACGTGCTGCAGGCGCTTGCAATGGCCCTGGCGGTACGCACCGAGATGATCCCGGCCGATCCCGAGATGACCCAGGGACTCGCGCGGGATGTGGTCGAGCGTGCCCTCCGCTCGCTGGGCGAGGCTCGGCACCAGCAGACCGGGCCGGTGGGACATGCCTGAGCCTTTACGGGACCCGCGCTCGGAGGCTCCGGGCCGGCCGATCGTGTTCTTCGACGGCGGCTGTCCCCTGTGCCGCCGCGAGATCGGCCATTACCGGCGGCTGGACGCCGCCGGGGCGATCGACTGGCGCGACGTCCACGCCGATGCGACCCCGCTGGCCGACTGGGGGATCACGTGGGACCAGGCGATGCAGCGCATGCATGCCGTCAGCCCCGAGGGCCGTATTCGCAGCGGGGCGTGGGCCTTCGTAATGGTCTGGCGGCATCTGCCCTACTATCGCTGGATGGGTGCCGTGCTGCATCGCCTGCCGCCGGTCGTGTGGCTGATGGATCGCGTCTACAACGTGATCGCCCGCTATCGCTGGCGCTCGCGCTGCGACGACGGGGTCTGTCACCCGGATCGCTGATGGCGCACGCCAAGCCGCACCCGCCCGAGAAGATCTGCGCGGTGTGCGGTCGGCCATTCTCCTGGAGACGAAAGTGGGCCCGCTGCTGGGATGAGGTGCGCTACTGTTCCGACGCCTGCCGGCGTCGCCGTACGAGGAAATCGGCGTCATGAAGCGCTCTGTATTCCCGGGGTTCTGGGTCGTGGTGGTGCTGGCGCTCGCGGCGCCGGTGATGGCGGATGATCTCGCGGCGGAACGTGCTATTGCCGAGCAGTTGCAGGAGCCGCACCGCATCCTGCTGATGCGTCATGCCATCGCGCCCGGGATTGGCGACCCGGCGGGCTTCGACGTCACGGACTGCGCCACCCAGCGCAATCTCTCCAACGAGGGCCGCGCACAGGCCCGCGAGACCGGCGACCGCCTGCGCGCCGCCGGGCTGGATTCGATACGCGTGTTTGCGGGGCCCTGGTGCCGGAACCGGGATACCGCCAAGCTGCTGGGCTATGGCGAACCGGAGGTCCTGGAGGCGCTGGGCTCGGTGTTCCGCACCAATGCCCCGCATCGGGAGCGGCGCATGCGGGCGTGGCGCGAACACCTGGCGGAGGAATACCGGCAGGCACAAGGGCCCGCGGTTTACGTGACGCACCGGGCGAACATCATGGAGCTGAGTGGCCGCAGCATTGGTGCGGGGGCGATGCTGGTCGTCGAGATCGACGCGCAGGGCAACGCCCGGCTGGTGGAGAATTAGCCGGGCGTCCCGGTCGGGGCTCGTCGGCTGCGCCTCTCTATTGGGTTACAGGCGGATTTCCACCCGCTCGGCGCCCGGGGCGTCGATGCCGCGGTGCAGCAGCAGGGTGCCGCTGGCGTTCAGCAGTTCGGTGGTGAGCTGACGGAAGCGCACGACCGTCTCGGTCAGGTTCAGGCGGCTCTCCAGCAGGTCGCGCTGGGCCTGGGCCACGGCCAGGGCGGTGCCGGCGCCGACGCGGAAGCGCGTCTGTTCCACCCGCAGGAGTTCTTCCTGCAACTCGATGGTCTCTTCCTGCGCCTGGATCTGTTCGCGGACCCGGGCGGCGTCGAACCAGGTGCCGCGCACGTCCTCGATCGCCAGCTGTTCCAGGTTGGCCAGCGTCTCCTGGATCTGCTGGCGGGTCAGGCGCGCGCGGGTGTGCTCGGCCTCGGCGGCGCGATTGCCGATCGGCATCTCGAAGCGCAACCCGGCCGCCAGGTCGTAGCCATCGCCCTGGCGGTCGCGCCAGGTGCGGCTGAAGCTGTCGGCGTAGCCCGACTGGCCGAGGGTTACGAAAAAATCCAGGCGCGGCAGCAGGCCGTTGCGGGTGCGCACCACCTCCAGCTGGTTGCGCTGGACCCGCAGGCGGGTCTCGTTGATGTCGGCGCGGTGGTCGCGGGCCAGAGCGACGTAGGTGTCCAGCGGTTCCAGTGCGTAGCGTTCCAGCCCGGGTTCCGAGCTGGCCTCCAGCCGGGTATCCCAGAGCCCGCCGTTGCCGCCCTGCAGGAGCCGGGCGAGACTGTCCTGCGCACGGGCCCGTTCGGCGCGGGCATCGATCAGGCCCTGGCGCCGCAGCGCCACCTCGGCACGGGCCGACACGGCCTCGGTCTCGGGGCGGTCGCCGGCGGCGATGCGTCGCTCGGTCTGGTCGAGCTGCT
This sequence comes from Thioalkalivibrio sp. AKL6, assembly GCF_000376905.1. Taxonomy (NCBI): domain Bacteria; kingdom Pseudomonadati; phylum Pseudomonadota; class Gammaproteobacteria; order Chromatiales; family Ectothiorhodospiraceae; genus Thioalkalivibrio; species Thioalkalivibrio sp. AKL6. The sequence continues at coordinate 529,512 of NZ_AQXS01000010.1, read as the reverse complement.
CGCGGGCCACGGCCAGGGCCTCCTTGAAGATGGCGATCCGTTCGTCGGCCAGCACCAGATCCCAGTAGCGACCCTCCACGTCGGTGATGAGCTGTTCGACAAATCCGCGAACCTCGTATTCGGAGGCATCCACGTCCAGGCTGGCCTGGCGCAGGCGCACCAGGTTGGATTCGATACGCCCGCCCCGGAGCAGGGCCTGGGTCAGCGTCAGCCCCGCGCGGGTGGTGAACTGGGGCGTCTCCACGCGCGAGCTGGAACTGCGCGAGCTGCGCACCGAGACGGTGAGATCCGTGCCGGTCGGGAGCGACTGGCTCAGGCCGGCCTCGCCAAAGCGACGGGTGGTGGTGACTTCGTCGGTTTCGCCGATCTGTTCCAGCTGGCGCACGCTCTGGTCGCGGCTGATTTCCAGCTCGGCGAACAGCTCGGGGTCGAACACCGCGCGTTCCTGCGCCTCAAAGGTGCCCTGGATCGCGGTTTGCAGGCGTTCGGCGCGCAGGCCGCGATTGTTCTCCAGCGCGCGGGCGACGGCCTCTTCCAAAGACAGGGTCTCCTCCGCCACCGCTTCGCGTTCGAACGGCCGGGCGTCCGTCAGTGCATCCGGGGGCAGTGACAGGCGCAGCCCGTCGGAGGCATCCGGCGCTTCAGAGGCGTGGGCCGGGAGGGCCAGCGCGAGCGCGACCAGGAAGGGCAGGGCCGTTCTAGGCATGTTCGGTGGCGCCTCGGTAGACGGGTTGCGGCTGTTCGCCCCGGCGGTGGAACAGCAGGTAGAGCGTCGGGATCAGCACCAGGGTGATCAGGGTAGACGACAGCAGCCCGCCGATCACGACCCGTGCCATCGGGGCCTGGGCCTCGCCCCCGTCGCCCATGCCGATCGCCAGCGGCGACAGCGCGAGGATGGTGGTGAGCGTGGTCATCAGGATCGGGCGCAGACGCTCGCCGGCGGCGGCGACGATGGCGGCCTGCAGCTCCATGCCGTCGTCGCGGTGGCGTCGCGCCATGCGGTCCACCAGCAGGATGGCGTTGTTCACCACGATGCCGACCAGCAGCAGGATGCCGATCAGCGACTGCACGTTGAGGGTGGTGTTGGTGACCAGCAGTGCGCCGGTTACACCAATGATCGCCAGCGGGATGGAGAACATCACGATCAGCGGGTCGCGCAGGGACTCGTACAGGCTGGCCATGACCATGTAGACCAGTAACGTCGCGAGCAGGGTGCCCAGCAGGAGCTCCGAGAACGCGGCCTCCTGCTCCTCGATGTCGCCGGTGATGGAGAAGTCGATCTCCTCCGGCAGCGGGATGTCGGTCAGGGCCGCGCGCACGTCGGCGGCGACTTCGCCCAGCGAACGGTCGCCGATGTGGACGAACAGCGTGCTGATGCGCGCCTGCTCGCGGCGCTGGATGCTGTCCGGACCCATTGCGGGATCGAAGGAGACCAGGCTGCGCAGGGCGACGCGCTCGCCGTCTTCGCTGCGTACCGTCAGGTTCAGCAGGTCGTCCAGGGAGCTCTGGTCGGCGTCGCGCAGCTGCACCCAGATGCGGGTTTCGTCGCCGCCCGCGCGCAACTGCCCGGCGCTGGAGCCGCCCAGGGCCGTCTCCAGGGTCTGGGCGATGGTGCGTACGTCCACCCCCAGATCGGCGGCGCGGTCGCGGTGGATGCGGGTGGCGAACTCGGGCTGGCCGCCGTCGGAGCCGACGCGGGTGTCGGTGACGCCGGGGATGTCGCCCAGCGCCGCCTCGAAACGCTCGACCACCGCTTTCATGGTATCCAGCTCGAACCCGCGCACCTCGATGGACAGGCTTTCCTCGTCCGCGCCGCGCCCGAAGCCGCGGAAGAAGATCCCGCTGGAGGCCCGCACGCGGATCTCGACCCCGGGCGGGCTGCCCAGCGCCTCGCGCAGGGTGGCGGCGATCGCGTCGGAGGAGCGGCTGCGGCTGTCGCGCGAGCCGACCATCACGCGCATGTTGCCCGAGGCGGGCGATGAGGCCCGGAACGCCGAGGCGCCGGAGCTGGAGACCAGGTTTTCCAGTTCGGGGACCTCGTCGCGGATGATCGCCTCGAGGCCGGCCATGGTGGTGTACAACTCGTTCAGGGGCGTGCCGGGTTCCATGGTGACATGCACCCGGATCTCGCCCTCGTCCGTGGCGGGCAGAAACTCGGTACCCACGCCGCGCAGACCGGTCAGGGCGATCATCATCAGCAACAGGCTGACGCCGATGACCATCCACGGCTGCGTCAGGGTGCGCCGCAGCAGCCCCTGGTAGCGTTGCTCCATGCGTGCGAGGGCACTCGTGTCCCGCTTCGGCATGGGCGCGCGGGCCATCAGCATCGGCACCAGGGTCAGGGCGACGATCAGCGAGCCGGCCAGGGAAAAGGCGACCACCGCCGCCAGCGGCTTGAACAACTGGCCGGCGAGTTCCTCGGCGAAGAACAGTGGCAGGAAGATGGCCACGGTGGTCAGGGTGCTGGCGACGATGGCGGGGGCGACGCGCCCGGTGCCGCTGATCGCGGCCTCGGCGGCGGTCTGCTCGGCATGTTCTTCGCGCCGGCGGGCGATGCTCTCGATCACGACGATGGCGTTGTCCACCATCAGCCCCACGCCCAGCGCGATCCCGCCCATGGTCATCAGGTTGAGTGAATGCCCGCCGAAGTACACCAGGCCGAAAGTCGAGATCACGGCTAGCGGGATGGCCGTCGCGGCCACCAGGGTGTAGCGAATGTTGCGCAGGAACACGAGCAGCACCAGTACTGCCAGCGCGCTGCCGTAAAGGATGGACTGGCCGACATTGGTGATGGAGTTGCGTATAAAGCCGGCCTCGTCGGTGACGGCGCGGATGTCGATTTGCGGGAAGTCGCGATTCAGGCGCGCGAGTTCCGCGTGCACGGCCTCGGAGACCTCGACGGTGTTGGCGTCGGCCAGCTTGCGCAGCGATGCCTGGACGCCTTCCTCGCCATTGACCCGAAAACGGCGCGTGATGCGCTGATGCGTATCGCGCACGTCGGCCACCTGGTACAGGCGGGTGACGCCCTCGTCGCTGCGTTGCACCACGGTGTCGCGGATTTCTTCCACCGTGCGGAATTCGGCCGGCGTACGCAGGCGGTATTCGCGGCGCCCATCCAGGATGGGACCGCCGGGGGTGATGACGTTGGCGTCGCGGATGCGGTTGCGCACGTCGTCCAGTCCGAGGTCGATGGCCTGCAGGCGCGCTGGATCCACCTCGACCCGGATCTCGCGTTCCAGTCCGCCCCAGACATCCACCGCCGCCACCCCCGGTATGCGCTCCAGGCGCGGGGCAATGCGGTTGTCGATCAGGGTGCGCAGATGAATCGGGTCGAGGCTCGTCCCGATGCCGAGCCGCATGATCGGTGAATCCTGGGTGTCAAACTGACGCACCAGCGGGCGATCGGCGTCGTCGGGCAGGCGGTCCTCGATGCGTGCCAGGCGGTCCCGCAGGTCGTCCACGGCCTGGCGGATGTCCGTGCCCCAGGCGAAGTTGATGCGGACGTTGCTGTTGCCTTCGGCGGAGGTGGAACGGATCTCCTGTGCGCCGGTGATGGCGGCCGCGGCCTGCTCCACGGGGCGGGTGACCAGTTGCTCGACCTCCTCGGCCCCGGCATTGGGGTAGGAGGTCATCACCGTGACCACGGGGTAGGTGATGTCGGGCAGCAGGTCCACCGGCAGGCGGGTCAGGGCAGTCAGGCCCAGGATCACCACGATCAGCGCCACCATGCTGGTCAGCACGGGGCGGTGGACGGTCAGGCGGGCGGGATTCACGGCGTCTGCGCCTCGGGCGCGTCACCATGGCCCGCGATGCGGTCCGGTTCGCTCAGCCGCAGTGGGGTGCCGTCCGCGAGCAGGTGCTGGCCAAGGATCACGACCTCGGTGCCCGGTGGCAGATCGGGTTCCAGCAACTCGACCCAGTCCCCGTCACGGACGCCGGTGACGGCCTGGTGGCGGCGGGCCCGCGGGCGCTCGCCGCTGGGGTCCACACTGAACACGGTGGGGCCAGCCTCGCGCTGGATGATCGCGTCGCGCGGGATGGCGCGTGCGCCGTCGCGCCGGCCCAGAGTGATCGCGGCTTCGACGAACATTCCCGGGCGCAGGCGGGCGTCCTCGTTGGGCACTTCCACCTCGATCCGTGCCTGCCGCGAGCCGGGGCGGAACTCGGGTGCAATTCGGGCGATGGTCCCGGCGAACGTGGTTTCGGGGTAGGCGCTGGTGCGCACCTGCGCCTCCTGACCGGGAGACAGCCGGCCGTAGTCGGACTCCGTCACGGCAAGGATCGCGCGGACCGGCTGCAGCCGAACGAGCGCCAGGGCCGACTCGTTGGCGCTGATGACCGTGCCGGGATCGACATGGCGTTCCGCCACCCAGCGCGTGCCGCTGGAGGCGTCCGCCTCGATGCGGGTGTAGCCGAGCTGGATCTCGCGGGTACGCAGTACGGAGCGTCGCTGGCGGATCTGCGATTCGGCGAGGGTCACCCGGGTCTGCGCCAGGGCCAGTTCGGTCTGCGCGGCCTCCAGTTCGGAGCGGGAGGCAATGCCCTGGTCGCGCAACTCCCGGGTGCGTTGCAGATCGCGCCGGGCGGCATCGCGGCTGGCCAGAGCCTCGGCCAGACTGGCCTCGGCGACCTCCAGTTCTGCCGCCGCCTGGGCGACGTCCTGCTCGAACTCTTCGGTATCCAGGCGGAGCAGGGGATCACCCGGTTCCACGCGGTCGCCCAGATTGACGAAGACCTCGGCGATCCGGCCACCCACGCGGGGGGTGATCTCGATGCGGTCGGCACCCTCGATGCTCCCGGTGAACCGCCGGCGCTCGATCAGATCACGGTTCTCGACGGCGGCCACGGCCACGGCCACCGGTCGCGTCTCGCCGCCGCCGGGACGGCCGGAAGGGGCGGTGTCGTCCTCCGGGCCGAGCAGCATCCAGCCCAGCAGGCCGGCGGCCAGGAGGAACAGAACTGCGGTGATCAGGGTGGCGGGGCGGGGCATTGGAGCTCGCTTTTTTCGGGATGGTCAGCGGGAGTGTGGCGTGGTTCACTGAATCCTGAATGAATCCGGTTCGGAATCCGGGCTCTGTTCGGGGCATCCTGCGATGGGACCGCCAATCTCCAGGAGAATTCTGTAATGACACGCGACACGGTCAGGGCAGCGCGCCCGCGACGACGTTCCTTCGGTGGGGACATGCTCGGCCTGCTGGCCTGGATGGTCCTGGTCTTTGCCGTGGCCGGTCTGGGCGGCTGGGCGACCAGTCTGTCGGTGGGCGACTGGTATCCAACCCTCGCCCGGCCGCCGTTGAATCCACCGGATGCGGTGTTTGGCCCGGTGTGGAGCGTGCTGTTCGGCCTGATGGGGCTGGCGGCCTGGCATGTGTGGCGGCGGGTCGGTCTGACCGGTGCGCCGGTTGCGCTGGGCTTGTTCCTGGCTCAACTCGCCTTGAATCTCGGCTGGTCGGTGCTGTTCTTCGGCATGCAACGCCCGGATCTTGCGCTCGCCGAGATCCTGATCCTGTGGCCGCTGATCCTGGCGACCCTGGTGGCCTTCTGGCGGATCGACCGCATCGCCGGCGCCCTGCTGGTGCCATACCTGCTGTGGGTTGCCTTCGCCATCTACCTCAACGCCGGCATCGTCTGGCTCAATACCTGACGAGCCATCACGAACGAGTTCAAAAGCGATTCACAGGAAGGTTGGAAGACTGGAAGAAGTGCTGGATGGGAAACACGGGTGCGGCAACAGCCTTGCGCCTCGCCCGGTCCAATCAACAAAAAATCTTCCGTTCTTCCCTTCTTCCTGTGAATCGCTCTTGACCGTCTTTGTGCATTCGTGCGCTGGTGGTGGTGCCGTTGCCCGTGGTCGGGCGTCATGCGTTTGTCATTGGGGCGGGGTATGCTGACGCGATTTTTCGCGGGAGGGGGCCATGGCGGTGCGCGTAGGGATCAACGGGATGGGGCGGATCGGTCGGCTGGCGCTGCGTGCGGCCTGGGATCGGGACGACATCGAGATCGTGCACCTGAACGAGGTCGCGGCGGACGGAACGGTCACCGGGCATCTGCTGGAGTTCGACTCGGTGCACGGGCGCTGGGGCCGCGAGCCCGACGCCGAGGCCGAGCAGATCCGCATCGGCGGGCGCGAGCTGCGCCACACGAGCCTTGCCGAGCCGGGGCAGGTGCCCTGGGACGAGTCGGGGGTGGACATCGTGATCGATTCCACTGGTGCCTTTCGCACCATGGATACGCTGGAGCCGCATTTCACCCGGGGTGCGAAGCGCGTGGTGGTCGCGGCGCCGGTGAAGGACGCGCGTGCGCTGAACGTGGTGATGGGTGTGAACGAGGAGGCCTACGAGCCGGCGAAGCACCCGGTGGTGACGGCCGCCTCCTGCACCACCAACTGCCTGGCGCCGCTGGTCAAGGTGCTGCACCCGGCGCTGTCGATCCGCCACGGCACGATTCTGACCGTGCACGACATGACTGCCACCCAGTCGCCGGTGGACCTGCCGCGCGACAATCTGCGCCGGGCCCGTGCGGCCGGGCTGAACCTGATCCCGACCACCACCGGGTCGGCGAAGGCGATCGGCGACATCTTCCCCGAGCTGAACGGGCGGCTGAACGGCCACGCGGTGCGCGTGCCGCTGATGAATGCCTCGCTGACCGATTTCACCTTCGAGGTCGCGGGCGAGACCACGGCGGAGGAGGTCAACGGCCTGCTGCGCGAGGCCGCGAACGGTGATCTCAAGGGCATCCTCGGCTATGAAGACCGGCCGCTGGTCTCCAGCGATTTCCGCACCGACCCGCGTTCGTCCATCGTGGATGCACAGTCGACCATGGTCGTGGACGGCACCCAGGTGAAGGTGCTGGCCTGGTACGACAACGAATGGGGCTACGCGAACCGACTGGTCGAGCTGGTCGCCCGCGTCGCCAAGCTGGGGGTTTGAGGCCGTCGTGAGCGGAGCGGCCGACCAGCCAAACCCGGGCGGGCCGCCCGCCCTGGGGCTGGGTGTCTACGCGCGGATTACCGCGAACTACTGGGCGTTCACCGTCACCGACGGCGCGATCCGCATGCTGGTCGTGCTGTTCTTCCACCAGCTGGGCTACAGCCCGCTGGAGATTGCCTTTCTGTTCCTGTTCTACGAGCTGTTCGGGGTGATCACCAACCTGACCGGCGGCTGGCTGGCCGCGCGGCTGGGGGTGAACACCACTATGATTGGCGGGACGCTGCTGCAGGTGGCGGCCCTGCTGATGCTCACGGTGCCCGAGGCCTGGCTGGGCGTGGCCTACGTGATGTTCGCGCAGGCGCTATCGGGCATCGCCAAGGATCTGAACAAGATGAGTGCCAAGTCCGGGGTGAAGCTGGTGGCCGGCGACGGGGAGGGACGGCTGTTTCGCTGGGTCGCGGTGCTCACCGGCTCCAAGAACGCGCTAAAGGGGGTCGGTTTCTTCGTTGGCGGGGCGCTGCTCTACAGCGTGGGCTTTCAGATGGCGCTGGTGATCCTCGCCGGGATGCTGGCCGTGGTGATGCTGTTCTCGGTGGTCGGCCTGCCGCGCGGCCTGGGGAAGGTCGGTGGCAAGCCAAAGTTCACCCAGATGTTCTCCAACTCCACCGCGATCAACGTACTCTCGGCTGCGCGCTTCTTCCTGTTCGGCGCGCGCGATGTCTGGTTCGTGGTCGCGCTGCCGGTATTCCTCAGCGCCACGCTGGACTGGAACCACATGCAGGTCGGCGCGTTCCTCGCGCTGTGGGTGATCGGCTACGGCATCGTGCAGGCCTCGGTGCCGCGCCTGCTGGGCAAGGGTGGGGTGCACCCGACCGGCCTCACCGCGCGGCTGTGGGCCTTCATCCTGATGCTGCTGCCGATCGCCATCGTAATCGGTCTGGAGGTGGGCCTGAACCCGGCCTGGGTGCTGATGGTCGGGCTGGGCGTGTTCGGCGTGGTGTTCGCGATCAACTCCGCCGTCCACTCCTTCCTGATCCTCGACTACGCCGAGGCCGACCGCGTCGCCATGAAGGTCGGCTTTTACTACATGGCCAACGCCGGCGGGCGCCTGGTCGGCACTGTCGCCTCCGGCGCGATCTTCATGGTCTGGGGCCTGGAAGGCGCCCTGATCGCCTCCACCTTCTTCATCTTCGCCACCTGGATGATCTCGTCCCTCCTCCCCCGCGAAGCCGCCCGCGCCTGACCGCGCGGCTGCCGGCCTGGAAGGGGGCGGCGGCATCGGGTTACTGCGGCCGCTGTAACGCCTCGATGACAGCCTCCAGCGTGCGGGAGCGGTACCGCTCGGCATGGCGGACCCAGCCGAGCTGGCGGGTGACGGGCCCGCCGGGCCAGTCGAGCACGGCGAGGTCGTCGGTGGCCATGGTGCGGGGGAGGAAGCCGATGCCGAGGCCGGCCGCGATCAGCATGCGGATGACTTCCAGGTAGGGGCTTTCCTGGGCGGCAGTGGGGTGCAGGCCCTGTGCGGCCAGGGCCTGGTCGATCTGGCGGCGGGTGGTGGAATCCCCGGGCGGCAGGATGGCTGGCCAGTCGTGCAGGCGCCGCAGGGTATCCAGCGGGGTATCGTCAGCGCGGTTGCGGGCGACCATGGGAACAAGCTCGTCGGTCCATACGGTGTGCGCCTCGGCGCCCTTCGGCAGATCCTCGGGCAGGGTGGCCAGGGCCAGGTCGGCGTCGCCGTGCATGACGGCCTCGATGCCGGCCTCGGAATCCATGAATGCCAGTTCCAGTTCCAGCTCCGGGTAGCGCTCGCGCAGGGCCGACAGTGGCGTGGGCAGGCGGTGCAGGGCGATGTGGTGCGAGGTGGCCAGGCGGATGCGGCCGCGCACCACCTGGTCGAGGTCGGCGACCTGCTGCTCGATGGCGCGCAGGCGGGCGAGGATTTCCCGGGCCTCGGGCAGCAGGCGTTCGGCGACCTCGGTCGGCCGTACACGCCGACCCTGGCGCTCGAATAACGGACGTTCCAGCGTGGCCTCCAGCGACTGGATGCGCTTGCTGATGGCGGGCTGCGTCAGGTGCAGCCGTTCGGCCGCGGCGGAGAAGGCGCCGGTGTCGACGACCGCGACGAAGGCCTGCAGGGATTCGACACTCAGTTGTTCTGGGCGCATCCGTGTCTCTCCAGTCCCCGCGTGAGATAATGGTTCGTTCGATGGTCGGGCTCGGCATGACCCGGCACCTATATAACCGTATGGAATGATACGGATAAGAAATCGGATTTGAAAGAATACCGGGGCGGGCCCAGACTCTAGATCAACGGGCGTCATGAAACGACGTCATTGCGAGGAGCCGAAGGCGACGCGGCAACCTCCTGAAGCTGGCAGAGCGCCAGTACCGGGATCGGGTGGTTTCGGACGGAGGTTGCTTCGTCGCTACGCTCCTCGCAATGACGGTGCCAGTTGGCGACGCGGTGCAAGGGCGAGCCTGTATAGCGCCGGTGGATCGTCGGCGGTGGGACGCAAGAACGATAGAACGCGGCACGGCCGCGGGAGTAGGTAATGGCTGGCAAGACCCTGTATGACAAGTTGTGGGAGGCGCATGGGGTGCGCGAGGAGCCGGATGGCTCGACGCTGCTCTACATCGACCGCCACCTGGTGCACGAGGTGACCAGTCCGCAGGCCTTCGAGGGGCTGCGGCTGGCCGGGCGCAAGCCATGGCGCGGCGATTCCGTGCTGGCGGTGCCGGATCACAACGTGCCCACGGAGAACCGCGACCAGGGGATTGCGGATCCGGTCTCGCGCATCCAGGTGGAAACACTGGAGAGCAACGTCACGAGCCTGGGGCTGAAATTCTTCCCGATGGCCGACGTGCGCCAGGGCATCGTGCACGTGATCGGCCCGGAGCAGGGCGCGACCTTGCCGGGCATGACCGTAGTCTGCGGCGACTCGCATACCTCCACGCATGGCGCGCTGGGCGCGCTGGCCTTTGGTATTGGCACCTCCGAGGTGGAGCATGTGCTGGCCACGCAATGCCTGTGGCAAAAGAAGACCAAGGCCATGCAGATCCGTGTGGAAGGCGCGCTGCGCCCGGGCGTCACCGCCAAGGACGTGGTGCTGGCCATCATCGGCCGCATCGGCACCGCTGGCGGTACCGGCTACGCGATCGAGTTTGCCGGCTCCGCGATCCGCAGCCTGTCGATCGAAGGCCGTATGAGCGTCTGCAACATGTCGATCGAGGCCGGGGCCCGTGCGGGCATGGTCGCGGTGGACGAGAAGACCATCGAATACGTGCGCGGCAAGCCGCAGGCGCCGACCGGCGAGATGTTCGAGCGGGCGGCCGAGTACTGGCGCACGCTGGTCTCCGACCCGGATGCCGAGTTCGACGCGGTGGTGGAGATGGATGCCGCCGAGATCGCCCCGCAGGTCAGCTGGGGCACCTCGCCGGAGATGGTCGCGCCGATCGACGGGCGGGTGCCGGACCCGGCGGCCGAGTCCGATCCGGTGCGCGCCGAGGGCATGCAGCGGGCGCTGGAGTACATGGACCTGAAGGCGAACACCCCGATGACGGAGATCCGTCCGGACAAGGTGTTCATCGGGTCCTGCACGAATTCCCGGATCGAAGACCTGCGCGCCGCCGCCGAGGTGGTGAAGGGCCGCAAGAAGGCCGACAACATCAAGCTGGCGATGGTGGTGCCGGGCTCCGGGCTGGTGAAGCAGCAGGCGGAGCAGGAGGGGCTGGACCGCATCTTCCTGGATGCCGGCTTCGAGTGGCGCGAGCCGGGCTGTTCGATGTGCCTGGCGATGAACGCCGACCGCCTGGAACCGGGCGAGCGCTGCGCCTCGACCTCGAACCGCAATTTCGAGGGGCGTCAGGGGCAGGGTGGGCGCACGCATTTGGTCAGCCCGTCCCTGGCCGCCGCGGCGGCCGTCGCCGGGCACTTCATTGAACCGTCCGCGTTGAAGGAGGCGTAAGCGATGCAGGCCTTTACTGTACACAAGGGGATCGTCGCGCCGCTGGACCGCTCCAACGTGGATACCGATGCGATCATCCCCAAGCAGTACCTGAAGTCGGTCAAGCGCACGGGCTTCGGCCCCAATGCCTTCGACGACTGGCGCTACCTGGACCCGGGCGAGCCGGGCATGGATGGCTCGAAGCGCCGGCCGAACCCGGACTTTGTGCTCAACCAGGCGCCGTTTGACCAGGCGACCATCCTGCTGGCGCGCAAGAACTTCGGCTGCGGGTCCTCGCGGGAACATGCCGTGTGGGCGCTGACGGACTTCGGCTTTCGCGCCGTGATCGCGCCGTCGTTCGCGGACATCTTCTTCTCCAACAGCTGCAAGAACGGGCTGCTGCCCGTGGTGCTGGCCGAGGACGAGGTGCAAAGCCTGTTCGACCAGGTGGAGGCGAACCCGGGTGCCCAGGTCGAGGTGAACCTGGACGAGCTGACCGTGACCGCGCCGGACGGTACCGTATTCGATTTTACGCTGGACGAGGACCGCCGCCATCGCCTGCTGAACGGGCTGGACGATATCGCCCTGACGCTGCAGTTTGCGGACGATATTCGCGCCTTCGAGGAGCGCCAGCGCCGCGAATGGCCGTGGATGGCGGAACAACAACGGTAGACGGTGCGTCTGGCACGGCCTGGATCCGGGCACCGTCATTGCGAGGAGCGAAGCGACGAAGCAACCTCCGTCCGGAACCACCGGATCCCCGTACCGGCGCTCTGGCAGCTTTGGGAGGTTACTCGCTGCGCTCGCCCTTCGGGCCGGCCTGCGGCCGTTCAACGCGCTTCGCGCTTTTGTGCCACGGCCCCTGGCGGGGCCTCGCAATGACGGGGGGCAGGAAGCACCGTCATCGCGAGGAGCGCAGCGACGTGGCGATCTCCCAGGGCAGCCCCGGCGCTGGCTCGGGTAAACGTCGGGGGTTGCGACCGGAGGTTGCCACGTCGCCTGCGGCTCCTCGCAATGACGTTGCCACTAGGAATGTATAGGTAAAGAATAATAGTTACTTGGGAGAGGTTTGTGAGCCGAATTCTGGTATTGCCCGGGGACGGGATTGGGCCCGAGATCGTGGCCGAGGCGCTGAAGGTGCTGGAGCGCGTGGGCGAGATCGGCGGTCTGGATCTGGAGATCGAGCAGGGCCTGATCGGGGGCGCGGCGCATGACGCGGCCGGGCACCCCTATCCGGAGGCCACCCGCGAGGCGGCGCGTCGTGCAGACGCGATCCTGCTGGGGGCGGTGGGTGGCCCGCAGTACGAGTCGCTGGAGCGCGACCTGCGCCCCGAGCGTGGGTTGCTTGGCATCCGCTCGGATCTCGGCCTGTTCGCGAACCTGCGCCCGGCGATCCTGTATCCGCAGCTGGCCTCGGCCTCCACGCTGAAGCCCGAGGTGGTCAGCGGGCTGGACATCCTGATCGTGCGCGAGCTGACCGGGGGGATCTACTTCGGCCAGCCACGCGGGATCGAGGAACGCAATGGCGAGCGGGTCGGCTTCAATACGCTGGTCTATAGCGAATCGGAGATTGAGCGGATCGCCCGAGTCGGCTTCGAGGCGGCGATGAAGCGGGGCAAGCGTCTGTGCTCGGTGGACAAGGCCAACGTGCTGGAAGTCTCCGAGCTGTGGCGCGAGGTGGTCGAGCGTGTCGGGAAGGAATTCCCCGAGGTCGAGCTGTCTCACATGTATGTGGACAACGCCGCGATGCAGCTGGTGCGTGACCCGAAGCAGTTCGACGTGATGGTGACCGGCAACATGTTCGGGGACATCCTGTCCGATGCAGCGGCGATGCTGACCGGCTCCATCGGCATGCTGCCGTCCGCCTCGCTGAACAGCGAGGGCGTGGGTCTGTACGAGCCGATCCACGGTTCGGCACCGGATATTGCGGGGCAGGGCAAGGCCAACCCGATGGCGACGGTGCTGTCGGTCGCGATGCTGCTCCGTCATAGTCTGGACCGCAACGACCTGGCCGAACGCATCGAGGCGGCTGTGGGTCGGGTACTGGATCAGGGCCTGCGCACGCCGGACATCTTCGGTGAAGGCATGACACTGGTGGGTACCCAGGGGATGGGGGATGCCCTGGTGGCTGCGCTGGACGATTGAGGCGGCCTCACGAACGGGGCTTGTATCACGCGCAAGTGTAGGATGCGTTGAGCGCAGCGAAACGCATCATTGCCTCCGCTGGGGAAGAGATTGATGCGATTCGCTGCGCTCGTCGCATCCTACGGTTCAATAGAACTATCAATAGCTTGAAGATCAAAATTAAACCGGGAATTAACGATGAGTGACCGCAAATTTGACGTGGCCGTGGTCGGGGCAACGGGCGCCGTTGGCGAGGCCCTGCTGTCCATCCTGGCCGAGCGCGACCTGCCGATCGGGCGCGTGCATGCCCTGGCCAGCTCGCGGTCGGTGGGCAAGACGGTGGACTACGGCCGGCGCGAGTTGGAGGTCGAGGACCTGGCGACTTTTGATTTTTCCACGGTGCAGATCGGGCTGTTCTCGCCGGGCGCCTCGGTGTCCGCGGAATATGCGCCCAAGGCGGCGGCGGCCGGCTGCGTCGTGATCGACAATACCTCCCAGTTCCGCTACGACCCGGAGATCCCGCTCGTGATTCCGGAGGTGAACCCGGACGCGGTGGGCGATTACACGAAACACGGGATTATCGCGAACCCGAATTGCTCCACCATTCAGATGCTGGTGGCGCTGAAGCCGCTGCACGATGCGGTCGGCATCGAACGGATTAACGTGGCAACCTACCAGGCCGTGTCCGGTACTGGAAAAGAGGCGATCGAGGAGCTGGCGCACCAGACGGCGGCGTTGCTGAATGGCCGTCCGGTGGAGTGCAACGTGTATCCCAAGCAGATCGCGTTCAATGCCCTGCCGCACATCGACGTCTTCCAGGACAATGGCTACACCAAGGAAGAGATGAAGATGGTCTGGGAGACCCGGAAGATCATGGGCGACGAGTCCATCCTGGTGAACCCGACCGCGGTGCGCATTCCGGTGTTCTACGGGCATTCCGAGGCCCTGCATATCGAGACGCGCGAGAAGATCAGTGCGGAGAAGGCGCGCGAAATCCTCTCCGGCGCACCGGGGATCACGGTGCTGGACAAGCACGAGGACGGGGGCTATCCGACTGCGGTGACCGAGGGTTCCGGCAAGGATGCGGTGTTCGTCGGCCGCATCCGCGAGGACATTTCCCACCCCCGCGGACTGAACCTTTGGGTGGTCTCGGACAACGTGCGCAAGGGGGCCGCGTTGAACACGATTCAGATCGCGGAGGTTTTGATCCGCGATTACCTGTGATTTAATCCGGGAAAACGCCGGGGACACTACCCGGTACATCCGTGGCCAGGGGGTCATCGGCCGTGTCGGCCGAGGCAGTACGGCCACGTGGCATTTTCAGGGGGAATTCGTGCGCAAGTTTTTGGTTGGGTTTTTGTTCTTGCTGCTGGTGGCCCCGGCGTCCTCGAGTTCCGTGGGCTTCGGCGAAATCAATCTTCAATCCTTCCTGAATCAGCCCTTGCGGGCGGAGATTCCCTTGCGGGGAGCGGCAGCTGCGGGCGATTCCCTGCGAATTCGCCAGGCTTCCGAGGATGCATACCGCCGCGCCGGTCTGAACCGTGGCGGTGTTCCGGGGGACCTGAACATCCAGGTGGAGGGTGACCGCATCATCCTGACCACACGCCGGCCGGTGCGCGAGCCCTATGTGGGCATGCTGCTGGAGGCGCGCTGGGATGGCGGGCGCGCCATGCGCGAGGTCTCGTTGTTGCTGGATCCGCCCGGCACGATGCCTTCCGGAACTTCTGCGCCGGCCGTGAGCGGGGACCCCGGCGCGGCGCCGCGTGCGACCCGCGAAGGCGAAACCATCCGGGTGCGTAGTGGCGACACCCTCTACGCGGTCGTGCGCCGCAGCGGTGTCTCGGGATACAGCGACGAGCAGGCCATGCTCGCGTTCCTCGACGCCAATCCGCAGGCCTTCATGGGTAACAACATCAATTCGCTGCGCGCGGACGCGGAATTGCGTACGCCGTCCCGCGAACAGTTGGACGCGCGCAGTACCGCCGAGGCGCGGGCCGAGGTTGCCGATCAGACGCGCTCCTGGCAGGAATCCACTCGCGCGGCTCGCGAAGAACCGGAGCCGGCTCCGGCCGCGGCTGAGGAGGGTGTCGAGGGCGAGGCGCTCGCCGAGGACGAAGAATCGGCTGTTACGGAGGACGCTGCCGCGGCGGTTGCGGACGACGAATCCGCAGTGGCCGAATCGGACTCGGCCGTGACCGAGGACGAAACGGCGGTGGGCGACGAGGCCGCGACCGAGGCGGTGGCGCCCGAGGATCGCCTGGAGATCGTCGCCGATCTGCTGCCGGAAGATGCCGAAGCCGGGGCAACCGAGGGGGGTTCCGAGGAGCTGCTGCAGGAAGCCCTGCTGTCCCAGCGCGCCGAAATGGACGGAATGCGCGCCGAGCTCTCCGAATTGCGCGAGGAGCTTGGCGAGCGTGGGCGTCTGGCCGAGATCTCCAGCGAGAACATGGCCGGGCTCGAGGAACAGCTGAGCCAGCTGCGCGCCGAGCGCGAACAGCTGCGCACCCGTCTGGATCGTGCGGATGCTGAACGCAATGCCCCGCTGCACGAACGCATCATGAATGACCCGTTGCTGCTGATGATGGCGATTGCGCTGGTCATTCTGCTGCTGCTGGTGTTGCTGGCTTTTGCCCGCGGCGGCCGCCGCGAGGTGATGGTCGACGATCACGGTTCCGGCCTGAAGCCGCGTGCGGACAACAGCAAGGTGCAGGCGACCGGCTTCGATGCCCGCAGTTACGAGACCGGGGAGATGGGTTCGCCAGATCGCTCGACGACCCGTGCCGCCGCTGCCACCGTGGTTGGCACGGCCGCGGCGGCGGGTGGCGCGGAACGCGATGATGGGCAACAGGAAGACGCTTCCCATCTGTCGGCCGATTCGGGGGAAGAGGTTGGCGAGGTCGTGGTCGCCAGCACCAGTCAGAAGGGAGGCGAGGCGACAGATGACGTACTGGCAGAGGTGGATGTCTGCCTGGCGTACGGCATGAACGATCAGGCGGTCGAGACGCTCAATGCGGCGATCGAGCGCGATCCGGATAACAAGCAGTACCGCCTGAAATTGGTCGAGGCACATCTCGCGCTTGAGGATGAGGAGAGCGCAAGGCAGGCGGCCGGTGCGCTGCGCGGTCGGCTGGATGCGGGTGATACGGCTACGCGTGATCGCCTGTCCGATCTTGAATCCCGGATTGGGGAGGGGGCCGGTCTTGGCGCCACTGCAGCTGGTGGCGCGATGGCCGGCGATCTCGGTGATGTGCCTTCTGCGGAAGGAAGCCGCGCGACGGAATCCGACAGCAATGAGATCGATTTCTCGGGTCTGGAGCTTCCCGAGACCGACGAGGCGGCGGAAAGCCTGGGGAGCGAGCCGGTTGCGGATGATCAGGGCCTGTCGTTCGACCTCGACGAGAATCTGGAAGCGGATCTGGCGAACGCCGCGGAAGGTAATGTTTCCAGCGCGGATGCTGATGGGGACTTGAACAATCTTGCGTTCGACATCGACGAGAACGAGCTTCCGGAGACAGATTCCACCGCGAGTGGCGGGGAACAGGCGGAGCCGGAAGCTGGCCTGGATCTGGACGAGAACCTGCTTGGCCCGGGTGGTTCCGATGCGCCTGTTGCCGGTCAGGATGAAACCGACGATGGTTCCGCAGGAGCGGACGCGGACGAGAACGTCACGCGTCTGAGTCTGGCCCAGGCCTATGCCGACATGGGAGATCAGGAAGGTGCCCAGGAATTGATCGACGAGGTCCTGACCTCGGGCACCGATGATCAGAAACGCGAGGCCGAGGGGATCCGCGAGCAGATTCAGGGCTCGTGACCGTCGGGAAGTCGGAGTTCCGGACCGGATGTTCCCGGTTCGGTCTCGGCTGACCCCCGGAATGTGCAGACCGGCCCCGCCCGGGGGCAAAACCCCGGGCGGGGCCTTTTTTGTGGTTCATTAATCGCTGCGAGGGCGGTTCACGCTTGGTTCAGACCTCCGAATTGCCGCCAGAATCGGTACCGCACCCGCCGGGCGTGGTGTGGGCGGTGTGGGCGTTTCTGGGGGTGCTGGCTGCTTCTGCTGCGCTGGTATCGGCCGAGCCACGGGTACTCGTGGTGATGGCCGTGCTCGTGGGCGGGCTGGCGTGGCCCGGCGGGTTTGCCTGGGGCCGTGCCGGTCGCTTGATCCTGCGCATGAAGTGGTTCTACCTCTCCCTGCTGATCTTCTATGGCCTATGGCCGATGGAGGGTGGCGATCTTGCCGCTGGGCTCCAGGAGGCCGGGACTCGTATCCTCGCCCTGGTCCTGGTGCTGCTGCTGGTGGTCTGGCTTACCGAGCGGTTTTCAAGGCCTGTGCTCGTACGCAGTCTCGGTTTGGTGCTGGGCGGACCTTGGCAGGTGTTCGGTGCCTGGGGCGAGCGTTTCGCCCGGCGACTGTTTCTCGCCCTGATGTATTTCGAGGGGGATCGAGCGGCGATCAAGGCGCGCCGGGAGGCGCTTGGGGGGGCGAGAAAGGCTCGGCTGGAAGCGGTGCGCGAGTGGCTGGTGCAGCGTCTGGATCAGGCCCTTTCCGGACCGAGCGGGGCGGAGGACGGCCCGGCCGACCTTGGGACGGAGAATCGGGCAGTGCCCCGCTGGGCAGTCATCGGCTTGTGGTTCGGGGTGCTGGCGGCCTGGCTCACTTGGTGGTTTTTTTGAGGAGCGGACATTTGAGTGAGGCGCACGCACAACCGGGCTTCAATGATGCGGGTGAGCAGGTACAACGCTGGGCGCTGGGGGTCGAATATGACGGGCGTGGGTTGTTGGGCTGGCAGCGCCAGAAGGACGGTCCCAGCGTGCAGCAGCAGTTGGAGGCGGCACTGGGGTTTGTGGCGAATCATCCGGTCGCGTTGAGTTGTGCGGGGCGCACCGATGCGGGAGTCCATGCCACGGCGCAGGTGGTGCATTTCGATACTCCGGCGGAGCGCGAGCCGCGTGCATGGATCCTGGGCGCCAACAGTCGCCTGCCTGACGCGATTGCCGTGACCTGGGCGCAACCGGTTCCGGGGGCGTTTCACGCCCGGTTCGGCGCATTTGGCAGACGGTATCGCTACGTCATTGCGAATCGAGCGGTGCGTCCGGCACTGGAGGCCGGACGAGTGTCCTGGTGGCGGCGTCCGCTGGATGCGGAGCGCATGCATCGCGCGGGTCAGACCTTTGTCGGCGAACATGACTTCAGCAGCCTGCGGGCGGCGGCTTGCCAGGCGAAATCGCCGGTGCGGCGCGTGCATTCGTTGTCGGTGATCCGGCGCGGGGCCCTTGTGATCCTGGACATCCACGCGAATGCCTTTCTGCATCACATGGTGCGCAACATCGCCGGCGTGCTGTTGGCGGTAGGGGATGGGCGCGCCGATCCCGGCTGGCCGGCGGAGGTTCTGGCGGCGCGTGATCGGCGCGCGTCGGGGATCACCGCGCCGGCCGGCGGGCTCTATTTCGTGCATGTGGATTATCCGGTGGAGTTCGAGCTGCCGATCACCGCGGGGCCGGTCCTCGATGGCGTCCCGGGGAATGCGCCGGGGTGATTGCGGGAAAGCCGGATCGCGTGCCGGGTTCTGGTAGGCTTTGCGACCGGACAGAGGAGGCCGGCGGGCGCATGCGTTATCGGGTGAAGATCTGCGGAGTGACGAGCCCGGAACAGGCACGCGCCGCGGCGGCGGCCGGGGCCGATGCCATCGGGCTGGTGTTTCATGCAGCGAGTCGGCGGGCGGTTGAGCCGGCGCAGGCCGCGGCCATCGCGGCCGCGCTGCCGCCGTTCGTGACCACGGTGGGTCTGTTCGTGGACCCGGATCCGTCACGAGTCGAAACGGTGTTGCAGACGGTAGGGCTGGATTGCCTGCAGTTTCACGGGCACGAGACGGCGCCGTTTTGCGCGCGCTTCGGGCGGCCTTATCTGAAGGCCATCGCCATGGGCAAGGGGCAGGATCCACGCCCGGCGATGGAGCAGCACCCGGATGCCCAGGGGTTTCTCCTGGATAGCCATGGTGGGGGGCGCAGCGGCGGGTCGGGGCACCGCTTCGACTGGCAGCGCGTCCCCGATGCCCTGGAACGGCCCTGGCTGCTGGCCGGGGGGCTGGATGCGGACTCGGTGCGCGCTGCGCTGGAACACCTGCGCCCGTACGGGGTCGATGTGAGTTCCGGGGTGGAATCCGCGCCCGGGGTCAAGGATGCACGACGCATGCGGGCCTTCGTGCAGGCGGTGCGTCAATGCGAGGTGGAGACTGATGAACAAGATTGACTGGGCGGCTTTCCCGGATGCCCGTGGGCATTTCGGGCCGTATGGCGGGCGCTTCGTGTCCGAGACCCTGATGGGGGCGCTGGACGAGCTACAGGCGGTGTACGAGCAGTACATGCAGGATCCCGACTTCCTGGCGGAGCTGGATCATGACCTGAAGCAGTTCGTTGGGCGGCCCAACCCGCTCTATCACGCCGAGCGCATGTCGCGGGAACTGGGTGGTGCGCAGATCTACCTCAAACGCGAGGACCTGAACCACACCGGGGCGCACAAGGTAAACAATACGATCGGCCAGGCCCTGCTGGCCAAGCGCCTGGGCAAGAAGCGAATCATCGCCGAGACCGGTGCCGGACAGCACGGCGTCGCGACGGCCACCGTGGCCGCGCGGCTGGGGTTGGAATGCGTGGTCTACATGGGCGAGGAGGACACCCGGCGCCAGACTCAGAACGTTTATCGCATGCGCCTTCTGGGCGCCGAGGTGGTGGCGGTAAAGTCCGGCACCCGCACCCTGAAGGACGCGTTGAACGAGGCGATGCGCGACTGGGTGACCAACGTCGACGACACCTTCTACATCATTGGCACCGTGGCAGGGCCGCACCCGTATCCGGCGATGGTCCGTGACTTCCAGGCGGTGATCGGCCGCGAGGCCCGCGAGCAGCACCTGGCAATGACCGGCCGCCTGCCGGATACCCTGGTCGCCTGTGTTGGCGGCGGGTCCAATGCCATCGGGCTGTTCCATCCGTTCCTTGGCGACGAGTCGGTGGCGATGATCGGGGTCGAGGCCGGGGGCGACGGGGTCGAGACCGGACGCCACTCTGCGCCGCTGTGCGCCGGGCAGCCGGGCGTTCTGCACGGCAACCGGACGTACCTGATGGAAGACGAGAATGGCCAGATCATCGGCACGCACTCGGTCTCGGCGGGCCTGGACTACCCGGGCGTCGGGCCGGAGCATGCGTGGCTGAAGGACATCGGCCGGGTGAACTACGTGTCGGTAACGGATGACCAGGCGCTGGCTGGCTTCCACCGCATGACCCGCACCGAGGGCATCATCCCGGCGCTGGAGACCAGTCATGCGATTGCCCATGTGCTGGACCTGGCCCCGCAGATGCGTCCCGATCAAAGCATCATCATCAATCTGTCCGGGCGCGGCGACAAGGACCTGAACACCGTGGCCGAACGCGAGGGGATTACGCTATGAGCCGCATCGAGCAGCGTTTTGCCGAACTGCGCGAACAGAATCGCGCGGCGTTGATCCCGTACGTGACGGCGGGCGACCCGGAGCCGGGGGCCACCGTACCCCTGATGCACGCACTGGTGGAGGCCGGGGCCGACCTGATCGAGCTGGGCGTCCCGTTTTCCGACCCGATGGCCGATGGCCCGGTGATCCAGAAGGCCTGCGAACGGGCCCTGCGTTTTGGCACCGGGTTGCGCGACGTGCTGGCGATGGTGGCGGAGTTCCGCAAGCAGGACACCACCACGCCGGTGGTCCTGATGGGCTACCTGAATCCGGTGGAGCGCATGGGGTACGAGACCTTTGCCCAGACCGCGAAGGCGGCCGGGCTGGATGGGTTGCTGACGGTGGACCTGCCGCCGGAGGAGAGCGAGGACGTGGTGGGGCTGCTGGAGCAGGCCGGCATCGATCCCATCTTCCTGATCGCACCCACGACCTCGGAGGCGCGTATCGATCATGTGGCCCGGGCGGCGCGCGGCTTCGTTTACTACGTATCGCTGAAGGGCGTGACCGGTTCGCAGACCCTGGATACCTCGGCACTGGCCGCGCGCCTGGAGGGTCTGCGTCGCCACACCGGGCTGCCGTTGGGCGTCGGCTTCGGCATTCGCGATGCGGAGACCGCGGGGAGGGTCGCGCAGGTGGCCGATGCCGTGGTGGTGGGCAGCGCAATCGTGCGCCTGGCCGAGGAGCACGACGGCGATGCCGACGGCTTCGCCCGTGCGGCGGCGGCGGTGGTCAGTGAGATGCGTCGTGCCATGGATGCGGCGCGCTCCCCGGGCGCGGCAGCCACGGTGTAGAATGCGCGGCGCCGATTCGAATTACGGGGAGACGGCATGAGCTGGTTCGAGAAGTTGATGCCTTCGCGCATCCGCACCGACAATGCGACCAAGCGGGGGGTCCCGGAGGGCCTGTGGGTCCGTTGCGAGGGCTGTGACGCGACGCTTTATCGCCCCGAGGTGGAACGCAACCTCGATGTCTGCCCGAAATGCAGTCATCACCGCCGCATGAGCGCACGCCGGCGCCTGGAAACCTTCCTGGATGCCGAGGGCCGTGAGGAGATCGCGGCGGATATCGAATCCTCCGATGTCCTGAAATTTCGCGATTCCAAGAAGTACAAGGATCGCCTGGTGGCGGCCCAGCGGGCCACCGGCGAGCGCGATGCCCTGGTCGTGATGCAGGGCCAGCTTCTGGGGCGCCCCTTGGTGGCGTCTGCCTTCGACTTCCGCTTCATGGGCGGTTCCATGGGCTCCGCGGTGGGCGAGCGCTTCGTGCGTGGGGCCAACCGGTCGCTGGAACAGGGCATCCCGCTGGTGTGCTTCAGTGCCTCCGGTGGTGCGCGCATGCAGGAGGCGTTGTTCTCGCTGTTGCAGATGGCCAAGACCAGCGCGGTACTGGCGCGCATGCAGGAAGAACGCATCCCGTTCATCTCGGTGATGACGGATCCGACCATGGGGGGTGTGTCGGCGAGCCTGGCCATGCTGGGTGATCTGAACGTGGCCGAGCCGAATGCCCTGATTGGCTTTGCCGGGCCGCGCGTGATCCAGCAGACCGTGCGCGAGACCCTTCCCGAGGGCTTCCAGCGTTCGGAGTTTCTGCTCGAGCATGGCGCGATCGACATGATCGTCGATCGCCGTGACATGCGCAGCCGTCTGGCTGCGGTGCTGGGCATGCTGACCCACGCCCCGGCGCCGGGCGCCGACCCAACCGCGGATGAGGCGGAGGGTGAGGGGTCCGTCGAGGTTATCAGTCCCGAAAACGGGGCGGACGGCGAGCGCGTCGACGCGCCGCGCCCCGCCTGAGGCAGCCGGTGCGCTTCACGACCCTGGCGCAGTGGCTCGCCTTCCAGGAGCAACTGCATCCCGTGGGAATGGATCTGACCCTGGAGCGCATTGCCCTGGTGGCCGACCGCCTGGGGCTGCGTGGGGCCGGCAGACCGCCCACCGTGATCGTGGCCGGGACCAACGGCAAGGGGACGGTGGCGACGCGCACCGCGGCCCTGCTGCAGGCGCAGGGGCTGAAGGTCGGCCTGTTCACCTCGCCGCACCTGCTGCGCTACAACGAACGCATCCGCATCGACGGCGAGCCCGTCTCCGATGCCGCCCTGTGCCGTGCCTTCGAGGCGATCGACCAGGCTCGCGGCGAGGATTCCCTGACCTATTTCGAATTCGGTGCACTGGCCGCGGTCTGGCTGTTCCGCGAGCAGGGAGTCGCGGTACAGGTGCTGGAGGTGGGGCTGGGCGGGCGCCTGGACGCCGTCAACATCTGGGATGCCGACGTCGCTGCGATCACCGCGGTGGACCTCGATCATCAGACCTGGCTGGGCGACAGTCGCGAGGCGATCGGCCGCGAGAAGGCCGGTATCATGCGCCCCAATCGCCCGGTAGTGCTGGGCGAGCCCGAACCGCCGGCCAGCGTGCTGGAGCATGCCGCACAACTGGGGGCGCAGGTCCTGCGCAGTGGGCGTGATTTCGCCCTGACGCGCGACGCGACGACGCTACGATGGCAGTGGCAGGGGACGGCGCGCGAATGGCGGGTCGAGGGCGCAGCCGCCCGGATTGATGGTGCGGCGCTCCTGAACACGGCTACGGCCCTCGCTGTGGTCGAATCACTGGGACTGGCCCGGGGGCTCGACGATGGTGTCGTCAGTCGGGCCCTGGCGATCTCGGCGCCGGGGCGTCTGCAGCGGCTACACGGCGAGCCGGAATGGCTGCTGGATGTTGCCCACAACGTGCATGCGGTCAACGAACTGGCGCGCTGGCTGGAGGCGCATCCCGTCCCGGGCGCGGTGGTGGCCCTGGTCGCCGTCATGGCGGACAAGGAGCGGGCCGCCATGTGGAGTCGTCTGGATGGCCTCGTCGATGCCTGGGTGCCAGTCCCGCTGGACCTGCCGCGGGCATTGCCCGCCGCGGCGCTGGCCACCGAGTTGGAGGCGAGCGGACAACGCCGGGTGTCCCGCGTGGATGACGTCGCGGCGGCCATCGCAGAAGCAACGCGTTGCGCCGGACCTTGCGGCCGGGTGGTGGTGTTCGGTTCGTTCTACACCGTGGCGGCGGTACTGGAGCAGTCGCAGGACCTGGCCGACCTGGCACTGTCCGGACAGGCCGAGGCGCTTGGTGGCGCGGGCGAGGTTGTGCATGCCCTTTGAGCGTCAGGCGCGTCACGCCCGACGGCTTGCGACGCCGGCGCGAGCGAGCGTAGTGTCACAGGCGTGTAGTGTTTCCTTAACTGGCCCTGGCGCCGCCCTCGGATGACCGCATGACCAGCAGCGACAATCCCATCCGCTTTCGCCTGGTTGGCGCGGTCATCCTGATCGTGCTGGCGGTCATCTTTTTGCCCTGGTTGTTCGACGGGGCAGGGTACGAGTACATGAGCGGGATCGATGACCCGGTGCCCGCGGCGCCCACCTTTGCCGAGCCCGATATCGCCCTGCCATCGGAGCGCCCGGCTGCACGTCGGGACACGGCACCCGCCGCGCCGGTGGCGGAACGCGACAGGCCGGTTGCCGAGTTGCACAGCCTGGAGAATGGCGAGGGCGCGCGCGCGGCCGCTGGGGAGCAGGGAGGTTCCGCGGCCCGCCAGGATGCGCCGGTGCGCTCGGTCGAGCCAGACGAGCCGGTCCAGGCCGGGTGGGCGGTGCAGGTGGGGAGCTTCCGCGGCGAGGACAACGCGCGCGAGCAGGCGGCCCGCCTGCGCGACACGGGCTGGCCCGCCTTCATCGATGACTCCATGGCCGATGGCCGCCCGATTTACCGGGTGAAGGTCGGTCCGCTGGCGCAGCGCGAGGAGGCCGTGAAGCTGGGCGAACGCCTGCAGGACGAGCTGGAGTTGTCCGGTATCGTGGTGGCACACCCCTGATGGCCATGACGACCGGGGCACCCTGCGAGGAACCGATGGCTGGGGTAAACTACGCGCCCTTTCAGCACGCGATGCCGGCCCCGTGAACTGGATCGACCTCATCATCATCGCCCTGATCGTTGTGTCAGGGCTGATCAGCCTTTTCCGTGGCTTCGTGCGCGAGTCCTTTTCGCTCGCCACGTGGATCGTGGGCGTGTGGCTGGGTATCCGCTATGCGGCCGAGGTGGCGGAACAAGTCCCCCAGGCGGTGTCGGATGCCACCCTGCGCCTGGGCATTGGCTTCGCTCTGATCTTTATTGGCGTCCTGATTGTGGGCGGCATTCTCGGCGTGGTGGCCAATCGCCTGGTGAAGGGGACCGGGCTGACCGGTACCGACCGCTCGCTGGGCGTGATCTTTGGGCTGCTGCGCGGTGTGCTGCTGGTGGCGGTGCTGATCTTCCTTGCCTCGCTGACCTTGATGCCGGACGAGTCCTGGTGGGAAAACAGCCGCCTGATCCCGGAGTTCGAGCGCCTGGTGGATTGGCTGATTGCCCAATTGCCGGAAGGCTGGCAGGAACAGATCCATGATCTGCTGGCGAGTGACGAGCCGGTCGAAGAAGTAATCCCCGACGCCGACGAGCCGGCGACGCCCTAGAAGCGAGCTGCAAACGGCATTTGCAGCGCAACGTGTGCTGACAGGCCGTGAACGGCTTTGGTCAGCGTTTGCAAAACCCTGGAGCCTGAAACCGTATGTGTGGAGTTGTCGGAATCGTCGGGCGCAGCCCGGTGAACCAGCCCCTTTATGACGCCCTGCTGGTCTTGCAGCATCGGGGCCAGGATGCCGCAGGCATTGTGACCTGTGACGATGACGGGCGGCTGCATCTGCGCAAGGACAACGGTCTGGTGCGCGATGTGTTCAACAACCAGCACATGCAGAGCCTGACGGGCCATATGGGTATCGGCCATGTGCGCTACCCGACGGCCGGTTCGTCCAGCTCGGCCGAGGCGCAGCCGTTCTACGTGAACTCGCCGTTCGGGATTACGCTGGGGCACAACGGCAACCTGACCAACGCGCGCGAGCTCAAGCAGGCGCTGTACGCCACGGATCGCCGGCACATCAACACCGACTCGGACTCCGAGATCCTCCTGAACGTCTTCGCCCAGGAGCTGCTGCGCTTCCTCGACAACGGGCTGACGCCGGATTCCGTGTTCGATGCGGTGGAGCGCGTGCACCAGCGGGCCGAAGGCGCCTACGCGGTGGTCGCGATGATCGCCGGGGGCGGTCTGCTGGCGTTCCGCGATCCGCACGGCATTCGGCCCATTGTTTATGGCTCGCGCGAGGCCGAAGAGGGCGGGCGCGAATGGATGGTCGCCTCCGAAAGTGCCGCGCTGGAGTCCCAGGGCTTTGATCTGGAGCGGGACCTGGCACCGGGCGAGGCGGTGTTCATCACGCCGGACGGCGAGGTCAGCACGCGCGTGTGTGCCGAGGGGACCCGCCTGAACCCGTGCATCTTCGAGCACGTCTACTTCGCGCGCCCAGACTCGGTGATCGACAACGTGTTCGTCCACCGCGCGCGCATGCGCATGGGGACCGCGCTGGGCGAAAAGATCCGGAGTATCTGGCCGGATCACGACATCGACGTGATCGTACCGATCCCCGACACCGGCCGTACCGTAGCGCTGGAGATGGCGCACGAACTGAACATCAAGTACCGCGAGGGGTTCATCAAGAACCGCTACATCGGGCGTACGTTCATCATGCCGGGCCAGACCAAGCGGCGGAAATCCGTGCGCCAGAAGCTCAACGCGATCTCGCTGGAGTTCCGCGGCAAGAACGTGATGCTGGTGGACGACTCCATCGTGCGCGGCACGACCTCGCGCGAGATCGTGATGATGGCGCGCGAGGCCGGGGCGAAGAAGGTCTATTTCGCCTCGGCCGCGCCGCCGGTGCGCTATCCCAACGTGTACGGGATCGACATGCCGGCCGCCGACGAGCTGATTGCCCACGGTCGGGACGAGGCCCAGGTGTGCGAGGCGATTGCCGCCGACCGCCTGATCTACCAGGACCTTGAAGACCTGCAAAAGGCCGTGCGCCGCGGCAACCGGAACATTCAGGAGTTCGACTGCTCGGTCTTCACCGGGGAGTACGTGACTGGACTGCCTCCGGACTACCTGGAACACCTCGCAGCGCTGCGCGGTGACGGGCTGGTGAACACGCCGGTCGCCGGCGAGGTGCTGGATCTGGCCAACAAGAAGTAGACGCGAGGTGCTCTTGCCCAGTCTCCAATGGATCGAACGCGTCGTCCGGGATGCCCGCGAACGAGCCCCCAATGCGGATGATGTCCCGGTGGTGGTGGTCCGGGTGGACCAGCAGCGGCTGTATGTCTGGGAGGCCGGGCGGGTGACGGATATCTTCGATGTATCGACCTCGGCGCGCGGGGTGGGTTTCGAGGAGGGAACCTTCAAGACGCCGCTGGGCCTGCATCGGATTGCCGAGCGCTTCGGTGACAGCGCGCCGCGTGGCACGATCTTCCGTGCCCGCGGCAACACCGGCCAGATCGCGGAAATCCTGACCGAACCGGGCGCGCAAAGCCCGCGCGATAACATCACCTCGCGGATCCTCTGGCTGGAAGGGCTGGAGCCGGGCATCAATCGGGGCGGCAATGTGGATTCGCTGCGCCGGTACATCTACATCCACGGGACCGACGAGGAGGGACGCATTGGCGAACCGGCCTCGGAGGGCTGTGTGCGCATGCGCAACGATGAAGTGATCGAGCTGTTCCCGCGCCTGCCGGTCGGGACGTTGGTGATGATCCTCGAGGGTCCGGCCGTGCCGGAGCTCAGTCGGCCGTCCGGCTGACAAGCCAAGTGCCCGGACGGGCACGTCCGTCATCTCCGGTACCCATCGGAAAAGCGCGTCTCCGCTCGGGCATATCGTCTCTTCGTCCTTCCTCCCCCCTGCCTTCTGCCAGGGCTGGCCCGTTGCCGATTCGCTCTTGTGCCGGGGAACTCCGTTGCATGGAACGGTTCTGAATACCTACGTTAGCATTCCGTGATCTTTCTTCATTCGCCTGCTAGAATGAGGGAATTATTCCCGACTACCATTGTCAGGTAAGTAAGGAATTATTCTTGACAGGCGTTGTCAGGAATTAAGAATGGATGCCAGCCTGCGAACGGATGTCGAGCAGGACACATACTCAAGGTTATTCGGAGGCAACAAGCATGAAACTCTCAACCAAGGGCCGCTATGCAGTGACGGCCATGATGGATCTGGCGATTCACGACCGGATCGGTCCTGTGACGCTTGCCGACATCTCGCAGTGCCAGGGCATTTCGCTGTCCTACCTCGAGCAGCTGTTCGCCAAGCTGCGCAAGGCCGATCTGGTGGAAGGCGTGCGGGGCCCGGGTGGTGGTTATCGCCTGGCCAAGCGTGCGGACCAGATCAGCATTGCCAACATCATTACGGCGGTGGATGAATCCGTCGACGTGACGCGCTGCAAGGGCCACAAGGACTGCCAGGACGGCGATCGCTGCCTGACCCACGAGCTGTGGGACGACCTGAGCCAGCAGCTCTACGACTTCCTCGACGGGATTACCCTGGCGCAGTTTGCCAACCGTCCCGAGGTGCAGAAGGTCGCGCGGCGTCAGGACGAGCGGCGCGGTGCGCGGCACCACTTCATCTTCCGTAACGACGCGGCATAAGGCGTCACGCGGGACGATTCGCTCACCGCGGGTCGTGGACAGAAAACGGGGCCGTCCGGGTCAGACAGACCGGACGGCCCCGACTCGTTTGGGGCGCCGGAAACACGAGCGCGCACTACGCCTGGACGGGGTCCGGTCCGGGCGCGGGCGGCTTCCCTCGCGGTACCGTGTACTGCAGGCCGCGCAGGTGACGCAAATCTTCTCGGCGTTGTTCGGGCGTCAACGGGGCGAAACGCTGGCGGTTGTAGGCCTCTGCGAAGGCCTTCAAGGATTCCCTCAGATCCGGGCGCGCCCGTGCGACGCGGCGGGACCAGGCATCCACAGGCTCGTGGGCCTGGCGGGCCAGGCGGCGGTCGTGGCGCGCGATGCGGCGCGATAGTTGTTGCAGCACGCGATCGGCGGGCGCGTGCCGCTGGCGCGGCCGGCGCAGCCCTACCCAGGTCAGGGCGATCAGCGCCAGGCTGCCGAACCCAACCCCCAGCGCGATCAGGACCGAGCGCCAGTCCTGCGAATCCAGCCCGAGGCGAGCGAACAGCTCGCGCTGGCGTTCGGGGTCGAAGGCCAGCACCCAGCTTTCCCAGCGAAAGCGTACGAAGTCGCCCCAGTCGTCCATCCCGAAGCGCGCCCGCTGCAGCCAGGAGAGCCCCTCCCCGCGGCGAAGAAAGCCGGGTATCTCCTCGCCGGTGTCGTTGGCCAGCCCGGGCAGCCCCTGTTCGATGCGTTCGGGTGCGATGGCGGCGGTGGGGTCGACCCGGATCCAGCCTTCGCCATCCAGCCAGACCTCGTTCCAGGCGTGGGCATCGGCGTTGCGCAGGCGCAGGTATTCGCCACGGGCCTGCCATGCTCCGCCCTGGTAGCCGGTGACGACGCGGGTCGGGATATCGGCCGCGCGCATCAGCACTGCAAACGCGGAGGCATAGTGCTCGCAGTAACCGGCCTGGGTCTCGAACAGGAAGGTGTCGGTGGTGTCGTCTTCGAGTCGTGGGGGCTGGAGGGTGTAGCGGTATGGCTCGGCGCTGAACCGTTGCAGCGCCGCCTGGATGATGGCGCGATCGTCGTCTCCGTGGGTGGCGCGCCACAGGGCAACCTCGGCCCGCGACCGGGGCGCGGCGGAAGTCGGCAGGTGCAGTGCGCGGGTACGCTCCTGTGGATCCAGTGTGGGTTCGCCCGCTCCGGGTGGGGTGGTCAGGGCGGCCTCGGCGCTGTACTGGATGCGGCTGGTCACGGGGCGATCGCGCAGGACTTGGTAGTTCGCGCGCAGCTCGGCATCCTCGGGCAGGGCGCTTGGGTAATCCAGCATCGGCAGATAGCGCGCTCGGGTGGGCTCCAGGGTGGCGGTGTAGCGGATGACGTTGTCGGTGTCGGCGGCCGTGGGCTGGATCACCGAGCGATTTTCGTCCGCGGACCAGCGCCGGCCATCGAAGTCCGTCATGACCAGGGCGCGCCAGTATTGCGCCCGCAGGGGCGGCACTTGGCGGTCGAATTCGACCCGCAGCGCGGTCGATTCGTCCTGCAGCAGGTTGGCGATATCGCCGGGATTGAGCTCGCCGGACAACCCGGTGCGCGCGGTCTGCTCGCGTTGTGGGTCGCCCCACAGCGGACCCTCGACGCGCGGAAAGACGAAGAACAGGATCAGCATGAAGGGCAGGGCATGCAGCAGCATGGCGCCCGCCTGCCGCGCGAGGCGCGGGCGGGGGATCACGCGTCCGGCATGCACCTGGATCAGTGCGGCGGTGAGCAGCCAGGTGGCCAGGAGCGAATAGGCCGCGATCAGGATGGATTGGTCGAAGAAATAGGTGGTGACCACCACGAAGTAGCCGAGGAACAGTGCGATCACGATGTCGCGGCGGTTGCGGGTCTCCAGCAGCTTGAAGGCGATCATCACCAGCAACAGCGCGGTGCCGGCCTCCTGGCCGAATACGGTGCCGAACTGCGCGAAGGTCAGGCCACCGGCGATCACGGCCAGCACGCTCATCACGCCCAGCGAAGGGGCGGGGCGGCCCGTGCCCAGCAGCCACGCCCGCGCGGCGATCGCGAGCACGACCAGCGCGGTGATCCACGGTGGCTGATGCCAGACGTGTGGCAGGGCGGCGACCGGCAGGGCGACCAGGGCCAGCTCCAATCCGCGCAGATCCGTGTGGTCTGCAGGCCTGGTGGTCTTGTCTCTCATGAGCCCGGCTCCGGGTTCAATTCGACCGGGTTGCTGCGGAATCGCGCAAGGGCATGCAGGCAGTGATCGCGGTGAATCACTCCCTGGGCCGGCTCCAGGGCCTGGTCTGGCAGGCGCAGGCCGAAGACGCGGCCCTCCGCGTGGGCCGCGAGTACCTGATGGCACAGCATGGACAGGCGGGTCTCGGTATCGGAGGCGGGCATGGCCCCCCATTCCAGCCACAGGCGATCACCCTGGCCGCTGGCGAATTCACGGACATGCAGCTTGCCGCTGCGGGCGAAGGCCTTCCAGACGATGCGACCGGGTGGATCCCCCGCACGGTAGGGGCGGATCTGGTCGGGCGCATCGCCCTCGCGCCGGTCGTGTGCCCCTGCGGCTTCTTCGCCATCGTCCCCGGCGGTGTGTCCCGGATCGATCGGCGCCGGGTAGACCACGATCTCCGGCGCCAGGGTCAGCCAGCTCCAGACCTCCAGGATGCCCAGCGGGTAGCGTGTGTCCAGCCGCTGGCGTGGCAGGCGGTAGACGCCGCGCGCGAGTCCGGGGAGTTCCAGCTGTGCGGTATGGGTCCCCTGTGCCGGGACCGGGAAGGGGGCGCTGGAGTGCGCCCCGATGCGCAGGACCAGGGCCTCGCGGGCCCGTCCAGCGGTCTCGCTCAGGCGTAGCGGGAGGGGCAGCGGTTGACCGGCAAATACCGCAGGGACGGGCAGGGTGGAGACCTGCAGCCCCAGCAGGTTGCGATGGGTATACCACATGGCGTTATGGCCGATGCCCACCAGCAGGAAGGTCAGCAGGAACGCCATGTTGTTGGAGTAGTTGATCGCCCCCAGGAGCATCACCAGGATGATGCCGAACAGGGTGTACCCGGCACGCGTGGGCAGGATGTAGATGCGGTCGCGCCCGAGGTGCGCCTGGTCGCCATCGTGTGCGTGGCGCCGGGTGATCCAGCGGATGGCATCGTCGCGCAGGCGGGCCATTCGGCCGCGCGAGCGGGCCGGTCCGGTCACGGAGTCGGGACGCATTCCATCAGGCGCGCGACCGTGCGTTCGGGGGGCTCCGGCTCGCGTGCGCGCACCCGATGTCCGGCAACGGCTGGCAATACGAGGGCGATATCGTCGGGTGTCGTGTAGTCACGGCCCTCCAGGAAGGCGTGGGCCCGGGCCGCACGCAGTAGTCCCAGCCCGGCACGCGGTGACAGGCCGTGGGCGAAGCGCGCTCGGTCGCGGCTGGCACTGATCAGGCCTTGGAGATAGTCGAGGACCTCCGCACCGGCATGGACCTCGGCTACCCGGTCCTGCCACTCCCGCAGCTGGTGCGGGGCCACCAGGCTGGGCGGAGTGGGGTGGCTCTCCGCCACCGGTGCGGCCGCGGGGGCGGGACCGCTGCGTTCCAGCAGGGCCCGTTCGGCGCCGGCGTCCGGGTAGCCAAGCTGGATGCGCATCAGGAACCGGTCGAGCTGGGATTCCGGCAGCGGGTGAGTGCCAACCTGCTCCTCCGGATTCTGGGTGGCGATGACGAAAAACGGCACCGGCAATTCGCGGGTGGCGCCCTCCACACTGGCCTGGCGCTCTTCCATTGCTTCCAGCAGGGCACTCTGCGTTTTCGGGGGCGCGCGGTTGATCTCGTCGGCGAGCAGGACCTGGGTGAAGATCGGCCCGGGATGGAAGCGGAACTGGCCGCTGGCCTGCTCGAAGATGGAGACACCGAGGACATCGCCGGGCAGCAGATCACTGGTGAACTGCACGCGTTGGTACTCGAGGTTCATCGCCCGGGCCAGGGCGTGGGCCAGGGTGGTCTTGCCCACCCCGGGCACGTCCTCGATCAGCAGGTGCCCATTGGCCAGCAGGCAGGCCAGCGCCAGGCGCACCGGCTCGGGTTTGCCAAGGAGGACCTCGTTCAGTGCGCGTTCTACCTGTTGCAGGGCGTCCTTGGCCGATGACATTCGAGCCTCGTTGTGGGTTGCTGCGGATGGATTGGCAGTCTGCCTTGAAGAGTTCTTCACCGGCGAATGGTTCCAGGGTCCAGGATGCGGCTACCATGAAGGTTCGTTCTCCGCGAGTCACGCGATGGATTCCACGGCCGCCAGTGCGGAACCCCCGTTCGAATATGATGCCACAGTCGATCCCGCGCCCCGGCTGCGTCTGTCGGGGCGGCTGGACGTGCATGCCGTGGAGCAACACTGGGGCTCGCTGCGTCGCCGTGCCCGCGATCTGGGGCAGCAGGCGGCGGGTGCGGTGCTGGTTGACCTGCGGGGCGTCGAGTACTGCGACGGGGCGGGGGCGGCGTTGCTGCATGCGCTGGAGCAAGACTTCACGCGCGCAGACGCCGAGGTCCAGTTCGAGGGTATGAGCCGCATGGTCGAGGAGCAGCTTGCCCCCTATCGGGAGCTGGATGCGGTCGAGCCGGCTCGGGCTGCGGACGGGCGCGGCTGGTGGCAGGGGTGGATGGACGGCGTGGACCGGGTGGGGCGTGCGGCGCACTCGC
Source organism: Thioalkalivibrio sp. AKL6 (assembly GCF_000376905.1). Lineage (NCBI taxonomy): Bacteria > Pseudomonadati > Pseudomonadota > Gammaproteobacteria > Chromatiales > Ectothiorhodospiraceae > Thioalkalivibrio > Thioalkalivibrio sp. AKL6. Next base: position 496,853 of record NZ_AQXS01000010.1, on the reverse strand, counting down.
AGTTCAGCTTTGTCGGCGAGCTGAGCCAGGCCGTCGGCAGTGCCCTGCGCCACCCGCGTCAGGTGCGTTGGGGCGATACCCTGCGGGTGGCGGAGGCGGCGGGCTTCCAGGCCCTGCCAATCGTCTCGCTGATTGCCTTCCTGCTGGGCGTGATCCTGGCGTTCCAGTCGGCGATCGCGATGCGCCAGTTCGGGGGCGAGATCTTCGTCGCCAACCTGGTGGCGGTGTCGCTGTTCCGCGAACTGGGGCCGTTGATGATGGCGATCCTGCTGGCGGGCCGCTCGGGCGCCGCCTTTGCGGCCGAGATCGGCACGATGAAGGTGAACGAGGAAGTCAACGCCCTGAAGACGATGGGGCTGGATCCGGTGCGCTTTCTCGTGCTGCCGAAGGTGCTCGCGGGGTTGCTGGTTGCGCCTCTACTGGCGCTGTACGCGAACATGATCGGGCTGATCGGAGCCGCGGTGGTGATGCAGGGCTTTGGGATCCCCTGGGTGGCGTTCTTCAATCAGGTGACGTCCGCGCTGTCACTTTCGGACCTGTTTTCCGGGCTGGTCAAGGCGGTGGTGTTCGGCCTGGTGGTCGCCACGGTCGGCTGCCTGCGCGGATTGCAGACTGGCAGCGGGGCCGCCTCGGTGGGGCTTTCGACCACCAGCGCGGTGGTCACGTCCATCATCCTCATCGTGGTGCTGGATGGCGTCTTCGCCGTGCTGTTCTACCACCTGGGGGTCTGAGGGATGACAGGTGTGGCCGCGACGAACCCGGATAACGCGCAAGGTGAAGTGGTCATCCGTGTTCGCGGGCTGACCATGGGCTTCGACGACCTCGTCCTGATGCGCAATCTGAACTTCGAGGTGCGCCGGGGCGAGATATTCGTGATTCTCGGTGGCTCCGGTAGTGGCAAGAGTACGCTGCTCCAGCACATGATCGGGCTTTACCGGCCTCAGGCCGGCCATATCTGGGTCGCCGGTGCGGATATCACCGAGGCGGAGGGCGCGCAGCGCGAGGCGATCCTGCGCCGGGTCGGGGTGATGTACCAGATGGGGGCGCTGTTCGGGTCAATGACGCTGCTGGAGAACGCGCGCCTGCCACTGGAGGTGCACACCGATCTCCCGCGCGAGGCGATGGATGCGGTCGCGCGCGCCCGTCTGCAATTGGTGGGGCTGGGGGCGTTCGCCGATTTCATGCCCTCGGAGATCAGCGGCGGCATGCAGAAACGCGCGGCCATCGCCCGCGCCATGGTGCTGGACCCGGAGGTCCTGTTCCTGGACGAGCCCTCTGCCGGCCTCGACCCGATCACCTCGGCGGATCTGGATCGGCTGATCCAGCGCCTGGCCCGGACCCTGGGCATGACCATCGTGATCGTGAGTCACGAACTGGCCAGCATTTTTGCGATTGCCGACCGGGTGATTATGCTCGACAAGGAGAGTCAGGGGATTGCCGCCGAGGGCGACCCGGCCACCCTGCGTGACACATCAGATCATCCGTGGGTGCAGCGCTTCCTGCGGCGGACGGATTCCGACCAAGAGAGGTCCGCATGAGTGCCCGACATCATTTCCGACTGGGGTTGTTCATCCTCGGCGGGCTGGCGGCCCTGGTGGCGGCGTTGCTGATCCTGACGGCGGGTAACCTGCTGCGCCCGTCCATCCAGATCGAGACCTACATGGATTCCTCGATCCAGGGCCTGGAGATCGGGGCGCCGGTCAAGTTTCGCGGCGTGAACATCGGCGAGGTGACCGACCTGACCTTTACCTCGGTGGTCTACGAATCCGATGTGCGCCCGCGTGATCGCCGGCGCTACGTGATGGTGCGGGCGCGGCTGTACCCGGACCGTTTTGCCGCCAGTGCGCGGGAAGGCGAGTTCGAGACCCGTATTCTCGAGAATCTGGTCGAGGCCGGGCTGCGCGTGCGCATGGCGGCACAGGGAATCACCGGCATGAGCTACCTGGAGACGGATTTCTCCGAGCCGGGAACCCATCCGCCACTAGCCCATGACTGGGAGCCACACTCGATCTATGTGCCGTCTGCGCCCAGCACCGCAATGCAGTTCCTCGAATACGCGGAGAACCTGCTCAAGCGCATCGACGAGCTGGATATCGAGGGCGTCGTGGACAACCTGACCAACCTCTTGGTGACCGTGGATACCACGCTTAACGAACTGGATACCGGGCGCCTGGCGGAGCAGGCCGATGAAATGATCGACGAACTGAAGACCACGACCCGCACGGCGACCCGGGTGATGGAGTCGGTCGAGCGTCTGGTCGAGCATCCGGATACCCAGGCCCTGCCCAGCGAGACCCGCGCCGCGCTGCGCGAACTGCGCGAGACCGCCGAGGCGGCCGATGTCGGGCGCCTGGTGGACCGGATGGATGCCATGGTGGAGCGACTGGACAGGGGGATGGACGTCAGTGAGAGCAAGTTGCTGGAGACTCTGGACGAGCTGCAGGCTACGATCACCGGCTTGCGCAGCCTGTCGGACGATGTTCGCCGCAATCCCGGAGGTGCGCTGTTCGGTGCCCCGCCGCCGCGCAGTTCGATGGACGAGGAGTAAACCGATGACCCGATGGACCCTTCCCGCGCTTCTACTGATGGCCTGGACGCTGGGCGGCTGCACGCTGATTCCCGAGCGCGATGCAGTGGACCGCGCGTGGTTCCTGCTGGAACTCCCGCCCGATCCGGCCCCGCGAATGGCCGAGACGAGCGAACCGCTGGCCGTGGAGCTGGGGTCGGTGCGGGTGGCGCCGGCGTATGGCGGGAAGGGGCTGGTCTACCGACTGGGAGATCACCGCTACGAGTCGGACTACTACAACGAATGGTTCCTGGCGCCGGCGGAGCAGCTCGAGCAGCTGCTGCGGGAACGCTGGACGCGCCACGGGGCGGCCATCGAGCTGGTCGACAACGCCTCCGCTGCGCGCGCGCAGGGGCGTCCGGCCGTGCAATTGCACATCCTGGTGACGGCCCTGTATGGCGATCTCGATACCGCGAATCTGGAAGAGCTGGGCGAGGTGGGTCCCGATGACCCGGTGCGCGGGGTCGGTCGTGTAGGCCTGCGCACCCAGTTGCGCACTGCGGAGCGTTCCCGCCTGGTCCACATGGAGGCACAACACACCATCGACCGGCGTTCGGCGGCGCGCCTGGTCTCCGCGTTGTCGCAGGCGACCGCTGATGTCCTCGCGGAGCTGGAGCACGAACTGCTGCGTGCAGCTGAAGGGGAGGCCCGCGAATGAGCGACGTTTTCGACTTTTCCGCGCCGTTGCCGGAGGGAGGCGAGCAGCCGTTGGCGGACTGGCGGGGCGATGTCCTGCTGATCGTGAATGTCGCGAGCCAGTGTGGTTTTACTCCCCAGTACGAGGGCCTGCAGGCCCTGCACGATCGCTACGCTGAACAGGGGTTCCGGGTGCTGGGCTTCCCCTGCAACCAGTTTGGCGGGCAGGAACCGGGAGACGCGGACCAGATTCGGGCCTGTGGGGTGAAATTCGGGGCCGCGTTCCCGGTATTCGCCAGGATCGAGGTGAACGGGGACGGTGCGCATCCGCTCTACCGGTATCTCAAGGCCCAGGCGCCGGGTGCCCTGGGCACGCAGGGCATCAAGTGGAACTTCACCAAGTTTCTGGTCGGGCGCGACGGCCGCGTGATCGACCGCTTCGCCCCGCAGAAAAAGCCGGCCGACCTGGCGCCCGCGATCGAGGCGGCGCTGGACGAACCACGCCCGAGCGCGGCGAATGGATCCTAGCGGCGCCGGCCCCGCGCCGGATCACGCAGGGGCCGATGACTACTGGATGGAGAAGGCCCTGGAACAGGCCGAACAAGCGGCACAGGTCGGCGAGGTGCCGGTGGGGGCGGTGCTGGTGGCCGCCGATGGCACATGCCTGGCGGCCAGCCACAACGCGCCGATCGGGCTGCACGACCCGACCGCGCACGCCGAAATCCGGGCGCTCCGGGCCGCCGGTGAGCGCCTGGAGAACTACCGGCTCCCGGGTGTGACGCTCTACGTGACCCTTGAACCCTGCAGCATGTGTGCCGGCGCGATGATCCACGCCCGCTTAGCGCGCGTGGTATTCGGTGCCAGCGACCCCCGCACCGGGGCCGCCGGAGGCGCCCTGGAGCTGTTCGGCCACCCCGCGCACAACCACCGCATCGATGTGACAGGTGGAGTGCTCGGGGATGTGGCCGGAGAGCGACTGCGCCGTTTCTTCCGCGCACGGCGGGACAAGTGATGGCGCGCGCGTTTCAGGCGGATGCCAGACCAAGGAGAAGGCCTTCAGATGGGCCCGGGAACGGGCGTGACACAAGGAGAGTGAGATGTTCTGTATGCAATGCGGACAGGAAGTCCACCAGGAAGCGCGGTTCTGTCACGGGTGCGGGACGGCGCTAAAGCCGCAGGCGTTGGGCGTCGAGTGCGAGGTTGCGACGCCCCGGGCTTGCGCCCAATACGCCGGCTTTTGGTATCGGGCGCTGGCGTTGTTGATCGACTGGGTGCTCGCCAACATCCTGGGGATGCTGGTCGTGCTGCCCCTGAGCTTTGTCCTGGGCATGACGATGGTGGGCCATGAACCCGAGGTGATTGCTGGCGCCGGGGCCTTGCTGGGGATCGTGATGGGGACGGCTGTGTTCTGGCTTTACTTCACGGTTTTCGAGTCGTCCGGCTGGCAGGCGACACCGGCCAAGCGGATGCTGGGCCTGCGAGTCACGGATGCGGATGGCCAGCGGATCGGCTTCGGGCGAGCCAACGCTCGCTATTGGTCCAAGATCCTCTCCGCCATGACCCTCTACATCGGCTTTCTGATGGTCGCGTTCACCGAACGCAAGCAAGGGCTGCACGACATGGTGGCATCCACTCTGGTAGTACGACCGGCCCGGCAATGAGGTGCGGATTGCGGGCGATCCGGCCGGTGCCGGGGTGTTCCCCGAGAAAAATGGAGCCGGCGACAGGAGTCGAACCTGCGACCCTCTGATTACAAATCAGATGCTCTACCAACTGAGCTACACCGGCCTGGTGCCAGGGAAGCATCATTGAATGCTTCCCTGGGGTTTGGGCCTGGCGGCGGGCCCGAGAAAATTTGGTGCCGGGAGCGAGAATCGAACTCGCACTCTGTTGCCAGAACCGGATTTTGAATCCGGCGCGTCTACCAGTTCCGCCATCCCGGCTTGTGGGGCCGTAGTGTAGCGCAGGTTCTCTGCGGCACAAACGGGGCAGAGCGATCTTCGGCACTCCGAGCCGCGTCGAGTGGTGCGTGGTAGGATCGCGCGCCATGCGTGTCGCCGATTTCGATTACGAGCTCCCGCCGGAGCTGATTGCACAGTATCCGCTACCGGACCGGGCGGGTTCGCGCCTGCTGGTCCTGGAGGAAGAGCGGCCGCGGGACGCTCGCTTTGCAGAGATCGAGGATCTTCTGCGGCCGGGTGACCTGCTGGTGCTGAACGATACCCGGGTGATTCCGGCGCGTGTCTTCGGGCGCAAGGAGAGCGGGGGGCAGGTGGAGGTTCTGGTCGAACGAATCGAGTCGCCCGGCCAAGTGCTGGCGATGGTCCGCGCCAGCCGGGCGCCGAAGGTCGGGGCCCGGCTACGCCTGGCGGATGCCTTTACCGTCGAAGTAACCGGCCGCGACGGCCCGTTCTTCCGCCTGGCCCTGGTTGATGCGGACGATGTGCTCGCGTTGTTGCGCGAGCATGGGCACATCCCCCTGCCGCCCTATATCGAGCGCGCCGACGAGGCGCATGATGCCGATCGCTACCAGACGGTGTTCGCGGCGCGCGAGGGCGCGGTTGCCGCCCCCACGGCGGGCCTGCATTTCGATGATGCCCTGCTGGGGCGCCTGCGCTCGGCGGGGGTGGAGACCGCGACGGTGACCCTGCACGTCGGGGCGGGGACCTTCCAGCCGGTGAAGGTCGAGGACACCGCGGCGCACGAGATGCATGCGGAGTGGCTGGAGGTGTCGCCCGAGGCCTGCGCGGCGGTAGCGGCCTGCAAGGCGCGTGGCGGGCGTGTGGTCGCGGTCGGTACGACCTGCGTGCGCTCGCTGGAGACCGCGGCCGCGGGGGGAGAACTGGCGCCGTTCCAGGGCGAGACGCGGCTATTCATCCAGCCGGGGGATCGATTTCGGGTGGTGGACCGGATGGTGACCAATTTTCATTTGCCGCAGAGCACGCTGTTGATGCTGGTGGCGGCATTTGCCGGCTATCGCCGGATCCTGGATGCGTATGCCCACGCGGTGGCACAGCGCTACCGGTTTTTCAGTTACGGCGACGCGATGTGGCTGGCGCCGGGGCAGGGCGATGATCTGCCCCCGAGTATGGCCACCGCCGCGGGAGAGTCCGATGGAGTTTGAGAATCTGGCCGCCGATGGCGCGGCGCGCCGCGGCCGTCTGCACTTCCCGCGCGGGACGGTGGAGACCCCGGCCTTCATGCCGGTGGGAACCTACGGCACGGTCAAGGCGATGACGCCGGAGGAGCTGCGCGAGCTGGGCGCGGAGATCATCCTCGGTAACACCTTCCACCTGATGCTGCGCCCGGGCACCGAGGTGATCCGGGCGCATGGCGACCTGCACGACTTTATGCACTGGGAGGGCCCGATCCTGACCGATTCCGGCGGATTCCAGGTCTTCTCCCTCGCGGAGATGCGCAAGATCAGCGAGGAGGGTGTGCGTTTCCAGTCGCCGGTGGATGGCTCGAAGGTGCTGATGACGCCGGAGTCCTCGATGCAGGTGCAGCGCGAGCTGGGCTCGGACATCGTGATGATCTTCGACGAGTGCACGCCCTATCCGGCGACCGAGGAAGCGGCGCGCCAGTCGATGGAGTTGTCGCTGCGCTGGGCGGCGCGTTCACGCACGGCACACGGTGACAACCCGGCGGCGCTGTTCGGCATCGTGCAGGGCGGGATGTACCCGGACCTGCGGCGGGAGTCGGCCGAGGGGTTACAGGCGATCGGCTTTGACGGTTACGCGATCGGCGGGCTGTCGGTGGGCGAACCGGAGGACGAGCGCCTGCAGACGCTGGATGCCACCCTGCCGCTGTTGCCGCAGGATCGTCCGCGCTACCTGATGGGGGTGGGCCGGCCGGAGGACATCGTCGAGGCCGTGCGACGCGGCGTGGACATGTTCGATTGCGTGATGCCGACCCGCAATGCCCGCAACGGGTTCCTCTATACCCGCGAGGGCGTGCTGCGCATCCGCAATGCGCGCTTCCGCGACGATGTCGGCCCGGTCGATCCGGAATGCGGGTGCTACACCTGTCGCCACTATTCGCGGGCGTATCTGAAGCACCTGGACAAGTGCAACGAGATCCTCGGTTCGCGCCTGGCGACGACCCACAACCTCCATTACTACCAGGATTTGATGCGCGGATTGCGCGAGGCGATCGCGGCCGGCGCCCTGAATGAGTTCGTCGCCGATTTCTACAGTCGACGCGGCATGGCAATCCCGCCTGTGCCATAATCCGCGCGGTATTTTTTCGCTCGCCGGGTGTGGCCCGAGCTCCCCGGTAGCGTCCGAATCTGAACCGAAGACGGAGTGTTTCGATGGACTTTCTGATTTCTGCAGCGCATGCCCAGGAAGGTGGAGCGGCCGGCGGCGGCATGATCGAGTTCCTGATCATGATCGTTATTTTCTTTGCGATCATGTACTTCCTGATCATCCGCCCGCAGAGCAAGCGCGCCAAGGAGCACCGCTCCATGGTCGAGGCCCTGTCCAAGGGCGACGAGATCGTCACCAATGGCGGTGTGGCCGGCAAGATTACCGAAGTCAGCGACGACTTCATCAAGGTCGACATTGCCGACGGCGTGAACGTGGCGGTACAGAAGCAGTCGGTCGCCTCCGTGATGCCCAAGGGCACGCTGAAAGATCTCTAAACGCCCTCCAGGGTTTTTGATATGCGCAATTCCTATCCGGCGTGGCTGTACGCCCTGATCGTCGTGGTCGTTCTGGGCGCGGGGCTGTATGCCGCGCCCAACCTGTTCCCGGAAGACCCGTCGGTGCAGATCGGCAATCCGGTCACCGGCGAGATCGACGGGAACATCCGTGACCTGATGGGCACCATCCTGGGTGCCCAGGGCGTGACGCCGAAACAGGTGGAGGAGCAGGACGATGGGCAGCTACTCCTGCGCTTCGAGACCACCGACGAGCAGTCGCTGGCCGCGGAGATCCTGCGCAATGCCCTGGATGACAACCACACCGTCGCCCTGAATCTGGCCCCGGCGACGCCGAACTGGCTGCGCGCAATCAATGGCCAGCCGATGGCGCTGGGTCTGGACCTGCGCGGCGGGGTGCACTTCCTTATGGAAGTCGATCTGGATGCCGTGATCGGCACGGCGATGGAGCGCTACTCCAACGAGCTGCGCGGGCGGATGCGCGACGAACGTCTGACGTTCGGCACGATCGAGCGCAGTTCCAGTGACCTGACCGTGATGTTCGCGAACGAGGAAAGCCTCGCGGCGGCCGAGAGCTGGCTGACCCGCGAATATCGCGGCGAGCTGGAATGGGAGATCCGTGGGAGCGGCGAAACCACCCGCATGGTGGCCACCCTGAGCGATGACCACCTGACCGAGCTACGCCGCCAGGCCCTGCAGCAGAACATCTCCACCCTGCGTTCGCGCGTGGACGAGCTGGGCGTGGCCGAGCCGATCATTGCCCAGCAGGGCGAGCACCGGATCGTGGTGCAGCTGCCGGGCGTGCAGGACACCGCGCGGGCCAAGGAAGTACTGGGTGCGACCGCCACGTTGGAGTTTCGCCTGGTCTCCGAGGCCGGCGACCCGATGGAGGCCGACCAAACCGGCCGCGCACCGTCCGGGACGCGCCTGTACCACGAGCGTGACGGGACCCCGGTGCTGCTGCAGCGTCAGGTGATGCTCACCGGTGACTATATTACCGACGCCTCTTCCGGGATTGCCCAGGATAGCGGCGGCCCGGCCGTGTTCATCAATCTCGATGGCCAGGGGGCGCGCATCTTTTCGCGCGTGACCTCGGATAACGTGGGCCGCCTGATGGCGTCGGTGTTCATCGAGACGACCACCGAGACGGTGGAGGAAGACGGCGAGCAGGTCATGCGTACCTCGCGCAGCGAAGAGGTCATCAACGTTGCGCGCATTAACGAGCCGCTGGGCCGACGCTTCCAGATCTCGGGTCTGGATACCACGCGTGAGGCGCGCAACCTCGCGCTGCTGCTGCGCGCCGGTGCGCTGGCCGCGCCGATGTCGATTGTCGAGGAACGCACGGTGGGTCCGAGCCTGGGCCAGGAGAACATCGATCGCGGCATGCAGTCGGTGGTGATCGGATTCATCCTGGTGATGATCTTCATGATCCTCTACTACCGCGCCTTTGGACTGATCGCGAACGTGGCGCTGGCACTGAACCTGATCTTCATCGTCTCGGTTTTGTCGATGCTGCAGGCGACCCTGACCCTGCCGGGGATCGCGGGGATCGTGCTGACCGTCGGCATGGCGGTAGACGCCAACGTGCTGATCTTCGAGCGCATACGCGAGGAGATCCGCAACGGACTGTCACCCCAGGCGGCGATTTCGTCGGGCTATGACCGAGCGTTCACCACCATCGCGGACGCCAACGTGACCACGCTGATCGCGGCCCTGGTGCTGTTCCTGTTCGGCACCGGGCCGATCAAGGGCTTTGCCATCACGTTGTCGATCGGGATCATCGCATCGATGTTCACCGCGATCATCGTGACCCGCGCAATCGTCAATCTGACCTACGGGCGCCAGCGTCGACTGACGCGCCTGGCCATCTGAGCGCGGAGAAAACCATGCTTCCGCATCTGAATTTCGCTGAATCGCACATCGATTTCCTCGGCAAGCGCAAGATCACGATCGCGATCTCGCTGGTCCTGATCATTATCTCGGTAGCGCTGCTGGCCACCCGCGGGCTGAACTTCGGGATCGACTTCACCGGGGGGACCCTGGTGGAAGTGGGCTACCCCGAAGCGGTGGAGCTGGATACGATCCGCGAGACCCTGTCGGCGGGCGGCTATGAGGGGGCGCAGGTTCAGACCTTCGGCACCTCGCGCGATGTGCTGATTCGCCTGCCGCCAAGCGAAGACGACGACAACCCGGCGATGTTGTCCAACCGGGTCCTGAACGCCCTGCAGGAAGGTGGGCCGTCTGATCCGGACCTTCGCCGCGTGGAGTTCGTCGGTCCGGCCGTCGGCGAGGAGCTGCGCGAGCAGGGCGGTCTGGCGATGATCTATGCGCTGGCCGGCATCCTGATCTATGTGGCAGTGCGTTTCGAGTGGCGCTTCTCCATTGGATCGGTGCTGGCGCTGGTGCACGACGTGCTGATCACGCTGGGGATCTTCTCGCTGCTGCAGATGGAGTTCGACCTGGGGGTGCTCGCCGCCGTGCTGGCGGTGATTGGCTACTCGCTGAATGACACCATCGTGGTGTACGACCGAATACGCGAGAACTTCCGTGTGCTGCGCAAGCAGAGCACGGAACAGGTGATGAACAATGCGGTGAACAAGACCCTGGCGCGGACCATCGTGACCAGCTTGACCACCCTGCTGGTGTTGCTCTCGCTCGCCATTCTGGGTGGGGCGGCCCTGCAGAACTTCTCGATTGCGCTGATCATCGGGGTGGTCGTCGGGACGTACTCGTCGATCTTCATCGCGGCGACCGCGGCGTTGATGCTGGGTGTGGACCGTCAGGTCCTGCTGCCGGTGAAGAAGGAAGGCGCGGAAGAGGATCAGACGCCCTGACCCGGGTCACGCCTGTCCGAATCACCCTGTCCTAGCCATGCAGGACAGGGGACATAAAAATGCCCGGGGCCGCAAGGCTTCCGGGCATTTTTCGTTGCGACAAAGGCCCTTGGGATCAGAAGGCGAGGGCTTCCTTGATGATGCGCTCGACCAGCTCGTTCACGGCGCGCAGGCTTTCCTTCGAGTCCTTGTCGCCGACTTCGGGAACTGGCGTGTAGCCCATGTAGATTGTGCCCGGTTCCTCGGAGAGCTCGTAGACCGTGATGATGTAGGGGCAGAAGAGCATGTTGTGCGGATCGGCCTCCATGGTCGCGCGCGAGTAGGTGGCGCTGCAGAAGTCGACCGATTGCCCGTTGAGGTAGATGCCTTCGCCGCTTTCCTGTCCGCCGGTGCGGTCCAGCATGTTGGCGATGTAGCCGACGTTGTTGATGACCAGGCCTTCAGCGGCGATGGCCTCTTCGACCATCTCGAAGTAGAAGTCGTATTCGCCTTCGGTCGTGAAGATGACGCGTTCGTCGGTCTCCATGAACGTCTCATAGGCGCTGGCGGTGCCGCCGACGGCGAGACCGAGGCCCAGGCCGATCGCCAGGGCGGAGTGGCGCAGGGTGCGCGAAATACCGGTGAGTGGTTTCATGGTTCCTTCCTCTATTGTGATTCCAGGCCTGGCCAGGATGGGGTTGTATGCGCGCCGTCAGCGGTGGATCCGGCGACGACGGGCGGGTTCTGATCGCGGTCAGTTGAAGAAATGACCGGCAAAGCGGGTTCGGGGCGCCCAGTACGGGTTGTCCAGATGCTCAATGCGTACCTGGCCGCGGGCGCTGGGTGCATGCACGAAGCGGCCGTCTCCCACGTAGACCCCGACGTGGTCGATTTGATTCCCGTTAATGGCGAAGAACACCACGTCGCCCGGGGTGGGCGAGCCGTCGCGCCGCGTCGCGGCGCGGGCCTGATCGCGTGTCGTGCGCGGGACGGCGCGCCCGGCCTCGCGGTAGGCGCGCTGGACGAGGGCCGAGCAGTCCAGCCCGGTGGCATCGGTGCCGCCGTACTGGTAGGGGGTGTCGAGGTGACCGAGGGCGGTCAGCACGACCTCGGAGCGTTCCAGGCCAGCCTCGGGCGTGGGGCTCATTGGGCCGTCCGCAAGGCCTTCGGGTGCGGCAACGGGCGCGGTATCCCCTCCGCGGGGTTCGGGGCCCGCACTGCAGGCGGCAAGCAGCAGAAGCCCGGTGCCGGCCAAGGCAAGCGGCAGCCGTCGGCGCCAAGTGTCAGAAAAGGTCGCGTTCGGCATAGCTGTCGGGGACGCTGAAGAGTGCGGCGCTGAGGTCGTCGGTGGAGATGCCGGCAAGGCGCGTGGTCACGCCGTCCTTTTCGCTGACCTGCAGCGGGATGCCGTCGACGCGCGGCAGCAAGGAGGCGCCCATCTGCGAGGCCATCGGCCCGCCGGCCTCAAGGGCGCTCAGGGACAGCTCGTACAGGCGATCCATCAGGGCACCCAGGGTCGCGAAATCCGCGCTGCCCAGGCCCAGGGTAGCCGGCTCCGTTACGCAGACCGTGCTTTGCACCTGGCCGTCGATCAGCACCTCGTAATCGTCGCAGACGAAGTCCCCGATTTTGCGTTGTTCGCCGGTGGCGCGGGTGTCGATCTCGGCATCGAAACCTTCCGCCCCGATGCCCAGCTGCTCCTCGAGTTGCTGGCGCACCTCGGGCGGGAGCTGCTCCATTTGCCGGCGCAGGTCGCTGACCATGTCGGTCATGGCGCGCATCTGCTGGTCCATCACCTCGCGAGTCAGCGGGGTGTAGGTCTGTTCCGTGTCGTCCACGACCGTCAGCTGGTCGGTTCTGGCGTCGAAGAGCATGTAGCCGGAGGTGCCGCTGATGGACTCGTTGAGCTCCATGCGCACGATGTCGCCGCGCACCAGGATCTGGCTCTCCAGTCCTTCGTCGTCGACATAATGCAGCAGGGCATCGGCCTGGGCGGTGGAGCCGATGGCCAGCAACCCGCCGACAGCAATGGGCGTGAGGGTGCGGCGGATTCGGTCGAGCGGACCGGGGCGGTGATGATGCATGGGGGCTCCTGCGGGTTCCTGGTCGGGTTCCGGGCTCGAGGGCGAGCGTGCCAGTTCCTGTGTCTCGAAGTTGACGGAGTATCCGGGGTCTGTCTATCGCTGATTGTACGCGGTCGCTCAGCTTGCGACGGGTTGCAGCAATTGGCGGGCGAGCGCGTCCGGATCCAGCGGTGCCTCCGGGGCCACCTCGATGCGGCCCTCCTCGGGGGCGGGCCATTCCTGCTGCGGCTGTTGCTGTTCCATCACCTCGACGCCGGCATCCGAGGCATCGAGGCCCGCACGGGTGCGGGCCTCGAGTCGTTCGCGCAGTACTTCGTCACGGGCGCGACAGGCAACCACCGCAAAGCCGGCCGCCTGTTCCAGTGCCAGACGCTGGAACGGGGCGCGCTGGTTCTGGGTCAGGAAGGTGGCGTCGACCACCACGGTCAGGCCGAGCGCCAGCAGGCGTTGGGCGCGCTCGCGCAGATGGTCGTAGATCTGGGCCCGGGCGTCGGCACTGTAGGAGACGGCGTCGGACAGGCGTTTGCGTTCGATATCCGAGCGCAGGCGCACGGCGCCCAGGGCTTCGATGATCTGTGTGCTGATCACGGTCTTGCCGCTGCCGGAGACGCCATGCATCAGGATCAGGCGGGGGGATCCAGGTTCGGTCAGGCGCTCGGCGAGGGCTAGATAGCGGCCCATCTCCGCCTGGTGGGCCGCCTGTTCGTCGGAAGGGAGCTGCGCCTCGGCCCCGTGAATGCCCTGGACCTTGGCCCGGATGAGTGCGCGGTAGACCTGGTACAGCGGCAGGAGCGCGAGACCGTCGAAGTCTTCGCGCCCGTCCAGGTAGGCATTGAGTAGCCGCCAGGCGTGGGCGCGCGACTGACGGGCCAGAAGATCCATGGTGGTAAAGGCGATCTCGGAGATCACGTCGATCCAGCGCAGGGCGGGGTCAAACTCGATCGCGTCAAAGGCGACCGGCACTTCCTCGCCGTTCTCGTCATCGACATAAACCAGGTTGCCCAGGTGCAGGTCGCCATGGCCATGGCGCACGAAACCCGCGTCATGCCGAGCTTCAAGTGTAGCCTTCAATCGATTGATTTCCGATCGCGTCCACTGTTCCAGCCGTTCCAGGCGTGCCCGGTCCGACGCACCACGAACGGTCTCCTTCAGGGCCGGAAAGTTGTCCAGCATCGGTTGGGTGGCGGCCTCTGCGGTGCCGTACTCGGACTGCGCATCGGTGCGTTCGGTGCGTTCGTGGAAGGCGGCGATGTAGTGCCCCAGGGCATCCATGGCGGCGGCGGGCAGTTGGCCCTTGTCCAGAAGGTGGTCCAGCTGCCGTTTGCGGTCGAACCGGCGCATATGCACGGCGTAGTCGAGGATGGGCCCCTCGCCGTTGATGACGGGGTGGGCATCGTCGCCATTGAGGGTGGCAACCTCCAGGTAGATCTGGGGTGCCAGACGGCGATTGACCTCCAGCTCGGTCTCGCAGTAGTGCTGGCGAGCCTCGAGGGTGGAGAAGTCGAGGAAACCGAGGTTCAGCGGCTTCTTGAACTTGTAGGCGTCCTCGCCCGCGAGGATGACCGTGGAGATGTGGGTCTCGATGGTGCGCACGGTGTCGGCATCCGGCACCGGGGCGGGAAATCCGCGGTCCGCGACCAGTTGGTGCAGGCGCTTGTGGTGCTGTTCCAGTTCGGTCATCGGGGCTCCGCAGTAGGCCGTGGGGCTGTTGGACATCGGGAGCCGGGTCTTTTTCCCGGAATCGCCGGCCATGCACCCGTTTTCGCTTACGCATCAGGTTACCATTGCTGCCGTTTCGGTCACCTCGCCCATCACACCCCATGCCGCGAAAAGCCACTACACGTCCCCGCAAGCGAAGCGCGCCCCGAAGGGGCCGACTCCGGCGCCTGTTCGGTGCGGGCAGCTGGACCCTGGCAGGGCTGCTGCTCGCCGGCCTTACGGTGGGTGGCATCTATGTGCATCAACTGGACCGCGAGATTCGTGAACGGTTCGAGGGGCAGCGGTGGGCGCTGCCGGCGCGGGTGTATGCGCGGCCCCTGGAGCTCTATGCGGGGCGGTCGTTGACCGCGGATGCGCTGGAGACCGAGCTGCGCACCCTGAATTATCGTCAGACCCCGGATGGCGCCGGGCCCGGCGAGTTCCGCATCGAAGGCAGTAGCGCGCGCCTGACCACCCGGCCGTTCACCTTTGGGGATGGTCGGGAGCCGGCGCATTCGGTGCGGGTGCGCCTGTCCGAGGGCCGCGTGGAGTCGGTCACCGAGCAGTCCAGTGGGCGCAATGTGGACCTGATGCGGGTGGAGCCGCTGCTGATTGGGAGTATCTATCCGACCCATGGGGAGGACCGTATCCTGGTCGATATTGACGAGGTGCCGCGCGAGCTGATCGGGGCCTTGCTGGCGATCGAGGACCGCCGCTTCATGTCCCATCGGGGGGTGGACCCGGTCGGCATCGGGCGGGCCGCGGTCGCGAACCTGCGGGCCGGACGCACGGTGCAGGGTGGCAGCACTCTGACCCAGCAGCTGGTGAAGAATTTCTACCTGACCCGTGACCAGACGCTGACGCGCAAGCTGAACGAAGCGGTGATGGCCCTGTTGCTTGAGCACCGCTATGACAAGCGGGAAATCCTCGAGGCCTACCTGAACGAGGTGTTTCTGGGGCAGACCGGTGAACGGGCGATCCACGGCTTCGGTCAGGCTGCGCAGTTCTACTATCAGCGCCCGTTGAACGAGTTGCGTCTGGACCAGCTGGCGCTGCTCGTGGGGCTGGCGCGCGGGGCCAGTTACTACGACCCCCGACGTTATCCGCAGCGTGCCACGCAGCGCCGGGACCGGGTGCTGGAGGCGATGGCCGAGACCGGACTGGCCGAACGCGACCGGGTGGACCGGGCGCTGGCGACGGCGCTGGATGTTTCCCCGGTCATGCCGGAAGGGCGCAGCCGCTTTCCGGCGTTCCTGGATCTGGTGCGCCGGGAGCTGCGTACGGATTACGCGGACGAGGACCTGCGCAGCGAGGGTCTGCGGATCTTCACGACCATGGACCCGGTCGTCCAGATGCGCCTCGAGGAACGGCTGGTACGCGGCGTGGACGACCTGGTCCGGCGTCGCGGGGGCGGGACCGACCTGGACGATTTGCAGGCCGCGGCCGTCGTGACCGACCCGCAGGCTGGCGAGGTGCTGGCGGTGGTCGGGGATCGCAACCCGCGTTATCCCGGCTATAACCGGGCGGTGGAGGCCCAACGGCAGGTCGGTTCGGTGATCAAGCCGTTCGTGTACCTCGCGGCTCTGACCAACCCGAACCGATACACCCTGGCGACGCTCCTCGACGACAGCCCGCTGACCCTGCAGCTGCCGCATGGCGAGCCCTGGACGCCACGCAACTTCGACCGCGAACACCGGGGGCCGGTGACCGCGTGGGAGGCCCTGGTGCAGTCCTACAACATCGCTACGGTGCGTCTGGCCGAGGATATCGGGATCTCGCAGGTGGTCAGCTTGCTGCAGACGCTGGGTCTGCAGCGCACGCCGGCCCCGCTGCCGTCGCTGGCGCTGGGTGCGATCGAGCTCTCGCCACTGGAGGTGGCCGGGCTCTATCAGGCACTGGCGAACGGTGGCTATGCGACCGAAACCCGGGTGATCCGCGACGTGCTGGATCAGGACGACGAGATGCTCTCGCACTACGGGCTGTCCCTGCAGGGCGCGGTGTCGGATGGTGCGGTGCGTTTGTTGACCCACGCGCTGCATGACGTGACCCGGGAGGGTACTGGGAGCCGGATCAATGCGCGCCTGAACGGTGAGGTCGTGGCCGGGAAGACCGGAACCACCAACAACTTTCGCGACAGCTGGTTTGCGGGTTTTGATGATCGCCACGTGGCGGTGGTCTGGCTGGGTATGGACGATAACCGTCCGACCGGTCTGACCGGTGGGGTGTCCGCCGCGCCGGTGTGGGCGGAAATCATGGCGGGGATCGGGGTGCAATCCCTGCGCCTGGAGGGCCACCCCGGCATCGACTATCAGGGGGTCGATCTTGCCTCCGGGTTGCGTGTGGAAAGCGATGATCACGCCTGCGAGTCGGTGAAGAGGCTGCCGTTCTGGCAGAATTCGAGCCCCGAGACACGCGCCGAGTGTGATCTGCGCAGTGATTCCAGCCCGCAAGGCTGGTTCGAGAGGCTATTCCGGTGAAGATGTTGTGTACCGCACGATCCCCGTTTCGCGTCGCGCTGCCCGCCGGTTCGGCGTGGCGCCCGGCGCAGTGGTTGGGTGCTGTTGCGCTGGCCGCGCTGCTCGCCGCCTGTGCGACGCCGGCGCCCCGGGATGCGAGTGCCCCGGTGCCCGACGACGGGGATATCACCGGGGAGGATGCAGCGCCCAGCGAAGATCGGGCCGAACCCCGTGAGCCGGAACGCGCGGCGACACCCGCCGCGGCCCTGAACCTGGCCCAGCAGGCCGAGTCCGCGCGCCAGGCTGGGGACACCGCGCGCGCGGAGCAGCGTCTGGAGCGCGCCTTGCGGATCGCGCCGCGGGATGCCGGGCTGTGGCACCAGATGGCCGCACTGCGCATGGAACAGGGGCGCTATCAGCAGGCCGAGCGTCTGGCCGGTCGTTCGTTGCAGATGGTGGGCGGTGAGGACCGCGAACTGGCCCTGCAGAATTGGCGACTGATCCTGAAGGCCCGCGAGGCGCAGGGCGACGCGGGCGGGGCCGACGAGGCCCGCGAGGCGATCCGCCGCCTGGAAGCCGACATTGTCTGACTCGTCGAACGCGGTAACGGTGGAGTCGGCGGCGGTACGGGCCCTGAGCCCGGGCGGGGACCTGGCCACTGCGGTCGCAGGCTTCCGTCCGCGCGAGCCACAGCAACGCATGGCCGTGGCGGTCGAAGAGGCGCTGGCGACTGCGCCCACCGCTCTGCTGGTCGAGGCGGCGACCGGGGTCGGCAAGACCTTCGCATATCTCGTGCCGATCCTGCAGTCGCGCCGGCGTGCCCTGATCTCCACCGGAACCAAGACCCTGCAGGATCAGCTCTTCGATCGCGACCTGCCGGTGGTCTGCGAGGCCCTGGGATACCGCCCGCGGGCTGCGCTGCTGAAGGGCCGCGCCAACTATCTGTGCCACTACCGCCTGGAACTGGCCGCGGCCGAGGCCGGGGGTGCGACCGGCAGCCCCGTGCGCCGCGAGCAGTTGCCGGTCATCGAGGCCCTGCAGCGGTTTGCGCGTACAAGCCCTACCGGCGACCTGGGGCAGGCCGGGATCCTCGCGGAGGACTCCAGGTTGTGGCCGCAGGTCACCTCGACCGTGGACAACTGCCTGGGAGGGGAATGCCCGAGCTACAACGACTGCTTCGTGGTGCAGGCCCGCAAGCGCGCACAGGAGGCCGACGTGGTGGTGGTCAATCATCACCTGTTGCTCGCGGATATGGCCCTGAAAGAAGAGGGCTTCGGCGAACTCCTGCCGGAGGTCGACGCGGTGATTGTCGACGAGGCTCATCAGCTGCCGGATATCGCCGGGTCGTTTTTTGGCATTGCGGTCGGCACGCGCGCGTTGCGCGAACTGGCACGGGACACCCGGCGCGAGCAGGAACAGCATGCCCCGGAGATGCTGGATATCCGCCAGCGCATCGCGGAGCTGGAGGCGAGTGTGGCCGAGCTGCTGGATGCCTCGCGCACCTGGGAGGGCCGCTCCAGCTGGGATACGGTCAGTCCCGGCGGCGAGCTCGATCCGTTGCTGGATCGGCTGGATACGAATCTCGGTTTTGTCGGCGACGCGCTGGAGGCCGCGGCCGCACGGGCACCAGGCCTGGAGCAGCTGCGCGGGCGCAGCGCCCTGTTGCTGGAACGCCTGCGCGACTGGCGCGAGGAGACCCCGGACACGGTGGCCTGGGCGGAGCGTTTCAGTCAGAGCCTGATCTTGCACCGGACACCGCTGGATGCGGCACGGCCGCTGGCACAGCGGCGCGCCGCGCGGCCGGCGGCGTGGATTTTTACCTCGGCCACCCTGGCGGTGGGCGAGGACTTCGGCCATGCGGCGCGCCGACTCGGCCTGCCGGCCGATGTTGCAAGCGAACGCCTGGACAGCCCGTTCGATTTCCCCAATCAGGCCTGCCTGGTCCACCCACAGCCCCCGCTGCCCAATCCGAACGACCCGGGCTATACCCGCGCCTGCATCGCCTGGGCCTGGCCGCTGCTGCGTGACAACCCGGGCGGCGGATTCTTCCTGTTTACCAGCCATCGCGCATTGCAGGAAGCGGCGGCGATCCTGCGTGCGGAGTTGCCGGCGGATCGCGAACTGCTGGTGCAGGGCGAGCAGCCGCGGGGCGACCTGCTGGCGCGTTTTCGAGAGTCGGGCAATGCGTGGCTGCTGGGGGCGCACAGTTTCTGGGAAGGCGTCGACATCCGCGGCGAGGCACTGTCGGTGGTGATCATTGATCGTTTGCCGTTTGCCGCGCCGAATGACCCGGTGCTGCAGGCCCGCGCGTCCGCGCTGGAGGCGGAGGGGCGTTTCCCGTTCATGGAATTCACCCTGCCGCAGGCCGTGCTGGCGCTGAAACAGGGCGCGGGGCGGCTGATTCGGGACGCCGACGATGCGGGTATCCTCGCCTTGTGTGATCCGCGGCTAACCGGAAAATCCTACGGCCGGCGCTTTCTGGCCAGCCTGCCGGCGTTTCACCGTACGCGGGAGCCGGCCGCCGCGCTGCGTTTTCTCGCGCATGCCCGGGGACGCAACACATGCGCTTGATCGCACTGGAGACCGCTTCCGAACAGTGTTCGGCAGCCCTTTATCTTGATGGCGAGATCCATTGTGTGCGCGAGCGCGCGGCGCGCCGGCATGGCGAGCTGATCCTGGGGCAGATCGAGCAATTGCTGCGCGAGGCGGACGTGCCGCGCAGCAGTCTGGATGGCGTGGCCGTCGGACGGGGGCCGGGTGCGTTTACCGGTGTACGCCTGGGGCTGGGCGTGGCGCAAGGGATTGCCTTCGCCCTGGACCGCCCGGTGGTTCCCGTCTCCACGTTGCAGGCGCTGGCCCAACAGGCGCTGCGCGACGATCGCCGGCCGGCGGCCGTGCTTGCGGCGCTGGATGCACGCATGGGGGAGGTGTACTGGAGCCTTTGTCCAGTTCAGGGCGAGCGCGTGGGCATTGGGCCGGAGCAGGTGGCCGCACCGGAGAGCCTGGTCGTGGCCTGGCCGGTGGGCGAGCGCTATGGGCTGGGGTCGGCATTCGTCACCTTCCCCGATTTGGCCGCCGCGCAGGGGCTGGCGAGCGAGGCGGTGGACGCCGACGCTTTGCCCGACGCGCAAGAGGTTGCGCTGCTGGCAGTGGATGCCTGGGAGCGCGGCGAGGCGGTGGCGCCTGAAGACGCGCAGCCGGTCTATGTGCGCGACGATGTTGCCCGGCCGGCATCCCCGCGATGAGTCAGGAGCCCGAGATGAACGCGACACCCTACCCCTGGCGCCCGCCACTGACCGCGATGATCAAGGCGTGCCCGGAAGATTTCCGGGTTGAGGAATTGCCGGCAACGACGCCCGAAGGCGAGGGGGAACATGTCTGGCTGGAGATCGAGAAGCGCCTGCTGAACAGCGAGGACGTGGCGGTCTGGCTGGCGCGCGAGTCGGGCGCAGGCCGAGGCAAGGTCAGCTACGCCGGGCGCAAGGACCGCCAGGCGGTGACGCGCCAGTGGTTCAGCGTGCAATGCCCGCCGGAGTCCGAGCCGGATTGGACGGCCCGGGCCGAGGCCTGGAATGCCGCCCAGGAAGGCGGGGAGGAGGCGGGCCGGATGCGGGTGCTGCAGATCGCCCGCCATGCGCGCAAGCTGCGTACTGGGCACCTGGCGGGCAATCGCTTCGAGATCCGTCTGGGTGATGTGCAGGGCGATCGCGCGGCCGCAGAACAGATCCTCGAGGCAATCCGTAGCGGGGGGCTTCCCAACTACTTCGGGGCGCAACGCTTTGGCCGCGACAACCTGGCCAAGGCGCGGGCCTGGCTGGGAGGCGGTCGCGCGCCGCGCAGCCGCAACCAGCGCAGTCTGCTCTTGTCGGCCGCCCGTTCCGCGATCTTCAACGCGGTACTGGCCGAGCGGGTCCGCCGCGGCGACTGGGACCGGTTGCTGCCGGGCGACGTGGCCAATCTCGAAGGCTCGGGCAGCGTGTTTCCGGTGGCGGAGGTGGATGCCGAGCTGGAGGCGCGCGCTGCCCGGCTGGATCTCCATCCGACGGGGCCGCTGTGGGGCAAGGGTGGGATGCAGACGGAAGGCGAGGTTGAGGCACTGGAGACGGCGATGGCCGCTGGCGAGCCGGCGTTGGCGGAAGGACTGGAGAAGGCGGACGTGAAGGCGGCGCGGCGCGCGCTGCGCATGGTGCCAGGCGCCGTGGAGTGGCGCTGGGAGGGGCATGACCTGTGGCTGACGCTGGAGCTGGGGGCCGGGGAGTATGCGACCGGTGTGCTTGAGGCGATCTGCGTCCCGCGGGCAGCGGATCGCGCCTGAGTCCGCGTCAGGCGGAGTTCCTGAGCTTGCGTTCGGCGCGTTCGGCGCGCTGCTCGGCTTCCACGCGGTCGGTGATGTCTTTCTGGATACCGATGTAGTAGGTGAGTCGGTCTTCGTCGTTGAACACCGGGGTCAGCGACAGCTCGTTCCAGAACAGGCTGCCGTCCTTGCGGTAGTTGCGCAGGGTCACACGGCAGGGCCGGTTTTCGTCGATGGCCGCACGAATCTCCTGGCGCACGCCCTGGTCGGTATCCTCCCCCTGCAGGAAGCGGCAGTCGCGGTAGAGGATCTCCTCGGAGCGATAGCCGGTCAGTTCCTCGAAGGCACGATTCACGTAGATCAGGATATTGTCGTCGCCCTCGCGCTCGGCGATGACGATGCCGTCATTGGAGGCATCCACGGCGAGGGCAAGCAGTTCGGCATCTATGGTTCGCGTCATATATGGCGTTTCGGTCGGGTCTGGGGGTCGTGCGCGCGGAGGGGCGTTTTGCTGGCGCCCCTCTCGGCTTTCATGGCACGAAAATAGCACGTTCCGGTGCGGTTGTGCTCAAGGATGGAGGCTGTGGTGGGCGCCCCGGGATCGTCCCGGCCACAAAAAAGGCCGCCCGGAGGCGGCCTCTTCCGATGGGCCCGGGACTCGGGCCCGATGGTCCCGGAATGCCTACATTTCCTGGGTCACGGTGAAGGCACCGCGCACGTCACCCTCGCGGAAGCCGGTCGCCTGGTCGTCGGGGTAGAGACGTTCCAGCGCGTGCTTGACGTCGCCACTGACGTCGGAGCCGTGGCAGGTCAGGCAGGCGCCGCCGGTCGGGATGGCCGCCATGAAGCGGAATTTCGGGTCACCATCATCGGATTCGACCACGCCAAAGCGCGGCGGCAGATCCGTGGCTGGAGTGCCAGCCGCATGCTGGGCCTCGAAACCCTGCAGGGTCAGGCGTTCCCAGCGGTCGGGGGCGTTGTCCTGGTTGCGCAGCTTCAGGCTGGTTCTGCCGATCTCGATGCCGGTTTCCGCCGAGATGTCACGCGCAATTGCGGGGGCGCGCTCGTTGCACACCTGGATCGCCTCGGTGGGGCCGCCGGACTCCATCGCGGACATCAGTTCGCCCTGGAGGGTGCTGGCAAATTTCTGAATGGCGTCACGATTGGCAGCGATGCGCTCTTGCAGGTCGTCCTGAGAGAGCTGCGGCATGCTGTCTGCGCCCGCTTGGCCGCTGGCGGCAGAGAAGGCGATCAGGCCGAGGGCCAGGGGGGCAAGCTTCCAGTTCTTCATGGCAAATACCTCGCAGTGCAGAGTCCGTTGCGTCCTGTGTTTGTACAAGACCTATACAAAGAATGGACCGATCGTGGATAAAGCGCAAGGACGATCTTCACCAGATGATAGATGAATCCAGGTCAGGATTCCCGGTTCCGCCTTGCGCGTCTGGAGCCAGTCTAAGCATCCAAATCGCAAAATGCGAATATATCGAATGGCGCATGTGAGCGCGCCGTTTGTTGTGTTGAAGATGGTCTCTGGATGTGGCTTTCAGCGCCCGGGATCCGAGCCACGGGGCCGCTTGAGGAGGACATAGACGGCACCGGTGCCGCCGTCGGTCGGCCGCGCGGAGCAGAACGCAAGGACATCGTCGCGCTGGCGCAGCCAGTGGTCGGTCAGCCCCTTGAGTACCGGGCCTTTTTGGCGTGAACGCAGGCCCTTGCCGTGCACGATCCGTACGCACAGGGCGCCGCCCCGGCGGGCATCATCAAGGAACAGGCCGATCGCGCGGCGCGCCTCGGCGGCGAACAGGCCGTGCAGGTCGATCTCGTCCTGTACGCGGTAGTGTCCGCCCCGCAGCTTGCGAAATACGCGCGGGCTGATGCCGGGGCGGGCAAAGCGGAGTTCATCGCCCGGCTGCAGGTCGGCGGCGTTAAGCGGATCGCTCAGCCAGTCGGCGTGGGCGCGCGTCTCGTCGGCCTCTCGCTGGCGTGCCCGGGCTGCGGGAGGCGGGGGTCGGACATCGGCCTGATCACTGTGCAGCCGTCGCACGTTGCCAACGGCCTGCAGGAATTCGTCGAAATCGTTGGGATCATCCCCGGAGTTCATGGCAGGATACTCGCACTTTTCGGGGGGCGGGCGCGATCGAGTCGATTCGAGAGCGTCTCCCTGGACGGTTTCCAGTATATTGAGTGCCCTCCCAACGGCCCTGTTCCTGCATGCGCATTCTGGTTAGCAACGACGATGGAATTCACGCCCCGGGCATCCAGTGCCTGGCGACGCATCTGCGGCGGATTGCCGAGGTGCACGTGGTGGCCCCGGACCGGGATCGCAGCGGTGCCAGCAACAGCCTGACGCTGGTGCGGCCGCTGCGGGCGCGTCACCTCCAGAGCGGTGATGTACAGGTCGATGGGACCCCGACGGACTGCGTACACCTAGCGATCACCGGATTGTTGCAGCAGGAGCCGGATGTGGTCATCTCCGGCATCAATGCCGGCGCGAACATGGGCGACGACGTGCTGTATTCCGGCACGGTGGCAGCTGCGATGGAAGGACGCTTTCTGGGGCTCCCGTCGATTGCGGTATCGCTGGTGGGCCCGGATCTGCAGCACTACGACGCTGCGGCAAGCGTAGTGGTCGAATTGCTGGACCGCATCAACCGAGTGCCGCTGCCGGCGGCCACCATCCTGAATGTGAATGTCCCCGATCTGCCGCGCTCGGAGATCCGTGGTGTGCAGGCCACGCGCCTGGGGCATCGCCATCGGGCGGAGCCGATGATCGCGGACGAGGACCCCCGCGGGCGCCCGATCTACTGGGTCGGGCCGGCCGGATCGGAACAGGACGCCGGCCCGGGTACCGACTTCCACGCGGTGCGCGAGGGCTACGTCTCGGTGACGCCGATCCAGGTGGACCTCACGCGCTTTGACGCCATCGACACGGTGGGACGCTGGCTGGACGACTCGCTCCCGGAGGCGGGACATGGTTCCTGACGCCACCGGCGCCGGTCTGACCTCGCAGCGTGCCCGTGACCGACTGGTGCGGTTGCTGGAAGGGCAGGGCATCCGCGACCCGCGAGTACTGGAGGCGATCCGTTCGATTCCCCGCCACCTGTTTGTCGAGGAGGCGCTCAGCCATCGCGCCTACGAAAACACGGCGTTGCCGATCGGACATCGCCAGACCATCTCCCAGCCCTTTATCGTCGCGCGCATGACCGAGGCACTGCTCGAGGGCGAGCGCCCCCGGACGGTCCTGGAGATCGGGACTGGCTCCGGCTATCAGGCGGCGGTCCTGGCGCAGATCGTGGATCGGGTGTTCTCGGTGGAGCGCATTCAGGCGCTCAGCCGGAACGCCCGCGAACTGTTGAGTCGTCTGGGCATCAATAATGTCAATCTTCGGCACGGTGACGGGGCCGACGGCTGGCCGGACAAGGCGCCGTTCGACGGCATCATCCTGACCGCGGCGCCGAAGGAGGTGCCCGAGGCGTTGCTGACCCAACTGGCGCTGGGCGGGCGCCTGGTCGCGCCCGTGGAAGGCCCGGACGGGCGTCAGCAGCTGGTGCGCTATACCCGGACGGAAGAGGCCTATGTGCGCGATATCCTGGATGCGGTGATGTTCGTGCCGATGCTTCCGGGGGCCGAGCAATGACGGCGGACCGTGCAGGTCGAGGCATTTGTGGCTGAACTGGTCGCGGTGGTACGGCATCGATGAAGCTCTTCGAGCCGCTCTACGACCGGGTGATGGCCTGGTCCCGCCATCGTCATGCGCCGCGTTACCTGGCTGGGCTCTCGTTCGCCGAGTCTTCGTTCTTTCCAATCCCCCCGGACGTGATGCTTGCGCCGATGGCGGCGGCGCAGCCGCGTTCCGCCTGGCGGCTGGCCGCGCTGACCACCCTGTTTTCCGCGCTTGGCGGTTTGCTCGGGTACCTGATCGGGTGGCTGGCGTTCGAGTGGATCGGGCCCTGGCTGCATCAGGTCGGGTACGGCGAGGAGTTAAGCCAGGCCGAGGCCTGGTTTGACACTTGGGGAGTCTGGGTCGTCCTGGTCGCCGGCTTTTCACCGATCCCCTACAAGCTGTTCACCGTGACCGCCGGGGCGCTTTCTATGGCCCTGTTGCCGTTCTTGATCGCGTCGCTGGTGGGGCGCGGGCTGCGTTTCTTCCTGGTCGCGTTGTTCATGGCCTGGGCCGGGCCGCGTGCGGAGCGCCATCTGCGACCGTATATGGAGCGTCTGGGCTGGGCGGCCATTATCCTGCTGGCCGTGGCCATGGCGATCTATCTGGTAATGGACTGACATGCGCCGGCGCATGGTTCAGGGATTGGTGACGGGGTTGGTGCTGGTCCTGGTTGCGAGTGTCCTGGCCGGTTGTGCGGCGCGTGCGCCCAGCGGGGCCTCAATGCCGGACACCCACGTGGTGCAACGCAACGAGACGCTGTATCGCATTGCCCAGCGCTACGGCTTGGAATGGCGCGATCTGGCCCGGCGCAATGCCATCGGTGCCCCTTATGTCATCCATCCCGGTCAGCGCCTGCGGCTGCGAGGTGCGGCGCGCTCGTCGCCGCCCAGTGCGCCACAGGCCTCTTCAGCGCCGCGCACGCGGCAACCATCCTCGGGTGCTTCTGGCCGCGACAGCGGGGGCGGGACCTCGTCCGGCTCTACCTCAAGCTCGTCGACTTCGAGTCCGCCGCCCTCCGATCCGGGGGGCTGGCAATGGCCGGCGGCGGGCGAGGTGTTGCGCGGATTCTCCAGCAGCGGCACGCGCCGAGGGCTTGCGATCGGCGGCGAACGGGGGGATCACGTACAGGCAACGCGGGCCGGGGAAGTGGTCTATGCAGGTGGCGGCCTGGTGGGGTATGGTCGATTGATCATCCTCAAGCACGACGCGCGGTTCCTCAGTGCCTACGGGCACAACGATGAATTGCTGGTGAGCGAGGGTGACCAGGTGCAGGCGGGCGACACCATCGCGCGTCTGGGGTCATCGGGGGCCGAGCGCCCGATGTTGCACTTCGAGATCCGGGTGGACGGGACGCCGGTAGACCCGGCGCGATACCTCCCGGACCGCTGACTCGATCGAGAGCAGGACACTACATGGCCAAGACCCGGCAACCGGCCGCTCCGGAACTGCACAACGACAACCTGACCCACGATCCGGATCCGGAGGAGGCGGTCCAGGTGCCCGAGGATCTGGCCCATCCGGTCGAAAAGATCGAGGAATCCGAGGATCCGGAAGACGTCTCGGAGGCGGTGGTACCCGAAGTCACCGCCGGCTTGAAACCGGAAGAAGGCGCTCCGGTACGGCCGAAAACCCTGCGCGACGCCCGTCCCGCGGAACTGGATGCGATCCAGATCTATCTGCGCGATATCGAATACCGCCCGCTGCTGACTCCCGAGGAAGAGCGCAAGTACGCGCGTCTGGCGCGCGAGGGAGATGAGAGTGGCCGCCGGCGCATGATCGAGTGCAATCTTCGGTTGGTGGTCAAAATCGCCCGTCGCTACCTGAACCGGGGTCTGCCACTGCTTGACCTGATCGAGGAGGGCAATCTCGGCCTCATGCACTCGGTGGAAAAATTCGACCCGGAGCGCGGCTTTCGTTTTTCCACCTACGCCACCTGGTGGATCCGCCAGACCATCGAACGGGCCCTGATGAATCAGGGGCGGACCATCCGCATTCCGGTGCATGTGAGCAAGGAGTTGCGCATGCACGCACGGATTGCGCGCAACCTGACGCAGGAACTGGGCCGCGACCCCACGGAGGAAGAGCTGGCGGAGCGCCTGGGAAGGCCGGTGGCGGAGATCCAGAAGCTACGCGCGATGTCCGAACCCTCCACCTCGATGGATCTGCCGTCGGGCCCGGACGGCGATCGCTCGCTGGCCGATATCCTTGCAGACGTGAATGCGCCCGAGCCCTCCACTTTGCTGGAGGATCAGGATCTTCATCATCTGGTGGATGCCTGGCTGGAAGAACTGGACCACAAACAGCGCGAGGTGCTGGTGCGCCGGTTCGGGCTGCACGGTTTCGAGCGCTCGACCCTGGAGCAGGTAGGGGCGGAGATCGGCGTGACCCGGGAGCGGGTGCGGCAGATTCAGATGGATGCGCTGAAGCGGCTGCGGAAGCTGCTGGAGTCGCGTGGAATGAAGGGCGACGAGGTCCTGCCGAGTTCCTGAGCGGGTTGCCGGAAAGCGCCCGAGCCCTCCACTTTGCTAGAGGATGACGTGTCGCTTATCCGTTAATGATCAGGGCAGCGGCGACGTCGCGGCCCTCGGCCATGATCAGGTTGTACGTGCGGCAGGCAGCCGCGGTGTCCATGATCTCCACCCCCAGACCCTGCGAGCGTAGATGACGCCATACCGCGCGGTCCGGGAATTGCTGGACCGTACCGGTGCCGATTAGCAGGACCTCGGGCGGCGCGTCCAGTATTGCTTGCAGGTGATCCACGCCCAGTTGTTCGACCGAGTCGACTGGCCAGTCGGTGCGCAGTTCGTGCGGGCGCACGATCAGGCTGCGGCTGTGCGCAATCTGGTTGATTCCGACGCGCCCCGACTCGTAGCCGGTCACGATGTAGGAGTCTTCGCTGGTGACTTCGGAAAACAGCATTCCCTTACGCTACTCCGAGCCCGCGACAGGCTCAAGATTCCATCCCCGTCCGGCGGGGTGTCCGAGCCTCGGTTCGTTGACAGCCGAGGGCCCGGGTTATACTTTGGCGCGCTTTCCGGTGCGGCATCCGGAGGGGCCGTTTTGGCCCTGCAAAGCGATCCCCAAGGCCCCAACCAGGACCCAGAATCCGTGACCGACGTCTTTCCCCGTATCGAGCGCCTCCCGCCCTACGTCTTCAACATCGTGAACCAGTTGAAGGCCGAGGCCCGCGCCCGCGGCGAGGACATCATCGACTTCGGCATGGGCAACCCGGATCAGCCGACGCCGCAGCACATCGTGGACAAGCTGTGCGAGGCGGCGCAGCGCGGCGATACCCACCGCTATTCCGTGTCCAAGGGCATCCCGCGGCTGCGGCGGGCGATCACGCGCTGGTACAAGACCCGGTTCGACGTCGATCTGGACCCGGAGACCGAGGCGATCGTGACCATCGGTTCCAAGGAAGGCCTGGCGCACCTTGCGCTGGCGACCCTGGGGCCGGGCGATGCGGTGCTGGTGCCGAATCCGGCCTATCCGATTCATCCCTATGGTTGTGTGATTGCCGGCGCGGATGTGCGCCATGTGCCGTTGACGCCGGATGTCGACTTCTTCGCCGAGCTGGAGCGGGCGATCCAGGACTCCTGGCCAAAGCCGAAGATGCTGATCCTCAACTTCCCGGCGAATCCGACCACCCAGTGCGTGGATCGGGAGTTCTTCGAGCGGGTCGTGGCGATCTGCAAGGAACATGGCATCTGGATCGTGCACGACCTGGCCTATGCCGAGATTAGTTTTGACGGCTACAAGGCGCCTTCGATCTTCGAGGTGCCGGGGGCGAAGGACATTGCGGTGGAGTTCTACACCCTGTCCAAGACCTACAACATGCCGGGCTGGCGCGTCGGCTTCATGTGCGGCAACGCGACCCTGGTCGCGGCCCTGGCGCGCATCAAGTCGTACCTCGACTACGGCACCTTCACCCCCATCCAGGTCGCCGCGATTGCGGCGCTGGAGGGCCCGCAGGACTGCGTGGAGGAGATTCGCGAGCTCTACCGTGTGCGCCGTGATGTCCTCTGCGAGGGGCTGAACAAGCTCGGCTGGCAGGTCGAGAAGCCGAAGGCGACCATGTTCGTCTGGGCGCCGATCCCCGAGCCCTACCGCGAGATGGGCTCGCTGGAGTTCGCCAAGAAGATGCTGAGCGACGCCAAGGTGGCGGTCTCGCCGGGGGTGGGTTTCGGCAACTACGGAGACGACCACGTGCGCTTCAGCCTGATCGAGAACGAGCAGCGTACGCGCCAGGCCCTGCGCGGGATCAAGGCGATGTTCCGCGCGGACTCGATCCTGGCCGACGCCTCCGAGGAAAATCCGGGTTCGGGCAGCTAGTTCGACCGCCGCAGACCCTCAACGCAATGAACACGGGGCGCCGCTGGTGCCCGACGTCAAGGACAGCAAGGCTATGACGCCGGTAAAGATCGGAATTCTGGGACTGGGAACTGTCGGCTGCGGGACGATCAACGTGCTCGCGCGCAACGGCACCGAGATTGCTCGCCGCGCGGGTCGCGACATTCAGGTCGTGGCGGCCGCCGCGCGCGACATCCAGCGCGAGCGCGAATGCGATTGCTCGCAGATCCGCCTGACCACCGATCCGGCCGAGGTCGTCAACGATCCGGAGGTCGAGGTTGTCGTCGAACTGATGGGCGGGACGGATCTCGCCCTGAGCCTGGTACTGGCCGCGATTGACGCGGGCAAGCACGTGGTCACTGCCAACAAGGCCCTGATCGCGCTGCATGGCAACGCGATCTTCGAGCGCGCCCAGGAGAAGGGCGTGATGGTGGCCTTCGAGGCGGCAGTCGCCGGTGGCATCCCGATCATCAAGGCGATCCGCGAGGGTCTCGCCGGCAACCAGATCGAGTGGCTGGCCGGGATCATCAACGGTACCGGAAACTTCATCCTCAGCGAGATGCGCGACAAGGGTCGCGACTTCGAGGACGTGCTGGCCGAGGCCCAGGCACTGGGCTATGCCGAGGCCGATCCGACCTTTGACGTGGAGGGGATCGACGCCGCGCACAAACTGGCGATCCTGGCCTCGATCGCCTTCGGCATCCCGCTCCAGTTCGACCGTGTCGCGGTGGAGGGGATCAGCGATATCACCCGCGAGGATGTCGGCTTCGCCGCTGAACTCGGTTATCGCATCAAGCACCTGGGCATTGCCCGGCGGACGCCGAAGGGCTACGAGCTGCGGGTGCACCCGACGCTGATCCCGGAGCGCCGGCTGATCGCGAACGTCGACGGCGTGATGAACGCCGTGCTGGTGAATGCCGACGCCGTCGGCCCGACGCTTTATTACGGCGCCGGGGCCGGGGCCGAGGCGACCGCCTCCGCAGTGGTGGCCGATCTGGTCGACGTGGTGCGTGCCCTGACCACCGATCCGGAGAACCGCGTGCCGCATCTGGCGTTCCAGCCGGATGCCCTGTCGGACAAGCCGGTGCTGGACCTTGCCGAGGTGGAGACCTCCTTCTACCTGCGCCTGCGCACCCAGGACCGGCCCGGCGTTCTGGCCGACATTACCCGTATTCTGGGCGAGCACGGCATCAGCATCGAGGCGATCCTGCAGCGCGAGCCGGACCCGGAGCGCGGCGAGGCCACGATCATCATGCTGACACACAAGGTTCGCGAGGGCGCGATGAACGAGGCAATTGCCGCGATCGAGGCCCTGGATCACCTGTTGACCCCGATTACCCGTATCCGCATGGAAGGACTGGCGCGCTAGTCGGCGCTCTATCCCTTTCGCAACGACGAAGAGAACACTATGGCCTTTGGACATCGCTATACCGGACTGATCGAGCGCTACCGTGACCGCCTGCCGGTACACGACGACACGCGCATCATCTCGCTGGGCGAGGGCAACACGCCGTTGATCCGCCTGAACAACATCCCGCGCGCGCTCACGCGCGAGGTCGAGATCTACGTCAAGTTCGAGGGGCTGAACCCGACCGGCTCGTTCAAGGATCGCGGTATGACCATGGCCGTGACCAAGGCCATCGAGGAGGGTTCGCGCGCGATTGTTTGCGCATCCACCGGCAACACCTCGGCGGCCGCCGCCGCGTATGCGGCGCGCGCCGGCATTACCGCGTTCGTGGTGATCCCGGACGGCAAGATCGCCCTGGGCAAGCTCGCCCAGGCGATGATGCACGGCGCCACGGTGATCCAGATCGAGGGCAACTTCGATGACGGCATGCGGCTGGTCAAGGAGGTTGCCTCCAATACGCCGGTGACGCTG
The DNA here is from genome assembly GCF_000376905.1 of Thioalkalivibrio sp. AKL6. Lineage (NCBI taxonomy): Bacteria > Pseudomonadati > Pseudomonadota > Gammaproteobacteria > Chromatiales > Ectothiorhodospiraceae > Thioalkalivibrio > Thioalkalivibrio sp. AKL6. The sequence goes on along the minus strand of NZ_AQXS01000010.1, from coordinate 465,753 downwards.
GTGAACTCGGTGAACCCGTATCGCCTGCAGGGCCAGAAGACGGCTGCCTTCGAGATCGTCGAGGAGCTGGGCCGCGCCCCGGACTACCACTGTCTGCCGGTGGGCAACGCGGGGAACATCACCGCGCACTGGATCGGGTATAGCGAGATGGCGGCCAAGAGCAGCGACGACGTGACCGACGCCTGTTCCTATTGCAAGGGCCACTGCAAGTACGCCGGTGGCGGCATGGTGGGTAACCGTCCGCACATGGTCGGCTATCAGGCGGCGGGATCCGCACCGTTCATGCGTGGGGCGATGGTCGATAACCCGGACACCGTGGCGACCGCGATCCGCATCGGCCATCCGCAGTCCTGGGACATGGCCTGGAAGGTCCGCGAGGAATCCGGTGGCTGGTTCGACGAGTGCCAGGACGACGAGATTCTGGCTGCGCAGAAGCTGCTGGCGGAAAAGGAAGGCGTGTTCTGTGAACCGGCTTCTGCCGCGTCGCTGGCGGGTGCGCTACGCGACATCCGCGAGGGCAAGATCCAGGAAGGCTCCACCGTGGTGTGCACCCTTACGGGCAACGGCCTGAAGGACCCGGATACGGCCATCGCCCAGAGCGTGATTCAGCCAGCCAAGGTCCCGGCGGAGCTGGACGCGGTCTCCCGCGCGATCCGCGACAACCTGGTTTGAGGCACCGCGCCATCGCGCGTGACGCGATGGCGGCGAACGAATCTGGGTCGGGTCAGGGCTTGCTGCGCAGGTCCAGGTCGAACAGGGTGTCGCCGCCCAGTCGGAAGATACGGCAAGGCGGGCGCAACGCCTGATCCAGAGAATCGATCTCCGGCAGCGTCACACCCGGGCGCCCGGAGCCGATCAGCATGGGCGCGATGGTCAGGTGCAGCCGGTCCAGGGTGTCGGCCTCGAGAAAGCGCGAGACCGTCTGGCCGCCGCCTTCGACCAGCAGGCGATGCAGGCCCATCTCCGCGAGTTGGCCGCGGATCCTGGCGGGGTCGAAGCGGTCGTCGGCCCCGGTGGGCATCTCCAGGCATTCGACATGCTCGGGCAGGCCGCAGGGTCCATACCCGGCCGCGTGCAGGACAATGGTCCGGACCTCGGCATTGCGAAAGACATGGGCATCAGCGGGAATGCGGCCATCGGGGTCCAGGATCACGCGGACCGGGTTGGGGCCCTCGGTCTTGCGCACGGTCAGGCGAGGGTCGTCGGCTACGACCGTGCCGGCGCCGACGATCACGGCATCGACCAGGGCCCGCAGGCGATGCAGGCGCTCGATGTCCTCGGGGCCGGTGACGTAGTGCGACTTGCCGCTCGCGGTGGCAATGCGCCCGTCCAGGCTCTGGCCGAGCTGGGCCACGGTGATGCTGGGGGCCTCGACGATCGGGCCGTAGAGATCCAGCAACTCGTGGGCACCCGGTGCCAGGGGGCCGGGCAGGGGGCAGCACCCGGGATCGGCCCGCTGCGCGAGCAGCCAGCGCCAGGCCTGCTCCTCGGTTACCGGATAGGCCGTCATGCCGCAATCCTCGGGGTTACGGGACCGCAAGTAGCGAGTTGGGGTAGGCTAACGCCGTCTTCGACCTGCCTGGCCAAGCCGGGAACCGCATCCGGGGAATTCGCGGTTTGCGGGCTGGTCATAAACAAAACTCCGTATGGAAGCACCCGATGCACAACGCCGATCGCGGGATCTTTGATCTTCGCCGGGGCCATCCGGTCCTGGTGAGTGGTTCGCAGTCGAGTGTACTCGTTGCGGCCGTCGAGGGGCTGACCCCTGTGTTGCTGGATCGCCTGACCCACATGACCGGGTCCGCGCCTCGACTGATTCTAACCGCGCACCGCGCCTCTGCAATGGGCTGGTCCCAGCCGCTGCAGGAAGGCTGGGAAGGTGTGGCCCTGGAATTCGCTCCGAACACCGATCCTGAGGCCCTGTTTACACTGGCCAGCGCCCCGGAAGCCTCGAACGAGACGACCCATCCGTACGCCGCGATTGGGCAGCCCACGGTGGTTCGTGCGCTTCCCGCAGAGGTCGCGGCCCTGGAGCTTGTGCGTGCGGGGCGTCTGTTGCCGGCGGTGGTGGCCGCGCCGGTCCCCGAGCCGGTGCCGGAGGCCATTCGCGCGGCGCTGGCGGATGGCATGTTCCTCGACGTCGACGAGCAGGAGGCGCGCGCGGTGGCCAAGCACCCGCGCCTGGAACTGGCCTATGTCAGTGAGGCCCCGGTGCCGCTGGCGGACGCGCCGGTGACCCGGTTCATGCTGTTCCGCGAGGGCAACGGGATCCTGGAGCACGTCGCGGTACTGATAGGGGAGCCCCGTGACTGGCCGGATGCGGTACCGGTCCGGCTGCACTCTGCCTGTCTGACCGGGGATCTGTTCGGCAGCCTCCGCTGCGACTGCGGTGATCAGCTGCGCCTGGGCGTGAAGACCATCAATGACTCGGGCGGCGGCGTCCTGTTGTATCTGGCGCAGGAGGGTCGTGGTATTGGACTCGCCAACAAGTTGCGCGCCTATACCATGCAGACGGCCGGACTGGATACCATCGATTCCGATTGCCAGCTGGGTTTCGAGGCCGATGGCCGGCGCTACGACGCGGCGGTGGAGATGCTGGAGTTCCTCGGCATCGACAGCGTGCGGCTATTGACCAACAATCCCGGAAAAATGGATGCCCTGCGTGCCGGTGGCATCGACGTGGTGGCACGCGAGCCGGTGCATGGCAAGCTGAATCCGCACAACCTGCGCTACCTCAGCACCAAAGCCGACCGTGGCGGCCACTGGCTCCAGGAGCTGCTGGCTTCGGAGGCCGAGCGCGGCTGACGCGCGACTCTACGTCTCTGTCAGGGGGCGAGGCGCGTCAGGTCGAACTGGACCGCGTCGCGGATCGTGGCGGCCAGCGTGCCGGCGTAGTGTTCCACCAATTGCTGTCCCAGTTCGGCGGTTGCGCCGCGGGCATCCCCGACGACACCGGACGGGTGGAGGTCGCCCGCCATCCAGGCGAAGGCCGTGCGCCCTTCGGGTTCCAGCACTTCCAGTTTTTCTGCGAGCTCCGCGCCCAGTGAAGGCGCGTCCAGGGCCGCTTCCATGCGCACGTGCTCCGGAGCGAGGAACCGCATCATCGCGGTCTCGAGCAAGCCACCGTGCAGGCCGTGGCGAAGCTCGTCGGGCGCGATGCGGGATGCGTCTGGCGGGGGCTGGGTGAAATAGTGATGCTTGACCACAAGCATGCCGTGGGCGCGGCGCAACTCCAGGGCAGCGAGGTCGCAGATCGCGGTATTGCCGCCATGACTGTTGACGAGCAGCAGGCGCCGCAGGCCGCTGCGGGACACGCTGTCGCCGATGTCGCGCAGGGTGGCCAATGCGGTTTCGGGCTGCAGGCTCAGGGTGCCGGGGAAGCCGGTATGTTCGGTACTGGTGGCGATTGCCACCGGCGGCAGGACCGCGAGCGGAAGGTCCTCCTGTATGGTCTCGCAGGCGGCCTGCAGCAGGCCCAGCCCGATGCGGTAGTCGGTATCCAGCGGCAGGTGGGGACCGTGTTGTTCGATGGCCGACAGGGGCAGGATCGCGACCGCATCGCGCGCGGCGAGCGCGGCGATCCCGTCGCTCGTGTGGTGTTGCCACCAGGGGAGGTTGTCGGCGTTCATAGGCTCAGCCTTGCCGCTCGCACCGGTCCCGTCAAGGCGACCCCATCAAACGGCGTGTCGGCGGGCGTACAGGTCGCCCGAACCCAGGTTTTCGCCGTGTCGCTCCAGCCAGGCAAGGATCGCTGCGGCGGATTGCCAGTCGGCGAATTGATACTGGCGGCGTTCGCCGCGGATCAGGTTGTATTCGTACGTGCCCAGTTCCGCCAGCTGGTCGAGGCAGTCGCGGGTGACGTCCAGCGCGCCGGCCACGAACTCGAAGGACAGGGCGGAGATGGGGTAGCTCAGGCCGCGCAGAACCTCGGCCTCCATGCCCTCCACATCGATCTTGCAGAAGGCTGGAGGCCCGTATTCGGCGATGAGCTGGTCGAGGGTGACCATGGGCACCGCGATCTCTTCGTCCCAGCGTACGTGTTCAAAGCTGCGGTTGCGGGTGCGCAGTGATCGCACCCAGGAACGCGAGGCGGAGGAGACGGTCGGGTGACGTCGGCTGACCTGCAGCTGTGCGGTACCTGGGCGTGGCCCGGCCACCTCGCGTCGAATCGAGATGCCCGGGCGCCCGCGCACCGCGCGGCGCAGCCAGGGCAGGAGCTGCGGTTGCGGTTCCAGGGCGACCACACGCGCGCCAAGATCGGCAAAGGCGCGGGTACGGTCGCCGACATGGGCTCCGATGTCGAACACCAGATCCCCGGACTGAATAAACGGGGCATACATATGCTGGAGTCCGCGCTGGCGTCCGGGGCGGCGATAGATGATCAGGGACCGCAGGACACCGATGGTCTGATCCAGCCAGGCCAGGTGGCGTGGGTTTTGCGGGGGTGTGCTCATCCTTTCAGGCTAACCGAGCGGAGCTCTCGGGGGAACGCTGGAGGCGCCGCAGGGTCTTCTGGATAGTTTGGCCGTGCCGGGACCCGATCTCCGGGTTCGTGGAAGAGTGGGCGTTGGAAAATGGTCCCGCGCGTAGTGGGTTCGCAACGAGGAGTACTGCATGCAGGCGGATTTTCGGGTGGGGACATGGGTGGGCGCGGTTGGCCTGCTGGCGACCTTGTTGGCGGGTACCGTGAAGGCGGGCAGTGATTGTCCGGCTCCGGGGGCGTGGTCCACGCCGGCGGGCGAGCCGCTGGATGCCGCCGAGCTGTATGCCGACCTTGCCACCCGCGAGGTGGTGTTGCTGGGCGAGCGCCACGACCGGATGGATCATCATCGCTGGCAGTTGGGCACGCTTTCTGCGCTGCATGGTCAGCGCCCGGACATGGTGATCGGGCTGGAAATGCTGCCCCGCTCCAGGCAGCCGGCGCTGGATGCCTGGGTCGCGGGCGAGCTGGACCCGGAGGCATTCCTGGAGAAGAGCGGTTGGTACGAGCACTGGGGTTTCGACCCGGAGTTGTACTGGCCGATCCTGCACTTTTCCCGGGTCCACGACGTGCCGCTGCTGGCGCTGAACTTGGAGCGGGAGTATATCCAGCGTCTGGGTCACGAGGGCTGGGATACCGTGGATGCCGATACGCGCGACGGGGTGTCGGCCCCGGCCGCGGCGAGTCAGGGCTACCGTGACTATCTGGAAGCCGTGCTGGAACGTCACCCAGCGGGCATGGGACCGGATCCGGAACGGTTTATCGCGACGCAGTTGGCGTGGGATCGGATGATGGCTGGTGGGATTGCGGCGCGCATCAAGGCGGGCGGCGATACGCCGCCACTGGTGGCCGCGATCATTGGCTCCGGGCACCTGGAATACGGCTATGGGGTGCCGCATCAACTTGCCGATCTGGGCGTAACCGAGGCCGCGGTCTTGTTGCCGCGCGAGCCCGGCGGTTGTGCGAACAGCGATCCGGCGCTTGCGCACGCCGTCTTCGGTGTGCCACACGACGAGCGTTTTGAACGCTCGAGTTTGATGCTGGGCGTGCACCTGGAGTCCGATGACGCGCCGGGGATTCGCATCCTGCGTGTGCAGGAGGGGTCAGTCGGTGAGGAGGCCGGCCTGGAGGCTGGAGATCGTGTTTTGCGGGCAGGCGAACAGACCATCCGCGCCGCTGGCGATCTGCAACGCGTGGTGCAAGCGACTCCACCGGGCATGTGGCTGCCACTGCAGATCGAGCGTGAGGGCGAGCGGCTTGAGCGCGTGGCACGCTTTCCGCGCGAGGACTGACGCATGCGCCTGGGGTTGTTGGTGTGCAGTGTTGTGTTGTGGCTGGCCGGTGGAGCGGCTTCGGCCGACACGGCATACGATGGTGTGACACTGGAGGTGGAACTGGATCCCAGCCAGGCGCGGCTGGAGGGGCGGTTCGAGGCGGATCCGGCCCGGATCGATCCGGCCTCGCTGCGCCGGTTCCGATTGGATCCGGGCATTGCCGTGGATGCGGTGACGCTCGGCGGCCAGGTAGTCGAGTTCGACCGCCGCGAGGATGGTTGGCTGGAACTGGCGCGCGAGCCGGGAGCGGATGACGGGCCTTTGGCGATCCGCTATGGGGCGCGTCTTTCGGCACCGGACCAGGCACGTCCCGGGAGTGGATATCTGGGCCCGGACGGCGGGTATCTGCCGCCGGGCGCCGACTGGTATCCGCGCCGTCCCGATGCCGAGCCCCACGCAGTGCGTATCGAATTGAGGAGCCTCGGTGGCCATCTCGGGGTGGCTTCCGGCTCCCGCGTGGCCGAAGAGCGCCGGGGTGACGAATACCATGCCACGTTCGAGCACCCCGCTGGTCGAGCCCTGGCGGTCGCCACCGGCCCCTGGGAGTCGGCCGAGCGGCGGGTCGGAGATGTGGAGGTACGCACCCTGTTTCCGGTCGGCCTCGAGGAGCGATTCGGGGAGACCTATCGCGAGCAGGTGGCCAAATACCTGCAGCGCTTCAATGACGAGATCGGCCCGTACCCGTTTGCGACCTTCACGATCGCCGCGAGTCCGCAGCCCGTGGGACTGGCGTTTTCCGGCTTTACGTTGTTGGGGGAACGTGTGATTCCGCTGCCGTTTATTCCGTACACCTCGCTGGGCCACGAGGTCCTGCACGCCTGGTGGGGAACCGGAGTGTACGTGGATTATTCCGCAGGCAACTGGTCGGAAGGGCTGACGACCTACATGGCCGACTATCAGTTCAAGCGCGACCGCGGCGAAGGACGGGAGGAACGGGGCCAGTGGCTGCGCGATTACGCGGCCTTGCCGGCCGGCGAAGATCGCGCGCACGGGAGCTTCCGGGGCGGCAATTCGGGGGCGGCTCGCATCGCCGGCTATCACCGCGGCGCGATGCTGTGGCGAATGCTGGAGGATCGAATCGGGCGCGAGGCGCTGCTGTTGGGTGCGCGGGCCCTGTACGACGAATGGCGCTTTCGCGAGGCGGACTGGGACGCCGTGATCGGGGCGTTCGACGGAGCGACGGATGAAGATCTGCGGCCCTTCTTTTCCCAGTGGGTAGAGCGCCCCGGCGCGCCTGTGCTGGAACTGACGGGACTGCACCGCGAGGCGCGGGGGAACGGTTGGCGAGTACAGGGCCGGCTGCAACAACGCGACGAGCAGGCCCCTTGGGAGCTGTATGTGCCGCTGGAGCTGGAAACCGAGAACGGCCGCGAGACGCATTGGGTCGAGCTGAATGCGGCAAAGAAGGGGGTTTCGCTGGAGACCTCCAGCCGTCCCCAGGCCATTGCCATCGACCCCGACTGGCGAATGTTCCGCCATCTGGCAGCGGACGAGTCGCCCGCCATCCTGCGTCAGGGGGCGCTGGACCCGGAAGCCCGGGTGGTGGCGCTGGACGATGCGGACCCTTCTGAAGTAACTCCCTGGCTGGGTCGAGTGCCGGGCTCCGCGGACGACGCAGAAGGCATGCGGATCGTGCTGGGCTCGCATTCCTCCGTGGCCGACTGGCTGGGGCGGCGTGGCCTGCCGAGCGACCCTGTCGCACTGGCGAACGCAGGCGAGATCGGCTCGGGAGCGCGGGCCTGGGCCGTACCGGATTCCCGGTTGGTTGTGATCAGTGGGGCGGACGCGAATACACGGCGCGAGGTATTGGCCGCATTGCGGCATCGATCCCACTACAGTTACCTGTTGCCCGGCGCGAAGGGCGAATGGCAGACCGGCCTCTGGTCCCAGCCGGGAATATGGCAGGAGCTTGCCAATGACGATTGAATTTCCGCTGGATCCACGCCTGGAGGCCGATACCTGGGCGGCGGCCGAGTGGCCACTCTCGCGGCTGCGGTTGATGGATCATCACGACTATCCCTGGTTCATCCTGGTGCCGCGTCGCGCCGATGTGCGCGAACTGCATCAACTGGCCCCCGAGGATGCCATCCAGTTGGCTCGCGAGTCCGGTGCACTGGCGCGGGCGATGGAGCAGGCCTTCGCCCCGAAGGCGCTGAACGTGGCCAAGCTTGGCAATATCGTGGAGCAGCTGCACCTGCATCATGTAGCACGCTGCGAGGGGGACCCGGCGTGGCCCGGCCCCGTGTGGGGTGCCCCGAAATCGCGCGGGCTGGAAACGCAAGAGGCCGAGGACCGCATTGCGCGGGTCCTCGGCCTCGTCGGAGACGTCGGCGGCTAGGCCGACGTTATGCGGTTACGTCGGCGCCTCAGAAGCGTCGGCCGACGCCGAAACCAACCACCATCGGGTCGATGTTGACCGTCCCGATGTCCGCACCGCCGAGGCTGACGTCACTGTCGATATCGATCCAGCGAATCTCGGCGTTGACGAACCAGTCATCCGTGATGGCGTAGTCGAGTCCGGCCTGCACCGCCGCGCCCCAGGAGTCGTCCAGATCCAGGTCGCCGAGCGAACTGCGGGTCCGGAAGAAGTGGGTGTAGTTGACGCCGGCACCCACGTAGGGACGGAATTGCGTACCGGTATTGAAGTGGTACTGCAGGCTCAGGGTCGGTGGCAGGTGCTTGGTGCTGCCCACGCGGCCCACGTTCTCAAGGTGGATGTCGTGCTCGAAGGGCCAGGCCACCAAGAGCTCCAAGCCTAGACTATCGGTCAGCATGTAGGCGATCGTCCCGCTGGGTTTGGCATCCGATCGAACGTTGACGTCGGTCGTTCCGCCGAGCAAAGAGCCATTGTTCGACTTGGGCTCGACATGATGCAGACCGCCACGAACGAGCCAGTCGCCAGCGGAGACATCGGCGTTGGCAGCGGTCGCGTGGGCCGGGATCATGGCTGCGGGGGCCAGCAGGCCGGCTAGGGTCAGAGCGCGCAGGGTGGTGGAACGTTGCATGTCGAGCCTCCGAATCGGTGTATGTTCGCAGGCACTATCCCGCCAACGGTATTAGCGGTTGTTGATGCAGATCATGGTTGTGGCGGGTGAGCGTTCAGAAAGGCAGGCGCTGGCCCTCGAAGTCGTGGAAGCTGCCGGACTGGTCGGCCTCCAGATGGTCCAGGACACCGAGCAGACGTTCGCTTGCGTATTCGGGGCTGAGGATCTCCGGGGCGCGTGACCGGTACGGCTCCGACAGACGGGTGTCGCAGGTGCCAGGCTGAAGCGCAATCACCAGCGCATGGCGATGGCTGAAGCGTAGTTCCAGGGCCGTGGTCCGCACGATCTGGTTGAGCGCGGCCTTGGAGGCGCGATAACTCACCCAGCCGCCCAGGTGGTTGTCCTCGATGGAGCCCACCCGGGCCGAGAGGGTGGCCAGGATTCCCTTGCGGCCCCGCGGGAGCAGGGGTGCCAGGTGCTTGAACAGTAAGGCCGGGCCGATGGCGTTGATGGCGAAGGCATGGGCCATGATCGTCGGGTCGAGATCGCGCAGGCGCTTCTCCGGCCCGTGGCCGTCGATGGTCAGGATGCCGGTGGCGTCGAGGATCAGGTCCCACTCGGGTGCCTGGTCTCGCAGCCAGGCGGCGGCGTGTTCGATGCTGGCCTCGTCGAGCAGGTCCACGGGCGGGGTGCTTTGGCGTCCGAGGCCGACCACGCGTTCGCAGTTCGGGTCGTTCTCCAGGTGGTCGACAAACGCGGCACCGAGGCCGCCCGTGGCGCCGATGACTACAGCGCGATAGGGTATCTGCAGGGATTCCATGCAGCGTACGACCATTACGCTTGCGATTGATTCCGGGGCGGCGCCTCGGTTAGGGAAACACTGATTAATGTACACACTCGCGTTGGTACCCCAGGTTTTCCGAGACAAGGCGTGTCGTGCAGCGGGTAGTGGTTCTACCCGCAAGCGGCGCAACGCAGGATCGGGGAACCTGGGGTGCCAACCCCACAAGCCATTGCAAAGCAGGGGCTCGGCCGCCCGTGCTTATCAAAAACGGGCGTGCGCACGGCGTTGCGGCTCCCTTGTGCAGAATGACTGCACGGCGGTCGCCGCGCCTTGTTCGCACGCAAAAGCGACTCGAGCGCGAGTGTGTACATTAATTAGTGTTTCCCTAGGGAGCGCATGAATTTTCTCCACACCCTGGGTCATGCGGCACGCAACCTCGCTCCGATCGTGATCGTGGTGGCGGTGTTCCAGGCGCTGGTGCTGCGCACGGTGCCGGATGGCCTGCTGTCGATGGTGGTGGGCCTGGCCATCGTGGTGTTCGGCGTGGCCTTGTTCCTGCAGGGCCTGGAGATGGGGATCTTCCCCATCGGCAAGAACCTGTCCAACGCACTGGCGCGGCGTGGATCGTTGCTGTTGCTGATGGCCTTCGGCTTTACGCTCGGGTTTGCGACGGTGATCGCGGAGCCGGCCCTGATCGCGGTGGCGGAGCAGGCGGAGGTGATCAGCGAGGGCCGTATCGAGGGCATGGTGCTGCGGCTGATTGTCGCGCTTTCGGTAGGGGCCGTGGTGGCGCTGGGGATCCTGCGCACGGTGCTCGGACATCCGCTGCACTGGTACATTCTGACCGGCTATGTGCTGGTGGTGCTGGTGACCTTCTTTGCCCCCGAGGAGATCGTGGGCCTGGCTTACGATTCGGGCGGGGTGACCACGAACATCGTGACGGTGCCGCTCGTGGCGGCACTGGGCCTGGGGCTGGCGGCCTCCATAAGCGGGCGTAACCCACTGCGCGACGGCTTCGGGCTGGTGGCGCTGGCGGTGATGGTGCCGATGATCACGGTGCAGATCTACGGGATCATCGTGTTCACGGGAGCGGAGATCGCGGCTCCAACCGGCGCCGAGACAGCGGCCATGGATCCGGGAACCGATCTGCCAGGCGCAGGCGAGCGGCACTGGCTGTCCGCGATGGGCATGGACCTGTTGCTGATGCTGCGTGACGTGGCACCGATCATCGCAGTGATCGTGGTGTTCCAGTATTTCGTGCTGCGCAAGCGCATCCCGTATCTGCCGCGGGTGATGTTCGGTTTCGTGTTGGTGGTGCTGGGGCTTTATGCCTTCGTGGTAGGGCTGAAGCTGGGCCTGTTCCCAATCGGCGAGAGCATGGCCGAGCAGTTGATTACCAACGAACTGTTCGTGTGGGTGTATTTGTTCGCCTTTTCCATCGGGTTCGCGACCACCATGGCGGAACCGGCGCTGATCGCGATCGGCCAGAAGGCCGAGGAGGCCGCTCGCGGTTCGTTGCGCGGCAACGTAATCCGCATCCTGGTGGCGCTGGGCGTGGCCATTGGCATCACCATCGGAGTGCACCGCATCCTGGCGGGGGACTCCATCCACCACTACATCATGGGCGGCTACCTGCTGGTTATCGTGCTCACGATCCTGGCGCCCAAGCAGATCGTGGCACTGGCCTTCGATCTTGGCGGGGTGACCACCTCCGAGGTGACTGTGCCCCTGGTGACGGCTCTGGGGATCGGCCTGGCGACGCACCTGGATGATCGCAACGTACTGATCGACGGCTTCGGTCTGATCGCGTTCGCGTCGATATTTCCCATCGTCACGGTGATGCTCTATGCGATCGCCGTGGATCTTTACGAACGCTGGTCCGCTCGCGACGAGCGGCAGGAGGAGTGAGCAATGCGATTTTCTGCACTGGTGGCCGTCCTCTCGGATGATCTGGAGGAGCAGGCGATTGCCACGGCCAAGGAAGCTGGCGCAGGTGGCGTAACCATCATGGATGCGCGCGGGATTGGCGCCGAGGCCCGCAGGACGTTTCTCGGCATGACCTACGAGGGCAGTCAGTCGGTCCTCTTGTGGGTGCTGGAGAAGAAGGTGGCCCTGGACGTGCTCAAGTGCATCTCGAGGGAGCTGGACCTGGCCAATGACCCCCGGGGAGTGGCCTTTACGGTGGATGTGGCCCATCTCGCCGGTATCGGGCGCAAGCAGATCGAGCAGTTCCAGGAACAGGTCAAGGAAGAACTCTGACGGAGAGCAACATGCTGGTAAGCGAAATTCTAAGACCCAATGTCGTCACTGTGTCTCCCCTGGCACCGCTGCGCGAGGCGATGCAGCTGATGCGCAAGCATGGCGTCAAGTCGCTGGTGGTGGAGAAGCAGCACGCCCACGATGCCTACGGCATCATCACCTACACCACCATCCTCAAGACGATCGTGGCGGAAGAGGGCGATATCGACCTCTCGAATGTCTATGATGTCTGCACGAAACCGGTGATCACGGTGCCCGCCGAGATGGATGTGAAGTACGTCGCGCGGCTGATGGTGAGCCAGGGGATCCGGCGGCTGGTGGTGCTGAAGGGCAACGAGCTGGAAGGGATCGTGACGACCAGCGACATTGTCGGATCGATCCTCGAGATGGCGGACATGGACTGAACCGCGCCGCCCCAAGCGGGTCGGATTTCAGTGACCTCGCGCATGACCCCGTGTCGTGCGTTCATTTTTTGCAGAAGGCCCGATATGGCGTCCGTGTCGATCATCGAGGGGTTCGAGAAACTCCGACTGCTGGATGCCGCTATCGAGCAATCGTACAACTCGGTGGTCATTACCGACGCCGATCTGGACGGCGGTCCGCGGATCGTTTACGTCAATGCGGGTTTCGAGCGCATGACCGGGTATTCGCGGGAGGAAGCCCTGGGGAAAACCCCGCGTATCCTTCAGGGTCCGGCAACCTCGCGCGCCGTTCTGGACAGGTTGCGCGGGGCCCTCGTCAGTGGCGAGTATTTCGAGGGCGAAACGGTCAACTACCGCAAGGATGGCTCCCCGTACGAGGTTCGCTGGCACATCTCGCCCGTATATGCCAGCGATAACGACCGTGACATCACCCACTTCGTCTCGGTACAAAAGGACGTTACCGAGGAGCGGCGGCGGGATGACGAGCTGCGGCTATTGTCGACCGCGCTTGAGGTGTCGGTGGACCCCGTGCTGATCACCGACCCCGAAGGCACGATCACCTATGTGAACGCGGCCTTCGAGGAGCAGACCGGATACAGCCGGAATGAAGCGGTAGGCAAGAATCCGCGGTTCCTTCAGTCCGGTCAGCAGGAGCCCGGGTTCTATCGCGAGATGTGGGATACGCTCGCGCGCGGCGAAGCCTTCCGTGGCGAGTTCGTGAACCGCCGTCGCGACGGCACCCTGATGAACATGGAGCAGAGCATCAGTCCGGTGACCGATGCCCATGGCCGGGTGACGCACTACGTGTCGATCAGCAAGGATGTGACCGATCGAGTGCGCATGGAGGACGAGATCCGGCGCCTGGCGCATACCGACTGGCTGACGGGGCTGGCCAACCGCCTGAGCCTGGGCAACACACTGGAGGCGGAGATGGAGCGCAGCCGCCGCTACGGACGGCCCCTTTCCCTGATCATGTTCGATATCGACCATTTCAAGGACTTCAACGACGACTACGGCCACGAGACCGGAGATGACGTCCTCAAGCGGCTGGCCGATACGGTGCAGGGCGCGTTGCGCGAGGCGGATGCCCTTGGGCGCTGGGGCGGGGAGGAGTTCATGGTCGTCGTGCCGGAGACCCCTGGCGTGGGTGCCGAGGCCATGGCCGAAAAGCTGCGCAAGGCCGTGGCGGCCATGGAAACGGCGTGCCCGGTGTCGGTTACGGCGAGTTTCGGGGTGACCGAGATGCGCCAGGGCGATACCCCCAAGACCTTCGCCCGCCGAGTGGACGAGGCGATGTATCAGGCCAAGGAGGCGGGTCGTAACCGCGTCGTCTTGCTGTGAGGCCGTGGTTCCGGTGGTGCGTCGGCGGCCCCAACGAAAACGGGCCGCCCCCAAAAGGGCCGGCCCGTCCTGTCGGGGATGCCATGCCCCGCTATCGGCAGCGTCCGGACTACGCGCGGCGGCGCAGCACCCAGATCTCCAGCAGGGCCCAGTCTTCGCCCGGATAGTTCTCCTGCTCCAGCGGCGACAGGCGGCGATGGCGGCTGGCGGTGCTACCGACGAATTCCAGGTGTTCCAGCAGCAGGCGCTTGGTCGCGTCGGCCTTTTCCAGGGCGAAGGGGTTCAGGAAGTTGACCAGCATGTAGCCCTCGCGCGGGGTCTCGGCGAAGGAGCGGATCAGCTTCTCGATTGCCGGCGGGTCCAGATAGACCAGCGATGCGGTGGAGATCACGATGTCCGCGTCGGCCATGGACTTTTCGATCGCGGCCTGGGTCTCCGGTGCGGGCTGGTTCAGGTCGGCCTCGAAGGTTTCGTCGAACAGCCCGGCGCTCTTGCCATAGGCCAGCGCGTTGCCCGAGATGTCGATGCCGGTGGTCTTCATCGGCAGACGGCGCGGGGCGGCGACGGTCTTGCAGGTCTGCTCATCGGCCCAGTTGGCGCGGATCGCCTCGACATCCATGTTGTGGATGGCGGCCATGGTGGTGTTGCCAAAACAGCAGCACAGGTCCACGTAGTTCAGGGTCTTGCCGGTGGCGGCCTGTTTCTCGGCCCAAGGAAGGATCAGCCGGTCGAAGGTTTGCCGGTTGAAGTCGTCGGAGATGTAGTCGAGCGCGTCGATGATGCGCTCCTTGAACGGCACCGGGGTCTCGGCGACGTAGATATCGTCGAAATGCTGTTTCTTCTCCTCGGTCTTCACTTGCGGCTCACTCATCGGCTTTTCCTCGTTGTATAAACCCACCATGCTCGGGGGTATGCGTGTAGAGCGTCAAGTAACGGCACTCACGCCAGTGATGCTGGCATGGCCTCGCGGAGCCCTTTGGCTATGTATCATGAAGGTGTACGCAACGGATTTCTGTCCGGTGCGGGAATCGAATGATGCCGGTAAGGGGCGTGCATGAAGATCGACTGTTTCAAGGCCTACGACATACGTGGCCGGGTGCCGGACCAGCTCAATCCGGATGTGGTGCGAGCGATCGGGCGCGCCTTCGCCGAGGAGATCCGGCCGGGACGCACGGTCGTCGGGCACGATATCCGCCTTTCCAGCCCGGAACTGGCGCGGGCGCTCACCGAAGGGCTTACGGCGGGCGGGAGTGATGTTGCCGATATCGGCATGTGTGGCACCGAAGAGGTGTATTTCGCCACCGCGCACTATGGGGCCGGTGGCGGGATCATGGTGACGGCCAGCCACAATCCGCTGGACTATAACGGGCTGAAACTGGTACGCAGCGATGCGCGCCCGATCAGCGGGGATTCCGGGCTGCAGGCGATTCGCACTCGCGCTGAGCGCGGTGACTTCCGGCCCATGCCCCACGGGCAGGTCCGGCACCTGGATCATCGGGCGGACTACATCTCCCGGTTGCTGGCCTCGGTCGACCGCGAAACCTTGCCGAAACTCAAGGTGGTCGTGAACCCCGGCAACGGGGGCGCGGGGCCGGTGCTGGAGGCCCTGGAGCCGCATCTCCCGTTCGAGCTGATCCGCGTCAATTTCGAACCGGATGGGCATTTCCCCAATGGCATTCCCAATCCATTGCTGCCGGAGAACCGCGCGGCCACCGCGGAGGCGGTGCGCAAGCACGGCGCCGATCTGGGCGTGGCCTGGGACGGCGACTTTGATCGCTGCTTCCTGTTCGACGCCGAAGGCAACTTCATCGAGGGGTATTACATCGTGGGCCTGCTGGCCGAGGCATGCCTGGAGGGGCACGCCGGGGAGCGCATCGTCCATGATCCGCGCCTGACCTGGAACACCATTGAGATGGTGTGTGCCGCGGGGGGCGAGCCCATCCAGTCCAAGACCGGACATGCCTTCATGAAGGAGCGGCTGCGCCACGAGGATGGGATTTACGGAGGCGAGATGAGTGCTCACCACTACTTCCGGGACTTCTACTACTGCGATACCGGGATGTTGCCCTGGTTGCGGGTGGCCGAGCTCATGGGCCGGCGCGGTCAAACGCTGGGCGAGATGGTGGCCGAGCGCATGGCGCGCTTCCCCTGCAGCGGCGAGCTGAACTTCGAGGTCGAGGACGCCGCTGCCGCCACCGATCGGGTGATGCAGGCCTACGCGTCGGAAGCCGTGGGGCTGGATCATACGGATGGCGTCAGTCTGGAATTCGCGGACTGGCGCTTCAACCTGCGCAGTTCCAATACCGAGCCGCTGCTGCGGTTGAATGTGGAGACCCGCGCCGATCCGGCCCTGCTGGAACGCCGCGTGGACGAGATTTCACGCCTGATACGGGGGTAAGGCCGATGGAACATACGCAAAGCCGGACGGAACTGCAGCCGGTGATCCTGGCCGGCGGATCGGGGACTCGGCTGTGGCCGGTATCGCGCAGTCACTACCCCAAGCAGTTCCTGCCCCTGACCGGGGAGCAGACGTTGCTGCAGCAGACGGCCCAGCGGCTGTACGGCCTGGGCGCGTCGGCGCCCCTGGTGCTGGCCAACGTCGAGCATCGCTTCCTGGCGGCCGAGCAGTTGCGGGCGGCAGGTGTGGAGCATGCCCGCATCGTGCTGGAGCCGGAGGGGCGCAATACCGCCCCGGCAATCGCCCTGGCCGCATTGCAGGCGCAGGTGGAAGGGCGCGACCCGTTGTTGCTGATCTTGGCGGCGGACCACCACATCGGTGATCCCGAGGCCTTCCAGGCCGCCGTGGCGCGAGCCATGACGCTGGCGGAGGCGGGCCACCTGGTGACCTTCGGGATCGTACCTACTGCTGCGGAGACCGGTTATGGCTACATCCAACAGGGTGAGTCCCTGGGGGAGGCCGGGGCGCGAGTGGCGCGTTTCGTCGAGAAGCCGGATGCCGCCACCGCGCGCGAGTACGTCGACAGTGGCGATTACCTCTGGAACAGCGGCATGTTCGTGTTCCGCGCCTCGCTGTACATGCAGGAGTTGCAGCGTTTCGAACCGGGCATCGTCGAGGCTTGTCGCGCCGCGCTGGAGGGCGCTCGCGAGGACCTCGACTTCCTGCGGGTGGACCCGGAGGCCTTCGCCGCGGCCCCGAACATCTCGGTGGATTACGCCGTGATGGAGCGCACCGAGCACGCCGCCGTCACACCGCTGGCCGCCGGTTGGAGCGACATCGGCTCGTGGTCCGCTCTGGCGCGCGTGCGTGGTATGGATGAGCAGGGCAACACCCTGCGCGGGGACTGCCTGCTGGAAGATAGCGAGGGCTGCGTGGTGGATGCCGACGGCCTGCTGGTCGCCGGCATTGGCCTGCGCAACCTGGCCGTGGTCGCCACCCGTGACGCCGTACTGGTTGCCGACCGCGACCGCGTTCAGGACGTCAAACTCATCGTGGAGCGCCTGAAAGCGGACAACCGCAGCGAGCACGTCAATCACACGGCGGTTTATCGTCCCTGGGGGTGCTACGAATCCATCGATACCGGGGCGCGCTATCAGGTCAAGCGCATCACCGTGAACCCCGGTGCGCGTCTTTCCCTGCAGATGCATCATCATCGAGCCGAACATTGGGTAGTAGTCAGCGGCACCGCGCGGGTGACCAATGGCGAGCAGAATTACCTGGTCACCGAGAACGAATCGACCTTCATCCCGATTGGCCAGGTTCACTGCCTGGAGAACCCCGGCGCGCTCCCGCTGGAATTGATCGAGGTGCAGTCCGGAAGCTACCTCGGCGAGGATGACATTGTCCGCCTGGAGGACGTGTACGGCCGCGCGTGACCGGGCATCGGGTGGTTCCGGGAATGCTATGATCCGCCCTTTTGGGCGGCGCGCGGACGGGGCGTGGCCTGCGAGCAGGAGTTGGCATGGCCAAAGTGGCATTGATCACCGGGATTACCGGGCAGGACGGGGCCTACCTGGCCGAGTTTTTGCTGGACAAGGGCTACGAGGTGCACGGCATCAAGCGCCGCTCCTCTCTGTTTAATACCGATCGTATCGACCACCTGTATCAGGATCCGCACGAGAGTGATCGCCGGTTCATCCTGCATCATGGCGACTTGACTGATTCGACCTGCCTGATCCGCATCATTCAGCAGGTGCAGCCGGACGAGATCTACAATCTCGCCGCGCAGTCGCATGTCGCGGTCTCGTTTGAGGAGCCGGAGTACACCGCCAACTCCGATGCCCTGGGCACGCTCCGCGTGCTGGAGGCGATCCGCATCCTTGGCATGGAGCAGACCACGCGCTTCTATCAGGCCAGCACCTCGGAGCTCTACGGCAAGGTTCAGGCCACCCCGCAGGACGAGACCACCCCGTTCTATCCGCGCAGCCCGTATGCGGTGGCCAAGCTGTATGCCTACTGGATCGTGGTGAATTACCGCGAGGCCTACGGGATGTATGCCTGCAACGGCATCCTGTTCAACCACGAATCGCCGGTGCGCGGCGAAACCTTCGTCACCCGCAAGATTACGCGCGCCTTGGCCCGCATCAAGCTGGGGCTGCAGGAACGCCTCTATCTGGGCAACCTGGATGCCAAACGGGACTGGGGACATGCCCGTGACTACGTCGAGATGCAGTGGCTGATGTTGCAGCAGGAAACCCCGGACGACTACGTGATCGCCACCGGCGAACAGCACAGCGTGCGCGACTTCGTCGACGCCGCAGCGCGCGAGCTGGGCATGCGCATCGAATGGCGCGGCGAGGGCGTGGACGAGCAGGGCTTCGACGAAAAGGGCCGCTGCATCGTGTCGGTGGACCCGCGCTATTTTCGTCCCACCGAGGTCGAGACCCTGTTGGGGGATGCCAGCAAGGCCAAGCGCGAGCTGGGCTGGGAACCGCGTATTCGCTTTGACGAACTAGTGGCCGAGATGGTGCGCGAGGATCTCAGGAGTGCCGAGCGGGACGAGTTGGTGCGCGACCACGGCTACCGGACCCTGAGTCGCCATGAGTAAATTGCAACGCGTCTTCGTCGCCGGACACCGCGGGATGGTGGGCCGCGCGGTGTGTCGCCAGCTCGAGGACTGGCCGGGGGTGGAACTGCTGACCCGCAGCCATGCGGAGCTGGACCTGACCGATCAGGCGGCGGTCGAGGCCTTCATGCGCGTGGAGCGCCCGGATCGGGTCTACCTCGCGGCGGCGAAGGTCGGGGGCATCCATGCCAACAACACCTATCCGGCCGAGTTCATCCGCGACAACCTCGCGATCCAGACGAACGTGATCCATGGCGCGCACGGAGCGGGCGTGCGGCGGCTGCTCTTTCTCGGGTCCAGCTGCATCTATCCGCGCGAGGCGCCGCAGCCGATCCCCGAGGAGGCCCTGCTGACCGGGCCGCTGGAGCCGACCAACGAGCCCTACGCGATTGCCAAGATCGCCGGCATCAAGCTGTGCGAGAGCTACAACCGGCAGTACGGCACGGATTACCGCTCGGTGATGCCGACCAACCTCTACGGCCCGGGTGACAACTATCACCCGGAGAACAGCCACGTGATTCCCGGGCTGATCCGGCGCTTTCACGAGGCGAAGCGGGCCGGAGCCGGGCATGTGACCGTCTGGGGGAGTGGCACCCCGCGCCGGGAGTTCCTCCACGTGGATGACATGGCGGCGGCCTGTGTACACGTGATGAACCTCGATCACGTGACCTACGCAGAACACACGCAACCGATGCTGAGCCATATCAACGTCGGCACCGGCGAGGATCTAGCGATCGCCGATCTGGCGCGGCTGGTGGCCCGGGTGGTCGGCTTTGCCGGCGAACTGCGTTTTGACACCTCGCGGCCGGACGGGACGCCGCGCAAGCTGCTGGATGTCTCGCGACTCGCGGCGCTGGGATGGAAGGCCCGGATCGAACTTGAAGAGGGCCTCGCGGGAGCTTATGCCGAATTCCTGGAACGCGGCGGGGAGAGGCCGTGACGGACCCCGTGTCGCGTCCAATCCGGGTCAAGTTCCTCTCGACCATGCGCGAGAGCATCTGGCGCCACCAGCTGCCGGACGGTGAAGGGCGGTGGGGAGACTGCGAGTTCATTTTCGATCCCCAGGCGACGGAATACGACTGGCTGGTGGTCTACGACGAGTTTCCCTCGAACACGGGGCGTAATCGGCACTACAGCGAGCAAATGGCCTGCGGGGCCGAGCGCACTCTGCTGGTAACCATGGAGCCGCCGTCCATCAAGTCCTATGGCCGGCGTTTTACCCGGCAGTTTGGTCGCGTGCTGACCTCGCACCCGGAATGGGCCCTCAAGCACCGTCGGCGCATCCATTCCCAGCAGGGGATGCTCTGGTACTACGGTTTCGGCAGTCAGGGCGAGCGGCCGTACAACGAGATGCGGGCGAACCCGCCGTTGGAGAAGACCCGCGAGATCGCCACCATGTGTTCGGCGAAACGCCAGCGCCACACTCTGCACCGGCGGCGCTATGACTTCACCTGGGCGCTGAAGGCCGAGCTGCCAGAACTGGAGATCTTCGGCAAGGGGGTGCAGCCGCTGGATGACAAGGCCGAATGCCTGGATGCGTACCGCTATCACCTCGCGGTGGAGAACTACGTGGGGCCGCATCACTGGACCGAGAAGCTGGCGGACGCCTTTCTCGGCGCGACGCTCCCGTTTTACTACGGTGCGCCCAATGCGGCGGACTATTTTCCGCCGGAAAGCTTCATCGCGGTTGATATCGATGACGTGGAGGGGACGGCGGAACGCATTCGCCGCGCCATCCGCGACAACGAGTATGAACAGCGCCTGCCACACATCCTCGAGGCCCGGCGCCGGGTGCTGGAGGAGTACAACCAGTTCGCCGTGGTCTCGCGGATTATCGAGGCTGCACACGACACCGAGCCGGCTGGTCCCACGGGGCAGTGGATCCATTCCCGCCGCGCCCTCCGGCGCCGCGATCCGCTGGCCGCTTTGGAAGGAGCCTGGGAGAAGGTCAGCCAGCGCATCGGCCACCTCGCCGGACGTACCTGAACTGGCCGCTTTGCGGTTCAGCCGAAGTCGCGGGAGTGGGTGGCGAGTTCGCCGAGCCAGGTGCTGCGGTCGATCAGGTGCTGCACGATCAGGTGGCCGACGCCTTCGCTGTACTGCCACTCGCCGTGGGCCTCCAGCAGGCGGCCGTGCAGGACCTCGGCGCGAAAGTGCTCCACCCGGTCCGGCCAGACGATCAGGTTCAACGTGCCAGTTTCGTCCTCCAGGGTGAGGAATACCGTGCCGTTGGCCGAGCCGGGGCGCTGGCGGGTGATCACCAGTCCGGCGTAGCGGGCCCCGCTGTAGCCGGGCTGTTCGAGTAGCCGGGCGGCGGTGGACAGTCGGTGCTGTTCCAGGAATGGGCGCATTAGCGCCAGCGGGTGCGGGCCCAGGCTCAGGCCCTGGGTGGCGTAGTCCTGCACCAGGTCGTCCACCGCATCCGGGCGGGGCAGCAACGGGGTCACGTCGGCCTCGCGCACGGTCTCGCCCGGACCCTCGGCGAACAGCGGCAGAGGCTCCTCCACCGCCTCGGTCGCCCAGCGCGCCTGGTGGCGGTTACCGGCCAGGCCCTTCAGGGCGTCGGCGCGCGCGAGGCGATTGGCCTGGGCGCGGGTGAGCCTGGCGCGAGCCACCAGGTCCGGCACGTCCGCGAATGGCCGCTCAACGCGGGCGGTGACCACGCGCCCGGCGACGTCGCGGGCCAGCCCGCCGACGCGGTTTAGGCCCAGGCGCAGGGCCAGCGCGTCGCTCCCGGCCAGCGGTTCCACCGTGCACTCCCAGTCACTACAGCGCACATCCACCGGGCGGACCTCCACGCCGTGGCGGCGGGCGTCGGCGACGATCTGCGCCGGGGCGTAGAAGCCCATCGGCTGGCTGTTCAGCAGGGCGCAGGCGAAGATCGCGGGCTCGTGGCACTTGAGCCAGGACGAGACATAGGTGATCAGCGCAAAGCTCGCCGAGTGCGACTCGGGGAAGCCGTATTCGCCGAAGCCGAGGATCTGCTTGTACAGCTGCTCGGCGAATCTCTCCGGATAGCCGCGTTCGCGCATGCCGTCCATCAGGCGCTCGCGGTAGCGCGCGAGCTGGCCGGTGCGCCGCCAGGCGCCGATCGCGCGGCGCAGCCCGTCCGCCTCGCCGGCGGAGAAACCGGCCGCGACCATCGCCAGCTCGATCACCTGCTCCTGGAAGATCGGCACGCCCAGCGTGCGTCCGAGCACGCGTTTTACCTCTGCGTTCGGATAGCGCACCCGCTCCGGGTGGGCGCGGCGCTTGAGATACGGGTGCACCATCTCGCCCTGGATCGGGCCGGGGCGCACGATGGCGATCTCGATCACCAGGTCGTAGAAGTTCGCGGGCTTCAGGCGCGGCAGCATGCTCATCTGCGCGCGCGACTCGATCTGGAACACGCCAAGGGTGTCGGCCTTCTGCAGCATGCGATAGACGGCCGGGTCCTCGGCGGGGATGTCGGCCAGGCCCCAGTCGCGGCCCCGGTGATGCGCCATCAGCTCCAGCGCACGGCGCACGCAGGAGAGCATACCCAGCGCCAGCACGTCGATCTTCAGCAGGCCCACCGCGTCCAGGTCGTCCTTGTCCCACTGGATCACGGAGCGTTCCGGCATCGCCGCGTTCTCGATGGGGACCAGCTCGTCCAGTCGGCCGTCGGCGATCACGAAGCCGCCGGTGTGCTGCGACAGGTGGCGCGGGAAGCCGAGCAGCTCGGCGGTCAGCGTCTGCCACTGCCGGGCCAGGGCGCCGCCCGGGTCCAGCCCGACCTCGCGCAGGCGCTCGGCGGGGATGCCGTCGTCCCACCAGGCGAGGTTGGCGGTCAGCGCATCCAGCCGTGCACGCGAGATGCCCAGCGCCCGGCCGACATCGCGCAGGGCGCTGCGGCGGCGGTAGCGGATTACCGTGCAGGCCAGCGCGGCGCGCTCGCGGCCGTAGCGCCGGTAGATGTACTGGATCACCTCCTCGCGGCGTTCGTGCTCGAAGTCGACGTCGATGTCCGGCGGCTCGCCGCGCTCGGCGGAGATGAAGCGCTCGAACAGCATGCTGGAGCGCGAGGGGTCCACTGCGGTGATGCCGAGTGCGTAGCACACAGCCGAGTTGGCGGCCGAGCCGCGCCCCTGGCACAGGATCCCGCGGCCTCGGGCAAAGCACACGATGTCGTAGACGGTCAGGAAGTACGGCTCGTAGCCCAACTCGCGGATGATGCCCAGTTCGCGTTCGATCTGTTCGCGCACCGGGGCCGGGATGCCATCGGGCCAACGCTTGAGCGCGCCCTTGAGGGTCTCCTCGCGCAGGTAGGCGGATGGGGTCATGGTCTTCGGCAGCGGGTCGGTGGGGTAGCGGTAGGTGACCGCGTCCAGAGAGAAGTCGCAGTCCCGCGCGAGGGCCACACTGGCCTCAAGCCAGGCGGCGGGATACAGCGCGGCCAGCTCGGCCCGTGGGCGCAGGCAGCGTTCCCCATTGGGGAAGCGTTCATGCGCCGCCTCCGCGACCGTCGAACGCAGGCGCAGGGCAGTAAGCACGTCCTGCAGGGCGCGCCGCCCGCGCCGGTGCATGTGCACGTCGCCGCAGGCGACGAGCGGGAGTCCAGTGGCGGTTCCCAGCGCCTGGGCGCGGGCCGTCAGGGTGGCATCTTCGGGGATACGCAACTGGCTCACGGCCAGGTGGCCCTGACCTGGGGCGGCCCATCCGGACAGCCAGTGGGCCGCTTCGGCGAGCGACGCCCCTGGGCTGTCGGCCTCGACCCGCAGCAGGCTGTGCCAGCCGGTGCGGCTCTCGGCGGGCAGGGTATCCAGGTCGGCGCGCGTCAGGTGGTAGTGTCCCTTGTCCGCCGCGCCGCGGGCCCGAGTGATCAATCGACACAGGGCGGCGTATCCCGTGGGATTGCGCACCAGAAGCGTCAGGGTGGGGCCATCGGCCAGCCGGAAGGTCGCCCCCAGGATCAGGTGTAACCCACATTCCTTTGCTGCCGAGTGTGCTCGTACTACACCCGCCAGCGAGGCGATATCGGTCAGCGCCAGCGCGCGGTAGCCCAGCGCCTGCGCCCGTTCGACCAGTTCCTCCGGGTGCGAAGCCCCGCGCAGGAACGAGAAGTTGCTGAGCGTCGTCAGTTCGGCATAGGCCGGGGGGGCGACAGGATGCCTGCGAGTGGGGGGATGGGCTGCGGATTCCATATACTGTCGATATATACAGTATATGGAATCCGTCCCACAATGACCGGGGGGATCGCCAACCCATTACGCTTGAACGCGGTGCCGGGATAACAGGCCACCTGACGAACCTTCGCCGGTTTTTGTAACCGGCTGTGTACACTGGGCCAAAATCCTCATGTATTCGCTGCGTGCCTGGAGACCCCATGCGCTACGTCCTGCTCCCGGTGGTGCTGATTGCCCTGATCTTTGCGCTGGGGAATGTGGTGCTGTTCAATGCGTTGCCGAAACCCGACCGGCTGAAAGAGCCGCTGGCGCTGGAGTACGGGACTTCGTCGGAGCAGTTCCGGCGGGACATGGGCCTGCTCCTGCAGCAGCCGATCGTGAGCGGCAACCGCATTGACCTGTTACAGGACGGCGAGGCCATCTACGCGGCCAAGATCGAGGCGATCGAAAACGCCGAGCATTCGGTCACCTTCGAGGTATACGAGTACTGGGGCGAGCAGGCGGCGATCTTCTCCGAGGTCCTGGCGCGTGCGGCGGAACGCGGGGTTCGGGTGCATGCCATGCTGGATTTCATTGGTTCGCGCGATGCTGACCCGGAGATGTTCGAACGCATGGAAGAGGCCGGGGTGGAGCTAGTGCGCTGGCGCGAGCCGTCCTGGTACCAGTTGTCGCGCTTCAATCACCGCACGCACCGCAAGCTATTGGTGGTGGACGGTCATACCGGTTTCATCGGGGGAGCCAACGTAGCGGATCCCTGGATTGACGGTGACGACCGCGATGGCTATCGCGACAACCACTTTCGCATTCAGGGCCCGGTGGTCGGCAATCTGCAGGCGGTGTTCCTGGAGACCTGGCTGGACGCCACGGGGCGGATGCCCACCGGCGCGGCGTATTTCCCCGAGCTGTCCGAAATGGGGGATCGCGACGCCCAGATGGTTAACAGTGCCCCGCGCGAGGGGCGTCACCGGGTGCGCCTGATGTTTCTGCATGCCATTGCCGCGGCGGAAGAGCACATCACGATCGGCACGGCCTATTTCTATCCCGATCCGCGGTTCCTGGAGGTGCTGGAGGAGGCGGCCGACCGGGGTGTCCGTATTCGCGTGCTGGTCCCGGGCGACAGCATGAACTTCGGTTTCTTCCGTCATGCATCGGTTAATCGCTGGCGGCCGATGCTCGAATCCGGGGTGGAACTGTACGAGTATCATCCGCGCATGTACCACTCCAAGCTGATGGCGATCGACGACCGCTGGGCCAGTATCGGCTCCGCGAATCTGCACAACCGGTCGTTTCGCCTGAACGACGAGGCCAACCTGAACATCTGGGACGAAGGCTTCGCCCGCGAGATCCGCGAACTGATCGAGGTGGACAAGGCCGATGCCGAGCGCCTGACCATCGAGGACTGGGAGAACCGGCCGCTGCGGCGCCGCCTGGCGGGGTGGATCACGCACCTGATTGGTCCCTATCTTTGATGCACCATTTCGACCCCCACGGCAGGAGCACGCCATGACATCCCCCACGGCCGGCCAGACCCCTTCGCTCGACATCGGGGTCATTCATCTGCCCGAGGGCGGGGCGATTGGCATGACTCGCTGCCCCGGCAAGCGGCCGGATGGAACGAGTTGCGCGGCGCAGGACGTGGAGGCGGATCTGGCGGCGCTGTGGGACTGGGGTGCGAACGTACTCGTGACCCTGAATCAGGGGTCCGAGCTAACTGATCTGGGTGTCCCGGGTCTCGGGAAGAGCGTTCAGGCGGCGGGGATGCGCTGGCTGCATCTTCCGATCGGCGACATGGCCGCTCCCGATCAGCCCTGGGAAGAGGGCTGGCAGGATGTCGGGCCGCAGGTCCACCAGCGGTTGCGGGCCGGCGAGCGCGTGGTGTTCCACTGCGGGGGTGGTCAGGGCCGTGCGGGCACCATTGCTGCCCTGACCCTCATCGAACGTGGGCTTGCGCCGGAGGCGGCCATCCGGGAGGTCCGGTCGGCCCGTCCCGGCGCGATCGAAAGCCCCGACCAGGAACGCTACCTGCGCAGCTTGCCGCGCACGGACTGAGGTGCGTTTCAGGAGTGGTTCAACGGCCGCGCGACGATAAAGGCATCCGCGAGCGTATCCCTTTCCTGTGCCTCGAGGGCGGCCATCGCGGCTGCGCGCGAGTCGAACAGGCCGATGCGAACCCGGTAGCGTTCGGAGGCCGGCTCGGGTCCGTCCACGACCTCCAGCCGGCTGGCAAGCCCGCGGGCCTTGAGGGTCCGGTTCAACTTCCGGGCGTTTTCCAGTTCGGTGAATACGCCGGCCTGGATGGAATACAGCTCCTCGGGTGCGGAGGCGTCTTCGCTCCGCTCATGCTGGCGTTGCGGCGTGGGCTCCGCCAGCGACGGCTCCTGGCTTTTCCCCTCAATGCGGCCGGAATGGCGAGCCGGCGAGAAGAGTGGCAATGCGGTGTCATCGCCGGCGCGGGTCGACAAGGGTGCTGGGGTATCCAGCCAAGACGCGCGGGCGCGTCCGGATTCCGGCGCCGAGCCCGTGTTCTCGGTTGCCGGCGATTCGGGCTCGGCGCCAAGCGGTCCGGGGGCCCCGATCGCGGCGCCCGAGAAGACACCCAGAATGAACAGCAGGACCGTGGCCAGCGGGGTGCCCAGCACCAGGAGGAACAGTTGGCGTCGGGTAAGGAACAGATTGATCATCTTGTGACCCTCCTTGGCAATCTTTGCCTTTTCGTCATCGAGGGGCGGGTCCTCCGTCGGGCGACGGAAAAATGACGTTTCCGCCCTCTTGTAGCGACATGCAAAGAAGATGCCAGTTATGGGTCGGGCCGGGAGGCGAGAGGTTCGTGGAAGACTGTCTGCTTGGGTGCGATGATGCGCGCAGGGCCTGGCGAGGGTTCGTACGGCCCTTGTCCCTGCCGCGCTGCCCTACCGGTCCTTGGCGAGAAGCCTGATGCGAAGTGCGATCTACGATCTCCTGATCCTGCGACTGACCGCCCGCTGGTATGCGGAGGCCCTGGAGCGGATGCCCGATGGCGCGCGAGTGCTGGATGTGGGCATCGGCACGGCGGGGGCATTGGTGGCCAATGCCGAGCGGGCGCGGCACAAGCAGTTGCACCTGACCGGGATCGATATCGATGGCGACTACGTCCGGCGGGCGCGGCGCCGGTTGCAGGAATCAACCCTGGCCGACGGCGCCGCGGTGTTTCGGGAATCCGTGTACGACCACGCGGGTGGTCCCTACGACGTGGTGTACTTTTCCGCGAGCTTCATGCTGCTGCCCGATCCGGAACAGGCCCTGCGCCACTGCAAGGGGCTGCTCGCGCCAGGCGGCCGGTTCCTGTTCACGCAGACCATCCAGCGCCACCCGGTGCGCTGGGTCGAGATCCTCAAGCCCCTGCTGCGGCGGATCACGACCATCGATTTCGGGCACGTGACCTACGAGGCGGATCTCCGCGCCCAGCTCGCGGCCGCGGATCTGGTGGTGGAGGAATGGAGCGTGCTGGCCACCCATGGGTCGCGTGCTTCCTGCCTCGTGGTGGCGTGTCCGGCGAGCGAGAGCGCCGGATCAGGCAATGGGCTTGCGCGCCAGGATCATGTAGTTGACGCTCATGGATCGTGACAGCCACATCCGGCGGTTGAGCGGATTGACCCTGACCCCCGTCTGCGTCACGGGCTCCAGGCCGTCATGTGCCAGTAGGTCCCGCGTTTCCCGGGGCGTGACGAATCGCTTCCACTGATGGGTGCCCCGGGGCAGGATGCGGAAGAGGTACTCGGCCCCGACAATGGCGACCATGAACGAGACCGGATTGCGGTTGATCGTGGCCACGAAGGTGTGGCCGCCGGGGCGGAGCATGCGATTGACGCTCCCCATGAACGCGGGCAGGTCCGCGACGTGTTCGACTACCTCCATGTTGAGGATCACATCGAAGTCTTCCCCGCGCTCCGCGAGGGCCTCCGCCGTGTTGACCTCGTACTGGATATCGAGCCCTTGCTCGTCCGCGTGATGCCGTGCCGCGGCGATGTTGCGGTCCACCACGTCGACGCCCAGCACGTCCGCACCGAGGCGTGCCATGGCCTCGCTCAACAGGCCGCCGCCGCAGCCGATGTCCAGCATGCGCAGGCCGGTCAGGGGGCGGTCGGCTTCCGGTTCCCGTCCGAGCGAGTGGCAGAGCTGATAGCGTATATAGTCGCTACGCAGGCGGTTCAGCACGTGCAGTGGCCAGAGCCTGCCATCCGGTTGCCACCACATGTCGGCGAGGGCGCGATAGCGGTCCACCTCGTTCGGATCGACGGTTCGGTCGCGTTCCACATCCGGAGAATTCATAGGCGGCGCGGCTCACGATGGTTGTGAAGGTTACTTTCGGACCACGCGATCCCGTTTTTGATCGCACCCGGCCAGGATCGATGCGATGGTGGCCCTTCGTCAGAAGCGGGCCGAGGTAGATCGAATGGGGCAGACGATCATCGGGGTGGACCTGTCCGGTCCCGGGAGTGCCGCGCATACCTCCGTCGCCGTGTTCCGTGAACAGGGTGGGGCGCTCGATCTGTTGGAGCTGGTGGCGGGGGCCAACGACCAGGCGATCCTCGACCGTGTACCCGCGGGCGCGATTGTGGGGCTGGATGCGCCCTTGTCGTATTCGCCCATCGGAGGCAGCCGCACATCCGACCAGTCCCTGCGACGCGTGGCGGTCGAACACGGATTGCCGGCCGGAACCGTCATGGCACCTTCCGCACCGCGCATGGCCTACCTGACGCTGCGGGGCGTGGCGGTCAGCCGCATGCTCCGCAGCGAGCGCCCGGACGCCCGGGTGGTGGAGGTACACCCCACGGTGGCCATGGCCCTGAGAGGCGCCACGATTGCGACCTTGAAGGCCATGAAGCGCACGTCGGAGGCGCGACGGGAGCTGCTGGCCTGGCTGGAGCGGAAGGGCCTCAGTGGGGTGCGCGATCTCGATCGGGCCAGCGACCATTCGGTGGCGGCTTGTGCCGCGGGTCTGGCGGCCTGGCAGTGGAGCCAGGGCAAACCCGCCTGGATCTACCCGGCCGAGCCGCCGCAGCATCCTTTCGACTTCGCCTGCTGACGGGCTGCTTCGATCAGAGGTAACGGCGCATCTGCCCGACCAGTACGCCCTGGATGCGGAGCCGGTCCGGGGCGACGAAGTGGGGCGCATAGGTCCGAGTCTCCGCGTGCAGCAGGACGACATTCGGGGTCTGCTCGATACGCTTGAGGGTGGCTTCTTCGCCATTGATCAGGGCCACGAGGATCTCGCCGTTGCGGGCATGGTCGCGCGATTCGATCACCACCCAGTCGGGGTCGATGCGAACGACCTTGATGCGCTGATCATCCCGGGCGGCATGGCACCCGACAAGATGCGGAGGCATCGGGCAATGGTCGATCTGGTGTGCGCCGTGCACCCGCGTGGCGGGCTGGTGGCCTGGATCTGTCACGGTGGCTGGATGGCCGTATCGGCCAACATACTGGCCGGGCGGCGGGTGACCTCGTTCCATTCGATCCGTGACGATATGGTCAACGCAGGGGCCGACTGGTTCGACGAGGAAGTCGTGCAGGATGGCAACCTGATCAGTAGCCGCACGCCGGATGACTTGCCTGCATTTTGTCGGGTGTTGCTCGAAAAACTGGGCTGATTCCCCCGCACATACAGCAGAGGGCTTTAGTTCGAGCCAGCAGGCCCTAGTCCCGGACCAATGCTTCCGCTAACGGATGTATTGGGGCGTGTTCAGGGCGCAGCTTTATATGCTGCGGATCCTTGGTTCGCAGCGGACCCATGCAATTCACGAAGAACAAGGATACGGACGAGATGAGTGATCGCGAACAATACGTCGAGAAGATGAAAGCAAAAATTGACGAGTGGAACCACGACCTGGGAAAGCTGGAGGCGAAGGCCAAGCAGGCGGATGCGGATCTGCGCGCCAAGTACGAAGAGCAAATCCAGGAACTGCGTAAACGGCGCGACGAGGCCGAGGAACGGCTACGCCAGGTGCGCGAGGCGAGCGAGGATTCGTGGAAGGAGTTGCGGGAAGGAATGGAGTCCGCCTGGGATGACATGGCAAAGGCACTTCGGAACGCTTCGGATCGCTTCCGGTAAGAACGAGGCCTGGCGAAATGGAAACGGTCGCGCGAGCCGCGTCGCCGCCCCGATCGCCTTTTCTTGCTCCCCGGCCCAGTGCCTGGCACTGCCAGAGGCATGGCCGCGAGTCCGTCCCGGGGGGCGGTGCGTCCCCGGTGGAGGGAGGTCGCTTCGGTGGGTTCAGCCCAGCGTGGTGTGGCCCGCGCCTGCTGGTTCGCGAATAACCGCCATACTCGTTGGCGACCGCCCTCGGCGTGGTGTTTCCGAGTGTGGAACGGGTCCGCACCGCAGTAAGCGGTGTCTGGTGCGGATCAGAAAGAAGACAGCCCGGTTGCCTCCATCATCCGGTAGCGCCAGTAGCGCAGCCGGGAGTCGTCGGCATATTCCTGGTAGGGGAGGCTGTGAACCCGGTCCGGCTCGTTGTGCCAGCGGGTATCGAAGAATTGGGCGGCATCGGCGATAACCGGAGTCCCGGCCTCGGCCTGAATCTGCACGTTGGTCTCCAGGTTGAAATTGTCCAGGTTGCGCCGGGTGAAGTTCGCGGAGCCCGCAAGCAGCGTGGCATCTCCATCGCGAGGACGATGCAGGAGCATCTTCGCGTGGCACTGCTCGCCCTGGGTATTGCACCAGCGCACCGAGACGCCCCCGGCGTTCAGTTCCAGCGCCACTTGCCGGTTGGGTAGTCCCTGCTTTTTCCGGCCGAATGCATCACGGTTCGGATCGAGAAGCACCCGCAGGTCGACGCCGCGCTGCTGCGCGGCCAGAAGGGCCTTCACGATGGCCCGGTGCGAGAGGTAAAACATCCACAGGTCCAGCTGGTCCCCGGGATCCGCGGCGTCAATCATCTCCAGGGCGGCGTCGCGGATCCGTGACTCGGTCAGGACTCGGATCCGGACGGGCGAATCGACGGCTCCGTTCGCTTCCACGCGATCCGGAAGGGCCGTTCGGGTTCCATTCGAGAACTCTGCGACCGCGCGCTCGGTGTGCAGCAGGTCGATGGCCGCGGCGCCCCGGAAACGCACGGCGATGTTGTCGTGCCGGCTGCTGGCGTCATGCGGATTCCCCGAGGTCACCAGTCCGGTCCAGCCGTCCGGCCCATCCGTGACCAGCGTCTTGCGGTGGTTCGCCTTGAAGTTTAGAAGCGCAAGGTACGTGCGCAGGGTGACGGGTGTATCGCCCACCGGGTTCGGGAGCCAACCACCATGCGAACTGTTGCCGAACCACTGACAACAGATGCGCCAGGCGGCCGACCACAGGGGGTTGGGATCGCGCAGGGCCCGCAGATCCGTCTCGATCACGGAGATGCCATGCGCCTCCAGCCGGGAGAACAGGGGCTGCTTGATGCCGCCGTAGAGGGTGTTGAAGGGATCGGTGATCAGCAGCGCCTCGACCCCGGGTCGTTGTGCGTGCCACTCCGCCAGTCCGAGGACGAACTCGCTTGAGAGTGGACGATGCGCAGCCTCGGACGTCGCCGCAAACTGGTTCACCAGAAAGAAATCCGCGACAACCAGCGACTGCGCCTGTCCGATCATCTCCAGGGCGGCATCGAATATCTCCTGCTCTGTGTGCTGATTGCCCTGCGTGTCCGTCCACGTGGCATCCGCGAGGAACTCGACCCCCTCGGCGGGATGGTAGGGCGTGACGACATCGAGCCCTTCGGGAAGCGGCTTGTACAGGTGGTAGGCGCCGGTCGAGAGGTAGACAGCCAGCAACCCAAGCAGGAACCAGCGCCCGCGCCTCATGGGCAGCCCGAAGCGCAGGCCAGGGACGAACGCGGCGGCGTTCCGGTCCTGGCACCATCCCCGATCAGGCCGTGATCCTCGATCGGCACATAGCCGTCCCGAGGTGGCGGGGGCATCTCAGAGACGTTCAATGGGACCCCTCCGATGGTGGGCTACACTGATGTCAGGGAACCCGCCCGGCTGCGGTGGCGGGTGGCCCCGAAAGTCAACGGTTTGCCCGGGCGGTGAGACCGCGTCGCCCGGCTACATCGGGGTCCGAGCAGAGACTGGCGTTTTATGCCGAAGTCTGTCAATGCGCACGCCGTTGCCTGGATGCCAGTGCCGGACAAGTGGTCTCGGGATCCCGGCTTCGGCGCGAGCATCGCCGCGAACGACGTGATGCTGGAAAGGCCTGGGATGTCAGTGTGAAGAATGGACTGGGCGGTCAGGTCCCGCGCGACTCCCGGAAATTCGCCCCGCCTCGGTCAGGGCAGGGGATCGACACAGCTCGGTGAGCCGGACAGCTTCATGGGCGTTGACAGCCGTGAAGCGGATGGTCGCGCAGGCCGAATGCAAAGAGGAACTCGCAGCCGATGAGTGGGGCGCCACGCCGAGACCCGGATGCGGTACTCGTGAACATCCGCACGCAAGGACCGGAGGAAATGCATGCAACCGATCGTCACGCTCACCATGAATCCCGCACTTGACGTCAGCACGTCGGTGGACGAGGTGGTCAGCAAACACAAGCTGCGCTGCTCGGGCGGCCGTTTCGATCCCGGTGGCGGTGGCGTCAATGTCGCCCGCGTGATCGAGCGTCTGGGAGGCGAGGCGACGGCGCTCTACGCCGTGGGCGGCCCGATGGGCGACGTGTACCGCGGGTTGCTGGAAGCCGAGTTGGATGGGGCACAGCCGATCGAAATCGAGGGCAGCACCCGCCAGAGCTTTAACGTGACCGAGGACTCGACCGGAAAGGAATATCGCTTTGTTCTGGAGGGTCCGGAGTGGCAGGAGAAGGAGTGGCGCGGGGCGCTGGACCGTGTGGAGGAGGCGCTTTCGGACGGTGGCTATCTGGTGGTGAGCGGCAGCCTGCCGGAAGGGGTCCCGGACGATTTCACGGCCCGGGTGGCACGGCTGGCAAAGCAGGCAGGGACCCGCTGTGTTGTCGATGCTTCCGGCGCCTCCCTGGAGGCTGCGCTGGATGAAGGGGTCTTCCTGGTCAAGCCCAACAAACAGGAATTGCGCCAGCTAACCGGGGCCGATCTGGATTCGCGGGAAGAGCAGGAGGCCGCGCTGCAGAAGATCCTCGACGCCGGCGGCTCGGAGATCGTCGCGCTGAGCCTTGGCGGCGAAGGGGCGCTGTTTGCCTCGTCCGAGGGTGTCTTCCATGTTCCCTCGCCAGAGGTTGAAGCCCGCAGCGCGGTGGGTGCGGGTGACAGCTTTGTGGCCGCCCTTGTGCTCAGACTGGCGGCTGAAGAGTCACTCGGGGATGCAGCCCGGTATGCCGTCGCCGCGGGTGCCGCCGCGCTGTTGAGCGAAGGAACCGTGATGTGCCGTGCAGAGGATGTCGAACGGTTGTTTCGGGAGACTGGTGGTGAAGACAACGATCGGTCCGGCCCGGACGATCGCCCATAACCGGTGGAAGTCCGCATGAAAGACGGCCTGGAACCAGCCGATGTTCGTTGAAACACCCGCGCCTTGGGGCGACCCAGGCCCGGGGCGTGTGCCCTGATCTCCGGGCCGGGGATGATGATCAGCCGCTTGGCGAACTCGATTGGCTAATCACTCTGAAAAACCCCGTTGAGCACGACAGTCGGGGCGCTCATTATCTGCGCGAGGGTGATATCCGTGCCGCGTGGCGGCGGCAGGGTTTCATCGAAGATCAGGGTTTCTTGGCGAAATCTGTCCATGCGTATGATGAGAGTGGGGGTTGCCTGCAGGCGCCGCCATTCGGCCGAGGGATTTCATGCAGCGGGAGGCCCGCATGAAGGATCAGGCGGAACGAGGGGCAAACACCAGGGCCGTGCTGTTCGATATGGACGGGGTGGTGACGGATACGGCACGCGCCCACGCCGCGGCCTGGAAGCACCTGTTCGACGAGTTCCTCGAGGCGCGCGCCGAGCGTTTCGGAGAGACGTTCGAGCCCTTCGACGCCGATGCGGAGTATCGCCGGTATGTGGACGGGCGCCCTCGTGCCGAGGGCATCCGCACGTTTCTTGACGCGCGCGGCATCGAACTGCCGGCCGGCAGCGACGAGGACGGCCCGCAGGCGGAGACGGTCGCGGGCCTGGGCCGGCGCAAGAACCGGTATTTCCATGCCTGGCTGGAGGCGAACCGGGTGCAGCCGCTCCCGGGCACCCTGCGACTGCTTGATGTACTGCGCCGCGGTGGCATCCCGGCCGCGGTGTTCTCTTCCAGTCGCAATGCGGAGGCCGTCCTGCGCAGCGCCGGCTTGCTCGACGCCTTCGACGTACGGGTGGATGGCAACGAGCTGGCGCGGCTGGATATCCCCGGCAAGCCGGATCCGGCGATGCTGCTGGAGGCGGCGCGGCGACTGGGCGTAGCGCCGCAGGAATGCGCGGTCCTCGAGGATGCGGGCAGTGGTGTCGAGGCGGCGGTGCGCGGCCGCTTTCGGCCCGTGATCGGCATGGCCGGTCCCGACCGTGCCGATGCCTTGCTCGAGCTCGGCGCCGACCTGGTGGTCCGCGATGCCGCCGAGCTTCGCTACAGTCGTGCCGCCGGACTGACCCGGCGCACGCTCGTCGATCTGCCCCGTGCCCGGGATCGCGAAAGCGAGATGTTCGCTCGCCTGCAGGCCGCGCGTCCGGTGGTGTTTCTGGATTACGACGGCACCCTGACGCCGATCATCGAGGATCATACGCAGGCATGGCTGGCCGCCGACATGCGCGCGACGGTGGCGGCGCTGGCCCGGCACTGCAGCGTGGTCATTGTGAGCGGTCGCGATCTGACGAAGCTGCGGGAGCTGGTCGCGCTCGACTCCGTGTGGCTCGCGGGCAGCCACGGCTTCGAGATCGCCGGTCCGAAGGACGATGGCCGAAGTCTGGAGATGGGCGGTGAGTTCCTCCCCAAACTGGATGCGACGGAACAGGAACTAACGCAGCGGCTGGCCGGGATTGAGGGCCACATGGTGGAGCGCAAGCGCTTCTCCATTGCCGTGCATTACCGGCGTGTTGGCGCTGCGGAGGTGGATCGGGTTGGCTCGATCGTCCGCGAGGTGCTGGAGGCACACCCGAAACTGCGTCTCGGCCACGGCAAGAAGGTGCTGGATATCGGTCCGGGCATCCACTGGAACAAGGGCGAAGCCGTGCGCTGGATTCTCGGCGAGGTGGACGGCCCGGGCGAGAACCTCGTGCCGGTGTATGTCGGCGACGACCTGACCGACGAGGACGCCTTCCGCGCGCTTGCGGGGGAGGGTATCTGCGTCGCGGTGCGACATGACGAAACCCGGGCGACCGCTGCCGACTGCGTGGTGGATGACGTCCTCGGCGTGAAACGTCTGCTCCAGTCCCTGACCGGGATCCTGACGGCGCGCGTCTCCGATGCCGCGGCGGCGGATACACGGGACAAGGGAGGCTGGGTGTTGCGCTACTCCGGCTACCGTCCCTGGCAGGAGCGTCTGCGCGAGGCGCTGTGCACGCTGGGCAACGGGTATTTCGCGATGCGGGGTGCCGCGCCGGACGCGTGGGCGGATGACGTGCATTACCCGGGCACCTATCTCGCCGGCGGCTACAACCGCCTGATCAGTGAGGTGGCCGGTAGGAAGGTCGAGAACGAGGACCTAGTCAACCTACCCAACGCCTTGCCGCTGACCTTCCGCGTGGATGACGGCGACTGGTTCCGGCTTGACGACACGGAGATCCTGTCGTTTGCACAGGAACTCGATGTTGACCGCGGCCTGTTGCTGCGCAGCCTGCGTTTCCGCGATCCGGCGGGCCGTACCACGCAGTGGCGCGAGCTTCGGTTGGTCAGCATGGATAACCCGCACCTCGCGGCCCTGTGCGTGGAGCTGACCGCGGAGGACTGGTCGGGACGGGTCACCCTGCATTCCGCGCTCGACGGCGGGGTGGTCAATGATGGCGTGGCGCGCTACCGGGGGCTCGAGAACCGCCATCTCGAGATTCTCGAGGCGGACCACCGGGGCGACGACACCCTGTTTCTTCGGGCCCGGACCAACCAGTCCCGGCTCGACATTGCGCAGGCCGCCCGCACCCGTGTGTACCACGAAGGCGTGGAGGCCGGGGCCGAGCGCCAAACGCTGCGGGAGGCGCAGGGCGTGGCGCAGGAGATCATCCTCGATCTGCCGGAACGCGCGAACCTCCGGATTGAGAAGGTCCTCGCGCTGTACTCGTCGCGTGATGCCGCGATCACCGAACCCGGCATAGAGGCCCTCCGAACCCTCGGCCGTGCCGGTGACTTCGACGCCCTTCGCGCCCGCCACGAGATGGCCTGGTGCCACCTGTGGGGGGAATGCGACATTGCGCTCGAGGATGACGCGGCGCCGGATACCGAACTCAAGCTGCGGATGCACATCTTTCACCTGCTGCAGACCACCTCGAAGCACTCGGTCGATCTCGATACCGGCATCCCCGCGCGGGGCTGGCACGGCGAGGCCTACCGCGGACATGTCTTCTGGGACGAGTTGTTCATCTTCCCCTTCCTGAACCTGCGTATTCCGATGCTGACCCGGGCGCTGCTCCGCTACCGCTATCGCCGCCTCGGGGAGGCCCGGCAGGCGGCGCTTGAGGCCGGCTATCGGGGCGCGATGTATCCCTGGCAGAGCGGCAGCGACGGACGCGAGGAGACGCAGCGACTGCATTTGAACCCGACTTCGGGGCGGTGGCTCCCGGATACCTCCCACCGGCAGCGGCACATCAACTCCGCGATCGCCTACAACCTGTGGCAGTACTTCCAGGCCACCGGTGACCAGGAGTTCATGAACTTCTACGGGGCGGAGATGCTGTTGGAGATCGCCCGGTTCTGGGCCGGTGCATCGGTCTACAACCCGAACCTGGACCGCTACGAGATCAAGGGCGTGATGGGGCCGGACGAGTATCACACCGCGTATCCGGACGCCGACCCCGAGGCCCAGGGCGGGGTGGACAACAATGCCTACACCAACGTGATGGCGGCCTGGGTACTGACCCGCGCGCGGGACGTCATCGACCTGCTTCCGGAGATCCGCTGGCGGGAGCTGCGGGAAGGTGTCGGCCTGGACGACGCGGAACTCGATCTCTGGGACGAGATCAGCCGCAAGCTGCGCGTGCCGATGGACGCGGACGGGATCATCTGTCAGTTCGAGGGCTATGAACAGCTCGCAGAGTTCGACTGGCAGGAGTACCGGGAACGCTACGGTGATATCCAGCGCCTGGACCGGATCCTGGAGGCCGAGGGCGATTCGTCAAATCGCTACAAGGTCTCAAAGCAGGCCGACGTCCTGATGATGTTCTATCTGTTCTCGGCGGAGGAGCTGGCGATGCTGTTCGAACAGCTCGGCTATCCGTTCGATCCGTCGATGATCCCGCGCAACGTCGATTACTACCTGGCCCGCACCTCGCACGGCTCGACCCTGAGCCACGTGCCGCATTCCTGGGTGATGGCGCGGTCTGACCGCTCCCATTCCTGGGATCTCTTTCAGCGCGTCCTGGACAGCGACCTAGAGGACATCCAGGGCGGTACGACGCCCGAGGGCATCCATGTCGGCGCGATGGCCGGGAGCGTCGATCTGGTTCAGCGTTGCTACCTGGGGATCGACATGCGGGGTAACGTGCTCCACTTCGATCCGGTGTTCCCCCCGGAACTGCACTGCGTGAAGGTGCGATTGCATTACCGCAACCAAACGCTGGAGGTGGAGGCCACCCGCGAGTTGCTGGAGATCCGCAGCGGTGCCTATACCACCCACTCGATCATGGTGGCTTACCGCGGTCATTACCGGGAGTTGGCGCCCGGCGACGACTGCCGCTTCCGGCTGCTGAAGCCGGAGGAACGCGTGCGCGACGAGAATCGCACCGGCGGGGTCGAGCCCGACGCGGCACATTGATCCGTGTTTCCCTGGAGGTTTCCGACATGAATGCCCAGACCGTCGACGAACTCTTCGCCTCGCAGTCGCCGGAGGAGGGGCAGGTGGCGGTGGTCGCCATGACCCGCGATGGCCTCGAAACCACTTCGCGGGCGGATCTGCTCGAGCGAGCCGGGCGTCTGGCGGCCGGACTCCGGGAGGCCGGCCTGGAACGCGGAGACCGGGTGGGGCTGTTCGCCCCGAACAGCCCGGAGTGGGTCATCGCCGCGCTGGGGGTGATGAACGCGGGGGGCACTGTGGTTCCCCTGGACACGCAGATGCCCTCCGAGGATCTGCAGCACGCCCTGTCCGATTCGCGGCCGCGCTTCATCTTCACTACCTCGAGGCTGGAACAGCGCCTCCCGGCTGATTTGGGTGAGGGGCGCACCTGCCTCTTTGATGCCGAGCCGGAGGCTTCCAAGGCGTGGGAGGGGCTTCTGAAGCA
Organism: Thioalkalivibrio sp. AKL6; assembly: GCF_000376905.1. Lineage (NCBI taxonomy): Bacteria > Pseudomonadati > Pseudomonadota > Gammaproteobacteria > Chromatiales > Ectothiorhodospiraceae > Thioalkalivibrio > Thioalkalivibrio sp. AKL6. The sequence goes on along the minus strand of NZ_AQXS01000010.1, from coordinate 427,669 downwards.
GGATGCGGCATCGTCGGTTGCGCGACACGACGATGTCGCGGCGGTTTTCTACACCTCCGGTACCACCGGACCGCCGAAGGGCGTGCCGCTGACCCACCGGAACCTGACGAGCAATGTCGAGGCGCTGTGTGCGGAGGAAATCGCGGACCATCGCGACCGGGTCCTGGTCCCTCTGCCGTTCCATCATGTCTATCCGTTCACCGTCGGCATCCTGGTCCCCCTGACCCTCGGGGCGCCCATCATCGTGCCGTTCTCCCTGGTAGGGCCGCAGATCGTGCGCGGCCTGCGCGGCGGCGAGGCAACGGTGATGCTGGGGGTGCCGCGCCTCTACGAGGCCGTGTGGAAGGCCCTGGAGGACCGGGTTGCGGGGCGTGGGCGGATCGCGGCGCTGTTGTTCCGGCAGATGCTGCGGCTGTCGAAACTGGCGCGCCAGCGATTTGGACTGCGCCTGGGCCAGAGGCTGTTCAAGGGCCTGCACCAGCGGCTCGCCCCGCGCCTGCGCCTGGTAGTCGCCGGGGGTGCCGCGCTCGACCCCAACCTCGGGCGCGATCTGCAGGCGTTGGGCTGGGAGTTGGGTACCGGCTACGGTCTCAGCGAGACCGCGCCGATTCTCACGTACAACCCCCCGGACCGGTTGCGACTGGAGGCTGCGGGGCTGCCCTTGCCGGGCGTCGAGCTGGCCATCGACGACACTGATTCCCGCGACGGCCGCGGCGAGGTGATGGCACGCGGCCCGAACATCTTTGCCGGCTACCTGAATCTTCCGGACAAGACCGAGGAGGTCCTCGACGAGGACGGCTGGTTCCGCACTGGGGACACGGGCGAGATCGACGACGATGGCTACCTGCACCTGCACGGTCGCGAGTCCTCGATGATCCTGCTCTCCGGGGGCGAGAACGTCGACCCGGAACGGGTAGAGGGCGCCCTGCAAGGCATTGACGCGATCCGCGAGGCCGGCGTGCTGGCGCATGACGATCGCCTGGCGGCGGTCGTGGTTCCGGAGTCGCGGCTGTTGCGCGAGGTCACCGGCGAGGACCTGGAGAAACGGGTGAAGGATGCGGTCAAGCGCGCGGCAGAGGAACTGCCGAGTCATCACCGCCCGGGCGTGGTGCGCATTGCGCTCGATCCCCTTCCGCGTACGCGCCTGGGCAAGCTGCGCCGGCACAAGCTCGAAGAGCTCTTCGAGGAATTGGGCAAGGAAGATGCCGTTTCCGAGGCGCGACCAAAGCCGGTCTCTCCGGAGTCGATGGCCCCCGAGGACCAGCAGCTGCTCTCGGACCCGGGCGCCGAACGTACCTGGAACTACCTCGCCGAGCGCTTTCATGATATCCGCGTTACGCCCGACAGTAGCCTCGCCGAGGAGCTCGGGATCGATTCGCTCAGCTGGGTCGACCTCACGCTTGCGCTGCAGGATCGCGCCGGGATCGACCTGGATGATTCGGCGATCGAACGCGTCGAGACGGTCCGGGATCTGCTGCAGGAGGCGGCCGGGGCCTCCGAAGCCAAGGAGGGTCGGGGCGAACTGAAGGCGCAGCTCGTAGATCCGGAAGCGCTGCTCGTCGAAGACCAGAAAAAGGACCTGGAGCCCCCCGGCGCGGCCCGCCGTGTGATCGGCGGCCTGCTGCTGGTTTTGGCGCGGCTGCTCTCGCGGTTGCTGATGCGCGTGGAGGTCCAGGGCAGTCTTCCAGCCGACGGTCCTTACCTGCTCGCCCCCCGCCATCTGAGTTTCGTGGACCCCCTGGCGCTACTGCCCGCCCTGAGCAGGCAGGATCTCGAGTCGCTGTACTGGGCCGGTCTGGAGGACTACTTCTTCTCCAACCGGGTATATGGAGCCCTCAGCCGCACCGCGCGCGTCTTGCCGGTCGACCCCGGGTCCGCGCCGCGCCGGAGCCTCGCTCTGGCCGCGGCGAGCGTGAAGCGGGGCAACAGCCTGATCTGGTTTCCGGAAGGCCAGCGCTCCCTGGACGGCACGCTCCAGAGACTGCGGCCCGGTATCGGGCTCGTCCTCGCGGCACAGCCCGTACCGGTGGTGCCCGTGTGGATCGAGGGCACGCGCGAGGTGCTGCCGCCGGGCAAGCATTTCCCGCGTTTCGGCGGAAGGGTGCGCGTGGTCATTGGGGAGCCGGTCCTTCCCGCGCATTACGGCACCGACGAGCGAGAGATTGTCCGCACCCTGCAGTCCGCGCTGGAGGAACTGGGCGCTGCGGCAGAACCCGGCAGGTGACCACTACGTTGACCGATAGGGTGGACGATCTCCCGTAACCGGTGGACGTCAGCATGAAAGACGGCCTGGAAAGAGGCGATCCTCGTTGAAACCCTGAGCCGTGGGGCGAACCAGGCCCTGTGTGTCCTGATCTCCGGGCCCAGGATGATGATCAGCCGCTTCGCGCACTCGATTGACGGATCACGCTGACAAACTCCTCTCGCCACGACAGTCGGGCCGGTCATCGGGGCGGCCCCCGAGCTTGCTATCTGGTAGGCAGCATCTAATCTCGGAGTAATGCCCTCATGTGACAGGGCGAGCGTTTTGGCCAGCCCGGCTCTGTACTTCCTGCACTTGGTCTGGTGCAGGCCAAGGCGATTGTGTTCTGTACCACTTCGCCGTGGAGGATTTTAAATGGCCAAGAATATTTTCATCGTCGGGGCCGACCCGTTTAACATGAAGAAGATCAGGGCGGTCGACATCGGCATCGACTACAGACTCCATGAGCTATTGAGTTTTGATGAAGTAAAAGCCAAAGGGTTTTATCCTGTCGAAGAATGCCTTGGCAAGGCACGAGAACGTCTACAGGAGTTCGACGGTTCGATCGACGGAATTCTCGGTTATTGGGATTTTCCAGTGACCACGATGGTGGCGATCCTCTGCCGCGAATATGGACTTTCCTCGCCCTCGCTCGAGAGTGTCCTCCGCTGCGAGCACAAATACTGGAGTCGGCTGGAACAGCACAAAGTAATCCCGGGCATGGTCCCGCGATTCGATGTCCTGGATCCGTTCGATGATGCCGCCATCGACGCTATGGACGTTCCCTTTCCCTTCTGGATCAAGCCAGTTAAGGGGATGGACTCGCTTCTTGCATTCAGGGTGGGCAACCGGCGCCAGCTGAGCCATGCCATTGGCCAGTTCCGCGCGCGCATCGATCGGATCGCCGGACCCTTCGACCAGATCCTTTCGTATGCAGATCTCCCAGAGGAGATTGCCGCCATCGGCGGCCGGAACTGTATCGTTGAACAGGCTGTTGGCGGGCGCCAGTGCACGATAGAGGGTTACGTGTTTGCCGGCAAGCCGCAGCATTACGGGATCATCGATTCGATCAATTATCCCAACCGTTCGTCGTTTCTTCGCTATCAATACCCGTCTAGCCTTCCGAAGCGGGTGAAGAACAGGATCAGTGAGGCAACCAACAAAGTATTGCTACACTTTGGCTACGACAGTGCGACCTACAACGTGGAATTTTTTTACCGGCCAAAGACCGAGGAGCTCACGTTGCTGGAAGTCAATCCTCGATTGTCACAATCACATAGCGATATGTTCGAAAAAGTGGATGGGGCTTCCAATTTCCAGATCATGCTTGAACTGGCATTGGGAAGGGCACCGGATTTACCGTTACGACGCGGCCGTTATGGGTGTGCCGCGAAGTTTCACGTGCGCGTGTTCGAGGATGGCATCGCCACGCATGTTCCCAGCGCCGGCGATATCGAGCGTATCCAAGAGGAATTTCCGGATACCCTGATCGAGCTCAAGGTCGAGCAGGGGACGCGGCTCTCGAGCCTGCTGGAGCAGGACAGCTACAGCTACGATATCGCTCATGTCCATACGGGCGCAGAGGATCGCAAGGCATTGCTGGAAAAATACAACCGTATTCTGCAGGCCCTGCACTTCGAGTTCGGTTCTGTTCCAGAGATATCAGGCGAGGCCCCGGAGGTGCAGAATGCTGTGTCCTGAGATGCGGCCTTCGCTACGGGATTGGAATCCGAAATGGCCCCGGGGTGTGCGAGGGTGCGCGACCGGGGTTTCCGCTTTGCACGGGATACGGCTTGCGCGCATGGTCTGAAGGGCGATCATGTTCCAAAAAGCAGTGTTCGGTCGTCCCGGGGCATATGAGCGGATCAATCAGTCGCGTGTGCGGACCTGCCGGAGGCGGTCTGATGAGGTAGCCCGGCACCGGTGGGCTGCTTGCCGACGTAGCGGCGCAGCCCTGGCCTGGCCGTACATCTTCTGGGTACGGGCTGTGATGTGGGTTGGCTTATCCCGTCGCAGGTCTTTTTGGTGGCGGATCGTTCATGCACAACGGCGGAAGTCGGGTGAACGAGGGGGCCGGATCCGGAGGAGAACGGACCATTGCGAACTTGGGTCTAGCTCATAACTATGCCTACAGTGGAGGGATTTATCGCGGCTGGAAACCGGCCGTCCGATTCTTGCAAGGAGCACGAGCATGTCAGCAAGCCAACAAGTCAGGGAACTGCTGCGCAGCGCTGACGTCGAGGTCGGCGGCGAGCGGCCCTGGGATGTTCAGGTCCACGACGAGCGGCTGTATCAGCGGATTCTGGCCGAGGGGTCGCTCGGGACCGGCGAGGCCTACATGGACGGCTGGTGGGACGTCGAGCGGCTGGACGAGTTGTTCTTCCGGATCCTCCGGGCGCGCCTGGAGCGCAAGGTGCGCAGCCCCGCGGTGCTCGGCCGGGTGCTGCTGAGCTGGCTCGCCAATGAGCAGAGTCGAGGGCGCTCGCGGCGGGTCGCGGAGCAGCACTACGACCTCTCGAACCGGCTCTACGAGGCCATGCTCGGGCCGACCATGCAATACACCTGCGCCTATTACGGCCCCGACGGGGCTGACGCGACCCTGGACGAAGCCCAGCGCGCGAAGCTGGACCTGATCGCGCGCAAGCTGCACCTGGAGCCGGGTATGCGCGTGCTCGAACTGGGCGGCGGGTTCGGCGAGCTGGCCCGGTTTCTGGCCGCCGAGCACGGCTGCGAGGTGGACAGCTACAACATCAGCAGCCAGCAGGTGGAGTACGCGAGAGGACTCTGCGAGGGCCTGCCGGTCGATGTCCGGAAGCAGGACTACCGCGAGGCCGCCAACGAATCCCGGCAATACGATCGTGTCGTGAGCATCGGTCTGATGGAGCACGTCGGCCCGAAGAACTTTCGCGCCTTCTTCGAATTGGCCCGGGCCCGCCTGAAGCCCGCTGGCCTGATGCTGCTGCACACCATCGGGGGCAACGTCAGCTGCGTTCGTACCGACCGCTGGATCGCCAAATACATCTTTCCCGGCGGCGTGATCCCGTCCGAGGCGCAGCTCACCCGGGCCAAGGAGGGTTTGTTCGTGCTCGAGGACTGGCACAACTTCGGTCCGGACTACGACCGCACCCTGATGGCCTGGGACGACAATTTCGTCGCCGCCTGGCCGGAGCTGAAACAAAGCGAAGGGCTGGACGAGCGCTTCTACCGGATGTGGCGCTATTACCTGCTCAGCTGTGCCGGCGCGTTCCGGGCGCGCCATCTGAATCTCTGGCAGCTCGTGCTCAGCCACGGGGATCTGCCGCGTTACGAGCCGGTCCGATGAGCAGCGCCGCCTGGGCCGCCCACCGCAATCGTGTGGAGGCGATGGCCGCGGCGCTGGCCGGGTCGGACGGACCGGTGCGCCTGAGAAAGTCCACCAGCAACCTGTTCAGGCCGCGCCAGGAGGCCCGCCGGACCGAGATCGACGTGGCTTCGCTCAACCACGTGATCGAGATCGACGCCGAGGCCGGCGTTGCCGAGGTGGAGGGCATGACGACCTATGCCGACGTGGTCGACGCAACCCTGCCGCACGGTCTGGCACCGGCCATCGTGCCGGAACTCAGGAGCATCACGGTCGGCGGCGCGACCTCCGGGATCGGCATCGAGTCGGGCGCGTTCCGCTACGGCCTGGTGCACGACACGGTGGACGAGCTCGACGTCATGGTCGCCGACGGCCGCGTGTTGACCTGCTCGCGCGAGCAGCGCCCGGAACTGTTCTACGGCTTTCCGAACTCCTACGGCAGCCTCGGTTACGCCACGCGGGTCCGGCTGCGGCTGATCCGGGTGCAGCCTTATATCCGGCTGGCGCACACCCGCTTCCACGATCCCGAGGAACTGTTCGCGGCGATCGCCGAGGAATGCGCGCACCCGACCTGCGCGTTTCTCGATGGCGTGTACTTCGCCCCCGGCGATTTCGTGCTGACCCGCGCGCATTGCGTGGAATCGCCGCCGGCGGACACCGAGGCCAGCGACTACACCTGGATGCGACAGTACTGGCAGAGCCTGCGCGAACGGCGCGAGGATTATCTGAGCATCCACGACTACCTCTGGCGCTGGGACACCGACTGGTTCTGGTGCAGCAGGAATGTCGGCGCCCACCTCAAGCCGGTGCGGCTGCTTCTGGGGCGCAAGCGCCTGTCGAGCGTGACCTACCAGAAGATCATGCGCGCCAGCCGCCGCTGGCCGCTGAGCCTGCTCCACGCCGTGCGCCCGCGCAGCGAGGCGGTGATCCAGGACGTCGACATCCCGATCGCCAGCGCCGCGGCGTTTCTGGCCGATTTCGAGGCCGAAATCGGTATCCGCCCGGTGTGGATCTGCCCGTTTGTCGTACCCGAGGCCGGGTTCTCGTTGTTCCAGCTGCGTACCGATACCGCGTACATCAACTTCGGCTTCTGGGACATGGTCCGCTCCAGCGAGCCCGACGGTTATTACAACGCTCGGGTCGAGGCACTGGTTGCGAAACACGGCGGCAAGAAAAGCCTGTACTCGCGCAGCACCTACGACGAAGCCACCTTCTGGCAGAACTACGACCGCCCGGCCTACGAGGCCCTCAAGCGCGAATGCGATCCCGAAGGGCGCTTTCCGGGACTCTATGAAAAGGCGGTGCAACGGGGCTGAGGCCGGTTGGGTCTCGAGGCCGGAACCGCTCGTCCACACCCTGGTGCGTCGCGCGCCGGGAAACCGCGGCGACCGGCAAGAGCGCGATCGACGGTCAATGCAGCGTTGCGCGTCCAGGGTGCCGTGGGCCGACCCCGTTAACGCGGCACGCAAAATGAGTTAACGGATGCTTTGACAGGGGGCGGGGAGTCGGTAGAATACGCGGCTCGAAGACGACAGGCGCGTAGCTCAGCTGGTTAGAGCACTACCTTGACATGGTAGGGGTCGTTGGTTCGAGTCCAATCGCGCCTACCAATTTGTTGAAAAAAGCGAGTCAGGGTCCGCCCGGCTCGCTTTTTTTATGCCTGGGCGGTCGGTATCGACAGGGCGCGTACGCGGCGTCAGGCTGGCACCGGGCGTGCTATTCGATAAAGGGGGCATCGCGTCGGGCGATTGCTTGTGCATGCGTGATTCGTATCGGTTTTCCTGGCTTCTGGGAGTGCTGTTTCTGGCACTCGCGGCGGGTTGTGCGCCGTTGCAGCCGGCGCCGGAACGCGGATGGCAAGCGCTGGAGCCCCCCGCCTCAGAAGGACCGCTGGCGGAGTGGCTGGAAGGATTCGCGCCGGCCCGTGATCACGGCAAGACGGGATTCCGGCTGCTGGACGAGGGGGCCGAGGCCTTCCGCTGGCGGGTGATGAGCGTGCGCATGGCGCGCGAACGAATCCAGGTGCAGGCCTATATCTGGCGCGACGATGCTGCCGGACGGGTGTTGATGGGCGAATTGCTCGGGGCGGCCGATCGTGGCGTTCGGGTCTCGTTGCTCCTGGATGACGTCGACGCGCGCGGGCGTGACGCGACGCTGGCCGCGATTGCGCAGCATCCGAATGTTGAGGTTCGGATCTTCAATCCGTTTCGTACGCGCGAGGGCCTGCTGCGGGCCAGTGCCGAGTTCTTTTTTCGCGGTAGCGACCTGAACCATCGGATGCACAACAAGGCCTGGGTGGTGGACGGGCGCCTGGCGATTACGGGCGGGCGTAATGTCGGGGACGAGTACTTCGAGGTGAGCCCCGATTACAATTTTGCGGATCTGGATCTGGTGGTGGTGGGGCCGCTGGTCCGGGAGATCGACCGGTCGTTCGTGGAATTCTGGAACAGTCCGGGCGCGATCGGGGTCGAGCGCGTTGCGCGAAAGGACGGTTCGCCGGAGCGCCTGGCAATGCAGCAGGGGTCCTTGCGGGCCTGGCTGGCGCAGAATCACACCCATCCCCTGATGCAGATGGAACCCCTGAATGGGCAACCGGTGCCGCAGCCGATTGCCGATCCGGCGGCATATGTGTGGACGACGCAAGCCGAGTTCGTGGTCGATGACGAGGCCAAGGCGCGTGCACGAGGCGATGGCTCGCGCGTTGCGGACGCCCTGGGTGAGCGGCTGCTGGGGGTGGAGCAGGAACTGCTGATCGTCTCGCCGTATTTTGTTCCGGGGCGTGACGGGACCGCCCAGCTGTCGCGGATGAGCGAGTCGGGGGTGCGTGTACAGGTGCTGACGAACTCGCTGGCGGCCAACGATGTGGCCTTTACCCATGCCGGCTATGCGCGACGGCGACATGCGTTGCTGGATGCACGCGTCGAGCTGTTCGAGCTGCGTCCGACCGGGCCGCCGCGCTGGGCGCGCCTGGAGCGCGATCGCGGCATCGAGGCCTCCCAGGCCAGCCTGCATTCCAAGCTGCTGGTTTTCGACCGCGAGGAGGCCTTTGTCGGCTCGTTCAACCTGGACCCGCGCTCGGCGCATACCAACAGCGAGTCCGGAGTGTTCCTGTCCGAGCCGGTTTTGGTGGAGCAGCTGGCCGCGCTGCATCAACGGGGGATTCGACCGCAGGTGGCCTACCGGGTGGAGCGGGATGCATCCGGTGGTCTGGTATGGCGGGACGGTTCCGGAAATGCCTACCGTCAGGAGCCCAAGGCGGGTCTGTGGCGTCGGTTTGTGTCCGGGATGACCCGGATCCTTCCCGTCGAGCCGTTATTGTAGGCGGACCGCCCCGGCGAGACCGCACAACATAAAGGGAGAGCGAGACATCATGGATTGTGGACAGTGTGGCAAGCAGAACCCGCCAGAGGCGCGGTTTTGTATTCAGTGTGGTGCGCCACTGGCGGCCGGAGTCGGTAGTGACGACGGCCCGCCCGAGGCGCGCGCGGCCTACGGTGGCTTCTGGGTGCGCGTGGGGGCCTATCTGCTGGATGCGGTGATTATCGGGGTCCCGCAGATCGTGGCGCAGGCGCTGATCAGCCCGGAGACCCTGGCCGCGCGCGGGCCGGATGACCCTGTGCCGCCGGGGGAGGCGGCCTGGTTTCTGGTGAATGTCGTGGTGGCCTGGTTGTACTGGGCCGGCATGCACAGCTCCCAATACCAGGCGACGCTGGGCAAGATGGTGTTCGGGCTGCGGGTGGTGGACTTCCAGGGCGAGCGGATCTCGTTCCTGCGTGCGACCGGGCGGCATTTCGCGACCATCCTGTCCGGGCTGATCCTGATGATCGGCTACATCATGGTGGCCTTTACCAAGCGTCGGCAGGCCTTGCATGACCTGATCGCGCAGACCCTGGTGGTGCGCAAGGAGTGGGTGCGCTGATTGTGCCGGGGACGACGCCCGACTCCCGGTTCGAGCCGCAGCGCGCGCCATGAGTGAGGCGGCGAAGCATTTCGATGTGGTCGTGATCGGGGGCGGGGCAGCCGGGCTGATGTGTGCCCTGACGGCGGGCGACCGCGGGCGCCGGGTGCTGGTACTGGACCACGCCAACCGGGTCGGGAAGAAGATCCTGATGTCGGGCGGCGGCCGCTGCAACTTCACCAACATGTACTGCGAGCCGGAGAATTTCATCTCCGCGAACCCGCATTTCGTGAAGTCCGCGCTCAGCCGCTACAGCCAGTGGGACTTTATCGGCCTGGTGGAAAAGCACGGCATTCCGTACCACGAGAAGAAGCTGGGCCAGCTATTCTGCGACCATTCGTCGAAGGACATCGTGCAGATGCTGCTGGACGAGTGCGCGGCGGCCGGTGTCACGGTGCGCACCGACACGCCGGTGACGGATGTGGAAACGGGCACGCCGCACCGCCTGAAGGCCGGTGCGGAGGCCATTGCCTGCGAGTCGCTGGTGATCGCCACGGGCGGCTATTCCATCCCGCGCATGGGGGCCACCGGATTCGGGCTGGACCTTGCGCGTTCGCTGGGGCTGCCGGTGCAGCCAACCCGTCCGGCCCTGGTGCCGTTCACCCTGAGCGGGCGGCCCCTGGAGGAGCTGGAGGGGCTTTCGGGTGTGGCGCTGGATACGGTGACGACGGCCGGGGGCATGGGGTTTCGGGAGAATCTGCTGTTTACGCATCGGGGGCTGAGCGGGCCGGCGGTGTTGCAGGCGTCGTCCTACTGGGAGGAGGGGCAAGCGGTGGCGATCGACCTGTTCCCGGGCATGGATCTGGCGGCGCATTTGCGCGAACTGCGCGAACAGCGACCGAAGCTGGAGCTCAAGAGTGTGTTGGGCGAGCAGCTGACGCGCCGGGTTGCGCAGCGCTGGTGCGAGCTGTGGGTGGAGAACCGGGCGCTGGAGCACTTGAGCAACGCGGATATCGAGCAGGTAGTGGCCGCTTGTCAGCCATGGACGGTGTGGCCCGCAGGGACCGAGGGTTATCGTACGGCGGAGGTCACCCTGGGCGGGGTGGATACCGCTGCGCTGTCATCCAAGACGATGGAGTGCCGGACGATCCCGGGCCTTTACTTCATTGGCGAGGTGGTGGATGTAACCGGGCACCTGGGTGGCCACAACTTCCAGTGGGCTTGGGCCTCCGGACACGCCGCGGGCGAGTACGCCTGAGCGGTTTTCGTGCGCCGTGCACACGGCCTTTCGTGCTGTTCCGGAAACTGTGGTGGGGTTTTCCCTGTCGGGTTGGAAGAACCCGCGGAGGGTGACTACTCTTCGAAGGCAGTCCCACGCAGAAACCCAAGGAGCAGGCATGAAGATCGATCAGTTGGTAGAGACGGCCGAAGCGATGGTGGCCCCCGGCAAGGGCATCATCGCCATTGATGAATCGACGGGGACGATTGCCAAGCGCCTGGGCGCGGTCGGTGTCGAGAATACCGAGGAGAACCGCCGCACGTACCGCGAGCTGTTGCTGACGACGCCGAAGCTGAAGGAGTACATCTCGGGCGCGATCCTGTATGACGAGACGCTTCGCCAGTCCACCCGTGACGGCAAGCCGTTCGTGGACGTGATGAACGAGGCCGGCATCCTGCCCGGCATCAAGGTCGATACCGGCGCGAAGGATCTGGCCGGCTTTCCCGGGGAGAAGGTGACCGAGGGCCTGGACGGACTGCGCGAGCGGCTCGAGGAGTACGCGCGGATGGGGGCCCGGTTCGCCAAATGGCGCGCGGTCATCACCATTGGCGAGACCATGCCCACGGATACCTGCATCGAGTCGAATGCGCATGCCCTGGCACGGTATGCCGCACTGTGCCAGGAGCACGGGATCGTGCCGATCGTGGAGCCCGAGGTCCTGATGGATGGCGACCATGACATCGAGACCTGTTACGGCGTGACCGAGGCGACCCAACGGGCCGTGTTCCGGGCGCTGTACGAGCATCACGTGCTGCTCGAGGGCACCATCCTCAAGGCCAGCATGGTGCTGCCGGGCAAGGACTGCCCCGAGCAGGCCAGTGTCGAGGACGTCGCCCATGCGACCCTGCGCTGCCTGGAATCCGCCGTGCCGGCGATCCTGCCAGGGGTGGTGTTCCTCTCGGGCGGGCAGAGCGACGCCGATGCCACCAACCACCTGGACGCCATGAACCAGATCGGTGGGACACCGTGGCCGCTGTCCTTCTCCTATGGCCGTGGCATGCAGCAGGCCGCGATGGAGCTTTGGGGCAAGGATCCCGCCGCCAATTTCGAGAAGGCCCAGCAGACGGTGTTCGAGCGCGCCCGGGACAACGGGCTGGCGGCCCAGGGAAAGTACGGGGCCTGAGGTCGCCGCCTGCCAGCCGCGGTGCGCAAGCGCAGCAAACGGATCGCCGTATACATTGATCTGGATCAAGAAAGACCGTCGGAAGGCTGACTAGCCTGAGATCGTCGGATCCGATCCTCGGCCCAGCAAGGGATGCACGATCCCCCAGCGTGCGCTGCGGGCCGATTGCTTCCGACGGTGTATGTCGCGTCTTGGCCTGCTATCTCCGGATAGCAGGCTTTTTTGTGTCTGCACCGGTGCGAAATGTGACGGGCGTGGCAAAAAGATGGAAATTCGCCAACACTCAGGAAATGGCGTGTTTTCCTCCCGATCTCCATCAAACAGCGCGAAAATACGCTTTTGTTGTGCGCATTCCCCCGCCCGGTTCGGGGAACATTCGCGGTGGCCGTGCGTCGGGAGCTTGGTAAGGGGTGCGATTGGCGTCCCGGATAAAACCAAGCCACCAAGGAGATCCATATGAGTCTCACGCGCAGAGAGTTTCTCGAAGCCATGGTCGCGGCCAGTGCCGCCGGCTTCTCGATGAATGCCTGGGCAGGCGAGAAGGGGTCCTGGAAGCCGGCCGATGCGAACATGTACGACCTGCCGAAATTCGGCAACGTGTCGCTGCTGCACTACACCGACTGCCACGCGCAGCTGAAACCGGTGCACTTCCGCGAGCCGGACGTGAACATCGGCGTGGGCGATATGCAGGGCAAGCCGCCAGTGCTGGCCGGCAAGGAAATGCTGGAATATTTCGATATCCAGCCGGGCACGCCGCTGGCGCATGCTGTCACCCATATGGACTTCAAGTATGCGGCCGAGAAATACGGTCGTCTGGGTGGGTTCTCCCATCTGTCCACGCTGATCCAGAAGCTGCGCGCGGATCGCCCGAATTCCCTGCTGCTGGATGGTGGCGATACCTGGCAGGGCTCCGCCACGTCGCTGTGGACGAACGGGCAGGACATGGTCGATGCGCAGAAACTGCTGGGCGTGGACATCATGGTCGGCCACTGGGAGTTCACCTTCGGCGACGAGCGGGTGATGGAGATCATCGAAAACGACTTCAAACCCAACAACATCGAGTTCCTGGCGCAGAACATCGAGGATCGCGACTGGGGCGACCCGGTGTTCGAGCCCTATACCATCCGCGAGATGAATGGCGTGCCGGTCGCCGTGATCGGCCAGGCGTTTCCCTATACATCCGTGGCCAACCCCGACTACATGTTCCCGGACTGGAGCTTCGGCATCCGCGACGAGAACATGCAGCGCATGATCGACGAGTGCCGCGAGAAGGGCGCCAAGGTGGTGGCGATCCTGTCGCACAACGGGATGGTCACCGACATGGAGATGGCCCGTCGCCTGCGCGATGTGGACATCATCATGGGCGGGCACACGCATGACGCGGTGCCGGGCGCGATGGAGATCGAGAATGCCGGCGGCGAGACCACGCTGGTCACCAATGCCGGTTCCAATGGCAAGTTCCTTGGCGTGATGGATCTCGACGTGACCGACAGCGGCATCCGCGACTACAAGTTCACGCTGCTGCCGGTGTTCTCCAACCTGATCGAGGCGGATGCCGAGATGGAGGAGCACATCCGCTCGGTGCGCGAGCCCTATGAGGACAAACTGAATGAAGAACTGGCCGTAACCGACGGTGTTCTTTACCGCCGCGGCAACTTCAACGGTACCTTCGACGAGGTCATCATGGATGCGATGATCAAGGAAATGGATGCCGAGGTGGCCCTGTCGCCCGGCTTCCGCTGGGGCATTAGCGTCCTGCCGGGTTCGCCCATCACCTTCGAGGAGTTGATGACGCAGACCGCGACCACCTACTCGGAGACGCAGCGCAACGAGATGACCGGTGCCCAACTGAAGAATGCCCTGGAGGACGTGGCCAACTCGATCTTCAATGCCAATCCCTACCATCACCGCGGCGGGGACATGGTGCGGACCTCCGGCATCGAATACACCATCGATCCGCACGAATCGATGGGTAGCCGTATCAGCGACATGCACATCAACGGTGAGCCGCTGGACCCGGACAAGAACTACGTGGTCGCCGGCTGGGCCAATGTCCACGAGCCGCTGGATACCGATCCGGTATGGGATGTGGTCGCCGGGTATCTGCGCGATCGCGACACCATCAGCCCCGGCAAGCCCTACCTGCCGAAGCTGAAGAACGTCGCGGGTGATCCTGGCCTGGATCGCTGATCGGCGTTTGGCTTGGCCCGCGCAAGCGGTCCGGGTAGTCTCGCAGCCGCCGTGCACCATTGGGGTGTGCGGCGGCTTTTTTGTGTGTGGGAGAGGGGTTCTGGGATGGGAACGAGCGGATCAGGCTTTTCCGGCCTGCTGCTGTATTGTCGCGCGGGCTTCGAGGCGGACCTGACGGCCGAGCTGACCGACCGCGCAGCGCGCGCGGGGCTGGGTGGTTTTGCGCGGGTGCAGCCCGGCAGCGGGTACGTCCATTTCGAGCCGGCCGGCTGCACGGTGGAGGCGCTGGCGCGCGCATTACCGTTCGAGGAATTGATCTTTGCGCGGCAGGTGTTTCCGGCGTTGCCCGCACTCGAGGGCCTGGATCGCGCGGATCGGCTGACGCCCATCATCGAACAGGCGTTTGCAGCCGGATGCCCGGTGGATTCCATCTGGCACGAGATGCCCGATACCAACGAGGGCAAGGGCCTGCGCCGGTTGATCAAGGCCGTGGAACGCCCGCTGGCCTCCGTCCTGCGCAAACGCGGGGTACTGCGGGCGCAGGCAGGCGGGCTGCGCCTGCATGTGTTCTGGCACTCCGGCGACTGCGTGCAACTGGGCCTTAGCCGGCCCGGCGAGCGCAGCGAGTGGCCGGGCGGGATCCTGCACCTGCGCTCGCCGCGCGAAGCACCCAGCCGGTCGACCCTGAAGTTGGAGGAGGCCTGGCACACCTTCATCCCGCGGGATGCCTGGGACGCGCGCCTGGCGCAGGGCATGCAGGCCGTGGACCTGGGGGCAGCCCCGGGCGGCTGGACCTGGCAGTTGGTGCGGCGCGGCATGTACGTGCATGCCGTAGATAACGGGCCGATGGATGCCCCGTTGATGGCAACCACCCAGGTGGAGCACCACCGCGAGGACGCCTTCTCCTGGGTGCCACCGAAATCGGTCACCTGGCTGGTCTGCGACATCGTGGACAAGCCCTCGCGGGTGGCCGCACGCATGGCGGACTGGCTGGAGGCCGGCTGGTGCCGCGAGGCCATCTTCAATCTCAAGCTGCCGATGAAACAGCGCTGGCAGACCGTATACGACTGCCTCGACCACATCGAGGAGCGCCTTCTGGACGCCCGGATCGCCCACCAGATGCGGGCGCGCCAGCTCTACCACGACCGCGAGGAGATCACCGTGCATGTCGAGCGGGGCTGAGTTGGATGTACTCGCCCTGACGCGGCCGTTTTGCGTCCGAAATTGCACGGATAAGCGTCCCACTGGGCGGTTTTTGTGGGCATAAAAGACGTGGAGTCAGGTGGTTACCGTGGTCCGACCCTGGCGGTCACCCGTCGGGCCGGGCGGTGGCCATGTACCATATGCCAGGACCGCAGGAGAGGGTTGCGGTCGGGCCCCCTGCACCTGGACTGAAGAGGCCTGCTAATGACTCCCGCCACCGAAGACGCCCCTGATCCGCAACGGGAGACTTCAGTTCTGGCCAGTGACGGTTCCGCCACGATCGAAGAGTTGTTGCTTGGCCTGCAGGCGCAGCTCGCCGAATCCGACTCCCAAGCCGCTGTCTGCGACTTCCTGGAAGGGCTGGACGAACAGGCCATCGCCTTGTTGCTGGAATCGTTTCCATTCCGCGAGCGGGAACGCATCTGGTCCTGCATACCTCAAGACCAGCGCGGGGAGGTATTGGCCGAAGTCGGCGTGGATGCCCGCGAGCATTTGATGGCGGACATGCAGGTCGAGGAGGTCACGGCCTTGGCGCAGGATCTTCCACCGGAAACGGTGGCGGAGCTCCTGGACACGATCGACGATCCGATCCGCGAGTCCGTGATCGAAACGCTGGCCGCGGGAGTGCGACACCATGTCACGACGCTTCATGGCTACGATGACGATGCGGTCGGGCGTTACATGGATCCCGAAACCACCAATGTGAAACCGGATGTAACACTCGAGGCCGTTCAACGGTTTGTACGCATTAGTCACTCGCTGGACAGCGAGTCGCAGGAATTGCTGGTCACGGACAAGGATGCCCGCCTCGTTGGCTCGCTACGTCTGGTCGACCTCGTGCGCAACCATCAAAAAAGGACGGTTGCCGATTTCATGTACATGCCGACGTGCCTGCTCGACACCATGGATATCCGCAAGGCGGCAACCATCCTGCGTGCCCGGGAACTTCCGTTTGCGCCCGTGGTAGACGCCGAAGGCGTCCTCGTGGGTCAGCTGAACATGAGCCACATCATGGAGATCGTGCGCGAGGATGCGGACGCGACCCTGCTCGGGATGGCCGGGGTCAAGGAAGAAGGCGAGCTGTTCGCACCGATCCGGTTCAGTATTCGCAGTCGGGGTATTTGGCTCGGCATCAATCTGGCAACGGCCTTTCTGGCCGCCTACGTTATTGGCCAGTTCGAGGCCGTGCTCTCGCAGGTCGTCGCCCTGGCGGTACTCATGCCCGTTGTGGCCAGCATGGGGGGTATTGCCGGGAGCCAGACCCTGACTGTGGTCATCCGTGGCCTGGCCATGGGTCAAATCGCCGGTACGAATCGCTGGTGGCTCTTGAATAAGGAGCTGTGGGTCGGCCTGGCCAACGGGATTATCTGGGCATTGGTTGTCGGCCTGGTGGCCCATTTGTGGTTCCAGGACCTGGCGATCAGCTTCATCATCACGCTGGCGATCATCATCAACATGACGGTGGCCAACGTGGCCGGGATCACCATACCGCTGACCTTGAAACGCCTCGGCATGGACCCCGCACTTTCCGGAGCGGTCATCCTGACGACCGTCACCGACGTGGTCGGATTCCTGTCATTCCTGGGGCTGGCGACGCTGCTGATTCTGGTCTGAGTTTCGTGTTTCAAGCCTTTCCGGGCCTCGCGGCATTCGCCGATCCGGGTGCGCGTTGATGAGGTCCGGAGGGAGATGATTACGTTGCATGTCGAGCGGGGCTGACTCGGCTTCTATTCGCCCTGGACCGTAATCGTGAGCTTGCGCGTGTGGGCGGCGTAGCGGTGCTCCCAGAGGAAGAGGCCCTGCCAGGTGCCGAGGATCAGGCGGCCCTGGCCGACCGGCACGGTCAGGTCGTTGTGCGTGAGCATGGCGCGGGCGTGGGCGGCCATGTCGTCGTCGCCTTCCATGTCGTGGCGGTAGGCGGGGTCGCCGTCCGGGGCCATGCGTGCGATCAGGGTCTCCAGGTCGTGGCGGACGTCGGGATCGGCGTTCTCGGTGACCAGCAGGGAGGCGCTGGTGTGATGCTGGAAGACGTGACAGGTGCCGGTGGTAATGCCGGAGGCGCGCACAATGTGCTCGACCGCCTGAGTAATGTTCAGGGTGCCGCGTCCGCGGGTCTGCTGGGTCAGGGTGTCCTGGTAGACGGCCATGCGTATTCCTCGAATACAAACAAAAAAGCGCCCGTAGGCGCTTGATTGGTCGATCTAAATTGGTGGAGGCGGCGGGAATCGAACCCGCGTCCGCAGGACCTCCGCCTTCGGCTCTACATGCTTATTCTGTCTTTTAGTTTAACCAGCGACCACCCGACAGTCAGGGCATGTAGCTGGCGATCCCGGTTGAGTTTTAATGGGTCCACGCCGGGCGCGCTTCACCACGATCTTATGAGAGTCGACGCCCGATACTGGACGCATAAGCACGGCTCCAGTCGGACGGCATCTACCGGTTTTTAAGCGGCGAGTGCGTAGTTGTCGTCGTTGGCAACTATTTTTTTGCAGTGGTTTTAACGAGGTCCACTACAGCCTCGGCATGCACCTCAGGTTTCGCGACCCGCGTCGAAGCCATGTCGCCCCCAAGTACTACATGGACAGGGTAACGCATCGGGAGTTCCCCAACCAGCGCAATTGCTGTCACGTACCGGTCCCGCGCGGCAGGCGCCTCCGGTACAATGCGCGGCTTTCGGTACGTCCGGTTTCGAGGAAGCGTAATGCGGGTTGTGGAAGGGGGCGCGGCGGTCTCGCCGTTTCGGCTGCGGGCTCTGGAGGCAGGGCTGCGGGCAAGCGTACCGGGTGCCGGCCCGCTGGCGGCACGGTTCATCTATTTCGTGGCGACTCGCCGTCGGCTGAGTCCGGACGAGGAGGCAGTGCTGGCGCGCCTGCTGCGCGAGGGCGATGCCTGGGAGGCCCCCGAGTTTGCGGTGCAACGCGAACTGGTGGTGATCCCGCGCTTTGGCACGATCAGCCCGTGGTCGTCCAAGGCCACCGAGATTGCCCACCATGCCGGGCTGGAGGACGCGGTCGAGCGCATCGAGCGCGGCATCCACTGGCAGATCGGGGGCGAAGCAGCGGCGAGGGCCGATTTGGAGGCGCTGGCCGACCTGCTCCATGATCGCATGACCGACGCGGTGATCGAGGATCCGGCGGCCGCGGCCCAACTCTTTCACCACGAGACGCCACGGTCGCTGGGGCGTGTGGAGCTCGGCGAGGATGCCCGCGCGGCGCTGGAGCGCGCGAATGGCGAGCTGGGCCTGGCGCTGTCCCCGGACGAGATCGATTACCTGGCCGATGGGTTCTCCGCGCTGGGGCGCGCGCCGACCGATGCCGAACTGATGATGTTCGCGCAGGCCAACTCGGAACACTGCCGGCACAAGATCTTCAATGCCGCCTGGGTGCTGGACGGCGAGGCCGACGAGCGCACGCTGTTCGGGATGATTCGCCAGACCCATGCGC
The DNA here is from genome assembly GCF_000376905.1 of Thioalkalivibrio sp. AKL6. Classification (NCBI taxonomy): domain Bacteria; kingdom Pseudomonadati; phylum Pseudomonadota; class Gammaproteobacteria; order Chromatiales; family Ectothiorhodospiraceae; genus Thioalkalivibrio; species Thioalkalivibrio sp. AKL6. The sequence goes on along the minus strand of NZ_AQXS01000010.1, from coordinate 408,951 downwards.
GCCATCCCGAGGGCGTGCTGTCCGCCTATAGTGATAACGCATCGGTCATCGCCGGGCATGAAGGGACGCGCCTGATGCCGGATGCAATTACCGGCGAGTATCGTCGCGAGGCGCTGGATCTGGCGATCCTGATGAAGGTCGAGACGCATAACCATCCGACCGCGATCTCCCCGTTTCCCGGGGCTGCCACCGGCTCCGGTGGCGAGATCCGCGACGAGGGCGCGACGGGACAGGGGTCCAAGCCCAAGGCAGGGCTGACCGGGTTCTCCGTGTCCAACCTGCGCATTCCCGGCTTCGAACAGCCCTGGGAGCGGGATTTTGGCCGCCCTGGCCGGATCGAGAGCGCGCGCCAGATCATGCTGGATGGCCCGATCGGCGCGGCTGCCTTTAATAACGAGTTCGGGCGGCCGGCGCTGGCTGGCTACTTCCGTACCCTGGAGATGGCACTGCCGGATGCCGCGGGCGGCGAGACCCTGTACGGCTATCACAAGCCGATCATGCTGGCCGGTGGGGTCGGGTCGATCCGGGGCGAGCACGTGCACAAGCAGGATGTGCCGGCCGGTACCCCGATCGTCGTCCTGGGTGGCCCGGCGATGCTGATCGGTCTGGGCGGCGGGGCGGCCTCGTCCATGGCGAGCGGGGCGAGTTCGGAGCAGCTGGACTTCGCCTCGGTGCAGCGTGGCAACCCCGAGATGGAGCGGCGCTGCCAGGAAGTGATCGACCGGTGCACGGCCCTGGGGGCCGGCAACCCCATCCTGTCGATCCACGATGTGGGCGCGGGCGGGTTGTCCAACGCCATTCCGGAGATCCTGGACGACGCCGGGCGCGGTGGGGTGATCCAGTTGCGCGACCTGCCGACGGCCGAGCCGGGTCTGTCGCCGATGGAGCTGTGGTGCAACGAGGCACAGGAACGCTACGTGCTGGCGATTGCCCGCGAACATCTGGAGACCTTCCGTACCCTGGCGGCGCGTGAGCGCGCCCCGTTCGCGGTGGTGGGCGAGGCCACGGACGAGGGGCACCTGAAGGTCGAGGACGACCTGTTCCACGAGCCGCCGGTGGATATGCCCATGGGCATGTTGCTGGGCAAGATGCCGTTGATGACCCGCGAGGACCGCCGCCGGGCGCCGCCGGTGACGGACTTCGATCCCGAGGCCTGTCCGTTGGCGGAGGCACTGGAGCGCGTGCTGCACATGCCTTCGGTCGCGGCCAAGCACTTCCTGATCACGATCGGGGATCGCAGCGTGGGAGGGCTGGTCGCGCGCGACCAGATGGTCGGTCCCTGGCAGGTGCCGGTGGCGGACTGCGCCGTCACGCTGACGGATTTCGATGGTTATACCGGCGAGGCGATGGCGATGGGCGAGCGCACGCCGCTGGCGATCCTGTCGGCGCCGGCCTCCGGGCGCATGGCCATCGGCGAGGTGGTGACCAACCTGGCCGGGGCCGATATCGACGGTACGGATGCGATTCGCCTTTCGGCCAACTGGATGGCCGCCGCCGGGGTACCGGGCGAGGACGCCAACCTGTTCGACACCGTGCGCGCCATTGCCGAGGACCTGTGTCCGGCGCTGGGGATATCGATCCCGGTGGGCAAGGACTCGCTGTCCATGCGCACGGTATGGGAGACCGAGGACGGGCAGGCGCGGCACATGCACGCACCGGTATCGCTGATCGTCTCGGGCTTTGCCCGGGTCGCGGATGCGCGCCGGACCCTGACGCCGCAGCCGGATCCGGCTGCGGACGATCGACTGTGGCTGATCGATCTGGGCGAGGGTCGCGCGCGCATGGGGGGCTCGGCGCTGGCCCAGGGCTACGGACATATCGGCGAGACCGCCCCGGACCTGGTGGATGCCGCCCGTCTGCGCGCCTTCTTCGACGCCATCGGCACCCTGCGCCGCAACGGCCTGTTGCGCGCCTACCATGACCGCTCCGACGGCGGACTGGTCACCACATTGCTGGAGATGGCCTTTGCCGGGCGCTGTGGGCTCGATGTGGAGATCCCTGGCGGACAGCCGGTAGCGGCCTGGCTGTTCAACGAGGAACTGGGTGCGGTGGTCCAGATGGCTGCGGGTGCCGAGTCCGCGCTGCGCGACGCCTTCGCGGAGGCGGGGCTGGAGGCGCACCTGCACCCGGTGGCGCGCCTGCGCGAGGACGAACAGATCGCCATCCGCCAGGACGGGCGGGATCTGTACACCGGTGACCGTGCCGGTCTGCAGCGTCAGTGGCAGGAGACCTCGGCGCGGATGCAGCGGCTGCGCGATGATCCGGAGTGTGCCGACGAGGAGCTCGCGCGGGTGGATGCCGATGGCGGTCTGCAGCCACGGGTGAATTTCGATCCGGCCGAGGATGTGGCCGCCCCGATGATCGCGCGCGGCGAACGTCCGCGCATTGCGATCCTGCGCGAGCAGGGGGTCAACGGGCAGCTGGAGATGGCGGCGGCGTTCGAGCGCGCCGGGTTTGCCCCGGTGGACGTGCACATGACTGACCTGCTGGATGGGCGCCAGGATCTGGGCTCGATGCAGGGGATGGCCGTCTGCGGCGGGTTTTCCTACGGCGACGTTCTGGGTGCCGGCGGCGGCTGGGCGCAGACGATCCTGAATCATCCGGCTCTGCGGGATGCCTTCCAGGGATTCTTCGAGCGTCCCGAGACCTTCACGCTGGGGGTCTGCAACGGCTGTCAGATGCTTTCGCATCTCGCCCCGCTGATCCCGGGAGCCGATCACTGGCCACGCTTTGTGCGCAACCGTTCCGAGCAGTTCGAGGCGCGCCTGTCGCAGGTGCGCATCGAGCCGGGCCCGGCCGTGCTGCTCGACGGAATGGCCGGCTCGGTGCTGCCGGTCGTGGTCTCGCATGGCGAGGGACGCACCCGTTACGCTAATGGTGTGCCGGTCCATGATCAGGCCACCCTGCGCTACGTGGAGGCCGATGACACCCCGGCGACGGTTTATCCGGCCAATCCGAATGGCTCTGCCGGCGGGGCCACCGGCTTCGCGAGTGAGGATGGGCGCGCGCTGATCATGATGCCGCATCCGGAACGCGTGTTCCGCAGCGTGCAGCACAGCTGGCACCCGGCGGACTGGGGCGAGGAGGGCCCGTGGTTGCGGCTGTTCCGCAATGCCCGGGTGTTCGTCGGCTGAAGCCCGCCATGGTCTATAACGGAAACATTTGTTCCGGCGACGAGGGAGGCGGGAGCGCACATGGATGACGCCAGTCAGGACGAGTTTCTCGGAGATGACCTGCGTGTGACGACCGCGCTGATGATTGGTCCGTCGGTCCGGTCCGCCACCGATCCTGTGCTGGCGCAGCGCCTGATCGAGAGCCTGGACCTGTTCGACGACGCGCACCCGCGCGGAGCGATGCCGCACGAGGACGAGTCCTCGCCCGAGGTGCAGCGTCTGGAACACAAGCTGGATCTGTTGTTGCATCTGGTCGCGGAGTCACTCCACCCCGAGCGCCCGGATCCGGTGGAGGCGACGCTCAGTGGCCACGGGATTGTGCTGCCAGCGGGCACGCTGCCGGAGGATTGTGACCGCGTGGAGGTCTATCTCAGTCGCCTGTTGCCCCAGCCGTGCGTTCTGGGTGTCGAGACTCCGACAACCCGTGGAGGCCTGCAGATGACTCGCTGGACAGGGATTGAAGGTCCCCTGGAAGAGGCGATCGGTCGCTGGATCTTTCGGTTGCATCGCCGCGAGGTCGCCGGGAAACGCCAGAAAGTTGACGGCAATCACAAATAAGCTCGATACTGCGAACTCGATCACACCATTGGATGTCGGCCCGGACTTTTCTCGGGTGGGCGCATCCGATCGCGGCAATCGGGGCACAGATGCGGGATCCGGGGGAACAACAACAGGCCATGCGCATTGCACTCAGCGGCGATGCGGGAGCCGCGGACGCAACACGGGCGATCCTGAACTGCCTTGGTTGCGAGGCCGAGACCCACTCCAACCCGACTGATCTGATGGACGGCACGCCCGCCGCAGCCGTGTGGCTTTGCGGACCTGCCGCCGAACTCTCCGCGCGCCTGCAGGAGCCGCGCGGGAATCTGGCACCGGTTGTCGTGCAACCGACTGACGGTGGCCAGGTGCAGGCCAACGGGGTGGATTGCATCGTCGAGCATCCGCTCTCGATTGGCCGGGTTTCTCAGGTCCTTCAGTGGCTGCGCTTCGGTCGCGAGCCGGGGTACGACGATATCCCCGGGCTGGTCGGGTCGCATCCGACCATGCAGGCGGTCAAGCGCCTGGTCGGGCAAGTGGCGCGGACCGATGCCACGGCGCTGATCCTGGGCGAGACCGGATCCGGCAAGGAGGTCGTGGCCCGCGCGATCCACAACGCCTCCGACCGCGCGGACAAGCCGTTCGTGGCAGTCAACTGTGGCGCCATCCCCGCGGATCTGCTGGAAAGCGAGCTGTTCGGCCACGAGAAGGGCGCGTTTACGGGCGCCTTCACCGCGCGCGCCGGCCGGTTTGAACTGGCCGAGGATGGCACGCTGTTTCTCGACGAGATCGGCGACATGCCCTTGCCGATGCAGGTGAAACTGCTACGCGTACTGCAGGAGCGGGTGTTCGAGCGGGTCGGTTCCAACAAATCGATCCCGGCCCGCGCGCGAATCATCGCGGCCACCCACCGGAATCTGGATGATGCGGTGGCGGATGGCAGCTTCCGGCAGGATCTTTTCTTCCGCTTGAGTGTATTCCCGATCGAGCTGCCACCCCTGCGCGAACGCACCAGCGATATGCCGCTGCTGATCGCCGCTCTGGAAGACCGGCTGCGCGACCAGGGCATGGCCCCCGCCCACCTGACCCCTATGGTGGTTGCCCACCTGGGGCAACTAGCGTGGCCGGGGAATATCCGCGAGCTGGCGAACCTCCTGGAGCAGCTTGCGATCATCTATCCGGATCTACCGGTGGACCTGGCGCAGCTGCCACCGCGGGTGCGTCCGGATGGAATCGAGGATCTGACCCTGCCGCCGACTACGCCGAATGGTTTCGAAGGCGGTTCCGCTGCGGGCGCCAACCTGCTGGCCGGTGGTCTGCCACCGGAGGGCGTCGATCTGCGCAGCTTCCTCAACGACCTCGAGCGCGACATGATCACCCGTGCCCTGGACGAGACCGGGCACGTGGTGGCGCGCGCCGCGCGGCGTCTGGGCATGCGGCGGACCACCCTGGTTGAGCGCATGCGCAAGTTCGGCCTGGGCAAGGCCTGAGAAGACGCGAATGCGGGCGTGAACGCGCCCGGAAATCGGTGTGCTCAAGTGGACGGAATCCCGTCACTCGATGGATCCGAGATGGGCAACCCCCGCGTCATAGGCTTGACGGATCCCGGGCCGATCCAGAAAAACCCTCTATAAACCAATCGCCTGCCTTGGTGGCGCGATGTTTGCTAGATCTTTCCCGAATCGATACGGGAAGACCTTCATGTCGCGAGCCACGATCCTGCTGGTGGATGCCGAACCCGAACTGCGAGAGGCCGTGGTCCAGGTGCTGGCCACGATCCCGCGGGTGCGTCTGCAGACGTGTACTGCCGACGCGCTGGTGCAATCCCTGGAGGTGTCCGCCCCGGTGGTCATCCTGCTGGCGCATCCTGCGGACGTGTCCCGGGATGCCCTGAGCCAAGCCACGGCAGCACTGGCGGCAGTCAGCCGCGACGCAAGCCAGGATCAGGAACTGGCTGCGATGCGACACGGGCTGGAGGCGCACTTCGCGCTCCCGCGGATGGCGGACGAGCTGGCCGGGTGGCTGCGTCCGCGAGTGCGGCCGGAGCCGTCGCTCGAGGTCCCTGCATTGGTGACACGCAGTCCCGTGATGCGCGGCATCGATCGCTTCGTGACGCGCATTGCCGGCAGCACGGCAACCGTCTTCGTTACCGGTGAGTCGGGGGTGGGCAAGGAGGTCCTGGCGCGGCAGCTGCACGCGCGCTCGCCGCGGCGACGGGGACCATTCGAAGCGATCAACTGCGCCGCACTGCCCGAGGCGATGCTCGAGGCGATGCTCTTCGGGCATGCCAAGGGCGCCTTTACCGGCGCGGTCGAGGCGCGACCGGGCAAGTTTGTGCGGGCCGACGGCGGCACATTGCTGCTGGACGAAGTGACGGAGATCCCGGTGCATTTGCAGGCAAAGCTGCTGCGTGCGCTGCAGGAGCGCGAGGTCGAGCCGCTGGGCGGGCGGCGGCCGCAGCGCGTGGACGTGCGCGTGATCGCGACCTCCAATCGGGATTTGCGCGCGGCCGTGGCCGAAGGGCATTTGCGCGAAGACCTGTACTACCGACTGAACGTCTTTCCCCTGTGCATCCCGCCACTGCGCGAGCGTGCAGAAGATATTGTGCCCTTGGGCGAGGCCTTGCTCCGACGCCTGAGTGGCGGCCAGCTCCAGACCCTGGATGACGGCGCACAACGACGGCTGCGCGAACACGACTGGCCGGGCAACGTGCGCGAACTGGCGAACGTGATGGAACGCGCGGTCACATTGCATGACAACGCGGATCCGCAGGTGAGTGCAGAGTCGGTTTGGCTGGATGCGGACATGGTGAATCCCTGGAGTACCGGGGCCGGCGAGGTGACCACCGGGGCGCAATCGAAGCCGGATGACGAGAACCCGACACCGATGCTGGAGCAGACCCTGCAGACGCAGGAGAGCCGGGTGATCATGAACGTCCTGCGCGAGTCCGGCGGGCGGCGCAAGGAGGCCGCCGACCGGCTGGGAATCAGCCCCAGAACATTGCGTTACAAGATTGCGCGTCTGCGCGAGCACGGCTTTGCGGTGCCCGCGTCGGGCTAATGTGCAGTCGCCTGGCATATGGATTGCTTGAGAGTTTCTGTCGAACACGAAAATACGACGGGCCCGTCGTGGTCGGTCGGCCGGCGTAACAAGACGCCCCGGGGGTAGTGAGCATGAGCGAGATGCAGATCCAGAACGTCCTGCAGCAGATGCGTCAACTGACGCAAGCCAACGGCGTGGAAAACACGAATGCGGCCCAGCAGACGCGCGAACCCCAGCGCGTCGGCGGCACGGACTTCCAGAACGTGCTGACGGAGTCGCTACGGGGTGTCAATCAGGTGCAGCAGCAGGCGACCGATCTGCAGACGCGCTTCGAGCTGGGCGACGACAACGTGAGCCTGCCGCAGGTGATGACCGCGATGAGCAAGTCGAGCATCGCCTTCGAGGCGACCAACCAGGTGCGCAACCGTCTGCTGACGGCATATCAGGAAATCATGCGGATGCAGGTCTGATCGGCCGATCGGGCTGAGGGAGAGAACGGACGATGGCCGAAGATGCACAATCCCTGCCCGCGGTGGTGACCGGCGGGATCAAGGAGTTTAACGGGATGCCTGCGGGCCGCCAGCTGGCCCTGATCGGCATGCTGGCGGGTGCCATTGTGGTGATCGTGGCGCTGCTGTACTGGGCGCTGCGCCCGACCTACGTACCGTTGTTTCCGCGCATGGATGCGGAGGATGCGGCGGAGGTCGTGCAAGTCCTTTCGCAGGCCGGTATCCAGTATCAGGTCGATTCCACGACGGGGCAGGTGAAGGTGCCCCAGGGCGAGGTGGCGGGTGCGCGGCTGCAGCTGGCCGGCGAAGGCCTGCCACGTTCGGGCGACATGGGCTTCGAGCTGCTGCAGGAGGATACCGGCCTGGGTACGAGCCGGATGATCGAGGGGGCGCGCCACCATCGGGCGATGGAGGGCGAACTGGCGCGTACCGTGGCATCGCTGAATGCGGTGGACCGGGCGCGTGTGCATATTGCCGAGGGTGAGCAGTCGGTGTTCGTGCGTGATCGGCGCCCGGCCAGCGCGTCGGTGGTCGTGCACCTGCGCGGTGGGCGGTCCCTGAGCGAGTCGCAGGTCGGTGCGATCGTGCATCTGGTCGCGTCCAGCACCTCTGATCTGGATCCTGATCGGGTCACCGTGGTGGACCAAAGCGGGACGCTCCTGACCCAGGATGGCGGCGAGACGGGCATGGGTGGTAGTGGCGACCGCCTGAGTTTCACCCGCGACGTGGAGACCCGCTATACCGACCGTATCCGTGACCTGCTGATTCCGATCGTCGGGCGCGACAAGGTACGGGTGCAGGTGAACGCGGACATCGACTTCTCGAGCGTCGAGCGCACCGAGGAACTGTACGATCCCGAGACGATTGCCCTGCGGTCCGAGCAGACCCGCGAGGACGAGCGCACGGGACCCGAGGGCGGTATCGGGGGTGTCCCCGGGGCGCTGACCAACCAGCCGCCCGCCGGTGGGGTTGTCGGCGAGGAAGGCGAGGAGGGTGAGGGCCCGCCCGCGGCGCTCCCGGGCAGCCGCAGCACCAATATCACCCGCAACTACGAGGTGGATCGCCGCATAAACCATATCCGCGAGATGCCGGGGGGCGTGCAACGCGTGTCCACGGCGGTGGTGGTGGACTTCCGCCAGGAGGTCAACGAGGACGGCGAGACCGTGCAGGTGGCGAGGGATGCGGAGGAACTGCAACGCATCGAAGCGCTGGTGCGCGAGGCGGTTGGATTCAATGCCGAACGGGGGGATACGATCAATGTAGTGACCGCCCCGTTCGAGGCGCCCATCGAGGCGGTGGCGGCGGACGAAATCGCGTTCTGGGAACAACCCTGGTTCCTCGGGGTGGTCAAGATCGTGGCGGCATTGCTGCTGGCTCTGATTATCCTGTTGACGGTGGTGCGTCCGGCGATGAAACATCTGATGAAGCGGCCGGCGCCGCCGCCGCGGCGCGAGGAAGATCGCGAAGCGCTGACCGACGAGTCAGCGGGCAGCGAGATGGGCATGGGCATGGGGATGGGTCAGGGCGAGGGTTCGGCCGTGGCTGCGCTGACCGGCCCCAAGGGTCCGGACCAGCAGGAGATGGATCTGGAGGCGGTGCGCGAGATGGTCCGCGAGGACCCCAAGCGCGTGGCACAGGTGATGAAGACGTGGTTGGGTGACGATGGCCGCTGACAAGAACGCCAAACAGGAAGGTGCCGAGCGCGCCGCCGTGTTCATGATGAGCCTCGGCGAGGACGCGGCCGCCGAGGTCATGCGCCACATGGGGCCCAAGGAGGTGCAGAAGATTGGCACCGCGATGGCGTCCATGGACCGCATTTCGCGCAGTGACGTGAATGCCGCGCTGCATGAATTCTCCACCCACGTGCAGGAACAGACGGCGCTGGGCGTGGGTGCTGACGAGTACGTGCGCAGCGTCATGGAGAGCGCGCTGGGCGACAAGGCCTCGGGCCTGATCGACCGCATCCTGCTGGGGCGCAATTCCAAGGGAATCGAGGCCCTCAAGTGGCTGGATCCACGGGCGATTGCCGACATGCTGCGCAACGAGCACCCGCAGATCGTGGCGATTGTGCTTTCCCACCTCGACTCCGACCAGGCGTCGGATACCCTGCAGTACCTGCCCGCGCGGGTGCAGTCCGACATCGTGATGCGCATTGCGACCATGGATGGAGTCCAGCCCCAGGCCCTGCAGGAGCTGGACGAGATCCTCGACCGTCAGCTTTCCGGCAATGCCGCGAGCAAGACGTCGATGCTGGGTGGCGTGCGTTCGGCGGCCAACATCATGAACTTGATGGAAGGCTCACGGGAGGCGGAGATCATGGATACGATCAAGGAGTCCGATTCCGATCTGGGTTCGCGCATCGAGGAAGAGATGTTCGTGTTCGAGAACCTGGTGGAGATCGACGACCGCGGTATCCAGACGCTGATGCGCGAGATTCAGACGGAATCGCTGGTGCTCGCCATGAAGGGTGCCGACGACGACATGAAGGACAAGATCTTCCGCAACATGTCCAAGCGCGCGGCCGAGATGCTGCGCGAGGACCTCGAGGCCAAGGGCCCGGTCCGGGTCAGCGAGGTCGAGGGCGCGCAGAAAGAGATCCTGTCCGTGGCCCGCCGGCTCGCGGAGAACGGCGATATCGTGCTGGGTGGCGGTGGTAGCGAGGCGATGTTGTGACCGATGGCCCGGCGGCCAGGCTTTACACCGACGCGGCGGCATCGCTTTGGGAGCCGCCGGAGATTGGTGACAATGGGGTCCATCCCCCGCGTCGCCTGCCGACGGCCGCCGAGATCGAGGCGATCGAGGACGAAGCCCGCAAGAACGGGTTCGAGGGCGGTTATGCCGAGGGGCATGAGCTTGGCAAGAAAGAGGCCGAGAAGGCCACCCGGGCGCGCGAGGACAAGAAACTGCGCGAGACGGTCGCCATGCTGGAATCCGTGGCCGGCGGCCTTGCTGATCCCCTGGCGGATGCCGCCGATGCCCTGGAGCCGGAGTTGCTGGCGCTGGTGACGGCGCTTGCACGCAAGGTCGTCCAGAGCGAACTGGAGACGCGACCGGAGCACATCCGGACCGTCCTGGAAGGGGCATTGGCCCAGCTTCCCGGACGCAACCAGGAGGTTCGGGTGCACTTGAACCCGGAGGACCAGGCGCTGGTGGAGGCCTATGGTGAGCGGGCGGATGCGCGCATCACCTGGGTCCCGGACGCGGGCCTGGCGCGCGGCGGCTGTCGCCTCGAATCGGGCGCGGCAAGTGTCGACGCAAGCCTCGAGCGGCGTCTGCAGCACGCGGTGGAAGCCCTCTGGGATGGCGAGTATCCGGAGATGGACGGCGCACCCGACGAGGAAGATCACCAGTCCGCCAATTCCGTGGACAGCGCGGCCCCGGAGGATTCATGAGTACCCCGATCGACGAGGTCCGCCGCAAGGGCCGGGAACGGCTGAGTAGTGGCTTGCTGGATCGTCTACAGCAGTCGCGCGGGCGGGTCGAGCGGGTCAATCCGCCGCAGTCGGAGGGTCACCTGTCGCGCCTGACCGGTCTGACGCTGGAGGCGGAAGGCCTGCGCTTGCCCATTGGGGGGCGCGCGCTGATCCACGGCGAGAACGGAGACACGGTGCCGGCCGAGGTCGTCGGTTTCCAGAATGAACGCACGTTCCTGATGCCCGAGGAAATCGCGGCGGGCCTGACGCCCGGCGCGCGCATCGAGCCGCTGGACAACCAGCGTCAGATTCCGGTCGGGGAGGGGCTGCTGGGCCGCGTGATCGATGCCAACGGGCAGCCGCTGGACGGAAAAGGCCCAATCCGCACCCATGATTTTGGGCTGTTGGCCGGGCGGCCGATCAACCCGCTGCAACGCGCACCGGTACGCGAGCCGCTAGATGTGGGGATCCGGGCAATCAATGGTCTGCTGTCGGTGGGTCGTGGTCAGCGCCTCGGTCTGTTCGCCGGATCCGGGGTCGGCAAGAGTGTGCTGCTGGGGATGATGACGCGCAACACGACGGCGGACGTGATCGTGGTCGGGCTGATCGGCGAGCGCGGTCGGGAAGTGAACGAGTTCATCCACGAGATTCTCGACGAGGAATCGCGCACGCGCACGGTGGTGGTCGCCGTGCCGGCCGACCAGTCGCCGCTGCTGCGCCAGCACGGGGCCTGGGTGGCCACTGCGGTGGCGGAGCATTTCCGCGACCAGGGCCTGCACGTGCTGTTGCTGATGGATTCCCTGACCCGCTTTGCCCAGGGCGCCCGCGAGATCGCGATGGCGATCGGCGAGCCGCCGGCCTCCAAGGGCTATGCGGCATCGGTATTTGCGCGCCTGCCGCAACTGGTGGAGCGTGCCGGCAACGGCGACGTAGGGGGCGGCTCGATTACCGCCTTCTACACCGTGCTGGCCGAGGGCGATGACCAGAACGACCCGATTGTGGACGCCGCGCGCGCGATCCTGGACGGCCATGTCGTGCTGTCGCGCGAGGTGGCAGAGACCGGGCGTTACCCGGCGATCGATGTCGGTGCATCGGTCTCGCGCGTAATGTCCTCGCTGATCTCGCCGGAACACGAGCGGGCGGCGCGACGCTTCCGCGGCCTCTCCGCCACCTATATGCAGAATCGCGATCTGATCGCGGTCGGGGCCTATCGCAAGGGGGCCGACCCGCACTTGGACGAGGCAGTGGCGATGCACGAGCGCCTGGAGGCGTATCTGGCGCAGGGCCGCGAAGAGGCCGTCGGCTTTGACCGTGCGCGGGATGACCTGCTGGCGCTGGTTGGCGGGGCGGCATGAACCCGAAGCGCCTGGAACGACTGTTGCGCCTGCGCCGGATCGAGGAGACCGAGGCCACCCGCCAGCTGGGTGAACGTCTGCAGCAACTGGATGGCATTGCCGGTCAGCGCGAGCGCCTGGAAACCTATCAGCGTGAGTATCTGCAGGCGACCCTGCCGGATGACGCCAACGCCCTCAAGTGGTTGGCGGGCATGCGCGACCAGTTGCGCTCGGCGCTGGAGCAACAGGACCTGCGCATTCAGGCGGCGGAGTCGCAGGTGGAGACCGCGCGCCAGGAGTGGCTGGAGCGCCACCGCAACAGCCTGTCGCTGGAAAAGCTGCTGCAACGCCGGAAGGCCGAGACGGCGCAACACGGCGCCCGGCGCCAGCAGACCGAACAGGATATGTGGGCCACGCGGCAGGCTCATGCGCGCGAGGAAGCGTCGCGTTGGCAAGGTTCTTGAATGGACCGTGACTATCGATTAGGGCAAGGGCCCGGGGATCCACCCGGCACACCGAGGATTCGGAGATGATCGCGACACAGAACACCGGTCAGGGCATGCTGCCGCTGCTGCAATTGCTGGGCGGCGAGGCATCGCTGCAGGACCTGGACGACCTGAAGGGGCTGAAAGGGAAGGACGGCGAGGGGTTCCTCGCGGTTCTGGAGCCGCAGATGGAGGCCTTGCTGGCGAACCTGGGCGTGCCCGGGGACGAGCTGGAAGGGCTCGATCTGGAAGCCATGCTGGCGCGGCTGCAGGATCTACTCGACGGGCAGGGTTTCGCCGCGGGCGACGAGGCGGGGGGCAAGGGCTTGCCGGTCGCCAGCCTGATGGCGGCAGTGCAGGAACCGGGGCGTATGGACGCGGCCCGTGGGGAGGCGAGCGCCTCTGGCCGCGGGGGTGCCGAGGGCCAGGCGTTGCCGGTCAAGCCCCTGCCTGCAGCTGTCATGCGCCTGTTTGTCGAGGCCAGCCAGGCGGCAGGCGGGCACGACGGCCTGGCCGCATTGAAGCCCGAATTGCTGGGCGCGCAGGGCGGACTGTCGCGGGACGGCGTGCTCGATGTCCTCGCCCAGTGGATGACCCAGGGCGGGGACGACGAGTCGCGCCGCGGGCGTACCGACCCCCTGGGGGGCGTCCTGCCGGCTCTCGCCGGTGGGCAGGCCGAGGGGGCGGAGGCCGCGCGTGCGCTGCCGCGACTGGACCTGACCCGGCTCCTGCAGCAGCCCAATGGGGCCCGCGAGCTGGCCGATCAGGTGCGCATGCTCGCCCAGGCACAGGGTGGTCGAACCGAGCTCAAGCTGCATCCCCCGCAGCTGGGCAGTCTGGATATTCGGGTGCTGGTCGAGGGTGACCGCACAAGCATCCAGTTCATCAGCGCCAATCCGGTGACCCGCGAGGTGCTGGAGGCGGCCATGCCGCGCTTGCGCGACAGCCTCGCCGAGAGCGGGCTGATGCTCGAGGACGCGACCGTCTCCGACCAGGCGGCCGAGGAGCAGGCCGAGCAGGATGAGCGCCAGACCGCCGCCGGGACCGCTTCGGAGCTGGACGAGGCCGAAGACAACGAGAATGAGGGCAGCACGCTCTCGATGCTGAATCGGCGACTGGATCTGTTTGCCTGAGGCGAGCTCGGCGCGGGCTCGGTCTTGCGCTATCCGATGGGCAGCCGGCGGTATCCGTGACCTGCCCCATCGGGCCCCTTTCACTGTCGTAGCGATCTTCCATGAGTGCCGCCAAGAATCCGTCTTTCCCGCGCGGCGGGCGGCCGATTCTTGACGTTATCGCCCGTTCCTTCCCCGGAAGTGTCCTTCCTCCCCCTCCAGTACTGGTCGCTAACTATTGGATAAAGCGATAGAAAGCCAATGCTGGCATCGGCCTTGCTAGGGTCTTTTCCGAGAGCAAATCCTCGGTTTACCGGATAGCGGGTGCGACATGGCGAAGAAGGAAGTCAATCTGGACGACGAAGAAGGCGGCACCCCGAAGAAGGGCGGCATGGGCAAGCTGCTTGTGCTGCTGCTGATCGTGATTCTGCTGGTGGGCGGCGGGGCCGCTGCGGCCTGGTTCTTCCTGGTTGCGGGCGACGAGGCTGCCGAACAGGTGGTGGAAGGCCCTCCTGAGCGCTTCTACACCAGCCTGGAGCCGATGACTGTCAACATTGAAGCGCCGGGCCGCATCCGCTATCTGCGTGCCGAGGTGAGCCTGGTGACGCACGAGGCGCCGGTGATCGAGGCGTTCGAGCGGCATATGCCGGCGATCCGCAACGACATCCTGGGCATCCTGGCGGAACAGCGTTACGAGGATCTGAATACGCGGGATGGCAAGGAATCGCTGGCGGAGGAGCTGAAGGAAGCAATCCGCGAGATTCTGCGCTCGCGGGATGCGCCGGACGCGGTCGAGGCCGTGTTGTTCAACGAACTGGTGATGCAGTAGGAGCCCCGTTATGGCGCAGACGGATATCCTCAGCCAGGACGAGATCGATGCCCTCCTGCATGGTGTGGACGAGGGCGACGTCGAGACCGAAGACCCGTATCCGAGTGACGGTGAGGCGCGGGAATTCAACTTTGCCACGCAGGATCGCATCGTCCGTGGGCGCATGCCCACGCTGGAGATGATCAACGAGCGCTTTGCGCGTCAGCTCCGGGTCCGTCTGTTCAATGTACTGCGCCGCTCGGCCGAGATCTCGGTGGTCGGCACGCGTATCACCAAGTTCTCCGAGTACATGCACTCGCTGTTTGTCCCCACCAGCCTGAATCTGGTGCGGGCGCATCCGCTGCATGGCACCGGCTTGTTCGTGTTCGATCCCAAGCTGGTGTTCATCCTGGTCGACAACTTTTTCGGTGGCGACGGACGCTACTACACCCGCATCGAGGGACGAGACTTCACCCCGATGGAGATGAAGGTCGTCCACGGCGTGCTGGAGGGGGCCTTCGAGGATATGCAGAAGGCCTGGCAGCCGGTGATGGAGCTGAAGTTCGAGTTCCTGAACTCCGAGGTCAACCCGCAGTTCGCGAACATCGTCTCGCCGACCGAGATCGTGGTCATCAGCGAGTTCCACATCGAGCTCGACGGGGGCGGCGGCAACCTGCACGTGACCCTGCCGTACTCGATGATCGAGCCGATCCGCGAGCAGCTGGATACCGGCATCCAGTCGGATCGCTCCGACGTCGACCAGCGCTGGATGCACGCGCTGCAGGAGGAGATCCAGACCGCCGAGGTCGAGATCAGCTCCATGCTGGCGGAGACCGAGGTCACCGTGCGCGAGCTACTGGATATCCAGCCGGGCGACATCATCCCGGTGGACCTCCCCGAGAAGATCACCTTGCAGGTCGAAGACATCCCGATGTTCCGCGGGAAGTTCGGCGTATCCAATGGCATGAATGCGATCCAGGTTTCGGAACGCATTATCAAACGATAGAGGGCGCAGCATGGCTGACACCGACGATCCCAAACAGGACACCCCGGCCGTGGATGAAGATACCGCGGGCGCTGAAACCATGGCCGAGACCGAAGGCGGTAGCGACGACCAGGCGCTGGCCGACGAATGGGGGGCCGCTCTGGCGGAACAGTCCGCCCTGGCCGAACAGAAGGATGACGAAGAGGCCGCCGACCCGGACGCCCTGCTGAACGAGGCGCAAGGCGGTGGGGGTGCCGCGTCCGCGCAAGCGGCGCCGAAGACCGAGAAGAAGGAACGCAAGCACAAGCCGGATTCGGCCGCGGAGGCGCTGCAGCCGGAACAACTGTCGGGCGTGGTGCAGGGCGACGGCGAGGAGATGAACCTGGAGATGGTGCTGGACGTGCCGGTGACCATCGCCATGGAGATCGGTCGCACGCGCATCCCGATCCGCAACCTTCTGCAGCTGAACCAGGGCTCGGTGGTGGAGCTGGACCGTCTGGCCGGGGAGCCGCTGGACGTGCTGGTGAACGGCACGCTGATCGCGCACGGCGAGGTCGTGGTGGTCAACGAGAAGTTCGGTATCCGGCTGACCGATGTGATCAGCCCCAGTGAGCGCATCCGCAAGCTCAAATAGCCATGAATCCACGTAATACGCGCAGTTCGGCCCTCGTCCTGGCGGCCGTCACGGGGACCCTCTGGCCTTTGACTGCCCTTGCGGAGGGTGGCAGTGGCGGGGCCGCGGCCTATCTGACCCAGCTAATCGGCGGTCTGGTACTGGTGATCGGTGCCATTGTGGTGCTGGGCTGGATCCTGCGCCGGACCCAGGGCGGACTGAACCGCGGCTCGCAGGTGATCGAGATCGTCGCGGCACGCTCGGTGGGCACGCGCGAGCGTCTGGTGCTGGTTCAGGTGGGCGATGAACAGGTGCTGGTGGGCGTGGCGCCTTCGGGCATGCGCACCCTGCACACGATGCGCGAGCCGGTGGTGGCGCCGGCCGGGGAGACGCCGGATTTCTCCAGCGCACTCAAGCGCGCCGTGACCCGCCGGGCTCCGCCCGGTAGCAGCGAGCGGGGGCAGTCGTGATGGCGCTGTTCCTGCGGTTCGCGCTGGCACTGGGCCTGCTGCTCCTGCCGGGCCTCGCCGGGGCCCAGGTGGCGCAGGGCATCGAGGCCCTGACCGTGACCACCAACGGAGACGGGGGCGAGACCTACTCGGTCACGCTGCAGATCATCCTGTTGATGACGCTGCTGACCCTGCTGCCGTCGATCCTGATCATGATGACCTCCTTCACCCGGATCATTGTGGTGCTGGCGATCCTGCGCCAGGGCCTGGGCACGACCCAGACACCCTCGAACCAGATCCTGATCGGTTTGGCCTTTTTCCTGACCCTGTTCGTGATGGCCCCGGTGCTCGACGAGATCTACGAGACCGCGTTTGTGCCCTACGTGAACGAGGAGATCGGGACGGAGGAGGTGATCGAGGCGGGGGTGCAGCCGTTGCGCGAGTTCATGTTGATGCATACCCGCGAAAGCGATATCGCGATGTTTGCCGAGATCAACGGGATCGACGGATTCGAGGAGGCGGATGACATCCCGTTGAACCTGCTGGTGCCAGCGTTCATTACCAGCGAGCTCAAGACCGCATTCCAGATTGGCTTCCTGATCCTGATCCCGTTCCTGATCATCGACCTGGTGGTGGCCTCGGTCCTGATGTCGATGGGGATGGTGATGCTCTCCCCGCTGATTATCTCGCTGCCGTTCAAGGTGATGCTGTTCGTTCTGGTGGACGGCTGGGCGCTGATGATGAACACCCTTGCCACCAGTTTCTTCGTGTAGGAGAGCGCGATGACCCCCGAACTCGTTGTGGATATCGGTCGCGAGACGCTGACCGTGGTGGTCCTGCTGGCCGCGCCGCCGCTGCTGACGGCGCTGGCCGTGGGTCTGACCATCGGGATGCTGCAGGCAGCGACCCAGATACAGGAAATGACCCTGTCGTTCATCCCCAAGCTGCTGGCGATGTTCGCGGCGCTGCTGATCAGCGGGCACTGGATGCTGGCGTTGTTGATCGACTACACCGAGCGCCTCTACGAGGGTGCGCCGGGGATGGTGGGGTAGGCATATGGCCCTGGCGGCGGAACAGCTGGTGCTGTGGGTGGGGGCGGTCCTGTGGCCGTTCGCCCGCATTGGCGCCATGCTCGTCGCCATGCCGATCTTCGGTGCGGATACGGTCAATGCGCGGGTGCGCATGGGGCTGGCGCTGTTGCTGGCGATCTTCGTGGCCATGCAGGGGCCGGTCCTGCCGGATATCGATCCGCTCAGCCTGGAGGGCGTGCTGGTCACCCTGCACCAGATCGCGATCGGCGTGTTCATGGGTTTTATCCTGCAAATGGTGTTCTCGGCCGTGACCCAGGCGGGCGAGGTGGTCGCACTGGGCATGGGCCTGGGTTTTGCCTCGATCATGGATCCGGCCCAGGGCGTGCAGGTCCCGGTGGTTTCCACCATCTTTGTGATCTTCTCGACCCTCCTGTTCCTGGCGATGAACGGCCATCTGATTGCTCTGGAGCTGATGCTGACCAGCTTCGAGACCATGCCGATCGCGCCGACCGGTCTGAACGCCGAGGCCTTCTACGCCCTGGTGGGCTTCGGCTCCACGATGTTTGTGGGAGCGGTGCTGGTGGCGTTGCCGGCGGTTGCCTCGCTCTTGTTGGTGAATATCTCCATGGGGGTCATCACCCGCGCGTCCCCGCAACTCAACATCTTCGCGGTGGGTTTCCCGATGATGATCCTGATCGGGTTCGTACTGATGATGTTGATCCTGCCGGGCCTGCCCGAACGCTTCGGCGAGCTGATGCTCGAGGGCTTTAACCTGATGCAGACCCGGATGGGCTTCTGAGATGGCCGAGAACGAGAGCGGACAGGAAAAAAGCGAAGAGCCCACTCCGAAACGCCTGCGCGAGGCGAAGGAGAAGGGGCAGGTCCCGCGCTCGCGCGAGCTGAGCACCTTTCTGGTGCTGATGGCGGGCGGGAGCTTCCTGCTGATGTACGGCCCGAACATGGGGGCGCAACTTACTGAACAGATGAGCAGTCGCCTGGATTTCGAACGCGAAATGGCCTACGACTCGTCGCTGCTGTTGCCGTACCTGTCCCAGGAGATTTTCCGTACCCTGCAGACCCTGTTCCCGTTGTTCGGCGTACTGATCGTAGCCGCGGTACTCGCGCCGATCGTGATCGGCGGGGCCAATTTTTCCTGGAAGGCCGCCGCGCCCAAGGTCTCCAAGCTGAATCCCGGGAAGGGCCTCAAGCGAATCTTCTCCTGGCAGGGGCTGATGGAGTTCGGCAAGACCTTCGCCAAGTTCGTACTGATCAGCAGTGTCGCGGTCGCCGTGCTGGCCACCTTCTCCGACCGGCTGCTGATGCTTGGCTACGAACCGGTCCATCAGGGCATCATCCATGCCGCCCAGCTGGTGCTGGGCACGTTCATCGCGGTCTCGGCGGCCCTGATCGTGGTCGCCGCCATTGATGCGCCGTTCCAGATGTGGAATCACCAGAAGCAGTTGCGCATGACCCGTCAGGAGGTCAAGGACGAGTACAAGGAGACCGACGGCAAGCCGGAGGTCAAGCAAAAGATCCGTCAGTTGCAGCAGGAGATGGCGCAGCGGCGAATGATGGAAGAGGTCCCCAAGGCCGACGTGATCATCACCAACCCGACCCACTATGCGGTGGCTATCGTCTACGAGGCCTCGCGCATGGCGGCACCGAAGGTGGTGGCCAAGGGCGTCGACGAGGTGGCCGCCTCGATCCGCGCAGTCGGGGACGAACACGCCATCATCCGTGTCGAGGCCCCGCGCGTGGCCCGCGCCATCTATTTCACCACCGATCTGAACCAGGAAGTGCCCAACGGTCTGTTCGTGGCCGTGGCGCGCATCCTGGCGTACGTCTACCAGCTCAAGCGGGCCGATGCCGACGCGCAGATGCCGGATGACCTTCCAGTGCCCGAGGACTATCTCGATCCCGACAAGCAACGCGGCCCGCGGAGGGATCGCTAATGGCCTTCTTTGACCGTCTGGGTAACGTGGGCAAGTGGGGGCTGGGGGCGCCGATCCTGCTGATCGCGATGCTCTCGATGATGGTGCTGCCGCTGCCGCCGCTGGCGCTGGACGTGCTGTTCACCTTCAATATCGCGCTGTCGCTGGTGGTGATCATGGTTGCGGTGTACACCCCGCGGCCGCTGGAATTCGCGGTCTTCCCGACCGTGTTGCTGGTCGCCACGCTGCTGCGCCTGGCGCTGAACATCGCCTCCACCCGCGTGATCCTGCTGGAAGGCCACACCGGCACGGATGCCGCCGGCAAGGTGATCCAGGCCTTCGGCGACTTCGTGGTCGGCGGCAACTACACCGTGGGGCTGGTGGTGTTCGCGATCCTGATCATCATCAACTTCGTGGTGGTGACCAAGGGGGCCGGGCGTGTGTCCGAGGTCAGCGCCCGCTTTACCCTGGACTCCATGCCCGGCAAGCAGATGGCGATCGACGCCGACCTGAACGCCGGCATCCTGACTCAGGAAGAGGCGCGCAAGCGCCGCGAGGAGATTGCCAGCGAGGCGGACTTCTACGGCTCCATGGACGGTGCCTCCAAGTTCGTCCGCGGCGATGCCATCGCGGGGATCCTGATCCTGTTCGTAAACATCATCGGCGGGCTCACCATCGGTGCGGTGCAGCACGGCATGTCGATTGGCGATGCCGCGACCAACTACGTATTGCTGACCATCGGCGACGGCATCGTCGCCCAGATCCCGTCGCTGGTGCTGTCCTCCGCCACCGCGATCATCGTGACCCGCGTGACCAGCAGCCAGGACATGGGCCAGCAGGTGTACGGGCAGATGTTCTCCAACCCGCGGGTCCTGTACGTCGCGGGTGGCGTGATCGGCGCGCTGGGCGTCGTGCCGGGCATGCCGAACGCCGTGTTCCTGGGGCTGGCGGCGCTGATCTTTGGCTGGGCCTATCTGCTCAAGCGCCGGAGCCGCGAGGCCGAGGTGGAAGTGGAGCGCATCCCGCAGGAAGACGAGGGCGGGGCGCGTTCGGAGGATCGCGACCTGACCTGGGAAGATGTCCCGCCGGTGGATCTGGTCTCCCTTGAAGTCGGCTACCGCCTGATCCCGCTGGTGGACCGTACCCAGGACGGCCAGTTGATGGGACGGATCAAGGGCGTGCGCCGCAAGCTGTCGCAGGAGCTCGGCTTCCTGCTGCAGCCGGTGCACATCCGCGACAACCTGGAGCTCAGTCCGAACGCCTATCGGATCAGCCTGCTGGGGGTCACTGTGGCCGAGGCCGAGGTATTCCCCGACCGCGAACTGGCGATCAATCCAGGCGAGGTCTTCGGCACCGTGCCGGGCACCCCGACCAAGGACCCGACCTTCAACCTGGATGCCCTGTGGATCGACCCGTCGGATCGCGACCAGGCCCAGGGCGCCGGCTATACCGTAGTCGACTGTTCCACGGTGATTGCGACGCATTTGTCGCAGGTGTTCCGCGAGAACGCCCACCGCATGATCGGGCACGAGGAGGCACAGCATCTGCTGGATCAGCTGGCGCGGCATTCGCCGAAGCTGGTAGAGAACCTCGTGCCCAAGACGCTGTCGCTTTCGATCGTGCTGAAGGTGTTGCAGAACCTGCTGGCCGAGCAGGTCTCGATCCGCGACCTGCGCACGATCGCCGAAACCCTGGCAGACGACGGGGTGAAGAGTCAGGATCCCGGCACTTTGACCGCTGCGGTGCGCGTCGCGCTGTCGCGCTCCATCGTCCAGGACCTTGTGGGACCGGAGGATGAGCTGCCACTGATTGCCCTGGACCCATCGCTGGAACAGCTCTTGCATAAGTCCCTGCAGGGCAGCTCGGGTGGCACGGTTGGACTGGAGCCCGGGCTGGCGGAACGGTTGCAGCGTTCGGTTGCGGACGCGGCGCGCCGCCAGGAGACAGCCGGTCAAGCGGCGATCCTGGTGGTGGCACCGGAGATCCGTTCCTGGATTGCCGGCTGGTTGCGCGGCGCGGTTCGCAGCCTGACCGTCCTGGCGTTTACCGAGATCCCCGACAACCGGCGGATTCGGGTAGTGGCCACGGTCGGTCAGGAAGAAACAGCGAAGCAGTCCGCATGAGACATAGGGGTTCCGCCGCGCGAGCGGCGCAGGAGATCAAAGCATGAATGTCAGACGATATCGGGCCCGGGACATGCGCGACGCCATGCGTCAGGTGCGCGAACAACAGGGAGAGGATGCCGTGATCCTCTCCAGTCGCCGGGTGGATGGTTGGTTGGAGGTGGTCGCCGCCCTGGAGGATGGCGAGTCCTCGGAGCCGGTGCGCGAGCCGGAGGCTGCAAAACCGGCCCGCGAGGCGCGTACCGCCGACCGCGCCCCGAATTCGGCGGCGCCTTCCTGGCCGGCCGATCCCGAGCTCACCGCGATGCGCCAGGAGTTGCGTGACCTGCGCAGCCTGATGACGCGTCAGTATGCGGAGAGTGACGAGGCTCGCTGGGCGGCCCGTCATCCGCTGGCGGCAGAATGCAAGGTCCGCCTGATCGACCGCGGCTTTAGTGAATCGCTGGCGCGCAGCCTGGCGGGCAGCATCCTCGATGACAGCTCCCCCGAGCAGGCTTGGGAGCGTCTCCGCGCGCGGCTTTCGGGCGCGATTGCCACGCATCGCCCGGCGATCCTGGACGAAGGTGGGCTGCTGGCGATGGTGGGTCCGACCGGTGTCGGCAAGACCACCACGCTGGCACGGATCGCGTTGCGCCAGATCCGTCGGATGGGACCGGATTCGGTTACGCTGGTGACCCTCGATAGCCAGCGCATCGGTGCAACACGGCAGTTGCAAGCCTTCGCCCAGATGGCGGGGATCTCGGTGCGCGTGCTGCAGAATGCGCGCGAACTGCGCGATCTGGCGCGGCGCGTGGACGATGGCCACCTGATCCTGGTGGATACCGCTGGGCAGGCGCCGCGCGCGGTGGAGGAGGAGTCGCTGTTCGCGCATCTGCCGCCGGATATCCGCGCCGAGAGCTGGTTGGTCGTGTCGGCCACGACCCAGGGCAGTACGTTGCGGCGGGTGCTGGAGGCGTTTCGCAAGGCGGATCCCTCGGCGCTGGTGCTGACCAAGCTGGACGAGGCAGAACAGCTGGGCGAGGTCCTGTCGGTCCTGCTGGATCAGCACCTGGGACTTGGGTTCGTGAGCGATGGCCAGCGCATTGCCGAGGATTTTCACCGGGTTGATACGGGGTATCTGACCCGTCTGGCGCTGGACGACGACGCGGAGGGCGCGCGGGCGGGTGGCAATGCCCGTGAGACCTGGGCTGCCGAACGGCTTGCCGAAATGGAACCGCCGGGGCGCTCGCGCTCGCCTCTGCGCCCGGCGCAGGGGGCCGAGCCGGCAACACTGGAACTGATTCAGCCGGTTGGAAAGGGGCGTTATGCCACGCACTAACAAGCCGTTGAAGGTCATTGCGGTCGCCTCGGGTAAGGGCGGGGTCGGGAAGACCAACGTGTCGGTCAATCTGGCGGTCGGCCTGGCCCGGTTGGGCCGCGAGGTGATGCTGTTCGATGCGGATCTGGGTCTGGCCAACGTGGACCTGTTGCTCGGGATGCGCCCGGAGCGCAGCCTGCATGATCTGGTGACCGGCGCGGTGGACAGCCTGGACGATGTCCTGGTCCAGGGGCCGGACGGGGTGAAGGTGGTCCCGTCGGCCTCCGGTATCGCGGCGATGGCGAACCTCACGCCGGCCGAGCACGCAGGGCTGATCCATGCCTTCAGCGCCTACCGCAGGCCGCTGGATGTCCTGATCGTGGACACCGCCGCAGGCCTGCAGGAGTCGGTGACTTCGTTCTGCCGGGCGGTACAGGAGACCCTGGTGGTGGTCTGCGACGAGCCGGCTTCGATTACCGATGCCTATGCCTTGATCAAGGTGCTGCACCGTGACCACGGCCTGCGGCGTTTCCGCATGGTCACGAACATGGTCAGCGGGCGCGAGGGGGCGGAGCGGCTGATGCAGAAACTCAATACCGTCTGCGGCAAGTACCTGCCGGAGGTGGTCCTGGACTTGGCCGGCTATATCCCCATGGACGAACATCTGCGCAAGGCCGTGCAGAAAAGGGCGCCGGTGGTTCAGCAGTATCCCGGCAGTCCGGCCGGCAAGGCGTTTGCCGACCTGGCACACACGGTGGATCGCTGGCCAGTCGGTGGGGGTGACCACGGGGGCGTCGGGTTCTTCGTGGAACGAATGCTGCAGAGCGCATGATGACGACGCGTAATCGCCTTTCCGGCTACCAGGCGACGTCCACCGCGACCGGTGGACACGAGAAGTTGATTGCCGATCACGTTGAACTGGTGCATCGCATCGCGCACCACCTGATGGCCCGTCTGCCGGCGTCGGTCCAGGTCGATGATCTGATCCAGGCCGGCATGATCGGTCTGCTGGAGGCGGCGCGGCAGTTCGAGGGCGGGCAGGGGGCGACCTTTGCCACCTACGCCGGGATCCGCATCCGCGGTGCGATGATCGACGAGTTGCGTCGCAGTGACTGGACGCCACGTTCGGTGCATCGCAACAGCCGGCGTATGGCCGCCGCGATCCAGAGTGTCGAGGCCCGCGAGGGGCGTGCGGCGCGTGGGAGCGAGGTGGCGGCCGAGCTGGACGTGCCTATCGATGACTATTACGACATGCTCAAGGACCACGCCGGGGCCCATCTGTTTGCACTGGACGATCTCGGCGGCGGGGATGACGGGGCCGATCGTGTGATCGAGGGGCAGGAAGTCTCGCCGTCGCGTAGCCTTGAGGCTGGCGAGTTTCGCGAGGAGTTGGCCGAGGCCCTTGGGGATCTGCCTGAACGCGAACGCCTGGTGCTTTCGCTGTATTACACCGAAGAACTGAATCTGCGCGAGATCGGGGCTGTTCTGGGCGTGACCGAGTCGCGCGTGAGCCAGATTCGCAGCCAGGCGGTCATTCGGCTGCGCGCGCGCATGGGGTCGTGGCTCGAAGACGGCGCGGCTTTGCAGTTATTCTAAAACTCACCTTACGAATCCCGGAGTGACGTGTGGACAAGGGAATGAAAATTCTCATCGTGGACGATTTTTCCACGATGCGGCGCATTATCAAGAACCTCTTGCGAGATCTTGGCTTCAATAATACGCAGGAAGCCGACGACGGCAGCACCGCGCTGCCGATGCTGCAAAATGGTGACTTCGACTTCCTGATTACCGACTGGAACATGCCCAACATGCCGGGCATCGACCTGCTGAAGGCCGTCCGCGCGGATGCCAACCTGAAGTCGATGCCGGTGCTGATGGTGACGGCCGAGGCCAAGCGCGACCAGATCGTGGAGGCCGCGGAGGCGGGTGTGAACGGTTATGTGGTCAAGCCGTTTACCGCTGAAACGCTGAAGGAAAAGATCGACAAGATCTTCGAACGTATTGAAGCACAGGGCTAAGGATCGCCCGGTGGTGAATACGGACGACGTCCGTCTCGCTTGCGCGGGTGGGCGTGACCCGGCTCCTTCGGCGCCGTACCAGCAAGAGGCTCCTCATGACTGAACAGGAACACCCCCCACGCGACGGTCAGCTCGAGCTGGCCCGACAACTGGTGCAGACGCTCGAGGCGGGCGACGACGCGGCGGCGCGCGCACTGGTGCAGGATCTTGCGCGTCCTTACGACCGCGAGCTCTTCGACGAACTGGGCAAGCTGACGCGCGACCTTCACGAGGCCTTGCAAAGCTTCCGTGGGGACTCGCGTCTGGTAGAGCTGACCCAGGCGGAGATCCCGGATGCGAAGGAACGCCTGAACTACGTGGTCACCATGACCGAGCAGGCCGCGCACGCCACGATGGGCGCCATCGAGTCGAGCCTGCCGATCGCCGAGTCGTTCAGCCAGCAGGCGGCCGACTTGACCGCCAAATGGACGCGGTTTCGCAACCGGCAGCTCTCGGTGGACGAGTTCCGCGATTTCGCGCGTGAGCTGGACAGCTTCTTCGGGCAGGCGGGCGAGGACGCCGAGGAGTTGCGGCGGCTGCTCTCCGAGGTGCTGATGGCACAAAGTTATCAGGACATTACCGGCCAGGTGATTCGCCGGGTGATCCAGTTGGTGACTGACCTCGAAGAGAACCTCGTTACCCTGATTCGGCTCTCCAGCGGGCGCATGGAGCAGGTCGAAGCGGCCGAAGCGTCGCTGGAACGTGGCGAAGAAGACCGCGAGGCGGACCGCAAGGGCCACGGCCCCAGTGTGCCCAAGACTCAAGATTCCAGCGCAGATGTCGTTCAAGGACAGGACGAGGTGGACGATCTGCTATCAAGCCTGGGCTTCTAGCAGTGCCCCCCATACGACTGGCGCCACGGGACCGGAGAGACTGAATGGCCATCGACCCCAATGACGAAATCCTTCAGGACTTCCTGATCGAGGCCGGGGAACTGCTGGAGGGGCTCAACGAGCAACTCATCGACCTGGAACAGAATCCGGACGATCGGGATCTGTTGAATGCGGTCTTTCGAAGCTTCCACACCATCAAGGGGGGCGCCGGGTTCTTGAGCCTGGATCCGCTGGTGACGGTGTGTCATCACGCCGAGGACGTCTTCAATCTGCTGCGCAACGGCGAGCGTCGGGCCGATAGCCATCTGATGGACACCATGCTCCGCGTGCTGGACTCCCTGAACGTCATGTTCGGGGATCTGCGCTCCGGAGTGGACCCGACCCCCGCCGATGCCGCGGTGGTCGAGGACCTGCGGCGCATGGCAAAAAACGAAGACGTCGCCGGAGATACCGCCGCGGCGCCGCCCGCGCCTGAACCGGAGCCCTTCCCCGAGCCACAGGCCTCGGCCCCCGGCGACGCCATGGTGGGCGGCGGGGAGGAGATCACGGACGACGAGTTCGAGGCCCTGCTGGATACGTTGCATGGTGACGGTGCCCCGGCACCCGTGGACGCGGCCGTGTCGGGCGGCGCCGGGGCCAGCGAAGACTCGGGCGGCGATCTGATCAGCGACGACGAGTTCGAGAATCTGTTGGACGAGTTGCAGGCCAAGGGCGGAGGTCCGGCATCGCCCGAACCGGCTGCGGACGCCCCTGCGGATCCACTGCCGACCGAGCCTGCGGCAGCGGCGCCCGAGCCGGAAAAAGCGGTAACGCCGGAGCCGGCGGCCGCCGGTGGGCAGGGCGGTGGTGGTGCCCGCGCCGGCGGGGCCGAGGCTGGGGGGCGCCCGGCTCCACAGGGCGAGACCTCCGTGCGCGTGGATACCGAGCGGCTGGACGAGATCATGAACCTGGTGGGCGAGCTGGTTCTGGTGCGAAACCGCTTGAGCATGCTGCGTTCGCAGCATGTTGACGACGAACTGGGCAAGGCGATCAGTTCGCTGGCACTGGTGACCTCCGACCTGCAGACCTCGGTGATGAAGACCCGCATGCAGCCGGTGAAGAAGGTCTTCAATCGCTTCCCTCGAGTGATCCGCGATCTGTCGCGGAATCTGGGCAAGGAGATCGAACTGGAGATCTTCGGCGAGGAAACCGACCTCGACAAGAATCTGGTCGAGGCCCTGTCCGATCCGCTGGTGCATCTGGTGCGGAATGCTGTGGACCATGGCATCGAGACGCCCGATGTGCGCGAAGCGGCGGGCAAGCCGCGCAAGGGTACGGTCGTGCTCGGCGCGGCCCAGGAGGGTGATCACATCGCACTGCTGATCAAGGACGACGGCGGTGGCATGGACCCGCAGGCCCTGCGGCGCAAGGTGGTGGAGAAGGGGCTGATGGAGCCCGCGATGGCCGAACGCATGACCGATCGCGAGGCCTTCAACGTGATCTTCATGGCCGGATTCTCCACCAAGACCGAGATCTCGGACGTCTCCGGCCGCGGGGTTGGCATGGACGTGGTCAAGACCAAGATCTCGCAGCTCAACGGCACCATCGAGATCGATTCCGAGATCGGCGTAGGGACCACGCTGCGGGTGAAGCTGCCCCTGACCCTGGCGATCCTGCCCGCGCTGATGGTGATTCTGGACGGCCGGCGTTTTGCGATCCCGCTGGCCTCGGTCTCCGAGATCCTGGATCTGGATTTGACCAAGACGAATTACGTGGATGATCAGGAAGTCATCATGGTGCGCAAGCACGCCCTGCCAGTCCATTACCTCAAGCGCTGGCTGAAGCCTGGGCACGAGCCTGAGGCGCGCAAGGATGCCCACGTGGTGGTGGTCCATACGGCCGACCGCAAGGTAGGACTGGTGGTGGATGATCTCGTGGGGCAGGAAGAGGTGGTCATCAAGCCGCTCGGCCAGAATCTGCAAGGCGTGAAGGGCCTGGCGGGAGCGACGATCACCGGGGATGGGGGCATCGCCCTGATCCTCGACGTCTCCGACCTGGTGACCATTCTGATGCGGCAACTGCAAATGTCCGGTCGACCGCGCCGCGCGTCGCGCTCGAGCGAGGGCTGAGGATGCCGATCAGGGTTCTGGTAGTTGACGACTCGGGGTTCTTTCGTCGGCGTATCGCCGAGATCCTGGATTCCGATTCCGGCATTGAGGTCGTAGGTTCGGCCGAGAATGGCGAGCAGGCGATCGCCAAGGTCCGGGACCTCGATCCCGATGTCGTGACCATGGATATCGAGATGCCGGTGATGGACGGCATCACCGCGGTGCGCAAGATCATGGCCGAGCGCCCGCTTCCGATCCTGATGTTCTCCAGTCTCACGACCGAGGGAGCCCAGGCGACCCTGGATGCGCTGGAGGCCGGGGCGGTGGACTTTCTTCCCAAGCGCTTCAGCGACATGGCGGGGGACGAGGACAGCGCGCGCATGCTGCTTCGGCGCCGCGTGCGCTCGCTGTCACGCAGCCGGGCGCGTTCCGTCAGTGCCCCGGGCACGACCACGCCTGCGCGGGAGGCCCGGCCGTCCGCGCGCCGCGAAGAGACCGACCGTCAGGCCGCGGCCGATGCGCGCAAGCCGGGTCCGGCGGTTGCCAGTTCCCGGCCGCCGACGCCGTTACGGCAGTTGCGCGCGGTGCTGATTGGTACCTCCACCGGCGGTCCAGTGGCGCTGCAGGAGGTGCTGAAGCCGCTCCCGGCGAATTTCCCGCTGCCGATCCTGCTGGTGCAACACATGCCCGCCAGTTTTACCCCGGCCTTCGCCGAACGCCTGAACGCCATGTGCAATATCGAGGTGCGTCAGGCGAAGGACGGTGATGTGCTGAAGCCGGGCGTGGCGCTGCTGGCCCCGGGCGGGATGCAGACAACGCTGGAGCGCGGCAGCCAGACGCATGTGCGAATCGCGGAGAGCCCCCTGGGCACCATCTACAAGCCGAGCGTGGATGCGGCCTTCGGTTCCGCCGTGGAGGCGCTGCGCGGGCAGGTGCTTGCCGTGATCCTCACCGGCATGGGCGCCGATGGCCGCGAAGGCACGCGGGCGCTGAAGGGCGCCGGCGCGCAGGTGTGGTCGCAGGATGCGGCGACCTGCGTGGTGTACGGGATGCCGGCGGCAGTGGCCGAGGCCGGCCTGTCCGATCATGTGTACCCGCTGCCCGAAATCGGGCCCGCAATGGTGAAGGGGTTCTGCTGACATGGATATCCTGAGCCTCATCGGGATTACCCTGGGGCTGGTGGCGGTGCTCGGCGGTAGCATTGCCAAGGGCAGTGGCCTGGGCGCGCTGTGGAATGCCGCGGCCTTCCTGATCGTGGTGCTGGGGACCCTGGGGGCGACCCTGGTGCAGGCACGGCTGTCGGTCTTCATGCACGGTATGCGCATCTTGCCGTGGGCCTTCAAGCCGCCGAAGGTCGACAATCGCGCGACGGTCGAGCAGATCGTCGAGTGGTCGCATGTCGCGCGCAAGGAAGGCCTGCTAGGCCTGGAGACGCTGGCCGACGAGGAGACCGACGGCTTTGCCCGCAAGGGACTGCAACTGCTGGTGGACGGTAGTGAACCGCAGACCATTCGCCAGATCATGGAGGCCGACCTCGACAACCGCGAGCACTTCGACCTGCAGGGCGCGAAGATCTTCGAGAGCATGGGGATCTATGCCCCGACCCTGGGGATCGTCGGCGCGGTGATGGGCCTGATGGCAGTGATGCAGAACCTCGCGGATCCAAGCAAGCTGGGGGCGGGCATCGCGGCGGCCTTTGTCGCCACGATTTACGGCATTGCCTCGGCCAACCTGCTGTTCCTGCCGGTGGCCAACAAATTGAAGTCGATTATTCAGAACCGTTCGCAACACCAGCAAATGCTGATGGAAGGCCTGATCGCCATTGCGGAAGGTGAAAACCCGCGGAACATCGAAAGCAAGCTGAGTGGCTTCATCCACGAGTGAGGTCACCATGGCGCGACGCAAGCGGGCGGAAGAACACCAGAATCACGAGGCATGGGCCATCCCCTATGGGGATCTGGTCACACTGCTGCTGGCGTTCTTCGTGGTGATGTACGCCATCTCCTCGGTGGACGACGGCAAGTACCGGGTGCTGTCCGAGTCGCTGGTGGACGCCTTCCGCGCACCGATGCAGGCCGACCCGATTCAGGTCGGGGACCCCACTGTGGCCCGGGAACGTACACCGCAGGATCTGCGTGCCCTGGTGCCTATCGAGGTCCAGCCGGGTCTGGTGGAAGAGGGTCCGCAGCCCATCGACATGGCCTTGAGTGGGATGCTTGACGAGGGCCCGGACGACGCCGGGATGCAGGTGTTCCTGGACGAACTGGCGGATACCGCGCGCGAGATCGAACAGGCGATGGCGCAATGGATCGAGGATGGCGATCTGCGCGTGACGCGCGAGGCCTATTGGCTGGAGATCGAGATCACCAGCCGTCTGCTGTTTGCGTCCGGGGCGGCGACCCTGAACCCCCAGGCGGAGGGTCTTCTGCAAGAGGTTGGCGGGATTCTGGCGCCACGTGTCTCGCGCGTTCATGTGGAGGGACACACGGACAATGTGCCCATCCAGACCGCGATCTATCCGTCGAACTGGGAGCTGTCGTCCGGACGGGCGGCCGCGGTGGTCAGCGTGTTCGAGGAGGTCGGGGTCGATCCGGAGAATCTGGTCGCCCTTGGCTATGGCGAGCACCGGCCGGCGGCCAGCAACGACACCGCGGAGGGGCGGGCCGAGAACCGGCGCGTGTCCATCGTGGTACTGCCCGGGGGGCGTCCGCGCGCCGAGGGCGCGCAGGAACCGGAGCGCCTGCGCGAGGATCTTCCGCCCGCACCGCTCCCGATGGATGGAGACACACCATGAAGGTCTGGGCGGTTGCAAACCAAAAGGGGGGTGTGGGCAAGACCACCACCACGGTGACGCTGGGCGGCCTGCTGTCGGGCCCGGAACAACGCGTGCTGCTGGTGGATGTGGACCCGCACGGATCGCTGACCGCGTATTTCGGCCATGATCCGGAGACCGCCACGCGCGGGGTGTACGAGCTTTTCAGCCAGTGTGCCGAGGGTGCGGATCCAGACCCGAATGGTCTGATCCGCGAGACCCGGTTCCCGGGGCTGGACCTACTGACCGCGAGTACCGCGCTGGCGACGCTGGATCGCCAGCTGGGCACCCGCAGTGGCATGGGGCTGGTGCTGCGTCATGCGCTGGAGAAGATCTCGGAGCAGTACGACTACGTGCTGCTGGATTGCCCGCCGATGCTCGGTGTGCTGATGGTCAATGCGCTGGCCGCCTGTGACGAACTGCTGGTGCCGGTGCAGACCGAGTTCCTCGCCCTGAAGGGGCTGGAACGAATGATCAATACGCTGAAAATGGTACAGAAATCGCGCAAGTCCGAGTTGGCGTACCGAATTATTCCGACCCTGTTCGACCGTCGAACGCGGGCGGCGCACGAGGCCTTGTCGGAACTGCGCCGTTTGTACGGCGACGACGTCTGGCCGGGCGTAATCCCGGTGGACACGAAATTCCGTGATGCCTCCAGTGCCGGGCAGCCGCTGTGTTTCATGATCCCGGACGCCCGGGGCGTGCTTGCCTACTCGGATCTGCTGGAGGCCATTGGTGGCCGGCTGTCCGAACCCCATGAACGGAGGCGACGCGGATGAAACGTTCCATAGTCGACAACCTGGCCCTTAAGGCCGAGCCGGAGGCGCTGGATGACTACTTCGGCAGCCTGCTGGACGAGCCGGAGCCCGTTCGGCCGCTTCTGCGACCGGATATCCTGGAGCCACGGCCACCGGTAGAAGAAGCGGCGCCCGTAGTGGAGCTGGAAGCCCCGGTCCGTGAAGCAGACGCGGTGGACCTCCCGGCGCCGGTAGTGGCCTCGACCCCACCAGCCCCACCGGCCGATCCGGCGGAGCGCGAGTATGCGCGGCCCGAGCAGCCGTTTTCGGCCCTCGTGATCGAGGCTGGCAATCTGACCCTGCTGGCGCCGCTACATGCGCTGGGCGGGGTGGCGCCGCTGGACAGCCTGGAAGTGCGGCCCACCCCGAATCATTCGGTCTGGTACCTTGGATTGGCGGATACCAAGCAGGGGCGGGTGCAGTTGATTGACCTGGCCGCCGTGGTGACACCGGAAGATCGCGATTACGAGCCGGATACGGCCCGGCAGGTGGTGTTCCTCGCGGGTTCGCGGTTCGCGCTGGCCTGCCGCGCGATTCACGGCACCCGGGTGATCCATCCGGAGTCGTTGCGCTGGCGCAACCAGCGCCGGCGCCTGCCCTGGCTGGCCGGCGTGGAACGCGAGAAGATGGCGACGTTGCTGGACCTGGAGGCGCTGGACCGCACCCTCGACGAGGGTGGCTGGGACTGATCCTGGCCGGGGCCATTCAAGCATGGCGGTAATCGGCCGATAACCCGGTCAAGACGACACCACAGGGCGGCCCCCGCCGGCACGGAATATCGAGGATGACATGAGCAGCGCACAAGACGTAGAAGCCATGACCAAGGCCGACACCGCTCCGTATGTGACTTTCAGTCTGGCGGAGGAAACCTATGCGATCGACGTTTTGCAGGTTCAGGAGGTGCTAAAGGTTACCGAGATCGCCCCGGTACCGGGTGTGCCGGACTACATCCTCGGGATCATCAACCTGCGCGGGAATGTCGTTACGGTGATCGACGCCCGGCGGCGTATGGGGCTGGATGATCGCGAGTCGGATGAGGCCTCGCGCATCGTGATCATCGATGTAGACAACCAGAACGTGGGGATTCTGGTGGATTCCGTCTCGGAGGTCGTGCGGATCTCCCCGGATTCGGTCGAGCCGGCGCCCGAGGTGGGTAACGATGACAGCAGCCGCTTTATCCAGGGCGTGACCAGCACCGAGGAGGGCCTCACCATCCTGGTGGACCTCAACAGGCTGCTATCGGACGACGAGTGGGCGCAGTTGCGCGAACTGTAGCCGCGCACGTCGGGTCTACAGTCAACAGACGAGGACCATGACCATGAGGCGCAAGCCGGGAGGTGAACCATGGTCGACGAACTCCAGCCGGACCGGACTGTTCGACCGGTCCATACCACTGTTCCCGGGCGCAATTTGAGCGACGACCATGACCGCGACCCGGTCTTTCGTCCCGCAGTGCGTCCAACCCAGCAGCGTCCGCCGCGCAAGGAAGAACGCCGCCAGCGGCGCGGCCTGATCGACGACTACGCCTGAAGTCCCCGGGGACCGGCACCAACTGGGTCCGGGCACGGGTCCGTGTCCGATTTTTCTCCATGGCTGGTCACGCCCTCACGAATCACGCGACAATCGGCAGGCCCCGGGTTTCAGGAGTGTGCAGGCAATGGGAGAGGGA
Source organism: Thioalkalivibrio sp. AKL6 (assembly GCF_000376905.1). Lineage (NCBI taxonomy): Bacteria > Pseudomonadati > Pseudomonadota > Gammaproteobacteria > Chromatiales > Ectothiorhodospiraceae > Thioalkalivibrio > Thioalkalivibrio sp. AKL6. The sequence continues at coordinate 375,854 of NZ_AQXS01000010.1, read as the reverse complement.
ATGCTGATCTGGCTCGCCGCGTTGATTGCGTTGCTGGCGACCATCGTCGCCGGATTTGCCGTGGGGCTCGTGATTCTGTTGCGTCGGCAGTTGGCGGCCCTGCGCCAGGATTATCAGCGCCAGGCCACCTCGGTAATGGCCCTGCAAGGGGCGATGAAGGCCCTGTCCGAGGGGGTTGCGACCCATGGTCAGGCACAGGCCTCGGTACAGCGTGCCCTGGAGCGCCTGCATGACCAGCACAGCGAGCTACGCGCCCGCGAGGGCGACAGCGGCGCCTACGAGCAGGCGATTCTTCTGATCCAGCAGGGCCTGGGGCGCGAAGAGGTCCGTCGGCGTTGCGGCCTTACCTCCACCGAACTCGACTTGTTGTTTAGCCTGCATGGCTCCGGGAATGCCGGCGGCACCGGGTTCGCCGGGCGCTCATGAGCCCCGGTCCGGCCCTTCGCGGTCCGGGTTGGACTGGCGCGAGGGGGGCTGATACCCACGGCCCCGGTCGTCGGGTGTGATCCCTGCCAGCAGGAACACAAAGGCCAGAATCTCCGCGACTGCGACGTAGAGCTCCTCCGGGATCTCGCTGCCCACGGGGACCTGCGCCAGCGCCTCGCTCAGGGCCGGGTCCTGATGCAGCGGGATTCCATGTTCCTCGGCAATGCGCAGGATGGCCTCGGCCGTCAGGCCCGAGCCGCTGGCTGTGATCCGCGGCGCCTGCCGACGATCCCATTCCAGTGCGACCGCCTTGGCCGGTGATCGGCCGCGGTCGGCCGTTCGGTCCCCATGATCCTTTCGTGCCATCGGCTCAGGCCTGTTCGTCCAGCATGCGATGCGAATTCGTGGGGCGCGGGTCCGTATCGACCTCGCCCTGACGTACCGATAGCCCCGTCACCGTCAGGTCGCGCTCGCCCAGCCGATCGCGGAGATAAGCCATTTCGCTGCGCAGTCGCGTGACGGTATCGGCCTCGGGTGCGGTGAAGTGCACGCTGACGCCCCCATTGCGCGATGCCAGGGCGATCCGCGTCGGGCCGAGGTCACCGATATCCAGCGTCAACACAATCGACCAGGGCGCTTCGGCTTCGTCGTCGCTTCCGCCTTCGCGGTGGATCTCGCCGAAAACACCGTGGATACCCTGCTCGCTACGCAGTGGAAGTTCGAATAACCAGCGACTGTTGCCGGGTTCGTCACTTGCGAAGGATTGCAGCGACTGGAGCTGGAGCGACGTGACACGTTTCAGGAGTCCCTCCAGAAGGCCGGACAGGGCCGCGGCCGGGGCAGGGGGAGTCGAGGCGGTGGCGGGGGGTGCTTGCGCTGCAGGGCGTGCGTCCGCCGCTTGGCGAACCTGGTCTGCGGCACGCAGAAGCTGGGCCTTGAGATCTGCCGCGAATGGATGCATCGGGCCTTGACCGCGTCCGGCATGCCCCAGCATGGCCTCCATCCAGAGTCCCGATTGCTGGATGTGCTGGCGCAGGGTCTCGGGCTGTGCCAGTTGGGCCGGGGTGGGCAGGAGCTCCAGGATACGGTGCAGTGCGGGTGCGGCCTGGGCCCCGGGCATGGCGCTCGTGGCTGGCGCCCCGGTCCCGGAGGGCTGGGTCAGCAGGCCATGCAGAGCCGGCCCCAGCGGGCGTGCCCCGGGGAGCTGCAGACGCAGTTCTTGTCCCAGCCACTGCTGGGCCGGGTTGGGCGCTGAGCCGCTACCGGCGGGGCGGGGTGCGGCGCGATCCATGGTCAGGGGGAGCAGGCGGACCTCCAGGCGTGGTTCGGTGCGGGTGATCTCGGCCAGCATGGCGGTGCCGGAAGCGCCCGAACCGGGTCGGTTCAACAAGGCCGTGGGCAATGCGCCGGTCAGCTGGGCGGTGACCACCGTTGCAGGGGGGGAGGGGCGTGCCGCGGTCGATGCGCCGCTGCGGCCCGGGGAGGGTTCGAGACGCAGCCGCACCCCGCGATCGGCAAGTACGTCCAGGACACGAACCTCGATGCGCGTTCCGGTCTGGAGGGATTGTCGCGTTCCGGTGCCCGCCCCACTGGCCACATTGCCGGGGGGTGACCAGCCGGGAATGCGCGGACCGCCAAGGTCGACCATCAAGGGATCTCGTGATGCAAAGCCTCAGCATGGCATACCGGAGGGCGCGGAACGAACGGGCCCGCCCAGGATGCCCGGTTTGTTATCCTGATGCCTTTCGCGATTCGGACTGTGGAGCGATGTCGAAGATATGTGTACTGATGGTTTGCCTGGGCAATATTTGTCGCTCGCCGATGGCCCATGGGGTGTTCGAGGCGCGAGTGCGCGACCACGGACTGGGCGAGGCCATCGAGGTCGATTCGGCCGGAACCGCCGGGTATCACGTGGGGGCGAAGGCGGATAGCCGGGCCCGCCAGGAGGCGCGCTCGCGCGGCTACGATCTGGAACATCTGCGCGCGCGTCAGCTGGAGCCCGAGGATTTCCTGGAGTTCGATTACATCCTGACCATGGACGACGCAAACTACCGCAATGCCGAGCGCATCCGTCCGGCAGATGCGCGGGCGGAGTTGCTGCGGTTTCTGGACTTTGCGCCACAGTTCGGCGAACACGAAGTCCCGGATCCGTACTACGGCGGGGACGAAGGGTTCGTGCACGTCATGGACCTGGTGGAAGCGGCAGCGGATGGGTTGCTGGAACATATCCGCGATCGCCACACGTTGAAGGCCTCCTGACAGCACTGCCGGACGCGTTGCGGACCGGGCGCAGGAGTCGCTGCCGGAGTCGACTGGCGCAGGGTCGCGTGCAAGCCGAGCCAAAGGCATCGGTATGACCCTTCTGGAAGATCATCCATTCGGAATCCCGAGGCCAGAACCAAAAAGGGCCCGCCAATAGGCGGGCCCTTTTTGGTTGGACGCGGGACCTCGTCCTGTCAGTCGTCGCCTTTTCGGTTCGGACTTTCGGCGGCCGGTTCCGCTGGCTCGGCAGTGGGCCTGGGCGCGGCAGGTTTGTCGTCTTTCGCCTCCGCAGGCTTTTCTGCTTTCACTTCGTCCGGCCTTGAAGCAGCGGCCCCTTCATCGGTGGGGGTGGTCTCCGCCTTGGTCGCCTTTGGCCGCCGGGTTCTTGGCTTGGGAGCGGTGTCCGGCGGGTCTGTCGGGGTCGCATCGGTCTTGTTCGCGGCATCCCCGGCATCGGCCTTCTTGGCCCGGGCCGGGCGCTTGGCCGGGGCCTTGTCGCTTTGGCCTGTGGCGTCCGCCGTGTCCTGCTTCGCTGCCGGCTCGGCTTTTGGGGCCGGTTCCCGGGAATCGGAAACGGCCGGCTGGCTTTCCGTCGGGGTGTTCGGCTCGCTGGAGCCCGGAGTCACTTCGCCGGTGGAGGTCTCTGCGGAGGCCGGGGCCGGCTTGCGGCCGCGACCACCGCGGCTACGCCCCTTGGCGGGCGCGGCGTCCTTGGGGGCGCCATCGTCGGGGCTGGCCTTTTCCGGTGGCGGGGTGCTCTCGCCACCGTCCCTGGTTGGGGCCGAGGACTCGGCGTTCTGAACTTCTTTGGGGGTCTCAGCGTGTGCCTTTCCGGTGTCGGCCGCGGGGGCTGAGTCCGGGGCGGTCGTATCACTGCCGGACTCCGGAGCGGAACCCTCGGTTGCAGTGTTCTGCGCACCGTCGGTGCCGGCTTCGCCGGCGTTTTCGCCAGAACGTCCACGACCGCCACGACGCCGGCCACCGCGACGGGAACGGCGGGAACGGGTGCTGCGACCCTTGCCGCCGTCATCCTCGTCCGACTTCTCCGGTCCGTTACCCGCAGGAGTGTCCGCGGCTACGCTCGTGGCGGCCTCGTCCTTGTCCCGTGCTGGCTTCTCGGCCGGCTTCTCGGCCGGTTTCGAGTCTGCGGACTTCTCGGGTCCCCTGGTGTCAGGCGTCCGGCTTTCGGTTGCTTGTTTCGGCGATTCGTTGCTCGTGCCCTTCGCGGCATCGGCATCTTTCTTGCCGCCACGACGGGAACGGCCCTTGGCACCATCGGGCTTGGTGCCATTGCCCTTGGCACTATCCGTCTTGTCGGGTGCGCCCTTCTTGCCCTTGTCGGCGTCGTCACGCTTGTCGCCGGTATTGCGGCCGCCGTTGTCGGCCTTTTTCCGACTGCCCCCGCGGCCGCTGCCCTTGCCGCCGCGGTTGCTTTCGCCGGCGCGCCCGCGACCTCCGCCCTTGCGGCTGTCTTCCTGTTCATCTTCCGGTCCGTCCGCCGGACGCGCGTTGGGGAACAGCGAGGACCAGATGCGTGTGAAGAATCCGGGCTTCGATACCGGCTGTGACGTCTCCGGTGCGGAGGGTGCGCTGTCGCTGACCGGGGCCGGCCCGGTCATCTTGACGCCCTGGACCAGCGGCTTCTCGACCTTGCTGCGGCGCTCCTGATGCGGATCGCTCTCGTCCTCGGTGGTCTCCACCAGTTCGTGCGAGCCGCGGTCGCTGATCGCCTCTTCGCGTTCGTCGCCGCGCACGCGGCGGACCTCGAAGCGTGGGGTGAGGTACTGCGGGTTGGGGATGATGCTGATGTCGACCTTGTGGCGCTCCTCGATGTCGTTGATCGATTCGCGCTTCTCGTTCAGCAGGAAGGTGCCCACGTCGACCGGGACCTGACCCATCACCAGGCCAGTGCGGTCCTTCATCGCCTCTTCCTCGATCAATCGCAGGATCGACAGGGCGAGGGATTCCACGCTACGGATCTGGCCGTGACCCTGGCAGCGCGGGCAGGTGTTCTGGCTGGATTCCCCCAGCGACGAACGCAGGCGCTGGCGCGACATCTCCAGCAGTCCGAAGCGGCTGATGCGCCCGACCTGGACCCGGGCGCGATCCATCTCCAGCGCCTCGCGCAGGCGGTTTTCGACCTCCCGCTGATGCTTGTTGGCGTTCATGTCGATGAAATCGATCACGATCAGGCCGCCCAGGTCGCGGATGCGCAACTGGCGCGCGACTTCTTCCGCCGCCTCCAGGTTGGTGTGGAAGGCGGTCTCCTCGATGTCGCCACCCTTGGTCGAGCGCGCAGAGTTGACGTCGATGGAGATCAGGGCTTCGGTGTGGTCGATGACCAGCGCACCGCCGGAGGGCAGGGTGACGTCGCGGTCGAATGCGCTCTCGATCTGGCTCTCGATCTGGTAACGATTGAACAGCGGGACCGGGTCATCGTAGCGCTTGAGCTTGCGCAGGCTGTTGGGCATGACCAGACGAACGAATTCCTCGGCCTGCTGGTACACGTCGTTGTCATCGATGATGACCTCGCCGACGTCGTTGCGCATGTGGTCGCGGAGGGCGCGGATGATGACGTTGCTTTCCTGGTGGATCAGCGCCGGGGTCTTGGCCTTTTCCGCGGCTTCGGTGACCGCCGCCCACAGGGCAGTCATGTAATCCAGATCCCACTGGAGCTCTTCGGTGGTACGCCCGACGCCCGCGGTCCGGGCGATTACGCCCATGCCGTCCGGCATCGTCAGTCCGGAGAGTGCGTCACGCAGGGAGGCGCGGTCTTCGCCCTCGATGCGGCGCGAGACTCCGCCGGCTTTCGGGTTGTTGGGCATCAGGACCAGATAGCGGCCGGCCAGGCTGATGTAGGTAGTCAGCGCGGCACCCTTGTTGCCGCGTTCTTCCTTTTCTACCTGGACGAGGAGTTCGGTGCCTTCCTTCAGGAAGTCGCGGATTGGCTTGTCGCTGTCGGCAGGGGCGCCAACCGCGGAATGAGCGATTTCCTTGAACGGGAGGAAGCCGTGGCGATCAGCACCAAAGTTGACGAACGCGGCCTCCAGGCTCGGTTCGACGCGGGTGATCTTGGCCTTGTAGATGTTCGCTTTTTTGCGTTCGCGCGAAGGCAGTTCGATATCCAGGTCGTACAGCCGCTGGCCGTCGACCATGGCGACCCGCAACTCTTCCGGCTGCGTGGCATTGATCAGGATGCGTTTCATGCATTGGACTCGGTAGGGCGTCCTGGCGTCCGGCGGGGAAGATCGGGGTCCGGGGTGCGGCGATCGAGCGGCGGCACGGCAACGCTTGCGCACGCGTGCTCGCAGCGGCGGCGCGTAGCACAAGCCAACGCGCCAGCCAGGTGTTCACCAGCAACCACGGGATCAGTCGCCTGCGGGAGGCGTAGCCGGGGAGACAGGACTGGGTTAGAAGAAATAGCGTCACAGTGTCGCTTTGTGGCGATGGCCCTTCGACCGGAGGCTGCTTTCAGCCTGTGGATCGAAGCGGCGGGTGATTCGAGGCGCGTTGCAGGCGTAGCACAGCAACGTACCGTGGGCCAATGTAGGGCATAACCCCCCGTCCGGGCAAGTTTTTCCGCCCGCAAGGGGACGGGTACAGTAGCCCGGTGAGCGCGCCTCCGGTAGCATCCCGCGCCATGAAAGCAACGCGCGAACCCTCCGGCCCACGTACCTTCCAGGTCACCGAGCGTGGTGACGGTCAGCGGCTCGACAACTTCCTGCTCCGCGAACTGAAGGGCGTGCCCAAGGGCCTGATCTACCGCCTGGTCCGTCAGGGTGCCGTGCGGGTGGATGGGCGCCGGGCCAAGGCCCACAAGCGCCTGGCTGTCGGCAACGAGGTCCGGGTGCCGGATCTGGATCGACCGGAGGCGGCCAGCAGCGAGATCCCGCCGAAGGTACTGGACCGGTTGCGTCGGGCGATTATCCACGAGGATGACGATGTGCTGGTGCTGGACAAGCCATCCGGCCTGGCGGTGCACGGCGGGAGCGGGCTGGCGTTTGGCATTATTGAGGCGATGCGCCAGTTACGGCCGGATATCGAGCTGGAACTGGGGCACCGCCTGGATCGCGAGACCAGTGGCTGCCTGCTGCTGGCCAAGCGCCGCTCGGCGCTGCAAGAGTTCCATGCCGCGCTGCGTGAAGGGCGGGTCGAGAAGCGCTACCTGGCGCTGCTGGTGGGGCGGTTCGCGGGCGAACAGGCCGTCGAATGCGATGCCCCGGTCGCCAGTGGCCGACAGGAAGATGGCCGCCGCCGGATGCGTGCGGGCGAGACCGACAGCGACGGGCCGCGGGCACGGGAAGCCCGGAGCGTCTTTGTGCCGCTGGAGGCGCACGGTGCCTTCCAATTGGCGGAGGTGAAGATCGGGACCGGCCGCACGCACCAGATACGCGTCCACGGTCAGTCGATCGGCCATCCGGTGGGGGGCGATCACGACTACGGCTTGCCGGATGCCAATCGCAGCCTGCGGCGCCATGGGCTGAAACGGCTGTTCCTGCATGCACAGGCACTGGCATACCAGTCGGCGGACGGCGAGCGACATATCTTCTCCGCCCCGTTGCCGGACGAGCTGACCGCGGTGCTCGCGAACCTGGATGCCGGAGGCGAGGACGACGCATGATGACCCCGTTGCTGCCACCGGAGGAGGGTGACCTGCGCCTGGTTGTGTTTGACTGGGATGGAACGCTGATGGACTCGCCTCGCCGGATCGTGCACTGCCTGCAGCGTGCGGCTAAGGATACCGGTGCCCCGGTGCGGGACGAGGCGACGCTGCGCAATATTATCGGGCTCGGGGTTCAGGCGGCGGTCCGCGAGCTCTACCCGGACGCCGATGATGCCTTCGTGCAGCACTTTTCCGACACCTATCGCGAGTGTTATCTGGCGGCTGACGATGCCCCGGAGACCCCGCTGTTCGCCGGCGTGAGCGACCTGCTCGACTGGCTGGATGCGCGCGAGATCCTGCTGGCCGTGGCGACCAGCAAATCGCGACGGGGACTGGACCAGGCCCTGGAGGCGACCGGTCTGGGCAGGTACTTCGTGGCAACCGCTACGGGCGACGAATACCCGTCGAAGCCGAATCCGACGATGCTCCAGTCCGTGATGGGGCGCGCGGGGGTGGAACCGGCCCGGACGCGCATGGTCGGTGATAGCGTTTATGATCTCGAAATGGCGCGGCATGCAGGAGTACCGGCCGTGGGCGTCACCCACGGGGTGCATTCGCCGGAACGCCTGAGTGACGAATCCCCTTTGGCCTTGCAGCCGGATCTGGAATCGCTGCTTGAGGCGTTCCGGCGGGCTGAAGGTACAACTTAGAAAAGGAATGACGATGGGCTGGGCGAACGAGAACAAACCGGGCTGGGAACGCGAGGCCCTGGAGAACCTGGTCCAGGCACAGGTGATCGAGCAACGCCGGGCCCGACGCTGGGGCATCTTCTTCAAGCTGTTGTTCTTCTTCTACCTGGTCGCGCTGCTGATCCTGGTGCGCGGCGGCGATCTGGGGCTTTCGGGGATGTTCGAGAGCGAACGCGAGCCCGCCGAACACGTTGCCGTGGTCGAAGTCGAGGGACTGATTGCCTCCAGCGCGGCGGCCAATGCCGAGGACATCTCCAAGGTGCTGAAAGAGGCCTTTGAGGCGGATGGCACCCAGGCGGTAATGCTGCGTATCAACAGCGGGGGCGGAAGCCCGGTGCAGGCCGCCAACGTGCACGACGAGATCCTGCGGCTAAAGGAGAAGCACGCGGATATCCCCGTGTATGCGGTCATTGGGGATGTGGGCGCCTCGGCGGCCTATTACATCGCGGTAGCGGCGGACGAGATCTATGCCAGCCAGGCCAGCATGGTGGGTTCGATCGGCGTGCGCATGGACAGCTTCGGGCTCGTGGATCTGATCGACAATATCGGTGTGGAACGACGTCTGTTTACCGCCGGCGAGAACAAGGGGTTCCTGGACCCGTTCCTGCCCTTGGACGATGACCATGTGAATCACCTCGACGGGGTGCTGCAGGGCGTGCACGAGCAGTTCGTGGATGTCGTGCGTGCCGGTCGTGGCGATCGCCTGGTCGAACGCGACGATCTGTTCAACGGCCTGATCTGGACGGGCGATCGATCGGTGGAGCTCGGCCTGATCGATGGCATCGGCACGGACCGCAGCGTTGCGCGCGACGTGATCGGTGTGGAGAAGATGGTGGAGTTCAAGCCGCGGCGCAGTGCGCTGCAGTTGCTGTTCGAAGACCTCGGCATGGCGGCTTTCCAGCAATGGATGAGCTGGGAGACCACGCCGCAGTGGCGCTGAGGCGCGCTGCCTGGCCTCCCAGTCTGCGGGTCAGCTGCGATCGATGCGGGTGACGCGGGCGATCATGCCGATCACCGGATGGTCCAGGTAGAACAGCTCGTCGCCGGAGTTCATGCGCTGGCTGCCGCGTACCGTTATCGCGCGCGGCGGCTGGTCCCCCTGCGGTTCCTCGACGTGGTAGATCAGGTCGGTCTCCAGGTGCAGGAATCGCCCCACCCAGATACGCAGCCGGCCCTCCAGCTCGAAGCGTTCGTCCTGTTCCTCCATCAGCGGACGCGGCATCCGGTCGGCCTCGTCGCGCAGATGATCACGCGTACCGAGCCGCCGCCCCTGCTGCACCCGCAGCCAGGGGGCGGAGGCGTGGTCGCGTCCAGTCTGATCCCAGGCCAGGCTCGCCAGGATGCGCCCGGCGCCGGAGTCCTCCACCCGGCGTACCACGCGCTGCAGTTCAAAGCCCTTGCGTGAATCGCGATAGATCCGCCCGCCCAGTTCGGATTCGCCGAGCATGGCCTCGCGCGGCGCGGCGAGCTCCATCTGCAGCCGCCGGCTCTCGTCCGTGCGATGCTCGAAGATCACCAGTTCGATGCGATACTGGCGTCCGGCCTGTGCCAGGGCCGGTCCCGTGGCGCCAGCCAGGGGCAGGGCGGCCAGCCCGCCCAGCAGGCGGCGTCGGAGGGGGTTGTGGGATTCGGATGGGTCGTTGCGCATTCAGGCGGCCTGTTGTTCGGGGCTGATGGTGTTTAAGAGGCGCAGGACGGCCTGCGCCCGAGCCTCCAGTGTCTCCATCGGGGCAAAGAAGCGGAAGGCCTTCTGGCCATCCAGTTTGTACATCTGCGGATCGGATTGCACCAGCTGGATCAGGGCCGCGATGTCCAGATTGGGACTCGGACCAAAAACCAGGCGTCCGCCAGCAGGGCCCAGTTCCAGCTTGCGAATCCCGAGCGGGGTCAGCTTCAGCCGCAGACGGGCGGCCTCGAACAGGGCCTTGGCCGGGTCCGGAAGCAGGCCGAAACGGTCCACCAGTTCGACTTCAAGCTCGCGAAGGGCATCGGAGGTCGGTGCGCTGCTGATGCGCTTGTAGAGGATCAGCCGGGTGTGTACGTCGGGTACGTAGTCGCCCGGGAGCAGGGCGGGAAGGCCCAGTTCCACCTCGGTCCCGGTGGCCGCGGGCCCTTCGAGTTCCGGCATATTGCCGGAGCGCAGGGCATTCACGGCGCGGTTGAGCAGGTCGTTGTACATCGAGAATCCGACCTCGTGGATCTGCCCGCTCTGCTCGTCGCCGAGCAGCTCGCCGGCACCCCGAATCTCCAGGTCGTGACTGGCCAGGGTGAAGCCCACGCCCAGGTCCTCCAGCGATGCGATGGCCTCCAGCCGTTTCTTGGCATCGGCGGACATTGCCTTCTCCGGCGGCGTGATCAGGTAGGCGTAGGCGCGGTGGTGTGAACGCCCGACGCGGCCACGCAACTGGTGCATCTGTGCCAGGCCCAGCTTGTCCGCACGGTTCATTATGATGGTGTTCGCGGTGGGGACGTCGATGCCGGTCTCGATGATGGTGGTGCACACCAGGATGTTGTAGCGCCGGTGATAGAAGTCGAGCATCACCTGTTCCAGTTCGCGCTCGCGCATCTGCCCGTGGGCAATGCCGACCCGTGCCCCGGGCAACAGCTCCTGCAGGCCCTGGGCAGTGCGTTCGATGGTGTTGACCTCGTTGTGCACGAAGTACACCTGGCCCCCGCGCCGGATCTCGCGCAGGCAGGCCTCCTGGATGATGGCGTCGTTCCATTCGTTGACGAAGGTCTTGATCGCCAGGCGGTCACGCGGTGGTGTGGTGATCACCGACAGGTCGCGCAGGCCGGCCAGGGCCATGTTCAGGGTGCGCGGGATCGGCGTGGCGGTCAGCGTGAGCATGTCGACCTCGGCGCGCATCTTCTTCAGCGCCTCCTTGTGGCGCACGCCAAAGCGCTGTTCCTCGTCGACGATCACCAGGCCGAGGTTGGAGAAGTCCAGGTTGGCCTGCAGCAGCTTGTGGGTGCCGATCACGATGTCGACCTTGCCGTCTTTCAGGCCCTCCAGTACCGCGGCCTGCTGTTTGGCGCTGCGAAAGCGTGACAGCGACTCGATGTGGACCGGCCAGTCGGCGAAGCGGTCGGTGAAGTTCTGGTGGTGCTGCTGCGCGAGCAGGGTGGTCGGGACCAGGACCACGACCTGCTTGTTGTTCTGCACCGCGACGAAGGCGGCGCGCATCGCGACCTCGGTCTTGCCGAAGCCCACGTCGCCACAGATCACGCGATCCATGGGTCGGGTGTCGGCCATGTCCGCGAGCACGGCGTCGATGGCCTGTTGCTGATCCAGGGTCTCCTCGAACGGGAACCCGGCGGCGAAGGCGTGATACTCGGCGGTGTCGGTAGCGAAGACCGTGCCCTGTTTCGCCGCGCGCCGGGCATGAATATCGAGCAGTTCGACGGCCACGTCCCGCGCCTTTTCCGCCGCCTTCTTGCGCGCCTTGCCCCATTGCTCGCTGCCGAGCCGGTGCAGGGGGGCGTGCTCGGCATCCGCGCCGGTATACCGGCTGATGAGGTGCAGCGAGGACACGGGGACATAGAGCTTGGCCTCGTCGGCGTACTCGAGCGTCAGGAACTCCGAAGGCTGGCCGTTGAAGTCCAGGGTCTGCAGCCCGAGGTAACGGCCGACGCCCTGTTCCTCGTGGACCACCGGTGCACCGATGGTCAGGTCGCTGAGGTTCTGGATGACCGCGTCTGCGTCCCGCGTGGTGCGGTTGCGTCCGCGGGTCTGGCGCGCGCGTTCTCCGAGCAGGGCGGCCTCGGGGGCGACGGCTACGCCCTCGGGCAGCACGAAGCCCTCGCCGAGCGCGGCCACGGTGACGTACAGGCCGGGTTCGGCGGTGAGGAAGGCGTCCCAGTCGTCCACGGCATGATGGGGTACGGCCTGGTCCCGCAATAGCGTCAGCAGGGCCTCGCGGCGACCGGCGGATTCCGCGGTCAGGAGCACGCGCTGTTGCCCCTCGACAAAGACCTTCAGGGGCTGGGCTGGATCGTCGCGGCCCTGCTGCATGCCGAGTTCCGGCAGCGCGTCGCAGGCAAATGCGATGTCCGCGCCGCGTCCCGCGGGGAGCGGGGCGGCCGGGTCGCCCAAGGCAATGCCGGAGTGCTCGCGCAGCGCGCCGGCCAGGCCGTCGACGTCCAGGTAGAGCCGTTCGGGCGGCAGCAGCGGTCGATCATACTGATGGCTGAGCTGTTCGAAGCGGTCATGGATCTCCTGGGCGAACTCCTCGGCCGCCCCGGCGATGTTGCCGACCTGCACCATCTGGACCTCGGGGCAGTAGTCGAACACCGTGTCCATGCCCTCGAAGAACAGTGGCAGGTAGGCCTCGATACCCGGCGGGACCAGGCCCTCGCTGATGTCGCGGTAGATCGGGTGCTTGGCGGGATCGCCTGAGAAATGCGCCCGGTAGCGGGTGCGGAATTCGCTGATGGAGGTGTCGTTCAGCGGGAATTCGTGGCTGGGCAGGATCTCCAGTCGCTCGACCTTTTCCGTGGAGCGCTGCGACTCGGGGTCGAAGCGGCGCAGGGAGTCGATCTCGTCATCCAGGAACTCGATGCGCACGGGTTCGTCCGCGCCCATCGGAAACAGGTCGAGGATCTCCCCGCGGGCGGCGAATTCGCCATGGCTGATGACCTGCTGAACGGCGCTGTACCCGGCCTCGGTGAGGTTCTCGCGCAGGGTCATGCGGTCCAGGCGCTGGCCGGTTTGCAGCGAAAGGCCCTGGGTGGTCAGCCAGTCGCGCGGCGGCAGGCGCTGCATCAGGGTCGAGACCGGCATCAACACGATCCCGCGTTCCAGCCCCGGCAGGTGGTACAGCGTGCGCAGGCGTTCGGAGATGATGTCCTCGTGCGGGGAGAAGACATCGAACGGCAGGGTCTCCCAGTCCGGCAGGCGCAGCAGCGGCAGGTCGTGGTCGCCGGCGAAGAACTCCCACTCTTCCTGCCAGCGGTCGGCCGCCTCGTTGGATTCCGTGATCACCAGAAGTGGCCGGGCGAACTCGCCGGCGTTCCGCGAAAGTGCGAGCGTCGCAGCCGAGGCATTGAGCCCCGACCACACCTCGAATCCGGAGCCGGGGAGGCGGCCGGGATGGAGCGGGTTGCGCCGTTGTTCGGACATGGGCCTGTTGTTCGGTCGGGGGGCGGAAAGGGCCGCGATTATACGGATTCCGCCTGATGGGTGCGCGTGAGCCAGAGGCCGCCCTGACGAATCGGTTTGTGCCGTGTGCGGGTCAAGGGTGTTTTTGCGGCGGATGGCATGGAGGTCACGCAGAAGGCGGGGATTACCTGGGGCGGATCGCGCTAGTGGGTGTTGATCGCCTCAGGTGGGATCGATGTAGCGTTGCAGGATCGGGCCGTAGGCATCGATGCGGCGATCGCGGAGAAAAGGCCACTGGCGGCGTACCGCCTCGGTCCGGCCGCGATCCAGCTCGACGGTGAGGATCTCCGGCTGCGCTTCGCCGGCGCGGGCCAGGATCTCGCCCTGGGGCCCCGCGACGAAGCTTGTGCCCCAGAAGTTCGCCCCGGGCGCGTGTCCGGAGGGGTCCGGTTCGTGCCCCGTGCGGTTGCAGGCGATCACCGGCAGGTTGTTGGCAACGGCGTGGCCGCGCTGGACGGTCATCCATGCGTCCTGCTGCCGGGCCTGTTCCTCGGGCGTGTCCTGCGGGTCCCAGCCAATGGCGGTGGGATAGATCAGTAGCTCGGCGCCGGACAACGCCATGATGCGGGCGGCCTCCGGGTACCACTGGTCCCAGCAGACCAGGACCCCAAGGCGACCGACCGAAGTGTCGATGGGGACGAAGCCGGTGTCCCCCGGGGTGAAATAGTACTTCTCGTAATAGCCGGGATCGTCCGGGATGTGCATCTTGCGGTAGGTGCCGACCGGGCGGCCGTCGGTTTCGAAGACCACCGCGGTGTTGTGATAGAGGCCCGGGGCGCGACGCTCGAACAGGGAGCCGACCAGGACCACGCCGTTGTCCCGTGCCATTGCGCCCAGGCGCTCGCAGCTCGGGCCGGGGATCGCTTCGGCGCGGTCGAAGGTGGCGAGGTCCTCGGTCTGGCAGAAGTAGGGGCCGGTGTGCAACTCGGCCAATACGACCAGGCGGGCGCCGTTCGCGGCGGCCTCGGCGACCGCGGCCGCGGTGGCGTCGAGATTGGCGTCGACGCTCCCGGCATCGCGGTGCTGGATCAGGGCGACGGACAGTGGGGCGTTGGGCATGACGGGTGCTCGGTGCAGAAGGTTATTCCTGCGGGATGCCGAGGGCGGCCGCAGGGTATTGCATGGTCAGGCAGTGCAGGCTGCCCCCCTGGCGAATGATCGCCCGGCAGTCGATCTCCACGATCTCGCGTCCCGGAAAGGCCCCGGCGAGACGGTCGCGGGCGACGGCATCGGCGGGGCCATTGTAGACCGGAAGGAGCACCGCACCGTTCAGAATCAGAAAGTTCGCATAGGTGGCGGCCAGCCGTCGGCCGTCCTCGACGATGGGGGCCGGCCAAGGGAGCGGAATCAGGCGGTAGGGCTCTCCGGAGGTCTGGCGCAGGGCCCGGAGTTCCTGTTCCATCGCCTGCAGCTCGGGGTAATGGGGGTCCTGCGGATCGTCGCACTGGACGTAGGCGATCGTATCGCGGGCGCAGAAGCGGGCCAGCGTGTCGATATGGGCATCCGTGTCGTCGCCCTCCAGCTGCCCGTGTTCCAGCCAGAGGATCCGCTCGGCACCCAGCCATTCGCCGAGGCGCTGTTCCAGCCCGGTGCGATCCAGATCGGGGTTGCGGGTGCTGGAGAGCAGGCAGCGCGTTGTAGTGAGCAGTGTGCCGGCGCCGTCGGATTCGATCGACCCGCCTTCGAGGATCAGCCCGGTGGGTTCCGGTACACAGCTGCCGAATACGCCCTGGCTGGCCAGGGCCCGAGTGATCGCGTCGTCCAGGTCGGCGGGGTATTTGCCGCCCCAGCCGTTGAAGGTAAAGTCCAGCAGGCGTGGCTGATTGCCGTCGAATACCGTGATGGCGCCATGGTCGCGCGCCCAGGTGTCGTTACTCGAGGCCAGGGCAAACCACAGCCGGTCGGGCCGGATGGCGGTCTCGGTCAGGAAGCCGGAGATCTCCTCGATATGCTCGGGATCGCGCGCGACGATGATGACCGGCTCGTACTGGCTGATGCTCGCGGCAATGGTGGCAAATACCGGGTGCACCTGATCCAGGACGGGTGCCCAGTCCGTGGCGTCATGCGGCCAGGTCAGCTGGATCGCACCCTGGGGCTCCCACTCGGCGGGGAGGCGGCGTTTGGGCGGCACCGGGGTGGCGTCCCCGGTACTCATGGACGGTCGGAGCGGGATCCGTTGCGCACTGCGCTGTGCAGGACGTACTCGCCCTCGAAGAACACGGAGAAGTCGGCATAGTCCCAGCGTGTGATCGGCGGATCGCCCACGGTGGCGTGCCGTTGTTCCGGCTCGCCGTGCTGGCGAATGACCGCTGACTGGCTCTGACCACGGGTTGGGGCCCCTTCACGTTCCTTTACGGTGAACCCCCCTTCGGGGCTGCGCAGGATGTCGGCCGAGGCGGTGGCCATGGCCCCGGCGAAAAGCGCCAGTACAAGGGCGCTGGCCGCGGCGCGCACGGTGCTGCCCCGGCGTGCGCCGGACTTCAAGGTGGGGTTCGCTGCGTTGCATTTCCCTAGCATGACCAACTCTCCGTTTGCTGGATGGCTCCATGGTAGCGTCAACCGCGACGCCATGCCTCCCCCGAGGCTTCCCCTATAGGCGCGACCCGGTATCTCTGGCATGCTTTCGCGATGTTTCGCCCCCTGACCCTTGCCATCGGCCTGCGCTATACGCGTGCCAAGCGGCGTAACCACTTCATCTCGTTCATCTCGGTGGTGTCGATCATCGGGCTGGTGCTCGGCGTGATGGCGCTGATCACCGTGTTGTCGGTGATGAACGGGTTCGAGCGCGAATTGCGCGAGCGCATCCTGGGGATGGCCTCGCATGCGACCATCGGTGAGGCCAACGGAGGGCTGCGTGACTGGGAGCGCCTGCAGCGCGAGGCGCCGGAGATCGATGACCGGGTGGTGGCCGCGGCCCCTTATGTTCAGGGCGAGGCGATGCTGAGTGCGCGCGGGAACATCTCCGGGGCGCTGATCCGCGGTGTGGAGCCGGAGGCAGAGGAACGGGTGGCGCGCATCGGCGAACACATGATCCGCGGCGAGCTGGGGAGCCTGGAGGGCGGTCGCTACCGCGTCGTGCTCGGGCGCGAACTGGCGGCGGAACTGCGTGTGCAGGTTGGCGATTCGATCATCCTGATGGCTCCCCAGGCCTCGGTGTCGCCGGCCGGGGTGATGCCGCGCATGCGGCGCTTCGAGGTGTCCGGCCTGTTCGAGGTCGGCATGTATGAATACGACCGGGGGACTGCCTTCATCCATCTGGAGGATGCCCAGGCGGTGTTCCAGATGGGCGATCAGGTTACCGGGCTGCGGCTGCGGCTGACCGACATGATGCAGGCCGGGGTGATTGCACGCGACGTCGCGGCGCAGCTGGACGGGCTTTTCCGGGTGTCCGACTGGACCCGTCAGCACGCGAATCTGTTCCGCGCCATCCAGATGGAGAAGATGGTGATGTTCATCATCCTCTCGCTGATTGTGGCGGTGGCCGCCTTCAATATCGTCTCGACCCTGATCATGCTGGTGACCGACAAGCAGGGGGATATCGCGATCCTGCGAACGCTCGGGTTGTCGCCCGCAGGCATCATGGTGATCTTCATGGTCCAGGGGGTCGTGATCGGGGCGATCGGCATCCTCCTGGGCACCGCGGCCGGGGTCGCCCTGGCGTCCAATATCGATGTCGTCGTGCCCTTCATCGAGCGGCTGGTGGGCGTCGAATTCCTGTCCGCTGAGGTCTATTACATCAGTGATTTGCCATCTGAACTTAAACTGTCGGATGTTCTCCGGGTCGGCATTCTGGGCTTCCTGCTGACGGTCGTGGCCACACTGTTCCCGGCCTGGCGCGCGGCCCGTACCCAGCCGGCGGAGGCGCTGCGCTATGACTGACCGCGAGACCCCGGTCCTCGAGGCCTTGGGCGTGGAACGCCGTTTCCGCGACGGCAAGCTGGATGTGGCCGTGCTGACCGGGGTCGATTTCGCCCTGCAGCCGGGGGACCAGACCGCGATTATCGGCGCCTCGGGCAGTGGCAAGAGCACGCTGCTGCACCTGCTCGGTGGTCTGGACCGCCCGACGGCCGGCGAGGTGCGCTTGCTGGGCACGGACTGGACCCGCATGAGCGAGGCGCGGCGCGGGCATCTGCGCAACCAGCATCTGGGGTTCGTTTATCAGTTCCACCACCTGTTGCCGGAACTGACGGCCGCCGAGAATGTGGCCCTGCCACTGCTGATCCGGCGGATGTCCAACCGCAAGGCGCGGGAGGAGGCCCGCCACTGGCTGCAGCAGGTGGATCTGGGCCACCGCCTGGAGCACAAGCCTTCGGAGCTCTCCGGTGGCGAGCGTCAGCGGGTCGCGATCGCCCGTGCGTTGGTCACCCGACCCTCGGCGATCCTGGCGGATGAGCCGACCGGGAACCTGGACCAGGAGCGGGCGGCGCAGGTGTTCGAACTGCTGCGTGCGATGAATCGCTCCACCGGCACCGCGCTGGCCCTGGTTACCCACGACATCACCCTGGCGCGCGAGCTGGACCGCTCGGTGCAGCTGGTCAAGGGACACCTCGAGCCGGAGGTCTTCGACGGCCAATTGGCGGCGGTCCACGAATAGGCCCCCGTGCAGCGCGCATCCGCGCGCCTGGCAGCATCCGACCCTGAACGGGCTCGGTTGATCAGCCCAACGGCGGTTGCTTCTTGTTCGATTTTTCCTCTTCGCTGCGTTCCGCGGCTTCG
The DNA here is from genome assembly GCF_000376905.1 of Thioalkalivibrio sp. AKL6. Taxonomy (NCBI): domain Bacteria; kingdom Pseudomonadati; phylum Pseudomonadota; class Gammaproteobacteria; order Chromatiales; family Ectothiorhodospiraceae; genus Thioalkalivibrio; species Thioalkalivibrio sp. AKL6. The sequence continues at coordinate 357,940 of NZ_AQXS01000010.1, read as the reverse complement.
CGTTCCGCCAGTTCCTTGCGCAACCGCCGCAGATAACGGCGGCTGCGCACGCGCTGGACCACGTTCAGCCGCCACAGGAAGCGCACGAGCAAATAACCCGACAGGCTCGCGACCGAGCCCAGCAGGACGCTCCCCAGGAGCAGGGGCTGCCAGATGGTCAGTAACTCTGTGCTGAACCACTCCCAGCTCCAGTCCAGGCGGATATCGCGACGGGGTTCGTCCAGAAGCTTGCGCCCGATCGTGTAGGCCGTATACAACATGGGCGGCATGGTGATCGGGTTGGAGATCCAGACCAGGATCACCGAAATCGGCAGATTGACGCGGACGATAATGGCCACGGCCGCCGCGATCAGCATCTGCATGGGCAGTGGCAGGAAGGTCACGAAGAGCCCCACGGCAAACGCACCAGCCACGGAGCGGCGGTTCAGATGCCACAGATCCGGCGACCCCAGACGCGGCCCCAGCGGGGCGAGCGCCTTGTGCCCACGCATGCGCTCCATGCCGGGAAACATCTTCTTGATGATGTGTCTTGCCATGTTCCGGGTTGCCGATGGTGCGCCTGGCGCGGGCTCGCGACCGCGCATGTGGGTTCCATTCTCGCTGATTTGGGCCGGCGAATGCCCGTGTCGCCCGGCACTTGGGTCTTGGGCCACGCAGTGGGCCGGGCGTTCAGGGCCTCAACGTGACCGCTTTCACCCTCGGACTTCTGGTCACGGCGTGGTGGCTACACCGGGTACCGGAGCCGCTTCCGATGGCCCCGGGTCTGCTGCTCGCGCTGCTCGTGGTCACCGCGGGCGCCAGCGCCGGCCTGCGACGATACGGCTACCGGGCCACTGTGCCATGGGCGATGGCGCTGGGTGTGGTGGTCGCCTGGGGGAGCGTCTCCATGACCGCGAACATCTGGCTCGAGGAGGCCTTGGCACCTTCGCTTGCGGGAGAAGAGGTCACCGTTCTTGCCACGGTCACCAGTTTGCCGGAACACACCGGGCATCGCAGCCGGTTTCGGGTCACGGTGGAGGCGGTCATCGCGGGGCCGGAGGCATTCGCTGCCCGTGAGCTCCTGGTGACGGCGTATCCGGCGCGGCCTGAGGTCGAGGTAGGCACACGCGGCCAGATGACCCTGCGCCTGCGCCCGGCCGAAGGGCCCGCGAATCCTGGCGGATTCGATCGCGCGGGGTGGTTTTACCGCGAGGGCCTGCATGGCTCCGCGACGTTGCTTGATCTGGAGTCGATCGGGAACGGAGTGTCGGCCGCACCGGCACGGCCCTGGCGGGCCGACTTGCACCGCGTCCGCGGCTGGCTGCGCGGGCGGCTGGAAGTCGCGGCCCCGGAGTTGCGCCATCCGGGGCTGGTGCAGGCCCTGGTCATTGGCGACCGTCAGGGGATGACCGCGCCGGAATGGCAGGCCTTTCTGCGCACCGGAACCAACCACCTGATGGCGATCTCCGGCTTGCATGTGGGGCTGGTTGCCGGTTTTGTCGGGTTGCTGTCGGGGTTGGTCTGGAGCGGTTTGTTGCCGCTGCAACGGGGTCTGCGGAAGGCGGCCTTCATGGCGCTGGCCGGTCTGGCGGGGGCTGCGGTGTATGCCGCGTTGGCCGGCTTCAGCATCCCGACGCAACGGGCGTTGATCATGCTCGCGGCCTTCATGGCGGCCCTGTTGTGGCGCCGCGAGGCGTTCGCCTGGCGAGGTCTGATGCTGGCCGCGATCGCGGTCGTGCTGTGGCAGCCGACGAGTGTACTGGCCCCCGGTTTCTGGTTTTCGTTTGGCGCGGTCGCGGTCATTCTTCTGTTGTTGCAGGGGCGCTCGGGGCGTCCGGGCTGGCGCGAGGCGGGGAGTATCCAGGTGATGCTGGCACTGGCGATGCTTCCGCTCAGTCTCGCCTGGTTCCAGTTGGGTTCGTGGGTCGCGCCGGTGGCCAACCTGGTGGCAGTGCCCGTGATCAGCCTGCTGGTGCTGCCGGTGTTGCTGGTCGGGGCAGGGCTGGCCGCCTTGTGGGCCCCCTTGGGGCAGCCGTTCCTGCACGCGGGCGACGGCGTACTGGCTCTGCTCGTCGGGTTGCTGGATCTCCTGTCCGGATTGCCCGTGCTGGTGGACGAGCGGCGGGTCCCGCTGGCTGCGAGCTTGCTGGGTGGGGTCGCGGTGCTCGTGGCCTTGCAGCCGCGGCTGCGTCTGGGTGCCCTGTGGGTCGTGCTCGCAGGCATGGCGCTGGCCTTGCCCATGCGACCGGATATCGAGCCGGGTGCCGTGCACGTGCTCCTGCTGGATGTCGGGAACGGGCAGTCGGCCTTGCTGCAGACGCGTAACTACAACCTGTTGTTCGATGCGGGTCCCGGGCGTGCGGGTGGCTACAGTGCGGGTGAACAGATTGTGGTCCCGACTCTCCGGGCCGAGGGGGTGCGCCGGCTGGACCGCATGATCCTCAGCCACGAACACGCCGCGCACGCCGGAGGCAGCGCCGGGGTCCGGGGTTCCATACCCGTGGTCGAGACCCTGCGACGGGTGCCGGCAGAGGCCGACGAGCGGGCGTGCGAGGTCGGAGAGCGCTGGGAATGGGACGCGGTGCGATTCGAAGTGCTGCACCCGCCGCCCGGATGGGATGGCAGCGCCTCGGCCTCCTGCGTGCTGGCGGTGGAGACGGCCGGTGGTGTCCGTCTGTTGCTGACGGGCGGGCTCGGAGGACTGGGCGAGGCAGTGCTGATGCGTGATGTGCCGGACGGGCGTGCCAGTGATCTTCTGGTGCTGCCGCGCGGGGCTGGCACGGGCAGCTTGAGCCGGGGGTGGCTGGTGGATGCGCCGCCGCGCATCGCCTGGGCGAGTACCGATGGGCGCGGGCGCGGTCTGGAGGGCGCTGTCCGCGAACGTCTGAAGGCGGCCTGTGTGCCACTGCAGGAGACCGGGCTGCATGGCGCCTTGCGCCTGGAAGCGAACTCGGAGCTGGAGGTGGGGCCCGGTCATCGAGCCCGCCACCGGAGGCTCTGGCAGCCTGCGCCCTTGCCACCCTTGCGCGGGCAGGAGGGTTGCACCCCCACGCCGACGGACGAGACACGCTGGTAGAATGACCGGATGAATCGCGAACATTCCGACACCATCCGTCCCATCCGCTTCCGCGAGGGCGCGCTCCAGTTGCTGGACCAGCGCCGCCTCCCGCAGGAGAGCGTCTGGCAAACCTATCAGGACGCGCCCGCCGTGGCCGTGGCGATCCGCGACATGGTCGTGCGCGGGGCGCCGGCGATCGGCATCACGGCGGCATTCGGTGTGGTGCTGGCTTGTCAGTGCGCGACAGGTCACGACGACTGGCGTGCGCGTGTAGCCGCCGATATCGAGACCCTGCGCGGTTCGCGCCCGACAGCGGTGAATCTGTTCTGGGCGCTGGATCGCATGCAGGCGGTCGTGGCCGCCAGCGAGTCGGTGGATGCTGCCGTGAGCGAGACCCGGGCAGTAGCCGAGCGGATGCTGGAGGCGGACATTGCCGGCAATCGGCAATTGGGCGCCCTGGGTGCGCAATTGATCGAGCCGGGTCGCGGCGTGCTGACCCACTGCAATACGGGTTCGCTGGCAACCGGGGGCTATGGCACCGCGCTCGGTGTGATCCGGGCCGCCTGGGATGCCGGGCGTATCAAGGAGGTGTTTGCCGACGAGACCCGCCCCTGGCTGCAAGGCAGCCGACTGACCGCCTGGGAACTGGTGCACGACGGCATTCCGGTGCAGGTGCTGTGCGAGGGTGCGGCGGCCAGCCTGTTGCGCTCCGGCCGGGTGGGCTGGGTGATCGTCGGGGCGGACCGGATTGCCGCCAACGGCGATACCGCCAACAAGATCGGCACCTATGGCCTGGCGTTGCTGGCGCGGGCCCACGGGGTGCGGTTCATGGTGGCGGCACCGGTGGCGACGATCGACTTCGAGATGGCAGACGGATCGGGCATCCCCATCGAACAACGCGGCGAGGACGAGGTGCTGGCGCTGGCCGGCCAGCGCGTGGCCGCCGAGGGTGCGCGCGGATACAACCCGGCCTTTGACGTGACCCCGGCGGACCTGATCGATGCCATCGTCACCGAACGCGGTGTGGTCGAGGCCCCGACGCGGGAGCGCCTGGCCACACTGCGCGCGCCCGCGGCCGCGGAATCCGCCACGACCGGGGCCTGACACCCGGGAAAATGGGCCCGGCACAGGCCGGTGTCGGGCCTGAGAGCCTCGGAGAACCGTTTTGAGGGGAGAAAAGGGCGCCCCCAGTGGTTACCCCTGTGGTATCATCGCGAGCTTGTTCAGACGGACGGCGTAACCCTCGATGGCTGAATTTGCCAAGGAAGTTTTTCCGGTCAATCTCGAAGACGAGATGCAGCAGTCTTACCTCGATTATGCGATGAGCGTAATCGTGGGCCGGGCCCTCCCCGATGTCCGTGACGGCCTCAAGCCGGTCCATCGCCGCGTGCTCTACGCAATGCGCGAGCTGGGCAATGACTACAACAAGCCGTACAAGAAGTCGGCGCGTGTGGTCGGTGACGTGATCGGTAAATACCACCCGCATGGCGACTCCGCCGTCTACGACGCCATCGTGCGCATGGCGCAGCCGTTCTCGATGCGCTACATGCTCGCAGACGGGCAGGGTAACTTCGGTTCCATCGACGGCGACTCGCCGGCGGCCATGCGCTACACCGAGGTGCGCATGGCGCGCATCGCGGCCGAGCTGCTGGCCGATATCGAAAAGGAAACGGTCGACTTTACCGACAACTACGACGGCTCCGAGAGCGAGCCGGCCGTGTTGCCGAGCAAGTTTCCCAACCTGCTGGTCAATGGTTCCGCCGGGATCGCGGTGGGGATGGCGACCAATATCCCGCCGCACAACCTGCGCGAGGTCGTCAACGCCTGCGTGGCGCTGATCGATGACCCCGACATCTCCATTGAGGGCCTGATGGAACACGTGCCGGCGCCGGATTTCCCCACCGCCGGCATCATCAACGGCATCGATGGCGTGCGCGAGGCCTATCGGACCGGTCGCGGCCGGGTCCTGATCCGGGCGCGCTCGCACGTGGAGCCGCTGGAAGGCGGCCAGCGCGAGGCGATTGTCGTCACCGAGCTGCCCTACCAGGTGAACAAGGCGCGTCTGACCGAGAAGATCGCCGAGCTGGTGAAGGAAAAGCGCATGGAGGGCATCTCCGAGCTGCGCGACGAGTCGGACAAGGACGGCATGCGCCTGGTCATCGAGCTCAAGCGCGGCGAGATGGCCGAGGTGGTCCTGAACCACCTCTACATGCACACCCAGATGCAGAATGTCTTCGGCATCAATATGGTCGCGCTGGTGGATGGCCAGCCGAAGGTGCTGGATCTGCGCCAGGTGCTGCGGGCCTTCCTGCGTCATCGCCGCGAGGTGGTGACCCGGCGCACGATCTTTGATCTGCGCAAGGCGCGCGAGCGCGCCCACATCCTGGAAGGCCTGGCGATTGCGCTGGCCAATATCGATCCGGTGATCGAACTGATCCGTGCCGCGCCGAACCCGGCCGAGGCCAAGGCCGGGCTGCTGGCGCGTGCCTGGCCGCTGGGCGTGGTCAGCGACATGCTCGATCGCGCCGGGGCCAGTGCCTCGCGTCCCGAGGACATGGCGCCGGAATATGGCGTGAGCGAGGATGGTTATCGGCTGTCGGAGGCCCAGGCCCAGGCGATCCTGGATCTGCGTCTGCACCGGCTCACCGGGCTGGAACAGGACAAGATCCTCGACGAATATCGCGACCTTCTGGAGCTGATCGAAGACCTCCTGGATATCCTCGGTTCGGGCGACCGCCTGCAACAGGAAATCCGCAACGAACTGCTGGGGGTGGCCGAGCAGTTCGGCGACGAACGCCGCAGCGAGATCCGCGAGCGCCAGGCCAACCTGACGCTGGAGGACCTGATTGGCGAGGAAGACGTGGTCGTCACGCTTTCGCACGCCGGCTACGTGAAGTACCAGCCCGTGGCCGACTACCGCGCCCAGCGCCGGGGCGGTCGCGGCAAGGCGGCGACCAGCTTCAAGGAAGAGGATTTCATCGACCGGCTGGTGGTGGCCAATACGCACGACACGATCCTGTGCTTCTCCAGCCGCGGCCGGGTGTACTGGCTGAAGGTCTACGAGCTGCCGCAGGGGTCGCGGGCGGCGCGCGGCAAGCCCATCGTCAATCTGCTTCCGCTGGAAGCGGATGAACGCATCAGCACGATCCTTCCGGTGCGCGAGTACGACCCGGATCACTATGTATTCATGGTGACCGCGCAGGGAACGGTGAAGAAGACCCCGCTGACGGATTTCTCGCGCCGTCGCGCCTCCGGCATCATCGCGGTGGATCTGCGCGAGGGGGATCATCTGGTCGATGTCTCCCTGACCGACGGCACCCTCGACGTGATGCTGGTGACCACGGCCGGCAAGGCCGTGCGTTTCCACGAGAGCGACGTGCGCGCCATGGGGCGGACGGCCTGCGGCGTGCGCGGCGTGCGCATGGAGGATGATCAGCGGGTGATCGCGCTGCTGAATGTCGACGAGGGATCGGCGCTGCTGGCGACCGAACACGGTTACGGCAAGCGCACCCGTTTCGACGAATTCCCGGTGCATCGCCGTGGTGGCCAGGGCGTGATCGCGATCCAGACCGAGGGCCGCAATGGCCTGCTGGTCGGGGCAGCACGGGTGCTGGACGACGACGAGGTCATGCTGATCACCAATGGCGGGACGCTAGTGCGGACACCGATCGACCAGATTCCATTGATCGGTCGCAACACGCAGGGCGTGCGTCTGATCCGTCTGGATGAAGACGAAAACCTGGTCGAGCTCGCCCGGGTCGCCCAGTTGCAAGGCGAGGACGGCGTCGAAGACGATGAAGAGCCCGGTCAATCGGAAATCGGGACGGACCCGGACCCGGAGACGGGTCCCGAATCCAGTGACGATGGAGAACAGGCATGACGCGAGTGATGAACTTCAGCGCGGGGCCGGCGGCCCTGCCTCAGGCGGTGCTCGAACGGGCGCGTGACGAGCTGCTGGACTTCCGCGGGTCCGGGATGTCGGTGATGGAGATGAGCCACCGCGGCAAGCCCTTCATGGCCGTGGCCGAGAAGGCCGAGCAGGACCTGCGCAAGCTGATGGACATCCCCGACAACTACTCGGTGTTGTTCCTGCAGGGCGGGGCGACCGGGCAGTTTGCCGCCATCCCGATGAACCTGGCGAATGGCCGGGGTATGGACTACATCGATACCGGGGCTTGGTCCGGCAAGGCCATCAAGGAGGCTCAGAAGTACGGGCCGGTGAATATCGTGGCCAGCTCGCAAGCGAGCGGGTACGACTCGATCCCGGATCGCGCCTCGTGGAAACTGGACCCGAACGCCGCCTACGTGCACTACACCCCGAACGAGACCATTGGCGGGGTCGAGTTCCCGGATATCCCGGATGTTGGCGACGTACCGCTGGTGGCGGACATGTCCTCCACCATCCTGTCGCGTCCGATCGACGTCTCGAAGTTCGGCGTGATCTATGCCGGGGCGCAGAAGAACATCGGTCCGGCCGGCCTGACCGTGGTGATCGTGCGCAATGACCTACTGGAGCGCGACAAGGGCAACGTGCCGGCGGTGCTGGACTGGGCACTGCAGGCCAAGAACGATTCGATGTACAACACCCCGCCGACCTTTGGCTGGTACTTGGCCGGGCTGGTGTTCGAATGGTTGCTGGAGCAGGGCGGCCTGGAGAGCATGGGCAAGACCAACCAGCGCAAGGCCGCCAAGCTGTACCAGTACATCGACAACTCCGCCTTTTATCGCAACCCGGTCGAGCCCTCGGTGCGGTCGTGGATGAATGTGCCGTTTATCCTGGCGGATGATTCCCTCGACGGGACGTTCCTCAACGAGGCGGATGCGGCCGGCCTGTCCTCGTTGAAGGGACATCGCTCGGTGGGCGGGATGCGCGCAAGTATCTATAACGCCGTGCCGGAAAGCTCCGTGGATGCCCTGATCGATTTCATGGCGGACTTCGAGAACCGCCACGCCTGATCCTGTTGAATCGTGGTCGCCGGGCGTAACTACCGGGCCAGGAGGTCGTGATGTACCGAATTCAGACCTACAACAACATCGCCGTGCGTGGGCTGGACCGCTTCCCGCGCGACCACTATGAGGTCGCGTCGGACATCAACCAGCCAGACGCCTTGATGCTGCGGTCGTTCGACCTGCATTCGGTGGAGATCCCGGATTCCGTCCTGGCCGTCGGGCGCGCCGGCAGCGGGGTGAACAACATCCCGGTGGAGGCGCTGTCCGAGCGCGGGGTGGCGGTGTTCAATGCCCCGGGCGCCAATGCCAACGCCGTTAAGGAATTGGTGATTGCCGGTCTGCTGTTGGCCGCGCGCAATCTGTTGCCGGCGGCAGGCTACGTGCAGGGGCTGGACCCCACCAAGGAGGACTTCATGTCCTCGGTGGAGCACGGCAAGAAGAAGTTCACCGGCTTCGAACTGCCCGGCCGGCGCCTGGCCGTGCTCGGCCTGGGTGCGATCGGTGTGGGTGTGGCCAATGCCGCGCGGGCGCTCGGCATGGAGGTGGTGGGCTTCGACCCGAAGGTGACGGTCGAGAACGCATGGCGTCTGGACTCCGGCATCGAGCGCGCGCGCTCGGTGGAAGCCGCGATGGAGGGGGCCGATGCGGTCACCGTGCATGTGCCACTGACCGAGAACACCGCCAACCTGGTCAACGCGAAGAACCTGAGCGGGATGAATCCCGGGGCGATGGTGCTGAACCTGGCGCGCGAGGGCATCGTGGACGACGCCGCGGTGCGCGAGGGACTGGACGCCGAACGCCTGCACGCCTACATCACCGATTTCCCGGTGCAGGGCATGATGGGGCACCCGCGGGTAATCACCCTGCCGCATTTGGGGGCCTCGACGACCGAGTCAGAGGAGAATTGCGCCGTGATGATCGCGGATCAGCTGCGTGACTACCTGGAAAACGGCAATGTGGTCAATTCGGTGAATCTGCCGACCCTGGTGCTGGATCGCAAGGGGGATACTCGGATCGCCGTCGTCAACCGCAACCTGCCGGACCGGGTCGGGCGCATCTCGCATACCCTGGGTGAGTCCAACATCAACATCCTGCACTTGATGAACGACTCCCGCGGCGACATTGCGTACACCCTGCTGGATGTGGATGGCCAGCCGGACCAGGCGACCCTGGATGCACTGCATGAGATCGATGGCGTGCTGCGGGCGCGGGTGCTGTAGATCGTGGCCGCGGACCCGCATTCGTCGCAGCCCGCCGGCGGCCAGGAGAATCTGGCTGCCCTGCGGGCGCGCATCGACGCGCTGGATGTCGAGCTGCTCGAGCGGCTGAGCGAGCGTGCCCGCTGTGCCGAGGCCGTGGCCCGGGTGAAGCGCAGCCAGGAGAGCAATCCGGTGTTCTATCGTCCGGAGCGCGAAGCCGAGATCCTGCGCCGGGTGCGTGAGCAGAACCCCGGCCCGCTGTCGGGCGAGGCGATTACCCGGCTGTTCCGCGAAATCATGTCCGAATGCCTGGCGCTGGAGCATCCGCTCCATGTGGCCTATCTGGGACCGGTGGGCACCTTTACGCATCTGGCGGCGCGCAAGCATTTCGGCCATGCGGTCGAGACCCAGCCGCTGGCCTCTATCGATGCCGTGTTCGACGCCGTGGAGACCGGTCGCGCGCAGTTCGGCGTGGTGCCCATCGAGAACAGCTCCGAGGGGGTGGTAACCCACACGGTCGACTGCTTCATGGATTCTTCGCTGCAGATCTGCGGTGAGGTCGTGACTCCGATTCACCATCATCTGCTGACGCACGCCGAGGATCTCGGTCAGGTCCGGCGCGTGCTGGCTCACGCCCAGGCGCTGGCGCAATGCCGCCAGTGGCTGGACGCGGAGCTGCCGCACGCCGAACGCGAGGCGGTCTCCAGCAACGCCCGCGCAGCCGAGATTGCGGCGCAGGACCCGACCGTGGCGGCACTCGCCAGCCAGGCCGCGGCCGACCATTACCAGATCCCGGTGCGGGCGCCGCACGTGGAAGATCGCGCCGACAACACCACACGTTTCCTGATTATCGGTTCCGGCACCACGGAACCCAGTGGCGCGGATCGCACCTCGGTGATGCTGACGACCGCCAACCGCCCGGGATCGCTGTATTCGCTGCTCAAGCCGATTGCCGAGTCGGGTATCAGCCTGACCCGTATCGAATCGCGCCCGTCGCGCTGCACGCCGTGGAACTACGTCTTCTTTCTCGACCTGGTCGGCCACCAGCAGGATCCGCTGATCCGCGAATGTCTGGAGCAGCTGCGCGCGAGCGCCGATACCGTCAAGGTGCTGGGGAGCTATCCCCAGGCCGCCACCTGAATCCCCGAGGTTTCCGCATGGCATCCAATCCTTCCGTATCCGCTACGGCCGGCCCGGCGTTTGATCCGGTGACCCTGGCGGTTGCTGGCGTCCAGGGGCTTAGCCCCTACCAGCCGGGCAAGCCCGTGGCCACGCTGGAACGCGAACTGGGGATTACCCAGGCAGTCAAGCTGGCCTCCAACGAAAATCCGCTGGGCCCGTCGCCCCTTGCGGTGGAAGCCGGGCGCGCGGCGTTGGCCGATGCGCATGTCTATCCCGACGGCAACGGCTTCGAGCTGAAGGCACGTCTGGCCGAACGCCATGGCGTGACCCCGGAGCAGATCACCCTCGGCAATGGTTCCAACGAGGTGCTGGAGTTGGTTGCACGGACCTGGCTGGCGCCGGGGCGTGCTGCCGTGTTTTCTGCCCACGCGTTTGCGGTCTATCCGCTGGTGACTCAGGCGGTGGATGCCGAGGCCCGAGTTGCCGCGGCGCTGCCCGCCGACCATCCGGAACAGCCCTTCGGGCACGATCTTGACGCGATGCAGGCGCGGGTGGACGGCGATGTGCGGGTCGTGTTCGTGGCCAACCCGAACAACCCGACCGGCACCTGGCTGGATGCGGCGGCGCTCGAAGCCTTCGTGGCCGCGATGCCAGTCACGACCGTGGTCGTTATCGACGAGGCCTATTTCGAATATGTCGAGGAGGCCGAGTATCCGGACACCACGCAATGGCTGGATCGCTATCCGAACCTGATTGTCACCCGGACCTTCTCCAAGATCCAGGGCCTGGCCGGACTGCGCCTCGGCTATGCGGTCAGCTCGCCGGCCATCGCGGACCTGCTGAATCGAGTGCGCCAGCCGTTCAATGTGAATGCGATTGCCCAGGCGGCCGGCCTGGCCGCGCTGGACGACCACGAGCATGTGGAAAAGTCGGTGGCCATCAATCGGGAGGGGGTTCGTCAGGTGAGCGCGGCCCTGCGCGAGCTGGGCTTGCGTGTGATCCCGTCGGTGGGCAATTTCGTGACGTTTGACACCGGCCGGGATCCGGGCCCGGTATATGACGCCATGCTGCGCGACGGCGTGATTACGCGCCCGGTAGAGAATTACGGTCTCCCCGGGCATCTGCGCGTCACGGTCTCGACCCGTGCGGACAATGACCGCTTTCTCGCGGCCCTGAAAAAGGCCCTGGCGTGATCGACCGGCTGGTCATCTTCGGCGTCGGGCTGATCGGCGGTTCGCTGGCCCTGGCCCTGCGCGAGGCGGGGGCCGTGCGCGAGATCGTGGGTTGTTCGCGCAATGCAGACAACCTGCGCGAGGCGCAGCGCCTGGGCGTGATCGATCGCTGGACCACCGATGTCGCCGAGGCCGCCGAGGGGGCGGACCTGGGCGTGCTCGCCGTCCCGTTGGGGGCGATGGAGCCACTGGCGCGCGACCTGGCTGCGGCGTGGCCCGAAGACAGCCCGCTGACCGATGTGGGCAGCAGCAAACAGGCCGTAATCGATGCGGTGGGTGCCGGCTTCGGCAAGGTCCCGCGCGCGTTTGTCCCCGGCCATCCGATTGCGGGAACCGAGAAGAGCGGGGTGGGGGCGGCCTTTGCCACCCTGTTCCGTGAGCGCCTGGTAATCCTGACACCGGTCGATGCCACGAATGCGCTGGCGACCGACCGAGTGGCCGCGATGTGGCAGGCCGTCGGGGCGCGGGTCGAGTACATGACCCCGGCGCACCACGACCGGGTGCTGGCCGCGACCAGTCATTTGCCCCATGTGCTGGCCTTCACGCTGGTGTCGTCGCTTGCGAACATGAGCGAGCGCGACGAGATCTTTCATTACGCCGCCGGGGGGTTTCGCGATTTCACGCGCATCGCCTCCAGCGATCCGGTGGTCTGGCGGGATATCTGCCTCGCCAATCGCACCGCCATCCTCGAGGTGATCGGGCAGTACCAGACCGATCTGGAGGGTTTGCGCAGCGCCATCGAACACGGCGATGGCGCGACCATCGAACAGAGCTTTGAACACGCCAAGGAAACCCGCGATCGCCTTTGCGACCCCGCGGACGCACAACTGGATACCTGAAAATCGATGAATACCTTTACCGTACAGCCCGGAGGGCAGCTTTCGGGCCGCGCCCGCGTGCCGGGCGACAAGTCGATCTCCCACAGGGCGATCATGCTGGGTGCGCTGGCCGAGGGCGAGACGCGTGTGACCGGATTCCTCGAGGGGGCCGATTGTATTGCGACACTGGAGGCGTTTCGTGCTATGGGCGTGGCGATCGAACGGACTGGGCCAGGCGATGTGCGCATCGAGGGTGCCGGCGTGCACGGGCTCAAGGCCCCGGCGGCGGCACTGGACATGGGCAACTCGGGGACGGCGATGCGGCTGCTGTGCGGCGTACTGGCCGGTCAGGCGTTTGACAGCGAGCTGGTCGGTGATCGCTCCCTGAGCGGGCGCCCGATGCGCCGAGTCACCGACCCGCTCGCGCACATGGGTGCGCACATCGATACCAGCGAGGCCGGGACGCCACCGTTGCGGGTACACGGCGGGGCCCCGTTGCGGGGTACGGACCATGTATTGAAAGTCGCCAGTGCCCAGGTGAAGTCGGCCCTGTTGTTGGCCGGTCTCTGGGCCGACGGCAGGACCTGCGTGACCGAGCCGGCGCCCACCCGCGATCACACCGAGCGGATGCTGGCCGGATTCGGTTACCGCGTGGAGCGCGACGGACCCCGTGCCTGTGTAGAGGGCGGCGGTCGCCTGGTCGCAAGCCCGGTGGATGTGCCCGCGGATATCTCGTCGGCGGCGTTTTTTTTGGTCGGTGCCTCGATTGCCACCGGCTCGCGCATGCGCCTGGAACATGTGGGGATCAACCCGACGCGCACGGGCGTGATCGACATCCTGCGTCTGATGGGCGCCGAGATCCGCGTCCTCGATCAGCGCGAGGCCGGCGGCGAGCCCGTGGCCGATCTCGAGGTCGAGGCGGCCACTCTGAAGGGGATCCAGATCCCCGAGCACCTGGTGCCACTGGCAATCGATGAATTCCCGGCCATCTTCGTCGCCGCGGCCTGTGCCGAGGGCGAGACGGTCCTGACCGGCGCGGAGGAGCTGCGGGTCAAGGAAAGTGATCGTATCCAGGTGATGGCCGATGGTCTGGCCGCGCTGGGCGTGGACTGCGCAGTGCAGCCGGATGGCATTCGCATCCAGGGCGGTGACGGTTTCACTGGGGGCGAGGTCGACAGTCATGGCGATCACCGCATCGCCATGTCGTTCGCGATGGCCGGGCTGCGTGCCCGAGCGCCGATCCGCATCCGCGATTGCGCCAACGTGGGGACCTCCTTCCCCGGCTTCGTGGCGCTGGCGCGTGAGGCTGGACTGCAACTGGAGGCGGCATGAGTACGGCCATTCCGGTACTGACCATTGATGGCCCCGGCGGTGCAGGGAAGGGCACGGTCTGCATGCGCGTGGCGGCGGCGATGGGCTGGCATCTTCTGGATAGCGGAGCCCTCTATCGGCTGTTGGGGCTGGCTGCGCGGCAGCACGGCGTGGAACTGACCGACGAGGAGGCACTGGCCCGGCTGGCCGCGGGTCTGGATGTGGACTTCGAGGTCAATCGGGATGCCACGGCCGTGACCACGCTGCTGGAAGGGGCACCCGTGGACCAACTACTGCGCACGGAGCAGACGGGCAATGACGCTTCGCAAGTGGCTGCGATTCCGGCGGTGCGCGAGGCGCTGCTGGAGCGTCAGCGCGGTTTCGCCAAGGCCCCGGGGCTGGTCGCCGACGGGCGCGACATGGGCACGGTCGTGTTCCCCGAAGCGGACCTGAAGATCTTCCTGACGGCCTCGGCCGAGGAGCGGGCCAGGCGGCGATACATGCAGTTGAAGGAACAAGGACTTAGTGCTAATCTCTCCGCCCTTCAGGACGAGATGGAGGCCCGCGACCGGCGTGATCGCGAACGCAGCGTGGCCCCCCTCAAGCCCGCCGAAGATGCCTGGGAAGTGGATACCACGGACCTGGACATCGTCGGCGTGGTGGACATGATCCTGGAGCGCCTTCGGGACGTACTCCCGGAACAAAGCCCCCGCCCCGCGGAATAAGCCGTCGGAAGCGGGATCATAAACGTCTAGAACTGGTTGCAGGAAGTATCTGCAAGCATTTGTTAAACCACAGGTTCACAAATCCATGAGTGAAAGTTTCGCGCAACTGCTCGAAGAGAGCATGGCCTACACCCAGATGCAGCCGGGTGCCATCCTCAGTGCCACCGTCATTGAGGTCACCCCGGAAGTCGTCGTGGTGAACGCCGGCCTGAAGTCCGAGGGGGTCATTCCCACCGAGCAGTTCATGAACGAAGAGGGTGAGCTCGAGGTCAAGGTCGGCGATGTCGTCGAAGTGGCCCTCGAGACCCCGGAAGACGGTTTCGGCGAGACGCGCATGTCGCGCGAGAAGGCCAAGCGGGCCAAGGCCTGGGACCGTCTCGAAGGTGCGATGGAAGAAGAGCAGTACGTCACCGGCAAGATCTCCGGCAAGGTCAAGGGTGGCTACACCGTCGAGCTGGGCGATATCCGGGCGTTCCTGCCGGGTTCACTCGTGGATGTCCGTCCGGTGCGCGATACCGCGTACCTGGAAGGCAAGGAGCTGGAATTCAAGCTCATCAAGCTGGATCGCCGTCGCAACAACGTGGTTGTGTCGCGTCGTGCCGTGGTCGAGCAGGAATACAGCGCCGAGCGCGAAGAGCTGCTGAAGAACCTGCAGGAAGGCGCGCAGGTCAAGGGCATCGTCAAGAACCTGACCGACTATGGTGCGTTCCTGGACCTGGGCGGCATCGACGGCCTGCTGCACATCACCGACATGGCCTGGAAGCGCGTCAAGCACCCGTCCGACGTGGTCGAGATCGGGCAGGAAGTCGAGGTCAAGGTCCTGAAGTTCGACCGCGAGCGCATGCGCGTATCGCTGGGCCTGAAGCAGCTGGGCGAGGATCCGTGGGAAAACATCACCCGCCGTTACCCGACCGGCACCCGGATCTTCGGCAAGGTCACCAACATCACCGATTACGGCTGCTTCGTGGAGATCGAAGACGGCGTGGAAGGCCTGGTGCACGTGTCCGAGATGGACTGGACCAACAAGAACGTCAACCCGGGCAAGATGGTTGCCATCGGTGACGAAGTCGAGGTAATGATCCTGGACCTGGACGAAGAGCGCCGCCGCATCTCGCTGGGCATGAAGCAGTGCCAGTCCAACCCGTGGGACGACTTCGCCGCCAACCACAACCGGGGCGAGAAGGTCAGTGGCCAGATCAAGTCGATCACCGATTTCGGTGTGTTTGTTGGCCTGGAAGGCGGCATCGACGGCCTGATCCACCTCTCCGACCTGTCCTGGCACGAGGCCGGCGAAGAGGCGATCCGCAACTTCAAGAAGGGTGACGAGGTCGAGGCCGTGGTCCTGTCCGTGGATCCCGAGCGCGAGCGCATCTCCCTGGGTCTGAAGCAGCTGGACCGCGATCCGTTCGCCAACTTCGTGGCCGAGCACAGCAAGGGCAGCATCGTGTCCGGTACCGTGAAGGAAGTGGACGCCAAGGCCGCGGTGATCGAACTGGCCGACGGCATCGACGGCATCCTGCGTGCCGCCGACATCTCCCAGGATCGTGTGGAAGATGCCAGCACCGTGCTGAAGGTCGGCGAAACCGTCGAAGCCCGATTCATGGGCGTTGACAAGAAGACCCGCGCCATCAGCCTGTCGATCAAGGCCAAGGATCGTGCCGAGGAAGCCGAGATGGTCTCCGATTACGGCAGCAATGCCGGTACCGGTACTACCCTGGGCGATCTGCTCAAGGAGCAGATGGACAAGAACGACTAAGTCCGTTCTGCAGCGGCCCACGGTGCCGGAAGGTGCCGTGGGCCATTTTGTTCCGGGAAACCGGGTTTCCTTCCTGTCTGTGACGAGTGCCAGATGACCAAATCGGAATTGATCGAGAACCTCGCCCGGAAATCGCCACATTTGCCTGCCAGGGATGTCGAGATGTCGGTCAAGGCATTACTCGAACGGATGAGTCATGCGCTGGCCAATGGGCAGCGGGTAGAGATTCGCGGCTTCGGCAGTTTTTCCCTCCATTTCCGGCCCCCAAGGCTGGGACGTAACCCCAAGACCGGTGAAGGTGTTGCCTTGCCCGGTAAGCATGTCCCCCATTTCAAGCCCGGCAAGGAATTGCGCGAACGGGTAAACGGTTCCATCGACGGGAACGACTAGGGACCGTCCGTGGACGACCGACGTCGACAGCAGATTCGCAATGCCGTGGCCTTTGCCGCGCTTATCGTGATTTCGTCCGCTGTTGGCATTCTTGTTGTATTGAACGAAGATCTGGTGACCCTTGCGTTACCCGGTGTGCAGATCGAGGCGCCGCTCGTGGTGTTCCTCGGGATTGCGGCCCTGTTCGGGGTCGTTTTGGCTTCGCTCGTACTCTGGCTGCGGCTGCGCCGGTTGCGGCAAAAGATTGCAGACCTGCGCGAACAGAACCATGCCCTCAAGGTCGAGGTCGAGCAGTTGCGTACCGCACCCATGCGGGATTTCTACTAGTCACGTGGCGCGTATGCGGCCACTGACGCCCTCCACGTTTCTTTTCTTATCCGGGAACCATTCTCGCTCATGATCGACGACTGGTTCTGGTTGCTGCTCCCTATTGCGGCTGCAAGTGGCTGGTGGCTCGCGCGTTACGGCGTGCCGGAAGACCGTGAGGAACGGGAGCCGTCACTGGATCGCTACCTGGAAGGTGTGCGCCACCTCCTCGACGACCGCACGGATGATGCCCTTCAGGCCTTCATCGAAATGGTGGAAGTCGATCACGAAACCTTCGAGACCCATGTGATCCTGGGCCGGCTCTTCCGGCGCCGGGGCGAGGTCGATCGCGCCATCCGTATCCATCAGAACCTGGTCGCGCGGCCCACGCTGCCCGCGGCGCAGCGGGCGCAGGCCCTGTGCGAACTGGGCGAGGATTTTCTCCTGGCTGGCGTATTGGATCGGGCGGAGGCAGTGTTTCGTGAATTGGCGGATTCGCCGCATCAGGCGGTCGCCGCACTGGAAGGCCTGCGTCAGGTCTACGAGACCCAGCGGGAATGGGAGCGTGCGATCGAGGTGGGCGACCGGCTGAAAGAACATGGGGTCGCGCACGAGCATCAGAGGATCGCGCATTATCATTGCGAACTGGCCCAGATCGCGCTGGACAAGGGTGACTGGGCAAGCGCCAGAGCGCGCGCGGAACAGGCCGAGGGCCTGGTGCCGGGGCTTTCGCGGGCACTGCTGATCCAGTCGGAGATCGCGGCACGCAAGGGCGAGATCCGCGAGGCGATCGGATTCGGACGCGATGCGGTGGCGCGTACCCCGCAGCTGGCGCCCTTGCTGGTACCGCGTATCGAGCGGTTGCATCAAGAGCTGCCTGGGGAGAATCGTCTGGGTCAGCTGGAGGAGCTCCTCGACGATCTCGCGCGCAACCGTGGGATCACGATGGCGCGCATTGCCCTGATGCGTCTTTACCGACGTACGGGCCGACTGGATGCCGCGCTGATGGAGCTGGGTTCGATCCTGGCACAGCGCCCGGTGCCGACCTCGGGATTGCTGGAGGCGGTGCGCTGGATGAAGATTCTCCCGGCGGTCCAGCAATACAGCACCGAGTTTGCGGCATTCGAGAAGGCCCTTGCGGACCAGCTCGGGAGCCAGCATCTGTACCAGTGCGTGAACTGTGGCTATCAAGGGCGTGCGCATGTGTGGCAATGCCCAAGCTGTCGTCGCTGGGATACGCTGCGCGGTCTCGACTTCGACATTGATCAAACGACGGAGGCCGCCGAAGAGGCGCTAATCCGCGAAGGGAGTCCCCGTTCATGAATCCGATTCCGGAACCAGCAACGCGCCTGATTGTGGCGCTCGATTTTTCCGAAGCCGAAGCCGCATTGGCGTTCGCCCGAAAGCTCGATCCAGCCCAGTGCGCGCTGAAGGTCGGGTTTGAGCTGTTCGTGGTCGCCGGGCCCGACCTGTTGCACCGTCTGCACGGCCTGGGTTTTCGCGTCTTTCTGGATCTGAAGTTCCACGACATCCCGAATACGGTGGCAGCGGCTTGTCGGGCCGCGGCGCGGACCGGTGTCTGGTTGATTAACGTGCATGCCAGCGGCGGTGAAGAGATGATGCGCGCCGCGCACGCGGCGGTGCGCGAGACGAATGATACGACGGCGCTTCTGGCCGTAACGGTGCTGACCTCCAGTGACGCCGGTACCTTGCGTGAGATCGGCGTGAATCGCGAACCGGCCGAGCAGGTGCGGCTGCTGGGTGAACTGGCGGTGCGCAAGGCGGGCCTGGAAGGGTTGGTCTGTTCGGCGCAGGAGGCCGCCATGCTGCGCCGCCTGCTCGGCGAGGAACCGTTGCTGGTAACGCCCGGAATTCGGCTGGAGGACGCGGGCGGGGACGATCAGAAGCGGGTGATGACCCCCGAACGGGCGATCTCGGCCGGGGCCAGCGCCATCGTGGTCGGCCGGCCGATCACGCGTGCCGCGGACCCGGGCATGGCCATGGAGGCCTTCATCACACGATTGGGGAAGAGGGAATGACGGCGTGGATTGGAGGGGTTTTCGCAGGGCATCAATCCCGCTAGGATGCCGTTGGTGCATGGATGCACCGATCGTTCAATGAAGATAAGGAGCGTTTTCATGAAGAAGCTTTTTCAATGCGCGAAGTGCTGGGCCCTGGCGGGCCTCTGCGTCCTGCCGTTGGTGATGGTTACGGCCTCGGGAGGCCAGCCGCTCAACGTGAATGGCGCATCCGCCGAAGAGCTGGCCGCGCTGGACAACGTCGGTCCGGTGAAGGCCCAGGCGATTGTGGAGCACCGCGAGGCACACGGTGAGTTCGCTTCGGTGCAGGCACTGACCGAGGTCTCCGGGATTGGTGAACGCACCGTGGAGATGAATCTCGACCGCATCGTCGTCGAGTAACGTTGTAGCGTAGTGGATGGCGGCGCGTGCTGCCATCCGGTTCCAGCCCCTGGTCAATGGGTCCGGCAGGACGCGTGGGCCAGGGGTTCGTTATTGAGCGCCCAGGAGATGGAATGAGCCAGAATCACCCCCCGATCCGTACCGCCGTGTTCCCGGTTGCCGGCATGGGTACGCGCTTTCTGCCGGCCACCAAGGCGAATCCGAAGGAGATGCTGCCGATCGTGGACAAGCCGCTGATCCAGTACGCAGCGGAGGAGGCGGTGGAAGCGGGGATCGAGACCCTGGTGTTCGTGACCGGGCGCAACAAGCGCTCCATTCCGGACCACTTCGACAAGGCTTACGAGCTGGAACACGAGCTGGAGGAGCGCGGCAAGACAGAACTCCTGGAGCAGGTGCGCAATATCGTTCCGCCGAACGTGACCTGTGTCTATGTGCGCCAGTCCGATGCGCTGGGTCTCGGCCACGCGGTGGCCTGCGCCCATCCGATTGTGCGTAACGAACCCTTTGCCGTGATCCTGGCGGACGACCTGATCGAGTCAAGTAATGGTGGGGCGACGCGGCAGATGGTCGAGCAATACGCCGAGCACGGGTGCAGCGTGCTCGGGGTGGAAGAAGTGCCGGGTGACCGCACACATCAGTACGGGATCATCGATCCAGTGAAGACCGGCCCGCGCAGCTGGGATGTGAAGGGGATCGTCGAGAAGCCCGATCCGGACCAGGCCCCGTCGAACGTGGCGGTGGTTGGGCGTTACATCCTGACCCCGAGAGTCTTCGAGATGCTGGCCACACAAAAGCCAGGGGCCGGCGGCGAGATCCAGCTGACCGATGCCATCGCGCGGTTGCTGGAGCTGGAGCGGGTAACGGCCTTCAACTTCGAGGGGCGCCGCTTCGATTGCGGTTCCAAGCTGGGCTATCTGGAGGCGACCGTGGAGCTCGCTCTAAACCACCCGGAGCTGAAAGACGACTTCGCCGAGTATCTCCGCAACCGCTAGGGAGACGCCGAGCCCCGGCGGGTCCTGTCACCACCAAAAACGGCGCTGACGCGGCCGGATCGGCAGGCGCCCGCGCCAGTACTGGATGAGCAGGAAGCCGAAGGCCATCCCGCCCAGATGAGCGAAATGCGCGATGCCGGCGAGCGTGCCGGAGATCCCCAGGTACAGCTCCAGCGCACCGTAGCCGATCACGAAATACTTGGCCTTGATCGGGATGGGCAGGAAGATCAGGAACAGGCGCTGGTTGGGGAACATCATCCCGAACGCGAGCAGAACCCCGAATACCCCGCCCGAGGCCCCGATGGTCGGGTAGATCATGTCACCGTTGCCGTGGGCAGTGATGACCAGCTGCACCAGCCCGGCGCCGATCACGCACACCAGAAAGTAGGTGCCGAAGGTGCGTGAACCCCACGCGTTCTCGATCTGCACGCCCAGCATCCATACGGCGAACAGGTTCACGAACAAATGGACTGGACCGCCGTGCAGAAAGCCGTAACTGACCAGCTGCCAGAGCTGGAAGTCGGGCACCCGCATCCAGCTGCCGTCCTGATGGACGGTGGCCGGCGTGCCGATGGGCCAGAGCCCGAAATGGGTGATCAACCAGTCACCCAGCCATGGCATGGTGAGGAACAGGCCCACGTTGGCGATCAGCAGGAAGCCGATCACCGGCGGCATCATGCTGAAGTCGGGGTGCCGGGGGTCCGGGTGTGTCATCGGACTCTTTTGCTCCCCGCCGTCAGGTGAAATCGTCGGTTACGGCACCGCGACTGGCCGAGCCCACGATACGCGAGTATTTCGCCAGGACCCCGCGGTCAAAGCGGGGCGTCGGCGGCTCCCAGGCCGCGCGGCGGTGTTCCAGTTCGGCTTCGTCGACCCGCAGCGTGAGCCGGTTTTCTCCGGCGTCGATCTCGATCGTATCCCCGTCCCGGACCAGCGCAATCGTGCCGCCGGTCGCCGCCTCGGGCGCGACATGTCCAACCACCATTCCGTACGTCCCGCCGGAGAAGCGCCCGTCGGTAATCAGACCAACGGAATCGCCCAGGCCCGCACCGATGATCGCGGCGGTCGGCGCGAGCATCTCGCGCATGCCGGGACCCCCACGCGGCCCCTCGTAGCGGATGACGAGGATATCGCCGGCCTGGATCTGGCCGTCGAGGATGGCATCCAGGCAGGCCTCCTCGGAGTCGAAGCAGCGCGCGGGGCCGGCGATGGCGGTCCGCTTGAGTCCGGTGATCTTGGCCACCGCACCCTCGGTCGCGAGATTGCCCTTGAGGATGGCCAGGTGCCCGTGTGGGTACAGCGGCCGCTCCAGCGGGCGGATGATTTCCTGATCCGGGGAGGGCGTATCGGGGATCTCCGCCAGGGTCTCGGCCAGGGTGGCCCCGGTAATCGTCAGGCACTCACCGTGCATCAGCCCGGCATTCAGGAGCATCTTCATCACCTGGGGCGTGCCGCCCACCGCATGGAACTGGGTGGTCACGTAGCGCCCGGAAGGCTTCAGGTCGCACAGCACGGGGACCTTGCGGCGGATGCGCTCGACGTCGTCGATGTCCAGGGGGACCTGGGCGGCATGCGCAATCGCCAGCAGGTGGAGTACTGCGTTGGTGGAGCCCCCGATGGCCATCACCACTGCGAGGGCGTTCTCGAAGGCCTCGCGGGTCAGGATGTCGCGCGGGCGCCGGTTCGCGTGGATGGCCTCTACCAGGACCTCGGCCGACCGGGCGGCCGAATCACCCTTCTCCGGGTCCTCGGCCGCCTGGGTGGACGAACCGGGGAGGCTCATGCCCATGGCCTCGAAGGCACTCGACATGGTATTGGCGGTGAACATGCCGCCGCAGGAGCCGGCGCCGGGGCAGGCGTTGCGTTCCACGCCCTGGAGGTCCTCGTCGGACAGATTGCCGGCACCATGCTGGCCCACGGCCTCGAAGGCGCTGACGATAGTCAGGTCCTGACCCTTGTAGTGCCCGGGCTTGATGGTTCCGCCGTAGACGAAGATGCCCGGCACGTTGAGACGGGCCAGGGCAATCATCGCCCCGGGCATGTTCTTGTCGCAGCCGCCGGTGGCGAGAATGCCGTCCAGGCTCTGGCCGTTGACTACGGTCTCGATGGCGTCGGCGATGACCTCGCGCGAGACCAGCGAGTACTTCATCCCCGGCGTCCCCATGGAGATGCCGTCGGAGATGGTGATGGTACCGAAGGTCTGCGGCATACCACCGGCCTCGCGCACCGCCTGTTCGGCGCGGGCGGCGAGGGCACCAATGCCCATGTTGCAGGGCGTGATCGTGCTGTGGGCGTTGGCAATGCCCACGATCGGGCGCTGAAAGTCGTCGTCGCCGAAGCCGACTGCGCGCAGCATGGCGCGGTTGGGCGTGCGGCGGGGGCCTTCGGTGACGACGCGGCTGCGGCGGTTGTCCTGTGCCATGGT
Source organism: Thioalkalivibrio sp. AKL6 (assembly GCF_000376905.1). NCBI lineage: Bacteria > Pseudomonadati > Pseudomonadota > Gammaproteobacteria > Chromatiales > Ectothiorhodospiraceae > Thioalkalivibrio > Thioalkalivibrio sp. AKL6. The sequence goes on along the minus strand of NZ_AQXS01000010.1, from coordinate 335,257 downwards.
CTTCCCTGCGGTTGTGGGTTAGTGGGCGCCGGGCTCGCCGTGGCGCGAGTAGCGGCCGTTCATGAAACGATCGAAGAACTGCCCGAGGGCGGGGTGTTCGACCTGTTCGCCGCGAGTATCCGGCTCCAGGTGGCGTTCGGCCACGTAGGTGCTGTGCGAATAGCCGTCCACCAGCACGTGATACCACGGCTGGTCCTTGGGGGGGCGGCTCTTGGCCACGGTTTCGTACCATTCGTCCGACCCGGCGTACACCGGATCCACATCGACGATCACACCCCGGTAATCGAACTTGGTATGGTGAATGAGCTCACCAACGGTAAAGCGCGTGCGTGTGGTCATGTTCGCCTCTGTCCTGCCTCGGTGCGCAAGCCTCTATTGTGGACCCCGGCCACCGGCGCGTGTTCGAGCTCGGCTCTCGGGTGCACCGCATGGCACTGTACGACTTTGTATTAAAAGCTATAACGCCCCTAACGGTACCGCCATGAGTCGCAATCAAAACAGGCTGGATGCCAGCTTCCATCACCATATCCCCGAAGGCGATGATCGCGAACGGCGTGTCTGCGACCATTGTGGCTTCGTTGACTACGAAAACCCGCGAATCATCGTCGGCAGCGTGGCCATCTGGGAAGACCGCGTATTGCTTTGCCGAAGGGCCATTCAGCCGCGTCGTGGTTTCTGGACCCTGCCGGCGGGGTTCATGGAAAAGGGGGAAAGCCCGGCCGAGGGGGCCCGCCGCGAGGCCTGGGAGGAGGCACGGGCCGATCTCGAAATCGAACAGTTGCTGGGCGTCTATAGCGTCCCGCACATCGGGCATGTGCAGATGATCTATCGGGCGCGCTTGCTGAGCGATGCGATTGCGCCGGGCCCTGAATCGGAAGAGGTCGGCCTGTTCCGATTCGATGAACTGCCGGAGGAGCGCGCCTTCCCGTCGGTGACCTGGGCCCTGCAGCACTATCTGGAAACCCGTGATCGCGCCGACTTCGCCCCGCGCTCGGCCCCGCTGGCCGATGGAGAAGGTGTCACCCCCGGTCTTTGAGGGTGGCGCGCTCCACGCGTGTCTATTTCCTGTCGCGCTGTGGCCCGTAGTGGCGAAACTTTTCCAGGACGCGATCCATCTCCGCGTCATCCAGCAATTGCGGCCCTCCGATCTGCAGGCTCAGCACATATTGCCGTGCCAGGAGTTCAACCTCCTCTGTCAGCCACAGGGCGCGCTCCAGGTCCGTCCCGGTGGCAATCATCCCGTGATTGGCCAGCAGACAGGCCGTGCGGTCCTGCAGGGCCGCCACCGCGAGCCGCGAGAGGGTCTCCGTTCCAAACGTGGCGTACGGGGCGCAGCGGATGGAGTTCCCGCCGGCGGCGGCGATCATGTAGTGCAGCGCGGGGATGTCGCGTCCCTGGATCGCCACGACACTGGCATGGACGGAATGGACATGGACGACCGCTCCCAGCTCTGGTCGCGCCTGCAGGATGGCGCGGTGGAAGTGCCACTCGCTCGAGGGCTTGCGGCCAGGCGCCCATTGTCCGTCTGCAGCGACATACACCAGGTCGTCCGGCTGTAACGCCTCGTACGGGATGCCAGAAGGCGTAATCAGCATGCCGTCGCCGAAGCGCGCGCTGATGTTGCCCGAGGTGCCCTGGTTGAGCCCCCGACGATTGGTCTCCAGGCCGGCGTTGATGATGGCCTGGCGAAGGCCGGTCTCGTCGGTCATGTGGGGGGAGTTCAGGGTCATCTTCTCGGAAGCGCTTGGGCGTAATGCGATTGTACCGGGTTCGCCCGGGAACCCCGCGCAGGGAATGTGGTCAATCGGGAAAAGCCCGCAATCGTGATGGGTAATCCATTTCGCTCATGGAAATGGGGCGGGCCCGCCGTTTATAGTGGCTTCGCATATCCGGTTCGCCAGATATCCGCGAAGTCTTGATTGTTACAGGGAGGAAGCACCATGAAGAACGTCGCACGCCTGATTACCGCCACCTCCGTGGCCGCCGCACTGACCTTGGGGTTGGGTGCCGGAAGTACCGTTCACGCATTCGATGAGCACGAGGCCACGATCGACTACCGCCAGGGTGTGATGCGCGCCATTGGTGGCAACGTGGGGGCCATTGCCGCCGTGGTGGTGGACGGAGCCGAGTTCGGCGACAACCTCGAGATGCATACCAGCCAGCTGGTAGCGCTGAGCCAGGACATCCCGGGCCTCTTCCCGGAGGGAAGCGACTTCCCGGACACCGATGCCAAGGAAGAGATCTGGGGCGACTGGGAGCGCTTCGAGGAGCTCTCCAATGACACCGTCGAGGCCGCCGAGGCCTTGCACGCAGCGGTGGAGGCCGGTGACGAAGACGAGTACGCCATCCGTTTCCGCAACCTCGGACAGTCCTGCCAGGCCTGCCACGACGACTTCCGCCGCGAGTGATCCATGGCGGCAGTGCGCAACAAGGGGCTGACAGCCTGTCTGTCAGCCCTTTTTCTGGCTGGGTCGGCGGCCACGGTGCAGGCAGGGGTGCAGATTGGCGAGCACGACCCGTCCGCGGGTACGGACGAGCAGATCGCCTACGGTGAGTACGTCTTGCGAGCCGGTGGCTGCGTGACCTGCCACACGGCAGAAGACGGGGAATTTCTGGCCGGCGGGCGTGCGATCGAGAGCCCGTTTGGTGCGTTCTATGGTCCGAACATCACCCCGGATGCGGAACACGGTATCGGGGGCTGGTCGGAGGAGGACTTCAAGCGCGCCCTGCTGGAGGGCCGCAGCCCGGACGGGCGCCACTACTATCCGGCCTTTCCGTATACGTCGTACACCCAGATGAAGCCGCGTGACGTGGAAGCCCTGTGGGCCTTTCTGCAATCCGAGGTGGAGCCCGTCGCTCGGGAAAACACCCCGCATGACCTGGTCTGGTATGCCCGGTTCCGGTCATCCCTGATGGGCTGGAAGTGGCTGCATTTCGAACCGGGCACCTTCGAGGCGGACCCCGACCAGTCGGACGAATGGAACCGTGGGGCCTACCTCGCCAACGCCCTTGGACACTGCATGGAGTGCCATACTCCGCGCACGCGGACCGGTGGTCTGGACCTCAAGCGCATTGGGGCCGGCGCCCGACTGCCCGACGGGGACGTTGCCTCCAATATCACCCCGGATCGCGAAACCGGCATCGGACGCTGGGGGGAGCGGCATATCGCGCGCTATCTGGAGATGGGCCTGACCCGTGACGGTGATTTTGCCGGCGGCGGCATGGCCGACGTGATCGATCACGGCACTGCCCATCTGACCGATGCCGATCGCCGCGCCATCGCGGTCTATATCGGTTCCCTGGAGCCCATCGAACACGATCCCGAGTAATCGGCACCGCCGTACGCACCACGAAAAAGGGCCAAGTCGCAATGACCTGGCCCTTTTCCTGTATCTGGCTCCCCGGGACGGGCTCGAACCGCCGACCTAGTGATTAACAGTCACCCGCTCTACCGACTGAGCTACCGGGGAATTGGGCGCAAATGCTAATGGGGCGGGGCGAGGGCGTCAAGGAAAATCTGGCCGCCCTTCGCGTTTTACCGCCGTTCGCGGCCTCAGCTGTGGTTGGCCACGAACTGGCGCAGGCGTTCCAGGGCCTTGTCGAGCTGATCGACGCTGGTGGCAAACGAGACGCGGACATGACCAGGGGCCCCGAAGGCGCTGCCCGGCACCAGAGCCACCCCCACCTCGTCCAGCAGCTGTTTGGTCAGGGCCACATCGGTATCGATGTCCGCGGCCTGCATCAATCCGGTGACGCGCGGGAAGCAGTAGAACGTACCGTCTGGCATCAGGCACTCGATGCCGTCGATGGCATTGAGGCCGTCCACCACACGACGTGCCCGCTCGGCAAAGGCGGAGCACATGGCGACCACGCAGTCCTGATCGCCATCGAGGGCGGCCTCGGCCCCGGCCTGGGCAATGGAAGTCGGGTTGGAGGTGCTTTGCGACTGGATCTTCTTCATCGCCGCGATCAGGTTCTTCGGTCCACCGGCGTAGCCGATACGCCAGCCGGTCATCGCGTACGCTTTGGAAACGCCGTTCAGGACCACGGTACGGTCCAGCAGGTCCGGGGCCACGTTGACGATGTTCACGAACGGCGTGGAGCCGAACAGGATGTGCTCGTACATGTCGTCGGTGGCGATGACGACGCGCGGATGGCGCCGCAGGACCTCGGCCAGTTCCGTCAGTTGCTCGGCCGAATAGGCGGCACCTGTGGGGTTGGAAGGGCTGTTCAGGAACACCAGGCGGGTGTTCGGGGTGATCGCCGCTTCCAGCTGTGCGCCGGTGATGCGGAAGCCGGCTTCCTGCTCGGCGCTGACGACCACCGGCCGGGCACCGGCGAGCAGGGCGATATCCGGGTAGGAGACCCAGTAGGGGGCGGGGATCACCACTTCGTCGCCCGGGTTCAGCAGGGCCTGGCAGAGGTTGAAGATGCTCTGCTTGCCGCCGGAGGAGACCAGGATCTGGTCGGGGGTGAACGTCAGGCCGTTGTCGCGATCGAACTTCCGAATGATGGCGGCCTTGAGACTGACCGTTCCGTCCACCGGAGTGTACTTGGTTTCTCCGCGGGCAAGCGCGTCGACCGCGGCCTGCTTGATATGCTCGGGGGTATCGAAATCCGGTTCTCCCGCCCCCAGCCCGACAATGTCCCGTCCCTCGGCTCGCAACTGGGCGGCCAGGGCGCTGACGGCGAGAGTGGGGGAGGGCTGGATGCGCTGGACGCGGTCGGAGAGCTCGATTTCCAAGGTGGGGCCTCTGTGTGATCGGGGCGAAGGGCCGCGCGGGCGGTCGGGTGCGAAATGATACTGAAATCAGGCGCGGAGGATAAGGTGCAGCCAGGCGAAGGCGAACAATTCCAGGTGGTGTCCGAATACCAGCCGGCTGGCGACCAGCCCGCGGCGATCGCGGCATTGACCGAAGGCCTCGAGGCGGGCCTGGCACATCAGGTCCTGCTCGGGGTCACCGGGTCGGGCAAGACGTTCACCATCGCCAATGTGATCGAGAATATCCAGCGCCCCACCATTATCCTGGCGCCAAACAAGACCCTGGCCGCCCAATTGTACGGGGAATTCAAGGAGTTTTTCCCGAACAACACGGTGGAGTATTTCGTTTCCTATTACGATTACTACCAGCCGGAGGCCTACGTCCCGTCCTCGGATACCTATATCGAGAAGGACGCGTCGATCAACGACCACATTGAGCAGATGCGCCTGTCGGCCACGCGTGCGTTGCTGGAGCGCCGCGATGCGATCATCGTGGCGTCGGTCTCCGCGATTTACGGCCTGGGTGATCCGCGCAAGTATCTTTCTATGGTGCTGCATCTGGAGCGCGGCGAGCGTATTGACCAGCGCGACTTGCTGCGGCGCCTGGCGGAGTTGCAGTACACCCGAAACGATGCGGAGCTGCGCCGTGCGACCTACCGCGTCCGCGGCGAAGTCATCGACATCCACCCGGCGGAGTCGGACATCGAGGCGGTGCGCATCGAGTTGTTCGACGACGAGGTGGAACGCCTGTCGTATTTCGACCCCCTGACCGGCGAACAGCTGCGCACCGTCCCGCGCCTGACGATCTACCCGAAGACCCACTACGTGACGCCGCGCGAAACCCTGTTGGGGGCGGTGGACCACATCCGCGACGAATTGAAGGAGCGCCTGGATTTTCTGCGCAAGGAAGACCGGCTGGTCGAAGCGCAGCGGCTGGAGCAACGCACGCTGTTCGATCTGGAGATGATCCTCGAGATTGGCTACTGCAACGGCATCGAGAACTACTCGCGCTACCTCTCCGGCCGCGCCCCGGGCGAGCCGCCACCGACCTTTTTCGACTACCTGCCCAAGGATGCGCTGTTGGTGATCGACGAGTCGCACGTGTCGGTCCCGCAGGTGGGCGGGATGTACAAGGGCGACCGTTCGCGCAAGGAGACGCTGGTCGAATACGGCTTTCGCCTGCCATCGGCGCTGGACAACCGGCCGCTGCGTTTCGAGGAGTTCGAGGCCTTGCAGCCGCAGACGATCTACGTCTCCGCCACCCCGGGGCCCTATGAGCGTGAGCATGCCGACGCGATCGTGGACCAGGTGGTGCGCCCGACCGGGTTGCTGGACCCGATCCTGGAGATCCGCCCGGCCGGTACCCAGGTGGACGACGCACTCTCCGAGATTCGCGATCGGGTCGAATGCAACGAGCGCGTCCTGATCACCACGCTGACCAAACGCATGGCCGAGGATCTGACGGATTACCTGTCCGAGCACGGGGTACGCGTGCGCTACCTGCACTCGGATATCGATACCGTCGAGCGCATGGAGATCATCCGCGACCTGCGCCTGGGCGAGTTCGATGTGCTGGTGGGGATCAACCTGCTGCGGGAAGGCCTGGACATGCCGGAGGTCTCGCTGGTGGCGATCCTGGATGCGGACAAGGAGGGCTTCCTGCGCTCCGACCGTTCGCTGATCCAGACGATCGGCCGCGCCGCGCGCAACGTCAACGGCAAGGCGATCCTGTACGCCGACAAGGTGACCGGATCCATGCGGCGCGCGATCGACGAGACCGAGCGCCGCCGGGCCAAGCAGATCGAGCACAATGAGGCCCACGGGATCACGCCCATGGGCATTCGCAAGAACGTCGCGGATATCCTGGAGGCGCGCAACGCGATGCCCGGCGCCGGTGGCCGACGAGGCCGGAAGGTGGCGGAGGAGGGCGCCGATTACGTGGGCGCGCCGGACAACGCGGCCAAGGAGATCGAACGCCTGGAAAAGGAGATGTTTGCCAAGGCCCGCGACCTCGAATTCGAGGAGGCCGCGCGCATTCGCAACCGCATCGAGAAGCTCAAGGCACTCGCCTTTCTCCCCGAAGCCTCGCTATCCTGAAAAGATGGCTCCCGCGGGAGCGCCGAATCGAGCCCCTGAGTGATGTCCAAGAACGACCCCTTGCCCCTGGGTCCGGTGATGCTCGATGTCGCCGGTACCGAACTGACTCCCGAAGACCGTGAACGCCTGCGTCATCCCGCCACCGGCGGCGTGATCCTGTTCGCCCGCAACGTCGGCACTGCGGAGCAGGTGAGCGCGCTGGTCGCCGCCATTCGCGCCGAGCGCCCCGGCATCCTGATTGCGGTGGACCAGGAGGGCGGACGGGTGCAACGGCTGCGCGATGGCTTCACCGCCATCCCGCCGATGCGTCAGTTGGGCCATGTCCACGATTACGACCGCAACAAGGCCTGCGAGCTCGCGCATGCGACCGGCGAACTTCTCGGGCGTGAGCTGCGCTCGGTGGACATCGACTTCAGCTTTACCCCGGTGCTGGATCGCGACCTCGACATCAGCGAGATCATCGGCGATCGTGCCTTCCATTATGACCCGGACGTGATCGCGCGCCTGGCCGGCGAGTTGATCCGGGGCCTGTCCGCGGCCGGCATGGCGGCCGTGGGCAAGCATTTCCCGGGTCACGGGGCTGTTGCCGCGGATTCGCATGTCGCCTTGCCGGTCGACGACCGTCCACTCTCCGAGATCGAGAATCAGGACCTGGAGGCGTTTCGCCCGGTGCTTGGGGAACTCGAGGCCATCATGCCGGCCCACGTCGTATACCCACAGGTGGATGAACATCCCGCGGGCTTCTCGCGCGTCTGGCTGCAGGACATCCTGCGCCGCGAACTGCGCTATCGCGGGGCGATCCTCAGCGACGACCTCGCCATGGCTGGGGCGGAGGGCATCGGCGGGCCCGCCGAGCGCGCTGCGGCCGCACGTGCGGCCGGCTGCGACATGGTGCTGATTTGCAACCAGCCGGAACAAGCCGACATCATCCTTGCCGCCCAGGCGGATCAGCCGCTGTCACCTGAATCGCGGCGCCGACTGGAACGCTTGCGCGCGCGCCCAGTGGAGCCTGATCCACAGCGTCTCGTCGCATTGCGCGCGCAGTTGACGCACTGGATTCAAGCCACCCAGATCGCCACGGCATAACCCCATGGAAAGGGCGCATTGGCACCCGCGTGCCGAGCCGCCTATAATGCGCCACCGGTTTGCATTTGAGCAGCTAGTAATATTCACACTCACCACTGAAGTTGGAGATCCAAAATGGCCGATAAGCTCATGATCGTCATGGTCAACACCGACCCGAGCAACGCTTCCGAACTGGGTGCCCCGTTCTTCCAGGCCACCGTGGCTGCCGCCATGGAATACGACGTTGAAATCGTGATGACCGGCCGTGCTGGCGAGCTCGCCAAGAAGGGCGTTGCCGAGAACCTGTTCGTGCAGGAAGGCTCCAGCAAGAGCGTCTACGACTTCATGAAGGACGCCCACGAAGCCGGCGTCGTAATGAAGGTCTGCACCCCGACGCTGGATCTGTGGGGCAACGACCTGATTCCGGAGATCGAAGAAACCGTGGGCGGCGCCTACGTCATCTCCGAAGCGATGGACGACGACACGGTCACCTTTACCTACTAAGGTTATCGACGTTCGTTTTCAGCCGGCCGGCCCTTGTGCCGGCCGGTTGCGTTTCCGGGCCCCGAAAAGGCGAGGCCAACCTTGCCGAATGTTCGACGCTCGGACATGATTTCCCCGCATCGACACCCTCAGGACATGCCATGAGCCCGGAACAGGCCCGAGCCACGCTGCGCGACGCCGACTGCCTCTTCAGCCGCGATGCCGTCGAGACGGCGATCGACCGCCTGGCGGAACGCACGGCCGCCACGCTGAAGGACCGCAATCCGTTGGTCATGGGCGTAATGAACGGGGGTGTGGTGCTGATGGGCGGGTTGCTGACCCGCTGGTCGTTTCCCATGCAGGTGGATTACCTGCACGCCACGCGCTATCGCGGTGGCACCCGCGGCGGCGATCAGCTGCACTGGTTGGCTCGTCCGCAGGCGTCGCTCAAGGACCGTACCGTCGTCGTCGTTGATGACATCCTCGACGGCGGGATCACCCTGGAGGGAATCAAGACGTTCTGCGAGGAGCAGGGTGCGGCGCAGGTGATCTCCATCGTCCTGGTGGACAAGCACAACCCGGAGCGGGACCCGGCGATCACCGTCGACTACGCCGCCCTGGAGGCCCCCAACCGCTACCTGTTCGGGTACGGTATGGATTACCAGGACTATCTGCGCAATGCGCCCGGCATCTTCGCCGTGGCCGACCAATAAACCACTGACGTCCGAGGCGCTCATGTCCACACCCCGTATCGCCGTCATCGGCGGCACCGGCCTGACCCGGCTGAAGGATCTGGAGATCACTCGGCGTCAGGTAATGCACACGCCGTATGGCGAGCCCTCGGGGCCGCTGGTGTTCGGCCGCCTGAACGACACCGAGATCGTGTTTCTGCCACGGCACGGGGCCCGGCATACCATCCCGCCGCACGAGGTGAACTACCGCGCCAATATCTGGGCGCTTAAAAATGCCGGGATCGACAACGTGGTGGCCGTGGCTGCAGTCGGCGGGATTGGCGAAGAGATGAAGCCGGGTATGGTCGCGATCCCCGATCAGATCATCGATTACACCTGGTCACGGGCGAATACCTTCTTCGAGGGGAAAGACCTGGAAGAGGTCACCCACATCGACATGACCTGGCCCTATAGCGACAGCGTCCGCCAGACGCTGATCCGCGCGATTGACGACCTGGGTATCGAGGCCGTGGAGCACGGGACCTACGGGGCCACCCAGGGACCGCGCCTGGAGACGGCCGCGGAGATTGATCGCCTGGAACGCGACGGCTGCGATCTGGTGGGCATGACCGGCATGCCCGAGGCGGCGCTGGCGCGTGAACTGGGGCTGAACTACGCCTGCTGTGCCGTAATCGCCAACTGGGCGGCCGGACGCGCCGAAGGCGAGATCACCATGGACGACATCGCCGCGAATCTCGATGTCGGCATGGCGCGGGTGAAACAGATCCTCACGCACGTCATCAGCAGTCTTTCCTGACGCCACGGCGTTAACAATTCGGAGGGCCGGCCGGGGAGAGAACCCGGGCCGGGTGACCGCACGTGCATGGTCCAGGGGCTCGCTAAGGCGACCAACACGGTCACTTATCTACGATTTAACATAATATGTATTATGCGACATTGAAGATGGGCGTGCCTCGAGTGGAATGACCGGGATGTTCCCGCCGAAGTCATGAACGCGGCCTGCGCCAGGCCCAATCCCGTTCCCGTTCCCGTTTAGGGCTGATCCCGCACGTCAGGCGCGCACGGCCTTTTCGATGCCCTCGGTCATCACCTCGACGAGGAAGTCGATCTGTTCCTCGGTGATCACGTACGGCGGCATCAGGTAACTCACGTTCCCCAGTGGTCGCAACAGCGCACCGCGTGTCAGGCCGTGGCGATAGATATGCAGTCCGCGACGTTCCTGCCACGGATACGGGGTGCGCCGGGACTTGTCCTGCACCAGTTCCACCGCCGCAATCATGCCGTGCTGGCGCACGTCGGCGACATGCGGATGTTCCCGCAAGGGTTCGAGTCGTTTCTCGATATGGGCGGCAAGCTCCCGGTTTCTCTCGAGAACGGGATCGGAATCGAAGATGTCCAGTGTGGCAAGTGCGGCCCTGCACGCGAGCGGATTCCCGGTATAGGAATGCGAATGCAGGAACATGTTGAGCTTTTCGTAATCGTCGTAGAACGCCTGGTAAATGGTATCCGTGGTCAACACGGCTGCCATGGGCAGATAGCCGGCGGTCAGGCCCTTGGACAGGCACATGAAATCGGGCGTGATTGGCCCCTGTTCGCAGGCGAACAGCGTGCCCGTGCGCCCGAAGCCGACCGCGATCTCGTCGGCAATAAGGTGGACGCCGTGACGGTCGCAGGCTTCGCGCAGCAGCCGCAGGTATTCAGGGTCGTACATGCGCATGTGGCCGGCACACTGGACCAGGGGCTCCACGATGACCGCGGCGGCCTCATCGGCATGTTGCGCCAGCGCCTGCTCCATGTGGTCGAACTGGCGACGCGCCACATCGGCGCAGGTTTCGCCGTCTTCGCGGTCGAAACAATCCGGTGCCGGCACGGTGATGACGTCCAGCATCAGCGGTTCGTAGGTTGCGCTGTACAGCGGTACGTCGCTCACGGACAAGGCGCCCAGGGTCTCGCCGTGGTAGCTGTTGGACAGGCGGATGAAGCGGGTCTTCTGCGGGCGATCGACGTTGCGCCAGTAGTGAAAGCTCATCTTGAGCGCGACCTCGACCCCGGCGCTGCCGTTGTCCGCCAGGAACACCCGGTCCAGGCCTTCGGGGGTGATGTCGATCAGGCGTTCGCACAACTCGACCACCGGCTCGTGGGTGCAGCCGGCGAGGATCACATGCTCCAGCCGGTCCAGCTGGTCCTTGACCGCATCACCGATGCGCGGGTTGGCGTGACCGAACAGGTTCACCCACCACGAACTGATGGCATCCAGGTAGCGATTGCCGTCGAAATCGTACAGCCAGACGCCCTCCCCCCGCTCGATCGGAAGCAGCGGGAGGGTCCCCTCCTCGCCGTAGTCTTTCATCTGGGTACAGGGATGCCAGAGGGTGCGCAGGTCGCGTTGCTTGAGCGTGTTGTTGTCCATGAGGTCCATTGTGCCAAACCCGCCCGGCTGAGGCGGACTCAGTGAGCCGATTCGGCCTTCATCGCCATCAGCTCGTCCTCGAAGAAGAAGCGATCTTCGCCCAAGGCGGGTTTGAGCTGATCGATCCAGGTGGCCTGGTCATCGTAGCGCGCAAAAAACGGGCGCTGGACCCAGTCGGGGTTGCGTGCCTGGATGAAGCGCAGGACGAAGACCTTCTCGCCCTGGACCTCGGCAACGCCCTGGATCTCCACCTTGCCGGGCTCGGCGCTCATTGAGGGGCCGCGGGCGGTACGCCCGAGCCCCGAGACCTGTTTCATGGCTTCGCGGTAGATTTCCCAGGCGCGCGCCAGCGGGACCTCGAAGTACCGCCGTGCCCCGGTGTCACGCTCTACGAACATGTAATACGGGATGATCCCGAGGCGTACCTGTTCGCGCCACAGCTCGGCCCAGGCCTCGGCGTCGTCATTGATGTGCCGGAGCAAGGGCCCCTGGGAACGGATTTCGGCGCCGGTATCCCGTACCCGACGGATGGCCTCGTGGGCAATCGGGGTCCGCAGTTCGTTCGGATGGTTGTAATGCGCCATCAGGGCCACGTGCTTGCCCGCCTCGACCAGCCGTTCCAGTAGACGCAACAGTTCGTCCGCATCCGAGTCGGTCACGAATCGGTAAGGCCAGAATGTCAGGGCCTTGGTGCCGATCCGTACGGTCTGTATGTGGGCCAGCTCGGGCTCCAGCAAGGCCTCAAGATAGGCCTTCAGGTGCTTGGTTTTCATTACCATCGGGTCGCCTCCCGTCATCAGAAGGTCGCTGATCTCCGGATGGCCGCGCAGGTAGTCGTGCAGCAACGCGGCATCGGTGCTGGCGATGCGCAGCTCCTTGTCACCGACGAACTGGGCCCAGCGGAAGCAGAAGGTGCAATAACTGTGGCAGGTCTGGCCTTGGCCGGGGAAGAACAGCACGGTTTCACGGTACTTGTGCTGGAGGCCGTTGATGACCTCGCCCGCTTCCTCGCTCGGGCGGTTGAGCTCCATCTGCCCGGCCGGATGCGGGTTGAGCTCCTCGCGCAGCGCGCGCGCGAGGGCCTGGATCTCGGCCCGCCCTGCCCCTTGGCGATGCAGAACGGCCATACGCTCGAAGGCCTCGGGGGCCAGCATGTCCCGTTGCGGAAAGGTTAGCTGGAAGATTGGATCGTCGGGAACCCGGCTCCAGTCGATCAGCTCATCGATCACGTAGTCGTTGACCCGGAACGGAAGCACACTGGCAACCACCTGCATCTCGAAGCGCATGGCCTCGGGCAGGCTGGCCAGGGCCGGGATGCGTTCGATCGAGCGTTCATTAAAGACGCGGAACTCGCGCGGCTCGACCGCACCAAGCTGGGGATCACGATAGAACTGGACAACGGAATTCATCCGCGACTCCTGTGCCGACAAACTGAAATTGGAGTGCCTCGCCGCAGCGATGGGCGAGGATGCGCGTGCATCCCGGGACGTTCGGGGCGCTCAAGCTCTAGGAATACGGAATGGCCATTCGCACGCGAACGGCGTCCGGAAGAGCTGCGAGTAAGATGCTGACCCTTGCCGCTGTCGATGGGCGGGGTAGCGGGACCTTCAGAAGCCGGTAAATTAACAACTTGAGCGCATTTTCACAACCAGTTCCCGGGCGCGGCTGATGCGTCGGGTGCGCAGGCGGGCTCCTTCGGCTGCGTCTCTCCGGGTGTTCTAAGCCTCGCCTGACTGGGTTACCCTTTGGCTCCCGCCAAGGAGGATCGCATGCACCCGGAGTTTCCACAGGAAGGGATCATCCACCTCAATCATGCCGCCGTGGGCCCCTGGCCCCGGCGCACCGAGGACGCGGTCTGCCGCTTCGCCCGGGAGAACGTGGCCCATGGCTCGCGTGACTACCTGCAGTGGCTGCAGCAAATCGACGCGACGCGGGAACTCGCACGAGCGTTGATCGGGGCGCCGTCCGCAGAGGACATTGCCTTCGTGAAGAACACGTCCGAGGCGCTGTCGATGGTGGCCTTCGGCCTGGACTGGCAGCCGGGCGACAATGTGGTGTTCCCGGCGCACGAGTTCCCGTCCAATCGTGTCGTCTGGCTGGCCGCCGCAGAGCGTTTCGGCCTCGAGGCGCGCGAGGTCGCCATTGGCGAGGAACCGGAGCGCGACCTGCTGGCCGCCTGTGATGCGCGGACCCGCCTGGTGGCCACCAGTGCTGTGCGCTACGACTCCGGGCTGCGTGTCGACATCCAGGCGCTGGGTGCGGAACTGCGCTCGCGGCGCATCCTGTTCTGTGTCGATGCGATCCAGCACCTGGGCGCCCTGCCCTTCGATGCCCCGGGTTGCCATGCCGACTTCGTGATGGCCGATGCCCACAAGTGGATGCTGGCGCCCGAGGGAATCGGGGTGTTCTACGTAAACCCGGAGATCCGCGAACGGCTGACGCTGCAGGAATATGGCTGGAACATGCTGGCGCATGCCGGCGATTTCGCGAACCCGGGGATCGAGCCCGCCACGAGTGCACGGCGTTTCGAACCGGGCAGTCCGAACATGCTCGGAATTCACGCCCTGCACGCCAGTCTCTCCCTTCTGCTGGAGATCGGGCTGGACAGCATCGACCACGAGATCCGCGAGCACTGGCTGCACCTGGAAGACGGCCTGCGTGCGCATGGCTGCCAAATCCTGACACCGCGCGGCCGGCGTGCCGGCATCCTGACGTTCCGACCGCCGGTGGATGACCTGGAAGCGCTATACGCGAGGCTTCAGGGGCGCGGCATCCTGTGTGCCATGCGAGGCGGCGGGATCCGCTTTGCGCCCCACTTCTACCTGACGCGGGCGCAGATCGACCAGGCGCTGGAATATCTGGGAGAGGCCATCCACGAAGCCGGCGCGGCTACGGTACGCTGAGAGGTACGGCGGAGAACGGCCGGTGGTAACGCGTGTGGGAGCGCGCCCCAAGGGCGTGAGGCCTCGTCTGCAAGGAGATCTCTTCTAGAAGGTATGGGTCTTGCGGTCGGAGTTCAGCATGCCGCCCAGATGTTCCTCGATGCGGCGGTGGGTCACACCCTTGTCCGACTTGTTGAACTGCACGCCGATGCCCCGCAGCCGGTTGCCCTGGGCGCGCGGCGGCGTAATCCAGACCACCGTGCAGGGGGTCGGAAGGCGATCCGAATCCTCCAGTAGTGACAGCAGCAGGAAGACCTGGTCTCCGAGCTTGTAGGCCTTGTCGGTCGGGATGAATAGACCGCCATTGGTCACGAACGGCATGTATGCCGCATACAGCGCGGGTTTTTCCTTGATTGCCAAGGTGAGCATGCCCTGCCCGGCCATAGACCCTCCGTGTGACCTGAAATCGTACTGGGTCTGGCAGTATCGCCCATCGCACCGATACCGCGCCACCCCGACCTGTACTCGTGGCGGGTGACGCCTTACTGCTCGAGGAAGCTCAATGCGATGTCTTCCATGCGCAGCTGCGGGTTGAGCTGGCGCGAGGCCTGGCGTTGCCAGCCGAGCGCTTGATTCGAAAGTTCGGCCAGCCGACGCGGTCCCATGCGGCGCGCGAAGTCCTCGAGTCGATCGCGCGGGAACTGCCGGCCAAACGCATCCGGCTCGCCGTTCACGAGCAGGCGCTGGGCCGCAACCAGCAGGGCCTGGATTCGTGGGATCAGGGATTCCGGCAGGCTGCGTTGCATGGCACTGGCCATCGGTGTCACCCCGGGGCGACGCAGTAGCAGGGTCAGGGCCTCGCGGTCCTGTTCCCAGCGCGCCATACGGTCGGGGTCGGTCAGGATCTCGCGGGCGGCCAGCGGACGCCCGAGACTGGCGGCATAGGCCTCGTCCACTGCCGCAGGGTCATCGGCGGCCCCGCGCAGCCAGTCCGTTGCTTCGGCAGGCCCCGGCGTGGCGATCTCGACCATCTGGCAGCGGCTGCGGATGGTCGCTGGCAGACGCGCCGGCTGCGCCGCCTCGAGAATCAGCATGGCCCTGGGCGGGGGTTCCTCCAGGGTCTTCAGCAGCGCATTCGCCGCATTCGTGTTCAGGGCATCGGCCGGGCGGATGATCACGCTGCGCAGCCCGCCCGAACCGGACAGCGAGAGAAACTCGATCGCCTCGCGGGCCGCCGCGATCAGGATCTCCTTGCCCGCCTCCTCCGGCTCCAGCGTCATCACCTCGGGGTGTACAGCACCAAGGAAGCTGCGACAGCCGTTGCATTCGCCGCACGGCGGCTCGGTGCCCGTCGCGCGCTGGCACAGCAGGGCCTGGACTAGCGCCCGCGTCAGCAGTGCCTTGCCAACGCCCGGAGCGCCATGAATCAGCAGACCGCTGGGCAGGCGCCCTTCGCGCCCGCGCCGCGCCAGCGCCTCCCACGGCTTTTGCAGCCAGGGCGGCAAGGTATCGTCGGTGACTGGCGCAGCCATGGCCCCCTTAACCCTCCAGCGCGTGCAACGGCAGGCGCTCGCGCACGCCCGCGAGGATGCGCTCGGCTACCGTGTCCGGGTCCGCGGATGCATCCACGACCAGATAGCGTCCCGGCGCTCGCTCGGCGCGTTCCCGATACGCCTGGCGTGCGCACTCGAAGAAGTCCAGCGCCTCGAGTTCGATGCGGTCTCGCCGGCCGCGCTGGACGGCGCGATCGAGCCCGGTCTCTGGGTCGATGTCCAGCAGGATTACCAGATCCGGGCGGAGATCGCCCTGCAGCCAGTCCTCCAGCTGCGCGACCCGCTGGGAGCCGAGCCCCCGCCCGGCCCCCTGGTAGGCAAACGAGGCATCGGTAAAGCGGTCGCTAAGCACCCAATCGCCGGCCTGCAGAGCCGGCCGAATCACCTCGTGCAGGTGCTGGGCCCGCGCGGCGAACATCAGCAGCAGCTCGGACTCGGCACACATGCCCGGCAGATCGGGGTCCAGCAGCAGGCCGCGCAGGCGTTCGCCGAGGGCGGTCCCGCCCGGCTCCCGGGTGTTGCGCACCGGGTGTCCGGCAGCGCGCAGCACGGTGTCCAGGCGCTCGATCTGGGTGGTCTTGCCCGAGCCCTCGATGCCTTCGAAGACCAGGAAGTGGCCGGGATGGGGCGAGCGTTCCATGTGCAGGGCGTCTCCAGTTACCGGTTGCGTATGCCGTAGCGGCTGCCATCCCCGCCCAGCTGGTAGCGGATCACGGCCTCGCGATGCTCACGATAGGTCTCGGAGAAATGATGACTGCCGTCGCCGCGCGAGACGAAGAACAGGTCATTGGTTGCGGCCGGACGTGCCGCCGCCTGTAAGGCCGCGCGCCCCGGCAGGGCGATGGGCGTTGGCGGGAGCCCGGCACGGGTATAGGTGTTGTAGGGATGATCGCGGTCCAGTTCGGCGCGCGTCAGGCGTTGTACGCCGGGCTCCTGCGCGTACAGCAGGGTGGGATCGGTCTGCAGGCGCATGCCGCGCTTGAGCCGATTCACGAACACCCCGGCCACCCGGTCACGCTCGTCCCCGCGCCCGGTCTCGCGTTCGATGATGGAGGCAAGGATCAGCAGCTCATAGGGGGAATTCACCGGGTGGTCCTCGATTCGGTCCTCCCAGGCGCGGTCCAGGTGCAGGCGCATCGCCTGGTGGGCGCGTTGCAGCACCGTCAGGGCCTCGGTTCCGGAGCCGAAGAAATAGGTGTCCGGCAGGAACCATCCCTCCGGGTGTCCCTGGTCCTCGAGCCCCAGTGCCTCCAGCAGGTTGTCGACCCCGACCGATTCGGCGGGCCCGATGAGTTCCGGGTGCTCGCGCAGGGCGGCCAGCGCCTGGCGGATGGTCCAGCCCTCCGGGAACGTGAGGCGATGCTGCACCACCTCGCCGCGGGCCATCGCATGGATCAGTTCGCGCGGGGTCATGCCCGGCGTCACGGCGTATTCCCCCGCCTGGAGACGCGCTGCAATGCCTTGACGCCGTCCATAGGCCTCGAGCACCCAGGCAGAATCCACCCAGCCGCGTTCGGCAAAGGTCCTGCTCACCGAACGCAGCCCCTGTCCCGGTTCCAACTGAAAGCGTTCCGAGGCGTCCAGCGCCATCGGCGTATCCAGCTGCGCCTGGTAGTGTTCGCTCAGCCACCAGGCGGCGCCCAGGGCCAGAACGACCAGGAGGGCCAGGACAGCGAGGCTAATCCGCTTCATGCAATGCGATTCCCATTGGATACAGCGGATCATCCTGCCACGCAGCCCCCCGCTTGTCCCCTTCGGACAGCACGGCCGGGGTCATCCCGATCCGCGCGTTGCTGACATAGAGCGCATCGGCACGCTCGATACGCGCGGGCTCCGGATACGCCTCGATCACCTCGAACCCGAACCGTTCGGCATGCTCGAGGACCCAGGCGCGCCGCGTACCGGCAATCCCGGACTGATCCACCGGCGGGGTGAGCAAGGTACGCCCTTCGCGCAGCCAGAGATTCCCCTGCGTGGCGCTGACCACGCGCCCCAGCGCATCGTGGAGGATTGCCTCGTCCCAGCCCGGTTGCCAGCTGCGCCGGGCCATCACGTGCTCGAGGCGACTGGTGTGTTTGAGCCCCGCGAGCGCCGGGTTTACGCCGATCGGCACTGCGGCCCAACCCAGGCTCAGGGGTTCGCGTTCAGTGGGGGCGGTGTCGTCCAGCGCCGGACCGGCACTGACGATCCGAGTCAGTGCCGGTGTCGCGGGCGACGCGTAGCCCCTTGGCCCCTCACCCCGGGTCACCGTCAGGCGCACCATGCAGGCTGGCAGGGTCGCCACTCGGGCAATCTCGTCCAGCACCTCGGTCTCGCCGAGTTGCCGAAACCCGAGGTGCTCCAGCCCGCGCGTCAGGCGGGCCCAGTGGTAGGACCATAGCTGCGGTCGGCCCTGTCGCACCCGTAGCGTCTCGAACAGGCCGTCGCCCAGGAGTAGCCCGCGATCCAATGCCGATACCCGCCCCTCGCGCTCGCCGTTCACCAGGATCATGGGCTCTTCTCCCCCGCCCCCTGCAGCGCCTCCAGCAGGCCGCGTGCCTTGTGCCGGGTCTCCTCCAGCTCGCGCTCGGGATCGGAATCCGCGACGATCCCGGCCCCCGCCCGAAAACGCAGTTCGTTCCCCCGAACGACGAGGGTCCGGATCAGGATATTGGTATCCATGCGGCCGTGGCGGCTGACGTACCCGCAGCCTCCGGTGTAGGCCCCACGCGGGGCCTGTTGTTCCAGTTCCTGGATGATCTGCATGCTGCGGATCTTCGGGCAGCCGGTGATGGTGCCGCCCGGAAAGACCGCGCGCAGGATGTCGGCCGTGGTGGTGCCCGGGCGCAGGCGTCCGACAATGCTGGAGACGATGTGATGCACCCGGCGATAGCTCTCGATGGTCATCAGCTCCGCCACGCGCACGCTACCGATCTCGGCCACGCGCCCGACATCATTGCGTTCCAGATCCACGAGCATGACATGCTCGGCGCGTTCCTTGATGTTGAACGTCAACTCACTGAAAAGACGCCGGTCTTCTTCCGCATCCGGATCGCGGCGACGGGTCCCCGCAATCGGCCGGGTCTCGACCATGGCGTTTTCCACCGACACCAGCCGCTCAGGGGAGGAACTGATCACGTGAGCCCCGGGGAGTTGCAGCCACGCGGCAAACGGCGCGGCATTGGCCTCGCGCAAGCGGGTGTACAGCCCCGCCGGATCCAGCGGCTGCGTGGCGGTGGCACGCCATTCGCGGGACAGATTGACCTGAAAGGTGTCGCCGGCCCGGATGTACTCGAGACCCTTCATCACTGCGTCGCGATAGCACTGGGCGTCCTCCTCCTGAAGGGCCAGGGCGGGCAGCGGCTCGGATGCGGGACTCGGCTGGCCCCGGACTGTCGCGCAGTCCGACTCCACCCGCTCCAAACGCGCGTAATCGCCTGCCTCGTCGACGAACCAGGTCGTCCCCTCGTGGTGATCGTGGACCAGTGCCGCCGGAAAATAGGTCACCAGTGCATCCGGCAGCCAGGGGTCGGATCGGCAGTCACCCAGGGCCGGCTCCATGCGCCAGGCCAGTTCGTACCCGGCGTACAGAAACCATCCCCCGAGGAACGGGAGATGGGCATACGCGGCGTCTTCGGGGTCGAGTGGTGGTGTGCTCGAGAGATCCTGGTCCAGCACGCCAAGGACGTCTTCCCCGGCCGCACTGGACAACGTGCGGCCGGGGAAGGCGAACAGGATGGAAAAACGAGCGGGAGCCTGCCCGATCAGGGCCGACTCCAGCAGGTGGGGATAGCGCTCTGGGAATCGCCGCGCCAGGGCCGCAAAGTCGACCCCGGCGGCCAGTTCATGGACCGCCATGGCGGCGCCGCAACGTCAAATGCTGCGGAACACCAGGGTGCCGTTGGTGCCCCCGAAACCGAAGGAGTTCGACAGGCCGACCTTGGTCTTCATCTCGCGTGCCTCGTTGGCCACGTAGTTCAGGTCGCACCCTTCGCTCGGGTTATCCAGGTTGATGGTCGGCGGTGACACCTGGTCGCGCAGCGCCAGGGCGGTAAACACGCCCTCGATCCCGCCGGCGGCACCCAGCAGGTGGCCGGTCATCGACTTGGTGGAGTTGACCATGAGCTTGTAGGCATGATCGCCGAAGGCCTTCTTCAGGCCCTGGGTCTCCGCCAGGTCACCCGCGGGGGTCGAGGTTCCGTGAGCATTGATGTACCCAACCTCTTCCGGATTCACACCGGCATCTTTCAAGGCACGATGCATGCACTTGGCGGCACCGGAACCATCCTGGACCGGCTGCGTCATGTGGTGCGCATCCGCATTCCAGGCGAAGCCGGCCACTTCGCAGTAGATGTGGGCCCCGCGGGCCTTCGCGTGCTCGTACTCCTCGAGCATCATCACCCCGGCGCCATCGCTCAGCACAAAGCCATCGCGATCCTTGTCCCAGGGACGCGAGGCGCGCTCGGGATCATCATTGCGAGTGGACAGCGCGCGGGCGGCAGCAAAGCCGCCAATGCCCAGTGGCGTGGTGGCCATCTCGGCCCCGCCGGCGACCATGGCATCGGCGTCGCCATAAGCGATCATGCGAGCGGCGTCGCCAATATTGTGGGTGCCAGTGGCGCACGCCGAGACGATGGAGATATTCGGGCCCTGCAGGTTGCGCATGATGGACAGATTCCCCGCCACCATGTTGATGATCGCACTGGGCACGAAGAATGGGGAGATCTTGCGCGCCCCGCCCTTCAGATACGCGCCGTAGGAACGTTCGATATAGGGCAGCCCGCCGATGCCGGAGCCAATGGCCACCCCGATCCGCTCGGCGTTCTCCTCGGTGACTTCCAGCCCGGAGTCATCCAGGGCCTGAAGCCCCGCCGCGATCCCGTAAAGGACGAAGGTATCCATCTTCTTCTGGTCTTTCGGCGGGACGTAGTCATTGGCCTCGAAGTCCCGGACCGCGCCGGAAATCTTCACCGGCATGTCCGAGGCATCGAAGACATCGATGGGGGAAATGCCGCTCTTGCCGGCCTTGATGTTGCTCCAGGCCTTGTCGATAGTGGATCCGACCGGGGAGACGATCCCCAGTCCGGTAATCACGACACGTCGCTTAGCCAATGTGTTCTCCTCGAAAGACTGAAATTACGCGCTCAGCGCAACGACGAAGGGCCGCCCTGCGCGCAGGAAGGCCCGTTCGCGTCGTCCTGATCGGCGCCCGGAGGCGTCGAATCAGTCCTTCATGTGCTCGTTGATGTAATCGATCGCCTGCTGCACGGTGGTGATCTTTTCCGCCTGCTCGTCGGGGATTTCGGTTTCGAATTCCTCTTCGAGCGCCATGACGAGTTCCACCGTGTCCAGCGAATCCGCACCCAGGTCGTCGACGAAGCCGGCCGCGTTGGTCACGTCCTCTTCCTTGACACCCAGCTGCTCGACAACGATTTTCTTGACGCGTTCTTCAATGCTACTCATGGTTCAGAAATCCCCTTCAGTGTGAGGCGGCTTCGTTGAAAGGTCCGCCATTCTAGAGAAAAGCCCCGCCGCGATCTAGCGATCCGCGCAGCGGGTCGTGCGGGCGGCCTGCGGCCGACCCGTCGTGATCAGTGCATGAACATCCCGCCGTTCACATGCAGGGTCTCGCCGGTGATGTACCCGGCCTCCTCGGAGGCCAGGAAACCGACGGCCGCGGCGATCTCTTCCGGCGCCCCCAGGCGCCCCAGCGGAATCTGTCCGAGCAGGGCCTGTTTGGTGTCATCGCCCAGTTCGCGGGTCATGTCGGTATCGATGAAACCCGGTGCGACCGTGTTCACGGTGATACTGCGGCTGCCGACCTCGCGCGCCAGGGAACGGGCAAATCCCGCAAGGCCGGCTTTCGCGGCGGCGTAGTTGGTCTGCCCGGCGTTGCCGGTGGAGCCCACGACCGAACCAACCAGGATGATGCGGCCGCGGCGCAGTTTCATCATGCCTTTCAGCAGGCGCTGTGTCAGGCGCACGGCAGCGGACAGGTTGGTGTCGAGGACTGCGTCCCATTCCGCGTCCTTCATGCGCATGAACAGGTTGTCGCGGGTAATGCCGGCATTGTTGACCAGCACCTCGATCGGCCCTTCCTGTTCCTGGATCGCCTGCAGGCCGGTCGCGACGGAGTCCGCGTCGGTCACGTCCAGCGCAATGCCGCGCCCGCCCCATTGCTTCAGGGTTTCGGTGATCCGCTCGGCGCCGGACGCACTGGTCGCGGTACCCACCACCTGCAGGCCCTGCTCCGCCAGACGGCGGGCAATGGCCGCGCCAATTCCGCGGCTTGCACCGGTTACAAGGGCTACACGTTTGCTGTCGGACATGGTTGTGCCTTTACTTCAAATGAGAGGAAGCCGCCGTCGCGATCGGTCGATCAGCCTGCGGCCAGACGTTCGAGCGTGACCTTCAGGGTATCGCGGTCGGCGACATCGAACAGCTCCAGTTCGCGGTCGATGCGTTTGGCAAGACCGGTCAGGACGCGTCCCGGCCCGCATTCAACCTGAACCGCCACGCCCTGCCCGCGCAAGCCGCGAATGGTCTCGACCCAGCGCACCGGGCGATACAGCTGTGCGGCCAGATTATCCTTGATGGCCGCGGCGGAATCGGTCGGCCCTGCGGTCACATTCTGCCAGACCGGGATGGTTGGGGACTGAAAGCGGGTGCCGTCCAGGGCCGCCTGCAGGCGTTCCGCGGCCGGGCGCATCAGTGCGCAATGCGACGGGACCGAGACCGGCAGCTTCAGGGCGCGCTTCGCACCCGCATCCTTGGCGACGCTGACGGCCCGATCCACCGCGGTGGCATTGCCCGCAATCACGACCTGCCCCGGCGCGTTCAGATTGACCGCCTCCAGGATCTCGCCTCCGGCATGCTCGAGGCAAAGCGCGTGTACCGCGGCATCGTCGAGCCCAAGGATGGCGGCCATCGCGCCTTCACCTTCCGGCACCGCAGCCTGCATGGCCCGGGCGCGCTCGGCGACCAGGCGTACCGCATCCGGGAAGCGCAGGACGCCGGCGGCGACCAGGGCGCTGTACTCGCCCAGGCTGTGGCCCGCGACGGCCTGCGGGCGGGCGTCCGTTTGTTCGGTCAGGAGGCGCCAAGTGGCAACCCCGGCAGCCAGCATCACCGGTTGTGTCCACTCGGTCTGGTTGAGTTGTTCCACCGGACCATGCTGGCAAAGGCTCCAGAGATCCGCGTCGAGGCAATCCGACGCTTCCTGAAAGGTGTCGCGGACAATGGCGTGGTCATCGCCCAGATCGGCCAGCATGCCGGTGGACTGGGACCCTTGCCCCGGAAATACGGCGGCCCAAGAAGTTGTCATTCGTTACAGATCTCGCGCGTGAAAGCGCGCGTAGTGTAGGCGGTCACGTACACCCCGGCAAACGCCGCCCATCCGCAGGGACCGGCTCTGGTCCGTCGCCGGGGGGAGGCTATGTCCCCCGAAAGCCGCCACGTGACTTGTGTTCCGCCGGTGCATCCGGATAATGTCGCACCTTGATTCAATACGAGAGGGACCGTATGGCGAAGGAAGACGAAATCGAGCTGGAGGGCACTGTAGTCGAAACGCTCCCCAACACCACCTTCCGGGTGGAGCTCGAAAACGGGCACACGATCACGGCGCACATCTCCGGAAAAATGCGCAAGCATTACATCCGGATCCTGCGCGGCGACAAGGTGATCGTGCAGATGACGCCCTATGACCTGACCAAGGGTCGTATCGTCTACCGCAACAAGTAAGTTCCCTCTCCAACGAAGAAGCCCCGGCCGGACCGGGGCTTCTTCGTTTGCGGGCCCTCCCGGGCCCGGTAACGCCGGATCGGCGAGCCGCGTCAGGACGGCACCGCGGTTTCCTGGATATCCAGCTCCAGACCGGCCTCGCCCAATCGGACCACCACTTCGCCACCGTGGGCCAGTCGCCCGAACAGCAGCTCGTCGGCCAGCGGCTTCTTGATGTACTCCTGCAACGTACGCGCCATCGGGCGCGCGCCCATCTTGACGTCGTAGCCGTGCTCGGCCAGCCAGGCACGCGCCTCCGGCTCGACCGTCATATGCACTTTCTTCTCGTCGAGCTGGGCTTGCAGCTGGATCAGGAACTTGTCGACGACGCTGAGGATGGTGGCCTCGTCCAGCGGCCCGAACTGAATGGTGGCATCCAGGCGGTTGCGGAACTCCGGCGTGAACGTGCGCTTGATCGCTTCCATCGCATCGCTGGAATGATCCTGTTTGGTAAAGCCCACCGATGGACGGCTGGCCTGCTCGGCCCCCGCGTTGGTGGTCATCACCAGGATCACGTTGCGGAAGTCGACCTCGCGCCCGTTGGCATCGGTCAGCGTGCCGTGATCCATCACCTGCAGCAGCACATTGAAGACGTCCGGGTGGGCCTTCTCGATCTCGTCCAGCAGCAGCACCGAATGCGGATGCTTGAGGATGGCATCGGTCAGCAACCCTCCCTGTTCGTAGCCCACATAGCCCGGCGGCGCCCCGATCAGGCGCGATACGGTATGCCGCTCCATATACTCGGACATGTCGAAGCGGGCCAGATGGATGCCCATCTGCTGCGCCAGTTGGCGCGTGACCTCGGTCTTGCCGACACCGGTCGGCCCGGCAAACAGGAACGAGCCGATCGGCTTGTCCATGTCGCCCAGCCCGGAGCGGGCCATCTTGATCGCGGTGGATAACGTCCCGATGGCCTCGTCCTGTCCGAAGACGGTCATCTTCAGGTTGCGATCGAGGTGGCGCAGGGTCTCCTTGTCGGAACTGGAGACGGACTTCGGCGGGATGCGCGCGATCTTGGCCACGATCGTCTCGATGTCCTGGACGCCGATGGTCTTCTTGCGCTGGCTGACCGGCTGCAACTGCCGGCTGGCCCCGGCCTCGTCGATCAGGTCGATGGCCTTGTCCGGCAGAAAGCGGTCGGTGATGTAGCGATCGGCCAGTTCCGCCGCCGCGCGCAGGGCCGGCTTGGTGAAGCGCACGTTGTGATGCGTCTCGAAGCGGGACTTCAGGCCGCGGAGGATCTGCTCGGTCTCGTCCACCGTCGGCTCCGGCACCTCGATCTTCTGGAAGCGCCGCGCCAGGGCCCGGTCCTTCTCGAAGATGCCGCGATATTCCTGATAGGTGGTGGACCCGATGCACTTCAATTCGCCCGAGGCGAGCATCGGCTTGATCAGGTTGGAGGCGTCCATCACCCCGCCGGAGGCCGCGCCGGCCCCGATGATGGTGTGGATCTCGTCGATGAACAGCACCGCGCCCGGCTCTTTCTTGAGCTGGGCGAGCACGCCTTTCAGACGCTTTTCGAAGTCACCGCGGTACTTGGTGCCGGCGACCAGCGCGCCCAGATCCAGCGAATAGACGGTGGCAGACGCGATCGCGTCCGGTACCTGTTCATCGACGATGCGGCGCGCCAGGCCCTCGGCGATCGCGGTCTTGCCCACGCCGGCCTCGCCCACCAGCAATGGGTTGTTCTTGCGGCGGCGGCAGAGGATCTGGATGGTGCGTTCGATCTCGTGATCGCGCCCGATCAGCGGGTCGATCTCGTCCTTGCGCGCCTTGTCGTTCAGGTTGGCGGCGTAGAGCTGCAGCGCGTTGGTCTTTTCTTCGCGCTCACCCTCCACCGGCTCGCCCTGGGACTCGCCCGGGTTGGGCTGGGCCCCGAGTTCGTCTTCCCCGACCTTGGAGATGCCGTGGGAGATGAAATTCACGACGTCCAGACGCGAGATGTTCTGCTGACCCAGCACGTACAGGGCCTGGCTGTCCTGCTCTCCGAACAGGGCCACCAGCACGTTGGCGCCGGAGACCTCCTTGCGCCCGCTGGATTGCACATGGAATACCGCCCGCTGCAGCACTCGCTGGAAGCCCAGGGTTGGCTGGGTCTCGCGCGAATCGCTCGGCGGGATGCGCGGCGTGTTTTCGTCAATATAGGCCGCAAGCTCGTCGCGGATGCGATCGAGATCGCCCCCGCAGGCCCGCAGCACCGTGGCAGCGCTGGGGTTTTGCGCCAGCGCCATCAGCAGATGCTCAACCGTCACGAACTCGTGACGCTTTTCGCGGGCCTCCTTGAAGACCATGTTCAGGCTGAATTCGAGTTCCTTGTCGAGCATGGGAGTCAGACCTCCTCCATCGAGCAAAGCAGTGGGTGCTGATGACTGCGGGCATAGTCGTTCACCTGCGCCACCTTGGTCTCGGCCACATCCCGGGTAAAGATGCCGCATACGCCTTTGCCACGCGTATGCACATGCAACATGACCCGGGTGGCCTTCTCGCGATCCATGCTGAAGAAGGTCTCCAGTACTTCGATCACGAACTCCATCGGCGTGAAATCGTCGTTGAGCAATACCACCTTGTACTGTCGCGGTGGCTTGAGCTCCGGCCTCGATTCTTCGACCGTTACCGAGTCGTCTCGATCGGGGGATTGGGGCTTGTCATTACTCATCGGTCGAAATTACGCCTTCAGCGGTTACTCGTTTGTTAGTCGTCATCCTCGATTGGTTCCGGGTTCAGGCCAAGTGCCCTTACGGACACTCCGACCACCCGACCCTCACATGTGCTTGATCATCGCCTCGCCGAAGGCCGAGCAGTCGATCGGCTCGACACCATCCATCTGCCGCGCAAAGTCGTAGGTGACCTCGCCGGCACTGATCGCTCCACCCATCCCCTTGACCACCAGGTCGGCCGCTTCCGACCAGCCCAGGTGCCGCAGCATCATCTCGGCAGACAGGATCAGCGACCCCGGGTTCACCTTGTCCTGACCGGCATACTTGGGCGCCGTGCCGTGCGTGGCCTCGAACATCGCCGTGCTGTCGGACAGGTTCGCCCCCGGCGCGATGCCGATACCACCCACCTGGGCCGCGAGGGCATCGGAGATGTAGTCGCCGTTCAGGTTCAGGGTCGCGATGACCGAGTAGTCCTCCGGGCGCAGCAGGATCTGCTGCAGGAAGGCGTCGGCGATCACATCCTTGATCACGATGTCACGCCCGGTCTTCGGGTTCTTGAAGGTCTGCCACGGACCGCCGTCCAGATCCTTCGCGCCGAATTCCTCGCGTGCCAGCTCGTAGCCCCAGGCCTTGAAGGAGCCTTCGGTGAATTTCATGATGTTGCCCTTGTGCACCAGGGTCACCGACGGGCGATCGTTATCGATCGCATATTCGATGGCCTTGCGCACCAGGCGCTTGGTGCCTTCGCTGGAGACCGGCTTCACACCGATCCCGGCGGTCTCCGGGAAGCGGATCTGGGTGACACCCATCTCGTCCTGCAGGAAGTCGATGACCTTCTTGACCTCCGGGGTCCCCGACTCGAACTCGATCCCGGCGTAGATGTCCTCGGAGTTCTCGCGAAAGATCACCATGTCGGTCTTCTCCGGCTCCTTCAACGGGCTCGGGGTGCCATCGTAATAGCGCACCGGGCGCAGACAGACATACAGATCCAGTTTCTGACGCAGGGCCACATTCAGGGAGCGGAAGCCGCCACCCACCGGGGTGGTCAGCGGACCCTTGATCGACACGCGATAGTCCTTCACCGCCTCCAGGGTCTCGTCAGGCAGCCCGGAGTCGTCATCGTAGACCTGCGTCGCCTTCTCGCCGGCGTAAACCTCCATCCACTCGATGGCCTTCTTGCCGCCGTAGGCCTTTTCCACCGCCGCATCGGTCACCCGGCGCATCACCGGGGTGATGTCCACACCGATCCCGTCACCTTCGATGTAGGGGATCACCGGATGATCCGGCACCTGCAGCTTCCCCTGGCCGTCGACAGTGATGCGTTCGCCCTTCTCCGGGACCTGAATGTGCTGATAGGCCATGCCAACTCCTTGTGCGGATCTCGTAGATGAATCGTTAATCACGTATGACCTGATTATACATGCCGGACCGGGTTTTCCGGTGACCGAACCAGTGCGCGATTGCGCGTTCCCCTATGGCAGCCCGACCGGCAGCCTGCGTTATCATCCGTGGCATGACCGATCGCCTCCCCTGTCATATCACCGTGGCCGCCGTAATCGAGCGCGAGGGCCGTTTCCTGTTCGTCGAGGAGACCGACGCCGGCCGCCGGGTGCTGAACCAGCCCGCAGGCCACCTGGATGCCGGCGAGGACCTGATCGCGGCCGTGATCCGCGAGGTCCGCGAGGAAACCTGCCTGGAATTCGTGCCCGAGGCGGTCCTCGGCTGCGACTTGCTGCAAGTGGCCAGCGGCGCCGTGATCCTGCGCGTGGCCTTCTGCGGCCCGGTGACACCGGTTCAATCCCCAGCCCCCCGCGACCCGGCGATTCATGCCCTGCACTGGCTGGCGCCCGAACAGGCCGAGGGTGAATGGCCGTTGCGCAGTCTGCTGGTGATGCGCAGCATCCGCCGGTATCAGGACGGCTTGCGGCTGCCGCTCGCGGCGGTGGGCGATCTGGTTCGGGCGCCGGGCGCATGATGCGCGGCGAGCGCGTCATCGTTGGATTGTCCGGTGGGGTCGATTCCGCTGTCGCGGCGAGCCGCCTGCTGGAGGCCGGCTATCGCGTCGAAGGCCTGTTCATGAAGAACTGGGAAGATGACGACGACGCCGAGTACTGCGCCGCCGAGGCCGACTATGCCATGGCCCGTGAGGTGGCGGACTGCCTGGAAATCCCGCTGCACAAGGCGAACTTTGCCGAGGACTACCGCCAGCGCGTTTTCGCGCAATTCCTGCATGAGTACGAGGCCGGGCGCACCCCGAACCCCGACATCCTCTGCAACCGCGAGATCAAGTTCCGCTCGTTCCTCGATCATGCCCGGGATCTCGGGGCGCGCTGGATTGCCACCGGTCACTACGCCCGGGTGCGCCATCACGCGCACTACAGTGAGCTGTGCCAGGCGGCCGATGCCAACAAGGACCAGACCTACTTCCTGCATACCCTGACCCAGGAGCAACTGCGCCCCGCCCTGTTCCCGCTCGGAGACATTCCCAAGCATCAGGTCCGCGAACGCGCCCGGGAACTGGGTCTGCCGAACCATGCGCGCAAGGATTCCACCGGGATCTGCTTCATTGGCGAGCGACGCTTCCGTGACTTCCTCGCCCAGTACCTGAAAGCGCCCGAGGGAGCGATGCGCACCCCGGAAGGCCAGGTGGTCGGTCGCCACCAGGGTCTGATGTTCTACACCCTCGGTCAGCGCCAGGGCCTGGGGATCGGCGGGGTCGACGGCTTTGCCGAAGCCCCGTGGTATGTCGTCGACAAGGACCTGGACAGCAACACCCTGGTGGTCGCCCAGGATCCCCAGCACCCGCTATTGATGAGCCCGTCGCTGACCACCGAGTTGGTGCACTGGATCCACGATGTACCGGTCCCCGGTGAGCCGCTGCAGGCCCGGTTACGCCATCGCCAGCCCTTGCAGGAATGCCGGGTGCAGGCGCTGGACACGGCCGGCGCCACCGTGGTCTTCGACACACCCCAACGCGCGGCGACGCCGGGGCAGTCCATCGCCTTCTACCGTGGCGATGTCTGTCTGGGTGGGGCGGTGATCGCCACACGAACCACGAATGCGCCGTGAGTCTGCCAGGCCACTTCCGGTATAGTGGCCGCTGCCCGGCGACCCGACTCCGACCCACCCAAGGAACCGACTGGTTTGGACCGCTCCGATCACAACCGCACCCTGGCGCTGGCCGCCCTCTTCCAGTGCGCGAGCCTGGTCAAGGATCTGGCCTGGCGCGGGAGCTGCGACGACTACGAATTCGAGGTCCTGGTCGGGAGCCTGTTCGCCTTCGACGCGGACACCCCGGAAGCGGTCTATCGCGAGGCGGTCAGCCTGCGCAGTGGTCTGGAGCGTATCGAGAGCCAACTGCAAAACGGCAGCAAGCCGCCGGACATGGAGATCACCCGTTACGCCATCGGGCTGATCTTCCTCGAGCGCAAGCTGCAAAAGCGTGACGACATGCTGCAGAAGCTGACCGACGGCCTGCAGGGCGCCCAGCGCCAGATCGACTACTTCCACATCACCCACGAAAGCGTGATTGCCCGGCTGGCCGAGATCTACAAGGAGACCATCTCCGAACTCGGCCCGCGCATCATCGTGCAGGGCGAGCAGAACAACCTCTCCAATCCCGACACCGCCGCGCGCATCCGTGCGTTGCTGCTGGCCGGGATCCGCGCGGCGGTCCTCTGGCGCCAGGCCGGTGGATCGCGCTGGAAATTGCTTTTCGGCCGCAAGCGGCTGATTCGCGAAGCGCATGCCATCCTCAATCGACTCAATACCTGAACGCGGAAGACGCACATGAGCCACGCTGACCCCAAGAACACCCGGACCCTCACCGCTGGCGGCCGCGAATGCCGCTACGTGCCGATCACCGACGACGCCCGGGCGACCGACCTGCCGTTTGCGCTGAAGGTGCTGCTGGAAAACCTGCTGCGCTTCGAGGACGAGCGCACGGTGCGCCGCGCCGACATCGAGGCCTTGCTGGACTGGGATCCGAAGGCCGAACCGACCCAGGAGATCGCGTTCCGTCCGGCGCGCGTGCTGCTGCAGGACTTCACCGGCGTGCCGGCGGTCGTCGACCTCGCCGCGATGCGCGATGCAATGGAGGCCCTGGGCGGCGATCCGAAGAAGATCACCCCGCTGCAGCCGGCCGAGCTGGTCATCGACCACTCCGTGCAGGTGGACGCCCACGGCAACGCCAACGCGATGAACCTGAACGCGGAGCTCGAATACTCGCGTAACCGCGAGCGCTACAGCTTCCTCAAGTGGGGCCAGCAGGCGTTCGACACCTTCAAGGTGGTGCCGCCGGATACCGGCATCGTCCACCAGGTAAACCTGGAGTACCTGGCGCGCACGGTGTTCGTGGATGACCAGGCCGAGGGGGGCTGCATGGCCTACCCGGACACCCTGGTCGGGACCGATTCCCACACCACCATGATCAACGGCCTGGGCGTGCTCGGCTGGGGCGTGGGTGGCATCGAGGCCGAGGCCGCGATGCTCGGCCAGCCGATCTCCATGCTGATCCCGCAGGTCGTGGGCTTCCGCCTGACCGGCAAGCTGGCCGAGGGCGCGACCGCGACCGACCTGGTGCTGGTGATCGTCGAGACGCTGCGCAAGAAAGGCGTGGTCGGCAAGTTCGTCGAGTTCTTCGGCGACGGCCTGGCCGATCTGCCGCTGGCCGATCGCGCCACCATCGCCAACATGGCGCCGGAATATGGCGCCACCTGCGGCATCTTCCCGATCGATGACGAGACCCTGACCTACCTGCGCCTGACCGGGCGCGACGCCCAGCACATCGAGTTCATCGAGGCCTACGCGAAGGCCCAGGGCCTGTGGCGCAACGACAACGCCCCGATCGCCCGCTACAGCGACATGTTCGAACTGGATCTGTCCACTGTGGAGCCGAGCCTGGCCGGGCCCAAGCGCCCACAGGACCGCATCCCGCTGAGCCAGGCCGGCGCGACCATCAGCCGTCACCTCGACACCATGCTGAAGGAGCGCGCCAGCGGCGCCGACGAACCGGACGACGCCGAGCGCTTCGCGGCCGAGGGCGGGCACACCGCGGTCGGCGTGGAGCATCAGGCGGAGGAGCCCCACCACACCGCCATCGAGATGGACGGCGAGACCTTCACCCTGGATCACGGCGACATCGTGATCGCGGCGATCACCTCCTGCACCAACACCTCCAACCCCTCGGTGATGCTGGGTGCCGGCCTCGTGGCGCGCAAGGCGCGCGAGGCCGGGCTGCAAGTGAAGCCCTGGGTCAAGACCTCGCTGGCCCCCGGCTCCCGCGTGGTAACCGATTACCTGGAGAAGTCCGGGCTGTTGACCGATCTGGAAGCCCTCGGTTTCCACGTGGTGGGCTATGGCTGCACCACCTGCATCGGTAACTCCGGCCCGCTGCCGGAGCCCATCTCCGAGGCCATCATCAAGGACGACCTGATCGTCAGTTCGGTGCTCTCCGGCAACCGCAACTTCGAGGGGCGGATCCACTCCGAGGTGCAGATGAATTTCCTGGCCTCGCCGCCATTGGTGGTCGCCTACGCCCTGGCCGGGCGCAGCAATATCGACCTGTACAGCGACCCGATCGGGGAGAATGAACAGGGCGAGCCGGTCTACCTGAAGGATATCTGGCCGACCACGCAAGAAGTGCGCGAGGCGGTAGCCAGCCACGTCGGCGCCAGCAGCTTTACCAGCGCGTATGGTGACCTCTATTCCGGCGAGGAACGCTGGCGCAACCTGGAGGCCCCGCAGGGTCAGCGCTTCGACTGGCAGGAGGATTCCACCTACGTGCGCAACCCGCCCTACTTCGAGGGCATGAGCATGACGCCTACGCCCTGGACCGATGTCCAGGGCGCGCGCGTCCTCGCGCTGCTGGGCGACTCGGTCACCACCGACCACATCTCCCCGGCCGGCTCCATCGCCAAGGACAGCCCGGCCGGTCGCTACCTGGAGTCCCAGGGCGTGAAGCCGGCCGACTTCAACTCCTATGGCTCTCGTCGCGGGAACCATGAAGTGATGATGCGCGGGACCTTCGCCAACGTGCGCCTGCGCAATCTGCTGGCGCCCGGGACCCAGGGGGGCGTGACTCAGCACCTGCCGGATGGCGAGCAGATGTCGATCTACGACGCGGCGATGCAGTACCAGGCAGAGGACACCCCGCTGATCGTCATCGCCGGACAGGAATATGGCACCGGCTCTTCGCGCGACTGGGCCGCCAAGGGCACCCTGCTGCTGGGCGTCAAGGCGGTCATCGTCGAGACCTTCGAGCGTATCCACCGCTCCAACCTGGTGGGGATGGGTGTACTGCCGCTGCAGTTCCTGCCCGGCGAGAACGCGGCCAGCCACGAACTGACCGGGCGCGAGACCTACAGCATTACCGGCGTGGAGAACGGCGAGTCGCGCGAGGCCACGGTCACGGCCGTGGCCGATGATGGCCAACGCAAGACCTTTGCCGTGCGTGTGCGCCTGGATACCCCGCAGGAGGTGGATTACTTCCGCCACGGCGGCATCCTGCCCTACGTGTTGCGCCAGCTCGCGGCTTCCGCATAAGGTTTGGCCATGGGACGGCGGGTATCCACGGAGGTGATTCAGTCCGGTCAGACGCTGGCAACAGCCGTGCATGACCGTTCCGGCCGTCTCCTGATCCCCGCCGGCATGGTGCTCCAGGACAAGCAGATCCGCGTGCTCCTGTCCTGGGGCATCAGCACGGTCGAGATCGTCGAGGACGAACATGCCGCAGCCAACGATTCCCGGGACGACGAGTTCCCGGACCTGGCCGCTGATGCCCGGCCCACGCCGGAGATGGAGGAACAGGCCGATGCCATCCTGGCCGAGCGCTTCCGTCACTGTGACTTGACCGGCTATCCCATGGACGGCATCTACTCCATCGCGCGTACCCAGCTGCTCGACGAGCTCATGCGCCGCGGCCACAAGGCCCGGAGCGCATGATGACCGTTGCCGAGTTTCTCGAGCAGGATGACTCGTTGTGCAGCTTTTCCGGGAGTTACAACACGATCTTCTCGCGCCTTAGCGACCCGACCGCGAACGTGGCCGGGATTACCGAGGCGGTGGAACTGGACCCGGCCATTGCGGCGAAGACGCTGCGCATGGCGAACTCTTCGCTGTACGGTTTCCCCGAACCGATCGATACCCTGCACCGGGCAGTCTCCATCATCGGCCTGCAACAGATGCGGCAGATCGTGCTGTCGACCATCGTGATCGAGCACTTCCGCGGCCTGCCGGTCATCGGCGTCGACATGGAATCGTTCTGGCGCCACAGCATTGCAGTCGGCGTGCTCAGCCG
This sequence comes from Thioalkalivibrio sp. AKL6, assembly GCF_000376905.1. Taxonomy (NCBI): domain Bacteria; kingdom Pseudomonadati; phylum Pseudomonadota; class Gammaproteobacteria; order Chromatiales; family Ectothiorhodospiraceae; genus Thioalkalivibrio; species Thioalkalivibrio sp. AKL6. Next base: position 301,601 of record NZ_AQXS01000010.1, on the reverse strand, counting down.
CTCGATCGCCCGCTTTCGGCGCGAAGCGAACATCGAACGTCTGTACCTCTACGGGATCATGCACGACCTCGGGCGGCTGCTGCTGTTTCTCCGGCTGGGCAGCCGCACCGAGGAGCTGATCAACATCCGCGAGCGCGAGCAGTGCCTGTTGTACGAGGCAGAACGCGAGCTGCTGGGTTTTGACCACGCCGCCATCGGGTCCGCCCTGCTGGAGGAATGGGGCATGGCCCCGGCCCAGGTGGAAGCCACGCGCTACCACCATGCCCCGGAAGAGGCCCGCGCGTTTCCCGTGGAGACGGCCATCGTGCACGTCGCCGACAGCATCGCCAACTCCTTGCGCCTGGGATCCTCCGGGGAACGTTTCGTGCCCCCGGTTGCCCCGGAGATCTTCGACCGCATTGGCCTGGAGATGGCGGTCTACGAGGACATCATCGGCCACGCCCGCAAGCATCTGGATCAGATGCAGACGATCCTCCTCGACTGAGCCTGTATGCAAGCAAAGGACGCTGTTGCATGAGCCCATCGTACCGCACGCCCGAGGAGGTCAATGCCCTCCATGAGCGCATCCGTTTCCTCGAGGAAGCGCTGGAGGCCAACGCCTACGCGATGGATGTGCTCGCCTCGACCACGGCGATCTTCGGCGACACTGACCGTAACCGCAGTCCCGAACTGATCATCCAGAACACCGTCGAGTCCATCCGGCGCCTGCTGCCGACGCAGGACATGGCGGTGTACGTCCTGGACAACGACTGCTCGTTCAACCTGGACTATCAGGAACGCCCCGGGGAACTGGCGCCGGACCTGTCGGAGACTGTCGAGCAACTGATCCAGGACGGCCAGTTCTCCTGGGCGCTGCACCAGAACCATCCGGTCTGTCTGCCCTCCCCGGTCGAGGGCGAGAGTGTGATGCTGCACGTGATCTCGACGCGCACCCGGATTCGCGGGATGTTCGTCGCCCGCTTCCGGCAGGCGGAGCTGCAACGCTACGAGATGATCCTGTCGACACTGACCATGGTGCTGTTCAACACCGCCTATGCCCTGGAGAGTGCCGACCTGTTTCAGATGATGGACCGGCGCCAGAAGGCACTGCAGCGCATCACCGAGCGCCAGTCACGCGAGCTGCTGCACCACATGTCCCACGACTCGCTGACCAACCTGCCCAACCGCATGCTGTTCAGCGACCGGCTGTCGCAGGCGATGGAGCGCCACGCGGGTGCTGCGGCGGGTCATGTGGCCTTGATCCTGCTGGATCTGGACAACTTCAAGCGCACCAACGATTCGCTGGGTCACCGCGCCGGCGACGAGCTGATCCGCAAGGTCGCCCAGGACCTGTCCGCTCTGCTGGACCATGCCCGAGAACGCTCGGGACGCCACCTGCGAACCACCCTGTCGCGTCTTGGCGGCGACGAGTTCGGCATCCTCGTCGAGGACACCCATGGCCTGGAGGGCGTTGTCCGGCTGGTCACCGATGTCGTGCGCAAAACGGCGACCGAGCGGCAGATCTTCGATCAGCCCGTGGTCAGCAGTGTCTCCTGCGGGATTGCCGTCTACCCCTATGACGGCGAGGATGCGGACACCCTGCTCGGCAATGCCGATGCGGCGATGTACGAGGCCAAGCAGCGCGGTCGCAACGGGTTCCGGTTCTACACTCAGGACCTCAACGCCCGCACCTTCCGCCACTTTGAGCTGGAAAACGAACTGGGGCAGGCAATTGCCAATGATCAGCTAAGACTGCATTACCAGCCCAAGATCGACCTGGACAGCGGCCGAATCATCGGCGCGGAGGCGTTGATTCGCTGGCAGCACCCAACGCTGGGTCTGCTGCCCCCCAGCCACTTCATCGAACTGGCCGAGGACATGACCCTGATCGAGGAGATCGGGGAATGGGTGTTGCGCCAGGTCTGTCGGGACCTGCAGTCCCTGCGCCTGGCCGAAGACGAACTGCCGCGTATCGCAATCAATGTCTCCGCGCGCCAACTGCGCCAGCCGGATCTTGCGGGGACCTTCCACCGCATTATCCGCGAGACTGGCATTCCGCCCCGCTGTATCGAGCTGGAGCTCACCGAGACCGCGATCATGGACGATCCCCAAGGGGCGGCGCGGGTCTTCCAGCGACTGCGTCACGCCGGCATGTCCCTGGCGGTCGACGATTTCGGAACCGGTCATGCGTCCCTCGTGCAGCTCAAGCAGATACCGGCCGACACCCTGAAGATCGACCGCTCCTTCGTGAAGGATCTCGACCAGGGCGAGGAACATTCGCAGATCGTCCGCGCGATCATCCTGATGGCCCATACCCTGGGGCTGGACGTGATTGCGGAGGGCGTGGAGACCGAACGCCAGGCGGAGATCCTGCAACAGCTGGATTGCCATACGGCCCAGGGCTTCTATTTCTCGCACCCGGTGGCGTTCGATGCGCTTCGGGGTCTGCTCCGCGACCGGATCCAGCTCCCAGCCGCGACCGCCTGACCCCGTTCGTCACCCCCGATGCATGGGCCCGGGCGGCCTCGGACTAGTCCGTCTGGGGCTCGGTCAGGGTCGCCGGGTTCAGCAAGGCCTGCAGGCGTTCACGCGGGATGTCCGTATGTTCCGCCGCGACATCAACGATCGGCCGGCCACTGGCGTACGCCTCCTTGGCAATCCGGGCGCCGGCCTCGTAGCCGATCTCCGCGTTCAGCGCCGTCACCAGGATCGGGTTGCGGTCCAGGGCCGCGCGCAACACGTCCTCGTTCACCGTAAAGCCGGCGATGGCCCGATCGGCAAGGTGTTCGGACGCGCGCGCCAGCAGACCCATCTGGTTGAGCAGATTGTCGGCGATCAGCGGCAGGCCGACGTTGAGCTGGAAATTGCCCCCCTGTCCCGCGGCGGCGACCGCGGCGTCCAGGCCCACGACCTGCTGCGCGGCCATGATCACCGCCTCGGGGATCACCGGGTTGACCTTGCCCGGCATAATCGAACTGCCCGGTTGCAGGGCCGGCAGGGCGATCTCACCCAGTCCGGCCAGCGGGCCCGAATTCATCCAGCGCAGGTCGTTGGCGATCTTGATCAGGCTGGTGGCCGTGGTGCGCAGCTGGCCGGAGAGCTCCACAGCGGTGTCCTGGCTGGCCAGGCCCGCAAAGCCGTTGGGCTCGCGCTCGAAGGCGATCCCGGTGCGCTCCGCCAGGCGGTGGGTGACCCGGTCCCCGAACTGGGCCGGTGCATTGATGCCGGTGCCCACCGCCGTGCCGCCAATCGCCAGTCGGTTGACCCGCGCGCGCGTGTCGCGAAGGCGTTCGACGTCCAGTTCCAGTTGCCGGCGCCAGCCGGACAGCTCCTGACTCATCCGCACCGGCATCGCGTCCATCAGATGGGTGCGTCCGGTCTTCACGATTGCGGTCAGTTCGCCCTCGCGCCGGGCGATGGTCGCAATGAGATGACGCAAGGCCGGCATCAGCTGCTTTTCCATCTGAACGGACGCAGCCACATGCAGGGCGGTGGGGATCACGTCATTGGAGCTTTGGGAACGGTTGACGTGATCGTTCGGGTGGACTGTCAAGGCATCACTCGAGGCCAGCCGCGCGATCACCTCGTTCATGTTCATGTTGCTGCTGGTCCCGGAACCCGTCTGATAGACATCCACCGGGAAGGCATCGGCATGCTCGCCGCTGACGATGCTCTCGGCAGCCGCGACGATCGCCGCGGCCACCTCGTCCGGGAGCTGGTCGAGCCCCTGGTTGGCCTCGGCGCAGGCGGCCTTCGTCTGGGCCAGGGCTCGAATGAAGGCCTGCGGCAGCGGCCGCCCGCTGATGTGGAAGTTGTCCACAGCGCGCTGGGTCTGGGCGCCCCACAGGGCTTGCTCCGGGACCTCCACCGTCCCGAGACTGTCCTGTTCCTGACGCATTGCGGGCTTCGACATGCCTTCCTCCTGGTTTGCGCGTGGCGCGATGCTGTATTGCAGTTGAGCACCTTAGTATACTGCGCCGCCTGTCCCGAACCCGACCCCGGAATCCCCATGTCCCTGAGCCCGTTGTCCGCGATCAGCCCCGTCGATGGCCGCTATGCCCGGCATACCCGCGACCTGGCCCCCTACTTCTCCGAACAAGGTCTGATGCAGGCCCGCGTGCGGGTGGAGATCGCCTGGCTCAAGGCCCTGGCCGCCGAGCCCGCGATCCCCGAGGTCCCGGCGCTGACCGATACGGCCGGCGCCTTCCTCGACGAGATCGCCTTCAGCTTCAACGAGACCGCGGGCGCCCGGGTCAAGGAGATCGAGGCGACCACAAACCACGACGTGAAGGCGATCGAGTACTACATCAAGGAGCAGATGGCGGATCGCTCCGACCTGCAGAGCCAGATCGAGTTCGTGCACTTTGCCTGCACCTCCGAGGACATCAACAACCTCGCCTATGGCGTGATGGTCCGCGAGGCGCGCGACATGGTGATGCTGCCGGCCCTGGACGCCGTGCTCGCACCGCTGCGCGAACTGTCCGGCCGCTTCGCCGAACAGCCCATGCTCGCGCGCACCCACGGCCAGCCCGCCTCCCCCACCACCATGGGCAAGGAACTGGCCAACGTGGTCGCGCGACTGGAGCGGCAGCGCGCCGAGATCGCCGGGGTGGCCTGCCTCGGCAAGATCAATGGCGCGGTGGGCAACTTCAACGCCCATTCCGTGGCCTACCCCGAGGTCGACTGGCCGTCCCTGTCGCGCCGGATGATCGAGAGTCTGGGCCTGGAACCGAACACCCATACGACCCAAATCGAGCCGCACGACTTCCTGGCGGAGTTGTTCCACGCCTTCATGCGCGCGAACACGATCCTTCTGGATGCGTCGCGCGACATCTGGGGCTACATCTCGCTGGGCTATTTCAAGCAGAAGGTGGTCGCCGGCGAAGTCGGCTCCTCGACCATGCCGCACAAGGTCAATCCGATCGACTTCGAGAACGCCGAGGGCAACCTGGGTCTGGCCAACGCCCTGTTCGACCACTTGGCGAGCAAGCTGCCCGTTTCGCGGTTCCAGCGCGACCTGACCGACTCCACCGTACTGCGCAACATCGGCCTGGCATTCGCCTGGTCGCTGATCGCCTACAAGGCGTTCGGCCGCGGCCTCGGCAAGCTGGAGATCGAGCCGGGACGCCTGGCAGAGGACCTGGACCAGAACTGGGAGGTCCTCGGCGAGGCCGTGCAGACCGTGATGCGCCGCTACGGCATCGAGTCGCCCTACGAGAAGCTCAAGGAACTGACCCGGGGTCAGCGCATCACCCCCGAGGGCCTGGCGGCGTTCATCGACGGCCTCGAGATCCCGGAAGAGGCCCGTGCCCGCCTGCGCGATCTGACGCCTGGCAGTTACACCGGGATCGCCGACCGACTCGCGCGCGAACTCTGATCCCGCGCGCGGCATGGGGGCCCCGGACCCGAACCAACCGCTCGCGCTACTCGGCGGCCTGACGCCCGCCGAATTCCTGCGCGACTACTGGCAACAGCGCCCGCTACTGGTGCGCGACGCGATTGCGGGTTTCGACAATCCGATCGAGCCCGATGACCTCGCCGGCCTGGCCACCGATCCGGACGCGGCCAGCCGGATCGTCAGCGGGCATGTCGACCGCCAGGACTGGGATGTCGAATACGGCCCCTTCGAAGCCGAGCGGCTGGGCGAGCTTCCTGAACGCGACTGGACCCTGCTGGTTACTGACGTGGAGCGCTTCTGGCCCGGTGGCCCGGATTTCCTGTCGCGCTTTGACTTCATCCCACGCTGGCGCCGGGACGACCTGATGATCTCCTACGCCCCACCCGGCGGTTCGGTCGGGCCGCATGTGGATCAGTACGACGTCTTCCTGTTCCAGGCCGCGGGGCGGCGCCGCTGGCAGATCCAGGACCCTCCGGGATCGCTGGATTGCCACGACGATCTGCCACTGGCCATCCTGCGGGCATTCGATCCCACCGAGACCTGGGAGCTGGGTCCCGGCGACCTGCTCTACCTGCCCCCCAACCTGCCGCATTACGGGCTGTCGCTGGACGACCAGTGCATGACCTGGTCGGTGGGGTTTCGCGCCCCGACCATCCTCGATGTCCTGACCGGGTTTCTCGAGGAGCGCGCCAACGTGATCGGCGACCAGGCGCGCTTCGAGGATCCGGGTCGGCACCCGTCCGCGCACGCGGCCGAGCTCCCAACCGCGGATCGCGAGGAGCTGCGCGAGGCCCTACGTGCCCTGCTGGCGGCGGAGGATCACGATCTGGACGCCTATCTGGGGCGTTTCCTGACCCGCCCCGCCGGCAACGTCGAGCTCGCCCCGGGGGATCCGGGACTGGCGGCCACCGCCGGCCCGGCCGATCGCTTTGCGATCCACCCCGGCGTCCGGCGTGCGTGGTTCCAGGGCCCCGATGGCCCGACCCTGTGCATCGCCGGAAAAGACTATCCCGCACAAGCCGTCGCGGCGGACGTTCTCGAAGCCTTCTGTAGCGCGGAGACGCTCAGCATCGCGGAATGGGAGGAGGCAATCCCCATGATCCGGCAGATCCTCGAGGATGGGCTCGAGGCTGGCTGGCTGGCACCGGACGACCCGCGCGAATAGTCACGCCGGGACGACTCCGGGCTCTCAGGCTGCCCGGGGGAGACAGGCCTGCGCGGCCCGCTCGATCAGTGCCGGCCCGGCATCCGGGTGGTGGGCCCCTTCGGTCAGGATCCGCCGCCACTGGCGCGCGCCCGGCGCGCCGTGGAACAGACCCAGGATATGCCGGGTCAGACGCGCCAGCGGCACGCCATCACGGCGCATCCCCTCTGCAATCCCCAAGATGCCCTCCAGAACCTCTTCACGCGTCGGGTCGTCCCCGCCCCCGAAATACAGGCGGTCCACCACCGACAGGCTCCAGGGCTGGTGGTAGGCCAGCCGACCGAACATGACCCCGTCCACATGCTGCAGGTGCGCGCGCGCGGCGCCGACGTCATCCAGTCCGCCGTTCAGGACAATCGTCAGGTCGGGCAACTCGGCCTTCAGCCGATAGACGCGTTGATAGTCCAGCGGGGGAACGTCGCGATTGTCCTTTGGACTGAGGCCCTGGAGCCAGGCCTTGCGCGCGTGCACCACGAAGTGGCGGCACCCGGCGGTGGCCACGCGTTCGACAAAGGCGTGCAGATCAGCCTCCGAGTCCTGGTCGTCAATGCCGATGCGGTGCTTGACGGTGACCGGGACGTCAACGGACTGCTGCATGGCTGCGACGCACTCGGCCACCAGCCCCGGTTGTGCCATCAGGCATGCGCCGAACGCGCCCGACTGCACACGGTCGGAGGGGCAACCCACGTTAAGGTTGATCTCGTCGTAACCGCGATCCGCCGCGATACGGGCGGCCTGCGCCAGCGTGGCCGGATCGGAGCCGCCCAGCTGCAGCGCGATCGGATGTTCCACCGGGGAGAACCCCAGCAGCCGGTCGCGATCCCCATGGATGACCGCGTTGGCATGCACCATCTCGGTGTACAACAATGCCCGTCGGGTCAGCAGCCGATGGAACCGGCGACACCAGGTGTCCGTCCAGTCCATCATCGGCGCAACCGAAAACCGCGGGTCGGGAGCGTGGCCCGCGTTACCCATTCACAGAATCTCCATGCCGCGCAGGCGGCGCCCAAAAATCAGAAAGGATTGCCATCATGTCGGAAAGCGAAGTGCCTGAAACCTTTCGCGATAGTGTCTCACACATGGTCGACCGGGCCATGAGCTACCTCGATCTTCCCGAGGGGGCCCGGGAGGCCGTCAAGACCTGCGACTCGGTCATTCAGGTGAGCTTTCCGATCCGCTTTCGCGACCGCATCGAGGTGTTCAAGGGCTGGCGCGCGGTGCATTCCGCCCATCGCCTGCCGGCCAAGGGCGGCCTGCGGTTCTCGCCGACCATGGACCAGGACCACGCCGAGGCCCTGGCGGCCCTGATGACCTACAAATGCGCCATCGTGGATATCCCCTTCGGAGGGTCCAAGGGCGGCCTGCGCATCGACCCGCAGAAGTACAACGAATGGGAGATGGAGCGCATTACCCGACGGTTTGCCCACGAACTGATTCAACGCGACTACATCAGCCCGGCCCAGAACGTCCCCGCGCCGGATGTGGGGACGTCCCAGCGCGAGATGGCCTGGATCATGGAGACCTATCGCGATCGCCACCCGGAGGACCTCGACCATGCCGCTTCGGTGACCGGCAAGCCGGTCGAGCTGGGCGGCATGGTCGGGCGCCTGGAGGCCACTGGTCGGGGGGTTCAGTATGCGTTGCAGGCCTTTTTCCGCGAAGGCTCGGCGGCCCGCGAGGCCGGGTTCGAGGGCGGCCTGGGTGACCAGCGCATCATCATCCAGGGCTTCGGCAACGTGGGCTACTACGCCGCCCGCTTCCTGCAGGAGGACGATCACGCGAAGATTGTCGGCGTCATCAAGAGCGATGGCGGGGTGTATTCCGAGGACGGGATCGATATCGAGGCCCTGCACGACTACGTGCGCCGCAGCGGCACCATGGAGGGTTTCGCGGGGGTCGAGTTCGTGCGCGATGGCAACCGCATCATGGAACGCGAATGCGACATCCTGATTCCGGCCGCCCTGGAAGGCGCCATCCATCGGGATAACGTCGACCAAATCCAGGCGCGGCTAATCGCCGAGGCCGCCAACGGTCCCTGCACCTGGGAGGCCGACCAGGCCCTGCGCGAACGCGGCGTCCCGATCCTGCCGGACGTGTATGTCAATGCCGGCGGCGTCATCGTGTCCTACTTCGAGTGGGTGCGGAATCTGTCGCACATGCGCTTCGGGCGCCTGGAGCGGCGCTACGATCAGGCCCAGGGCCAGCACATCGTCAGTGCCATCGAGATGATGACCAACGAGAGTGTCCCCGAATGGATTCGTGATGCCGTGGTGCGCGGGGCCGAGGAAATCGACCTGGTCCGCTCGGGCCTGGACGACGCCATGCGCGAGGCCTTCCGCGAGATGCACGAGGTCCGCGAGATGGAAAGCAATGGCGAGGTGCTCGACTACCGCACCGCCGCCTATCTGATCGCGCTGCGCAAGATCATTCGTGCCCGCAGCGACCTGAAACTGATCTGATGCCGCCGCGCCGCGTCCAGGACGGGAGTATCCCCTTACCCCGGCTTCCGATAGCGCGATTCGAGCGCCGCAAACAGGGCCCGCAGGCCCATCGCCTCGCCGCCCTTGGGCCGCCCCGGGCGCGCGCGGTCGTTGAAGGCCATGATGTCGAAATGCATCCAGGTCGTGCCCTCCGGGACAAACTCCTTGAGAAACAGACCGGCCGTAATCGCCCCGGCGTGGCCCCCGGTGGTGCTGTTCACGATGTCCGCCACGTCACTGTCCAGCATGTACCGATAAGGCGTATGCAGCGGCAACTGGCAGACCGGGTCATCCCATTCGCGCGCCGGCTCGACCAGTGCTCGCGCCCAGCCGTCGTCCTGGGTGAAGCAGGCGCTGATCTCGGTCCCCACGGCGACGCGCGCCGCCCCGGTGAGCGTCGCAAAGTCCACCAGCAGGTCCGGATGGAACGACCCCGCACGATCCAGCAGATCGGCCAGCACCAGGCGCCCCTCGGCGTCCGTGTTGTCGATCTCGATCCGCTTGCCGTTGCGTGCGGTCAGCACATCGCCCGGGCGGAAGGCCCCGGCCCCGATGGCGTTCTCCACGGCCCCGATCAGCACCGTCAGCCGCACCGGGAGTGCCTGCGCCATAATCAGGCGCGCCAGCCCCAGCACGATCGCCGCCCCGCCCATGTCCTTCTTCATCTGGCGCATGGAATTGCCGGGCTTCAGGTTCAGGCCACCGGAATCGAAGCACACGCCCTTGCCCACCAGCACCAGCGACGGCGCGTCGGGCGCCCCCCAGGTCAGTTCGATCACCCGGGCCCCATGGTCGCTGGCAGCCCCCACGGCGTGGATACAGGGGAAATCCTGCTCCAGCTTGTCGCTGTCGCTGACCAGATGCAGGCTGCTGCCGAATTCCTCGGCCAGCTCCCGTGCCTTCAACACCAGATTGGCCGGCATCATGTCGGCGGCGGGGGTGTTGATCAGGTCGCGGGTCAGCCCGATGGACTCCACAAACGCGAGCACCCGCGCCTGATCCGCGTCTTCCGGCCACACCAGCCGCGGCGAGCGCGCCAGCGGCTCGCGGTAACGCTCGAAGCGGTAACGCCCCAGCCCCCAACCAATGGCCGCCAGGTTCTGGATCTCGGGGTTCAGGGGATCGGTTTCCAGATGGTAATCCCCGGTCCCGAGGGTCTCCGCCGCCGCGGCCACCATCCAGATCGGAGTTTCCGCATCGAAGCCGGCCAGCACCGCCGCCAGTCCGCCCTCGGCATCGGGGATGCGCAGGGTTGCGCCCGGCTCCGCCTCGAACCCGGAGGCTTCCACCCATTTGCGCCAGCTCTCCGGCGCACTCTCCAGGCGGACCGGCAGCGACTCGCGGCTTACCGGGATCAGGGGAACGGCGGTTTCGGACGACGCAACAAAAACAGAATCCACGCGGCTTTCCTCGAAAACGATTCAAAGCCTTCATAATACCTGCCTTGTCGACCCTCCGGGGTCGTGTTCCCCTAGCCTTACAGGATGTGACGATGACGCCAGCGCTGGAGATTCGCGGGCTCAAAAAGACCTACAAAAACGGATTCGAGGCTCTCAAGGGCATCGACCTCGAGGTGGCCCCGGGCAGCTTCTTCGCCCTGCTGGGGCCCAACGGGGCCGGCAAGTCGACGACCATCGGGATCATTACCTCGCTGATCAACAAGACCGCCGGCACGGTCAAGGTCTTCGGCCATGACGTGGATACCGACCTGCAGGCAGTGAAGCGCTCCATCGGGCTGGTCCCGCAGGAGTTCAACTTCAACAACTTCGAGCCGATTGGCGAGATCGTGGTCAATCAGGCCGGCTACTACGGCATCCCCCGGCGCGAGGCCTGGAAACGCTGCGAGCACTACCTGAAGGAGCTGGGGCTCTGGGAAAAGCGCAAGGACATGGCGCGCACGCTCTCCGGCGGCATGAAGCGCCGCCTGATGATCGCCCGCGCCCTGGTCCACGAACCGCGCCTGCTGATTCTCGACGAACCCACCGCCGGGGTCGACATCGAGCTGCGGCGTTCGATGTGGGACTTTCTGACCCGCATCAATACCGACGGGCGCAGCATCATCCTGACCACGCACTACCTGGAAGAGGCGGAGACGCTGTGCCGCAACATCGCGATCATCGATGACGGTGCGATCATCGAGAACACCACGATGAAGCAGCTGCTGGCCAAGCTCGAGACCGAGACCATGGTGCTGGATCTCAGCGAGCCGCCACCCGGCATCCCGCTGGATTCCCCGATTGCCCTGCGCCAGGTGGACGAGATGACGCTGGAGGCCGATATCCGCAGCGGCCAGCACCTGAACGACCTGTTCCGGGTGCTGGACCAGGCCGGCATTCGCGTCCAGAGCATGCGCAACAAGTCCAACCGGCTGGAGGAACTCTTCATCCGCATGACCCGCCCCGGCCAGAGCCCCAGCCATCTGACCCCCGGCGCGAGCGGGACCACCGAGCAGCCGGAGAATCAGGCATGAGCGACTCCCATCTGCGCGATTACTGGACCGCCTTCCGGACTATCGTTAGCAAGGAAGTGCTGCGCTTTGCCCGGATCTGGGTGCAGACGGTCCTGCCCCCGGTCATTACCACGGCGCTGTACTTCATCATCTTCGGGGGGTTGATCGGCGAGCGCATCGGGGAGATGGAAGGCTACCGTTACATGGACTTCATCGTCCCGGGCCTGATCATGCTGGCGGTGATCACCAACAGCTATGCCAATGTGGTGTCGTCGTTCTTCGGCTCCAAGTTCCAGCGCCACATCGAGGAACTGCTGGTCTCGCCCATCCCCAACAGCGTGATCATTCTCGGGTTCGTCTTTGGCGGCGTGGCGCGGGGCCTGGCGGTCGGCGTGGCCGTACTGCTGGTCTCGCTGTTCTTCAGCCCGCTCAGCATCCACAACCCCGCCGTAATGCTGATCATCGTGCTGATGACGTCCATCCTGTTTGCCCTCGCCGGGCTGATCAACGGTGTCTTCGCGCGTACCTTCGACGACATCGCCATCGTCCCGACCTTCATCCTGACGCCGCTGACCTATCTCGGCGGGGTGTTCTACTCGATCAGCCTGTTGCCGGAGTTCTGGCAGGGGGTGTCCATGCTGAACCCGATCCTCTACATGGTCGACGCCTTCCGTTACGGCAGCCTGGGCCATAGCGACTTCCCGATCGCCATGTCCTTTGCCATCATTGCCGGGTTCATTGCAGTCATGTACGGGGTTGCGCTGGTCCTGCTCAACCGGGGCGTGGGGATTCGATCCTGAGACGCGCAGGCCGCGAAACTCCGGGAGACCGCCTTCCGACGCTGTTTATTGCCCGAAAAAACGTGGTATAAAGCGGAAACTCTGCAGGGCAACGGCCATATGGGTAACAACAGAAAGACTTTGCATTTCTTTCTGGCGGGCACCGCCGGACTCACCATTCTGGTGGGCACCAGCCTGCTTCTCGCCTCCCAGCCCTCCGAGACGTCCCAACCGCTGAAAATCGGCGCCGGCAATCCGCTCCCCACTGCCCAGCTCGCGCTCGCCCGTGGGGAGCATCCGGCTGGCGGCGCGTCGATACGGACGGCGCATAGTGCCGCATTCGAGGGTGGCGCCCAGACCGTGGCTTTTGCCTCCGACCTGCCGGGCGAGCCCGCCCCGGATTACGACGACGCCACAATCGACCCGGACGCCGAGGCCCCGACGTCCTACGAGACCTTCGATCTCGACGGCGACTCCGATGTCGCCGCTGACGCCGCAGCCATGGACACCGACTGGTACACCCACACCCTGCAGAAAGGCGAGCGTCTGACGGGCCTCTGGGAACGCGAATGGGAACTCCCGCTGGCGACCCTCTACCGCCTGCTGGACGACGACGACAACGCCTCGATCCTGAACCGTGTACGCCCCGGCCAGGAGATCGAATGGCAGGTCGACGACGAGGGCTACCTGACTCGCCTGCGCCTGTGGACCGACCGGGCCCGCGGGCATGAGTGGGTTCGCGAGGCCGATGGCTGGGAGTTTGAACTCGGCGAAGTCGAGAACGGCCGCGAGGTCAGCCACCTGATCATTACGAGCGAGATCGATGGCAACATCGCCAACGCCTTGACCGAACGCGCGGATATCTCCGCGCGTTCGGCCAACGCCCTGGCCGTGCTGCTGGACCGCTACCTGCCGGTGCGCACCCACGCCCGTACCGGCGACCAGTTCACCCTGCTGGTAGAGCAGGAAACCCTGGTAGGCGACGACACCCCGCTCAACCTGCGTCTGCTGGCATTCGACTACGAAGGCGAGCGCATCGAGATCCGAGCGGCGCGCAACGTCAACGGGCGCTTCTACACCCCGGATGGCGAAAGCCTGCTGCCCCCGTTCGATCGCCGCCCGTTCTCCGGCAACTATCGCATCAGCTCCAGCTTCAACCCGAACCGTCGTCACCCGGTGACCGGACGCGTGGCCCCGCACCAGGGGACGGACTTCGCCATGCCAATCGGAACTCCGATCCAGGCACCCGCCGACGGTCGCGTAACCCGCGTCGAGAACCACCCGTATGCCGGTCGCTTCATCGTGATCGAGCACGGTCAAGGCTACTCCACCCGCTACCTGCATCTGGACCGCCAGCTGGTACGCCCGGGTCAGACCGTCGAGCGGGGCGACCGCATCGCATTGTCCGGCAATACCGGTCGCAGTACCGGGCCGCATCTTCACTACGAGATCCACGTGAACAGCCGCCCCCAGAACCCGATGCGCGTGGAACTGCCGGAAAGCGACGCCCTGGAAGGCGACGAGCTCGACCGCTTCAAGTCCATCAGCCAGACCCTGCTGGCCCAGCTGGATAACGGACAGCGCAACCAGCAGGTGGCGTTCACCCCGTTCGAAGAATTGGCCCGCTAACCTCCCATTACGGCCCGTCTCGCGCAATCGCGCCTGGCGGGCTGTGACGGTCCGGTCCTTGGCGACACCCTTGCTCTCCCCCACTTTGCTCGACTGGGCACGCCTCGAATGGCGTGACGGACAACCTTTCGCCGCCGACTACGGGGACGGCTACTTCGGCTCCAGCGATCCGCATGCCGAGGTGCGCGAGGTCTTCATCGAGGCCAACGACCTCGCCCGGCGCTTCCGCCAGTGTCAGCGCTTCGTGCTTGCCGAGACCGGCTTCGGGAGCGGGCTCAACCTCTTGCTGGCGCTGCAGGAGTGGCAACGCCACGCGCCCCCCGGCGCCTTCCTGTCCCTGTTGAGCCTCGAGGCCCACCCGCTCGCACCCGCCGACCTTGCGGCCCTGCACCAACGCCTGGGCCTCGACAATGCCGACGCCCGCCGACTACGGGCCCAGTATCCACCACCGGTTCCCGGACTCCACCGAATCCAGTTCCCCGAGGCCAGGGCCGTGTTGACCCTGGGCCTGGGTGACGCCGCTCCACTTCTTGCACAGATCCGCGGCACCGTGGACGCCTGGTTCTTTGACGGGTTCGCGCCGCGCAGCAATCCCGCCCTGTGGAACACCGGGGTGTTCCGGCAAGTGGCGCGGCTTTCCGCGCCGGGTACTACATTCGGCACCTACACCGCAGCCGGTCAGGTTCGCCGCGACTTGGAGAGCACGGGGTTCGAGGTACGCCGGATGCCCGGTCATGGCCCGAAACGCGAGCGTCTCGTAGGGACCCTTCGGGACACCCAGTCGCCCGCGAAGTCACCGCCCCTCGAGGTACCGCAACGTGTCGCCATCGTGGGGGCCGGGATTGCCGGGCTCAGCGCCGCCCATGCCCTGCAGGCGCGAGGAGTGGAGGTCACGGTCTTCGACCCGAACGGTGTTGGCGGTGGCGCCTCCGGCAACCCGGCGGGCGTCCTGTTGCCGAACCTTCATCCTCGCGACGGGGAGCTGAATACCCTGGCACTCGCGGGAATGCGCCATACCGGTTTCCTTGCCGGCCAGCTCGACGCGATCGGCGGATACGGCACCCGGTTGGCAACGGGCGTGGCCTTCCATGGCATCAGCGCCCACGGACGCAAGCGCGTGGAACGTCTGCTGAAAGCGGGTCCCGAACATGCGGCCCTGCTGTTTGACCCTGGCGGTCCCGGTTGTACCGCCGCGGCCCCACACCTCTATTACCCAGACGGTCTGGCGATCGACATGCGGGCCTTTTGCCAGGCCGTGGCCGACGACCTGCCGCCGCTGCGCAAGGAACCGGTACAGGCGCTGAAACCGTCGTCCAACGCCGGTCCCGTGCAGGTCGAGAGCGACACCGGATCTGAAGCCTTCGACGCGGTCGTGGTAGCCACAGCCGCCGGCAGTGGCACGACCTTGTGCCCGGAACAGGCGGATATCTCCACGGTGACCGGTCAGATGACCCGGGTCCGGGCACCCTTCCCCGATTGGGGTGGCTTTGTGGCAACAGGTCAGGGCTACTGCATCCCGGAGGGCGGCGGAACCGCCTGGATTGGGGCGACCTATCGCCGCACGGAGGCCCCAGGGGCCGAAAATGAACAGTCCCAGTCCCCGCAGGCCGAGGATGATCAGACCAATCTGCGGCATCTGGCCTGGGTGCCGGGGCTACAGGATGCCCAGGCAGTCGAGATCCTCGCGCAATGGACCGGGGAACGCGCTGTGGTCCGCGATCGCCTGCCGCTGGTCGGGCGCAGCCGGCTGGATCCCGGTGGCCGGGTGCTGTTGAGCCTGGCGCATGGCTCGCGCGGCCTGCTCTATGCCCCACTGGCCGGCGAATGGCTGGCCGATCATCTGCTGGGTCTGGTCGAACCCCTCGAGGCGCAAACCGCGGCTCGGTTCGCCCCGGCGCGTCACTCCGTGCCGGATTCTGGCGCCGCCTCCGACGCGTAGGCCACGTCGTTGCGTCCGGCGGCCTTGACGCGGTACATCGCATGGTCCGCGGCCATCATCAGGTCCGCCAGGCGCTGACCATCTCGGGGGTAGAAGGCGACCCCGATACTACAGGAGAGGGTCTCCTCCACCGGTTCCATATGGCCGGGATGCAACTCGAATGGCTGCCGGAAAGCCCCCTGCAACCGTTCAATCAGCCCCCCGGCCTCCTCGCGTCGATTCCGATTCAACGGCGCACTCAGCACGATGAACTCGTCCCCGCCCAGGCGCACCAGCAGGTCATCCGGACGCAGATTGGCCGCAAGCCGTTGCGCCAGCTGGCGCAGGAGCTCGTCCCCTACGGCATGGCCGTACTGATCGTTCACCGGCTTGAAACGGTCCAGGTCAATGAACAGCAGCGCCAGTTGTCCCTCCTTGCGATCCGCGCGCGCCGCAAGCCGCGGAAATGCCCGATCCAGCGCCGCGCGATTCGCGGTTCTGGTTAACGGGTCCTCCCAGGCCAGGGCCTGCATGCGGTCTTCCAGCTGCTTGCGCTCGGTCACGTCCAGGGCGTGCCACACCACGGCCGACGAACCCTCGAACGGTGCGTCGATTGGGCGTACCCGCGCCTCATACCAGCGGGTTTCCTCCGTTGACGGACTCGTCTCGCCTCCGTGGAACACGCTCGCCTGCAGGCGGTACTGAATCTCCTGCAATTCGCCTTCGCGCAAGGCCCGGCGCACGACGCCGGAAAAGCGCTGCGCGACCTCATCCGGAAGCAGTTCCGCCAGTGTGTGCCCGGCCGCCGTGTGCTGGGGTGCCTGGCCGCGCCGCGCTTCGCCAAAGACCGCGCGAACGAGACCAGTGTCGTCGATCACCAGGGCATCGCCGGGCATGGCCTCGAACAGCGCGTCCTGAAGATCACGGGCCTCGCTCAACGCGTTGAACAGCATTCGGTTGTCGTGTACATCCACAAAGCTCAACAGGAAGGCCCGCTGCCCTTCCCAGTCAATCGGCACCCAACGCAGTAGATGAAACCGCTGGTCTCCGTCCGCCGTGTGGACGCGAATCTCGCGCCCGCGCGGCTCCTCCAATGCCATTGAAAAATCGAGCGCAGGGGGAAGGCGCCGGCGATCGTCGGCCTGAATCACCCCCAGCGCCGAAAGAGTCTGGCCAGGATCCGGCGACAGGCCGGTCATGCGGGTAAAGGCCGGATTGGCCCAAAGGACCCGGCGCCCCGCGACCACCAGAGTGGCATCCGCCAGACGATTCACGAGCGCCTGATAGCGCGTGAGGGCCTCCCGCCGCTGCCGGATGCCCTCCCCCACACGGAAGGTGTACCCACTGACCGCCAGCAGCCCGACCACGCCCATCACCCACCAGGCGGCCGGGCGCTCCGTGGCGGATGGGTTGGGGACAGGGTGTGCAAGCATCTGCCACTGGCCGCCGGCAAAGGTCACGTCGAGCGCGAGCGGCGCGCTGGCCACGTCGATCTGTTCGGGGTTGTAGAAGACCTCACCGTCGGCGCCGGTCCCGTCGAGGCCGCGCAGTGCCAGTTGCAGGCTGGGCGGGCGCGGGGCCAGGCCCGCCTTGCCAAGGATCGTTTCGAAATCCAGCGCAATACTCGACAGTGTCCACGGATTGGCCAACGCCGGCGGATCTTCCGGATCGGTCAGGACCGGGGCGCGCACCAGAAGACCCCGGCCCCCCTGTGCCAACGTCCAGGGCCCGGCGACGACCGTTTGCCGGCTCTCCAGCACTTGTTGAAAGGAGGCGCCCTGCTCCGGATGTTCCGCCAGGTTGAGGCCGATCGCGTCCTCGTTGCCATCGCGCGGGTAGACCAGCGCAAGGATCTCGCCGCGCGCCAGGGTCAGAGAGCGAATCAGTTCCGGTTGGCTGCGATAAAGACGGTCCGCTGCCCGGTCGAAGTCATCCTCGGTCAGGTCCGGGTGGACATAGGCATAGGCGGCAAGCCCGATCGTCGCATGGACCGTGCCATTCAGCACGCTTTCCAGTTGGGTCCGAAGGCTGCTTGCCTCCGAGACCAGGGCTTGCTGATAGCGGTCGGCCATCTGCTGTTTCCAGCCCTGGTCGATGGCCACGAACAGCAGGGCAAACAGCAACCCGGCAATCAGCGCCGCCACCACCGGGCCGCTGATATGCGGTTCGGTGGTGCGGGCGTCGGCCGGCTGGGCCGCTGGCCGCGCTTCGGATCCTTCCGTTGTGTCCGTGGACTGGGGCATGCCGGATCTTTTCACAGGGACGCTCAGAGCCCCACTATGCGCTTTTCCCGGTCCTCGCTGAACCGTTGCATGGATGTAACACCAACCTTCGCCTCACGCCTCGTGATCGAGCGTGCCCTCGGGCCCGTCGTTTTGCCTCTTCCAGGTCGCCGCGAGACGTCGCTTCTCGACGGGTGGCAGGCGTTTGATACGTTGTTCCTCGCGCAGTGCCTCGCCGTGGCCGGGAAACACCTTCGCCCCCAGGAGCTGCTCCGGCGGGTACATGCGGGTGAAACGCGCCCCGCGCCCCGCACGATGAGCGGCCAGTCGCGCCGCAAGCCGCGGTGTAACCCCGGTATAGATCCGGGCACCGCGGCACTGCAGGAGATAGACGTACCAGGGTTGGGGGCTGGCCACGATCACACACCCGGGTAGAAATGATTGGTGGGGACGGCCGGAATCGAACCGGCACGGGCTTGCGCCCAGCGGATTTTAAGTCCGATGCGTCTACCAGTTCCGCCACGCCCCCGGAGCGGCCGCATCATACCGCGCGGCCCCGATCGTCGCACCCGCGGGAGCGGGCCGCACTATTCCGCGTCGGCGGCGGGCATCTCCGCGACGGGTAACGGCACGTGCAGCGAGGCGGCGATCGCCCGCAACAGCTCCACTTCCGCGACCACCGTCTGGCCGCCATGAGTGATCGTGGCAAGCATCGCCGTGACCAGGGTCTGCTTGTCCGCCGGGCGCAGGGCATCCAGTGCCTCCAGCGTCCTATCCAGCCCCTCGGCCCAGGCGGCCTCATCGGCAGTCCGCTCCAGAGCCGCGGCAATCGCCTCGCCGGTGGGATCCTCGATCGCCAGGACCAGAATGCCCGCGCGCAGGGCCGCCCGGGCCTTGTCGGGGTCGTCCGGGTGTCCGTGATGCGCGAGCACGGCCAGCGTGTCCTGCGCGTGGGCAGCATGGCGAGCCAGCCGGTCGCGTCCGCCCGCGCGGGCACGTTCGGGCTGTTCCAGGTCGCGCAACTGGCGCCGCAATAGACGGCCGGTCGCGTATTCGAACGCCGATACCCGGCCGTCGGCGCGGATCAGTTCGTCGATGAGGCCTTCCAGTTGCCGGCGTTCCTCGCGTGGGCGATGGCGCAATACCGGAAAGCTCATCTCCAGCAGCGGAATGCGCAGGTCCGGGCGCAGCTCGGGTTCGGCCTCCAGCAGGGTGCGGACGTGGGACTCGCTCTCCGCCCCCCGCGTGCCGGCGATCCGCAGGAGCTGGTGATCGCGAACTTCCGGATCATTACTGATCAGCAGATACAACAAGACATCGACACCCCAGGCATCGGAATGCGCCGCGCGCTCCAGCGGCCCCGGCATCGCCGCCACCAGCAGCCCCGCCCCGAGGATCTGCGAAAGCCCCGGGTCGCCGATGTTTTCCATCAGCCGCTCCGGATTCAGGAGCAGGCCACCCGGGCGTTCCGTCGAGCCGCGGTCGCGTTCCTCCGCCTCGGCCTGGGCGTCCTTTTCGACACGACGCGCCTGGGCATCCTTCTGCATCTGCTCGCGGATGGCCTCCAGTTCTTCCGGCTTGAATCCCGGCTCGATCGCCTGGATGCGCTGGACCAGCGGTGGATGGGTCGAAAACATCTGACTGACGGCCCCGGAAGCGAACAGCATGTGTCCGACCTCCTCGGTGTCCGCCCCGAGCTCGGTATGGGCGGCGCCGATCTTCTTGAGCGCTCCGGAAATACCCTCCGGCTGCCGGGTGAACTGCACCGCCGAGGCGTCCGCCAGGTATTCCCGCTGGCGCGAAACGGATGCGCGGATCCAGCGCCCGAAGAACAGCCCGATATAGCCCACCACGATCAGTGCCACGCCCGCGGCGACGATGCCCCCGGCGTTGCGGTTATTGCGCGACAGGCTCATGGCGAGCAGCACACGCTGGCCAATCAGGGCCATCACCAGGATCCCGAACAGCATCCCCATCAGGCGGATGTTCAGGCGCATGTCGCCGTTGAGTACGTGCCCGAACTCGTGCGCCACCACGCCCTGCAATTCATCGCGGTCCAGTTGTTCCAGGGCCCCGCGGGTCACGGCGATGGCCGCGTCGTCCGGCGAGTAACCCGCGGCAAAGGCGTTGATACCGGCCTCCTGCTCGAGCACGTAGACCTCGGGCACCGGCACGCCGGAGGCGATGGCGATCTCCTCCACCACGTTCATCAGGCGACGCCGCAGCGGGTCACGGGTATCGCCATCCACCCGCGTCCCGCCGAGTTCGCGGGCCACCGCCCCGCCGCCATCGCGCAGACCGAGCGTGCGGTAGAGACTGCCCAGGCCAATCAAGCCAACCGTCAGCACGGTCGTCCAGACCATCACGGCGACATTGCTGGCAAGGAACTCACGGGTCAGCCAGGGTTCGCCCGCAGCGACAGGCTCTGCCTGACCGAACACCACCAGCACGATGGCATTCATCACCAACACGATGGCGAGTACCGCCAGGCCGAACAGAAACAATAGCCAGCGCGTCCGGCGCTGCGCCCGGTCCTGCTGCTCGAAAAAATTCATGACGCCTCGGGGATCAGGAGAAGTTCACTTGCACGGGCTCGCGCTTCTGCGGGTCCTCGATCTCCAGCAGCTGCCCCGGGCGGAACCCCAGGTTGTTGGCAATCAGGCTGTTGGGGAACATCTCGCGCAGGATGTTGTACTGCATGACGGCATCGTTGAAGGCCTGGCGGGCATAAGCCACGCGGTTTTCGGTACTGGTCAGTTCTTCGGACAGCTGCATCATGTTCTCGTTGGCCTTCAGGTCGGGATAGCTCTCGGACAGCGCGAACAACCGCCCCAAGGCCCCCGACAGCCCCTGTTCCGAGCTCGAGAGCTTGCGCACGGCCTCGGTGTTGGTTGGATCACCGCCGACCTCCTGCAGGCTTTCCTTCGCATTGTTACGGGCCTGGATGACCGCCTCCAAGGTGTCGCGCTCATGACTCATGTAGCGTTCCGCAACCTTGACCAGATTGGGGATCAGGTCATAGCGGCGGGTCAACTGCACGTCGATCTGGGCAAAGGCGTTCTTGTACCGGTTGCGCGAGGTCACCAGGCGGTTGTAGGTCCACACCCCCCAGATCACCAACAGAACCAGGATCCCCAGTACCACCCAAGTCATATCCATCCCGCCACACTCCTTGATCGTCGACGAGCCGAGTGTACGCCGGAATGCGGGTAGCACGACAAGGCAGACGCTCACGATGGCGGTGTTTTATGCTGACCCCGGTCTCCTTCCGGAAGTACGCATGAATCTCTCCACCCTCCTCGGCATCCTTGGCAGTCTGCTGGTGTTCGGCAGCGTCATCGCGTTTTCCTCGCAGAATATCGACGCCTTTCTGAACCTGCCGGGCCTCGGCATCGTGGTAGGCGGCACCATCGCGGCCACGCTGATGAGCTACCCCTTCCACGAGGTGATGCGCGTGTTTCGCGCCGGTGCCAACGCGATCCGCGAGGAACGCTACGACGTCACCCAGGATCTCGAGGAGATCGTCCAGGTCTCGCGCTACTGGTTCTCCCAGAACCTGCGGCGCATCCAGGATCGCCTGGACCAGATCCGCAACCCGTTCCTGCGCACCGGCATCCAGCTGGTTATCGACGACACCCCGATGGACGATGTGTCCGACCTGCTGAACTGGCGCATGGCGCGCCTGCGAGCCCGTGAACAGGCCGATGCGCAGATGTTCCGAACCATGGCCACCTATGCCCCGGCGTTCGGGATGCTCGGCACGCTCATTGGCCTGATCAACCTGCTGCTGACCACCGAAAACGACGATTTCACCGTCATCGCGGTGAACCTGGGTATCGCCCTGATCACCACGTTCTACGGCATCCTGCTCGCCAACCTGGTCTTCCGGCCCATCGCCATCAAGCTGGAGCGCCGGACCGAGGAGCGCGTGGTGCTGATGACCATGGTGCTGGAGGGCATCATGCTGATGCGCAAGGGACGCTCACCTGGCTACATCCGCGAGACCCTGCGCTCGTTCATGGAGAATCACAGCGACGAGATCCGCCAGGCGGCCCCGAATGGCGAGGAAGAACCCGAGGCGGACGAACGCGCCAGCGGCGAATCCACGGAGCGGCGCTGAGTCCATGTCCGGACCCAGCCCCTCCACCGCCGAACGCGACGCGCTGCAGGCAGAGATGGATGCCCACGCCGCCACACGCCCGGAGCAGGCCTTTCTCGGTTCCTACCCGGGCGAACGCCAGCGCGACGACGAGCACGCCTGGATCCTGACCTATCTGGACGTTCTGACCCTGGTTATCGTGGTGTTCGTCATCATGCTCACCTTCATGGACCCGCGTGACGATGATCCGAGGGCGGTCTCGGCCAGCCCGATCGCCCTGGCCCACCCGGACCGCAGCGCCCTCATCGAACCCCTGGTCCATTCCTCTCTGCTGGATCGGCCCGCCCTGGAGGAGGCGCCGGTCGGTGAGCGCTCCGGCCCGGAGGTGGTCGCCGAACAGCCCCCAAGCCGCGAGGCCGGCCGATTACGCGCGCGCGCCCCCGAGGGTGTGGACGTCGTCGAGCAACCTGGACGAATGGAGCTGCGCATCCGCGACGACATCCTGTTCGGGACCGCCGAGGCCGACCTGCGCCCGGATGGGCAATCATTGCTCCAGGATCTGCTCCCCATCCTGGAAGACCACCCCGGCACCATCACCGTGGAAGGCCATACCGACAACATCCCCATCGCGACCGAGCGCTTCCCGTCGAACTGGGAGCTATCCTCGATTCGCGCCAGCGGCGTCGTGCGCTACCTGGTGGCCCGCGAGCTGGACGCAGCCCAGCTCCGCGCGGTCGGGCTGGCCGACACTCGTCCGGTTGCCGACAACGCCAGCCCGGAAGGCCGCGCCGCCAACCGTCGTGTGTCACTCATGCTGGAGACCGATGCGGTGCCACACACGGATCCCGGCCAGTAGGCTCGGCTCAGGCAACGTTGCTCGACCGCGACGAAAAAGCGGGTCTTCGCCGGTGCGGCGAGCGCGCGACAGGCGGTACGACCCACGCGTGTTTATTAGCCAACGCATGCCGCCGACGCAGGATGCTGGTACATTGCGATCTGGGATTTTTCGTTAGCGGTTTGCGCGTCAGGACAGGGGGATACAAGGATGTCTGGATGGTTCTTGCGAAGTGCGGCAGCGGTTGCGACCGTGATCCTCCTGAGCCTGAACACGGTTGCAACCGCCAAGGAAACAGCCGTGATCCTGGAGATGTCGTCCGGGGATTCGGCTGAAGCGGCGTACTGGGCGGGCGAACCGGACATGCCCGCGATCCTGATCCAGCACGGTTTCCTGCAGACCCGTCACTTCCCCACCGTGCGCCGCCTCGCCTTGGCGTTAGCGGACTCGGGGTTCACGGTCCTGACCCCCACACTGACACTGGGGATCGATCGGCGCACGGCGAGCCTGCCATGCGAGGCCGTACATACCCACACCATGGAACACACCCAGGAAGAGATCGCGATCTGGGTCGACTGGTTGTACGCAAAGACCGGCCAGGAACCCGTCGTCATCGGACACAGCGCCGGCAGCATCAACCTTCTCGACTATCTTACGCACTCCCCGGGCAGCCCCGTCGCCCACGCCATCTTCATCAGCGTGACCTATTTCGGGCACGGCGAGGCCGCGTTCGAATCCCCCGAACATGCCACTCGTGCCCGCGCTGCCCTTGCCCGTGGTGAGGCCGGGCTGGCGGAATATGCCCTGGGTTTCTGTCGCCAGTACGTCACCACGCCCGCGGCGTACCTGTCCTACTACGACTGGGACAAGCAACGTACCAACCGGGCCTTCCAGTCGTGCGGTGTGTCTTCCACCCTGATCGCGGGCAGCGCCGATGACCGGATCGACCTGGAATGGATCGAGACCCTGCAACAGCATGGCGCAGAGGTCCGCATCGTGGAGGGTGCCAACCACTTCTTCGATCAGTTTCACGAATTCGACCTGCTGGACGAGATCGAGCACGTCCTCCAGGGACACCGCGCGCAATGATTTCTGGCCGAACCCCGTCAATCACGCACTATGCCCTACTGCTAGCAGCGATCGCCCTGGTCACCCTCGCCAGTTTTGGCCTCTACACCTGGTACAAGGTCGACCAGCTACGCGGCGAGATCCAGGAAAGTGGCCGCGAGGCCGCCCGCCAGGAGCTTGCCGGCACGCTCGAGCACGTCCTCACGCAGGCGGCAGAACAGGCATCAAGGTTCGCCCGCTGGGAGGAAGTGCGCCAGCAACTGGGCACGCCGCACTACTATGCCTACTGGAAGAATCATCGCATGCACCAGGCGGGGATCCTGACCGACAGGATCCTGGACGCCGGGATCTATGATCACCAGGGAATGACCTTGCCCGGTTCGGACAGCGACCACTTGCCCGGGAGACTCGAGCTCCCGCCACCCGCTCCACGGGCGGTACGGGGCGACACCGAGCCCTTCCTGCTGGTCATCGAGCCGATTCCCGCGCCGGACGCAGCCCAGTCCCCACCCGGCTTCGTCGGTCTGAAGAGCCGGTTCCTGGATGCCCTCCGCGAGGGCCGTGTCTACCGCCATGTCGATCCCGAATCGATCCGATTCGACCTCGGCGAGCGGAACGCCATCCCCGCGAGGGAACTTCTGCAGCATGCTCAGTTCGATCTGCGCCCCAATCCCATGGCCGATCAGGTGGAGGACTTGCTGTCGGGCGCGGTGGTCAATCTCGGGGCCATCCTGGGTGTGATCACGCTTGTCCTGTTCTCCACGTTGGCCTATCTGATCGTCCGCCCCCTGCGCGACATCTCCGGCCACGTCGACCGGCTGCGCGAAAGCGCCGGGGGCCTTGTGCTGAAACGCGTCGGCGGGCTGCTGCCCGTCGCGGAGACGGAAAAGATCCGCGAATCGCTGAATTCCTACCAGGCCCGGCTCCAGGACGTCCATTCCAGCCTGGAGGAGAAGAACCGCGAATTCTGGCGCATCGCGCATCACGATGCCCTGACCGGCGTGCGCAACCGCCGGGCCTTCGATGAATACTGGGACACCCTTCCGCGACTGGCCGCCCGCCACAGCTATCCTGTGTGCTTTGCCCTGTTCGACATCAATCACTTCAAGGCCATCAACGACAGCTACGGCCATCAGACGGGCGACGCAGTCCTGCAGAGTGTGGCGCGCAGCATCGACGAGGTCTTGCGGGAGGGGGAACACCTGTTTCGCATCGGCGGCGATGAATTCGCCGCGATTCTCCTCAACTGCGACGAATCGGGCGCCCAGCGCCTGGGCGAGCGTTGCCAGGAGCGGATCCGGGCCACCGATTTCACCCAGCACGGGGTGCGGGAACCCATCAAGATCAGTATCGGCCTGGCCGTCGCGCCCGGCAACGATGCACCGGC
Organism: Thioalkalivibrio sp. AKL6; assembly: GCF_000376905.1. Lineage (NCBI taxonomy): Bacteria > Pseudomonadati > Pseudomonadota > Gammaproteobacteria > Chromatiales > Ectothiorhodospiraceae > Thioalkalivibrio > Thioalkalivibrio sp. AKL6. The sequence continues at coordinate 276,154 of NZ_AQXS01000010.1, read as the reverse complement.
CATGCTTGCCCTGCAGTGGCAGGCCGACGTTGCCATGTACAAGGCCAAGCGCCCCGGATCCTCGCCGGTCGTGCTGTTCACCCCGGAACTGGAGAAGGATACCCAGAGCCTTTATTCGAACTGGATCAACAATGCCGTGTACGAGGCCACCACCCGGGGAACCGGGATCCGAATGGCCTACCAGCCAGTGGTTGCGCTCAACGAGCACCATCGCTCGTATGTCGAGGCCCTGCTGCGTATCGAACACCAGGGCGAGGTCATCGGACCCGCGGATATCTTCCCCGTCGTCGAGGCGCGCCGCCTGGAGGTCGACCTGGACCGGGCCGTACTAACCCGCATCCTCGGCGATCTGCGAGCCTCCCTCATCCCGCCTGAGGTCGGTATCTCGATCAACCTGTCGGGCCCCACCATCGTGAATGCCGGAGTTACCCAGTGGCTGGAGGCCTTCGTCCCCTTCCTACAGGACCGGCCAATCATCCTCGAGGTCACGGAGACCGCCCTGATCACCGAGATCGGACTGGCGACGGAAAATCTCCAGCGATTGCGCCGGCAAGGATTTCTCGTCGCCCTCGACGATTTCGGCAGCGGCTACTCTTCCATCCGCTATCTGGCCTCCATGCCCGTGGATACCGTCAAGTTCGATATCACCCTGATACGCAGCCTGGATGTGCCGGACCAGCACCACATCCTCGAGGGCCTGGTCCAGATGATTCGCGATGTGGGCTACACCACCGTGGCGGAAGGGATCGAGACCGCCGAACAACTCAGCCGGGTGCGCGCCCTGAAGTTCGATTTCGCACAGGGCTACCATCTCGGGCACCCTGCCCCGGTTTCGCAAGGCCTCCCACGGGTCCTGCAGGCTCATGCAGGCATTTCCCGGATGTGATTGCCTCGCTCGCTGGCCGCGTAGCGGAAACTGGATCTCCGGAGAAGCCTGTGATTAGCGTTTTCCGGGTGCGGCCGCGTTATAGACCTGCCGCGCTGACATCCTCCGCCAGTCCGCGTCAAAGCGATGCCATTTGACCCGGAGACGGCGTGCGCAGAACATATACTCCGTTTTCCACTTACGAGGAGGCCGGTTTGCGCTCTGGACGCGGATCCCTGTTGGGGGATTGGCTCGATACCACCGACCACAAGGACAAGCTGATTGCCCTGATTGGCGGCGTGATCGGCCTCTACCTCTCGCTGGAAGTCGCCGCATCGGTCACCGAGAACGGGATCAACGGTCTGATCCTCGCGTCTCTGGGTGCCACCGCCGTGCTGCTCTTCGCTGCGCCCCACGCGGCGATGTCGCAGCCCAGGAACGTGCTCGGTGGTCATGCCGTCGCCGCCATCGTGGGGGTGCTGGTGCGCGACGTTCTGCCCCACCCATTGCTGGCTGCAGCGGTCGCCGTCGGGCTCGCAATCTGGCTGATGCACTACCTGCGCTGCCTGCATCCCCCCGGCGGCGCCACCGCGCTCTATGCGGTGCTCGGGGGTGACTCGGTGCAGGCCCTGGGCCCCTGGTTCCTCCTGCATCCCGTGTTGACCAGCGTGGGCGTCATGCTGGTTGTCGCGGTAATCATCAACTACCCGTTCCCCTGGCGGCGCTACCCGGCCAGCCTGACGCCGACGCCCGAAGCCCCCAAGCAAGGTCCCCTGGCCGCCCTGGAGCGAGCAGGACTGGGCCAGGACGACCTCGAATACGCCATGCGCGAAATGAACCTGTATCTCGACCTCACGGAAGACGACCTCGCACGCCTGTACCTATTGGCCCGGCGCCATCACCAGCACCCCGACCCCATCACGCCGGACGCGATCCAGCCGGATCACTGTTTCAGCAATGGCGAGAGCGATGCCGACTGGGCCGTGCGGCGCGTATTACGTATCGACGACGGGCAAGTGACCTACCGCAACCTTGCGGGGCCGGACACCCCCGGCGAGGACCGCGCCACGCTAGAGGAATTCACCGCCTGGGTCCATCACCAGCTCGACCCGAAATCCGCCCCGGGTGACTGAAGCGTTTGGGGCTGCCCCTGCCCGGCGCTTATACTCTCGCGCTAGGTCTCCGTAGCTCAGCTGGATAGAGCAGCCCCCTCCTAAGGGGCAGGTCGCAGGTTCGAATCCTGCCGGGGACACCAAATTCACAAGGCGGGCGTCGATCTCCGGTCTGGCGCCGTGCCCGCATCGGTCGTAAGGTAGGCGGATGGCCATGCTGACGACCGAACAGTCCACCCGCATGATCGACCTCCTCGCCCCGCTGATCGGCATTCAGGGCGAGGTGGACGGCTGCATGGTGGAACTGGTCGAGGTCCTGGACGAGGGGCCTCGGGGTTTGCCCGGGGTCGCCTTGATGAGCATGGGCGCCGAGCGCAGCATCCAGGCCAATCAGTACGGCAATCCCCTCTGTCGCCATTCGGAAATTCGCACCCTCTCGTTGCTGTCAGAGGTTGAACGCGACCTGCACCCGGTCCTGCGCCAGCTGCTTCCGGAATCCGTCGTGGCCGAACTGCGGGGTTTGCTGACGGAGTGAGGGTTTACCCGGCTCCGTTGCATGGGCGCGATCGGGCTTCGGCCTCCTCCACCATGGGTTCCAGCCGCGACCACACCGCGTCCAGCAGATGGGGTTGAGCGGCCTCGCTGGGGTGGATACCGTCGTCCATCAACATGCCGTCTTCCAGCAGGATGTCCTCGAGGAAGAATGGCTCGAATGCCAGTCCCCGCTCCTCGGAAAGATCGGCGAATACGGCCTCGAAACGCTCGGTATAGCGGCGGCCGTAGTTCGGCGGGATGCGTATACCCAGCAACAGGGTGTTGGCGTCGACGGCCTCGATCGCATCGACCATGGCCTCCAGGTTTTCGCGCATGGCCTGCGGCGGCAGGCCGCGCAGGCCATCGTTGCCGCCCAGGGCCAGGATGACGACTTCGAACGCTGCGCGTTCCAGCACGTCGGGCAAGCGACTCCGTCCACCGGCAGTGGTATCACCGCTGATGGATACGTTGACCACTTTCCAGTCCTTCTCTCGCTCGGCCAGCCGTTCGCCCAGCAGGGCCGGCCAGCTGGCGGAATCCGGCATGCCGTACGCGGCACTCAGCGAGTCCCCGAACACCAGGACCCGGAGCGGCTCGGCCGAACGATTTTCGTCCGGTAGGGAATTCGCAGCCGCAACAGGACTCCATAGCAACGCGATCAAGCCCATCACGACCAACGGAATACGCAACATGGATGCATCCTCGTCATTTGTACTGGAGGCCCGGGACCTCGAGCAGCGGATCAACGGACCCAGCGGACCGCTGGACATCCTGCGCGGCATCTCACTGGCGGTCCAGGCGGGCGAGACGGTGGCCATTCTCGGCGCCTCGGGTTCCGGCAAGTCCACCCTTCTCGGGTTGCTTGCAGGTCTGGACGCCCCGAGTGCGGGAGAAGTTCGGCTGCTCGGGCAAACCATCAGCGAACTGGACGAGGATGGCCGGGCCGCCCTGCGCGCCGGCCGGGTCGGGTTTGTGTTCCAGTCCTTCCAGCTCCTGCCGGCACTGACAGCGATGGAAAACACCCTGCTCCCGCTGGAGCTCAACCCGGCCCATGCGCAAGAGAGTCAGGAAACCCTGAACCACTGGGCCTCACAGGCCCTGGAACGCGTGGGTCTGGGCGAACGTTCCGCACACTACCCCCATCAACTCTCCGGTGGCGAGCAACAACGCGTAGCGATTGCCCGCGCCATTGTGGATCACCCGGCGGTGCTGTTCGCCGACGAACCCACCGGGAACCTCGACGGGCGGACGGGGCACCGCATCATCGAGCTGCTGTTCAGCCCCGCGCGCCACCCCGACAGTGATGGGCCGGCAACGGCCCTGGTGCTGGTTACCCACGACCCCGAGCTGGCCGGACAATGTGATCGCATTATCTCGATCCAGGATGGTGTGCTCGAATGATCGCCACCCGGGGAACCGACCGCAGCCATCTACGCGCCCTGCTGCGTGGCACCTGGCGTGAATGGCGCTCGGCCGAGCTGCGCGTCCTCGCCGCCGCCCTGGTCGTCGCCGTCGCAGCCGTCGCGGCGGTGGGCTTCTTCACCGATCGGGTGGATCGGGGCATGGCCCAGCAGGCGACCGCGCTGCTGGGGGGTGACCTGGCCGTCGTCAGCGACAACCCGCTGCCGGGAGGCTGGCCTGCCGAAGCGGCCAGCAACGGACTGGAAACGGCGCGTACGGCCTCCCTCCCCAGCGTCGTCTTTACTGCGGACGACGAATCGCGACTGGCCGCCCTGCGCGCGGTCGAGGCGGGCTGGCCACTGAAAGGCGAGGCGCGTATCCGTCCTGGCCGCGAGGCGGACGAGCGGGTCCGCGACCGCGGTCCGGAACCGGGTACGGCCTGGCTGGAGCCGGCGCTGCTCGAGGCCCTGCGACTGGAGGTCGGGGACCGGGTGGAGGTCGGCGACCTCGATCTGGAAGTGACCGGGGTCATCACGCACGAGCCCGATCGCGGCAGCAACCTGCTGGATATTGCCCCGCGACTGATGCTGGCCTTCGATGACCTGGAGGCCAGTGGCCTGATCGGCCCCGGGAGCCGCGTACGCTACGAGTTCTTTGCCGCGGGACCCAGCGCCGGGGTCGCGGAGTTCCGTGACTGGCTGGAGGATGACCTGGAGTCCGGCGAGCGCCTGCTGGGTCTGGAGGACGCCAACCCGGAACTGCGTACCGCGATCGAGCGTGCGGAGCGCTTCCTCGGCCTCGCCTCGTTGATGGCGGTGCTGCTGGCCGGGGCCGCGATCGCCGTCGCGGCCCATCACTTCGCCCAGCGCCGCGCCGACCCGGCGGCGGTGATGCGCGCGCTGGGAGCCAGCGGACGCCAGGTCCTGCTCATCTACTTCGGCCGCGTTGTGCTGGTCGCCCTGCTGGCCAGCGGGGTTGGGCTCGCGATCGGCTTCGCGGCCCAGTTTGTCCTCGCGGCCCTGCTGGGCGACTGGCTCGCCGGGGACCTGCCTCCGCCCGGTTCACGCCCGGTCATCGCCGGCCTTGGGGTGGGGCTGATCACGGCCGTGGGCTTTGCCCTGCCCGCTCTGTTGCGGATCGGCCAGGTCTCGCCGCTGCGGGTCCTCCGGCGCGATCTGGGTCTGCCGCCGACCTCGGTCTGGCTGTCCGGCGCCCTGGCACTGCTGGCGTTCGGCGGCCTGCTGTACTGGCAGGCCGCCGATCCCCGCCTGGCCGCCTGGGTGCTGGTAGGCACGGCCGTTGCGATCGCGGTGCTGGCCGCACTCGGGATGGCGCTGGTGCTGGCCCTGCGGCCCCTGCGCAACCGCGGCGGCATGGCCCTGCGCTTCGGCCTGGCCAACCTGTCCCGTCGGGGTGGCCTGAGTGCCGTGCAGCTCGTGGCCTTCAGCGTGGGCATCCTGGCACTGCTGCTGCTTGCGATTGTCCGGGTAGACCTGCTGGAGGCCTGGGATGCCAGCATCCCCGAGGATGCCCCGAACCAGTTCTTCATCAACATCCAGCCGGGACAGGAAGATGCCTTTGCCGACCGCGTCGAGGCGGCCGGTCTCGAGCGCCCGCAACTGGACCCGATGATCCGCGGCCGGCTGATCGAGATCAACGAGGAGCGCGTGCGTCCGGATGATTTCGACGATGATCGCGATCGCCGGCTGGTGGATCGCGAGTTCAACCTGTCCTACGCCGAGTCGCCCCCGGACCATAACCCCATCGTGGAGGGCGACTGGTTTGGCGAGGAGGGGCAGGACCCCGATAGCGGGTGGTCGGTCGAGGCCGGGCTGATGGAACGCTTCAACCTGGCACTCGGGGACCAGCTGACCTTCCGTGTCGGCGGTCAGGCCATTCGCAGCCCGATCACCAGCGTCCGCGAGGTCAACTGGGACAGCTTCCAGGTGAACTTCTTCGTGATCGGTCCGCCGCCGCTGCTGGACGAGCAGCCCCGGACCTTCATCACCGCCATGCACGTACCCGAGGCGCAGCGCTCCGCCCAGAACCAGTGGTTGCGCGAATTCCCCGCGGTCTCGGCGATCGATGTCAGCGCGATCCTCGCGCAGGTGCGCGACGTCATGGATCAGGCCACCCGGGCGGTGGAGTACGTCTTCCTGTTCACGCTGATTGCGGGTCTGACCGTGCTCTATGCGGCGGTGCAGGCGACGCGCGATGTACGCCGGCGCGAGGCCGCGCTGCTGCGCACCCTGGGTGCACGCCGCGACCAGATCCGCAACGGGTTGCTGGCCGAATTTGGCGCCCTGGGGCTGCTGGCCGGGCTGCTGGCGTCCGTCATTGCCACGGCGGTCGGCGCCCTGCTCGCGTGGCAGGTCTTCGGGTTCGACTACAGCGTGAACCCGCTGACCTTCGTCTACGGCATCGGTGGCGGTACGCTGGGGATTGCCCTGGCGGGCTGGCTGGGCACCCGGCGGGTGCTGGATCAGGCGCCCCTGGCGGTCCTGCGCGGACCGGAGTAAGCCGAGGAATCCAGGGAGCGGCTGATTCACTCACCCGTCCGCGTGGTTACCCCATTTTTTTCGAGACAAGGCGCGGTGCGCAGCACCTTGGTCACTCTCCGGTCCCGCGTCGATCATTGGGACGCACGGAGAGTTGGGGAAAATGGGCCCCCCTCGTGAGACTCCACACCCGGGGATCCGGTCATTTTCCGTACATGATCTCCACGTCGAGGAATCCGAACAGGACCAGCAGCGCCAGCGCCCAGAGGTAGAACGAGAAGACCTTGAGGTTGGCGCGATACAGGAAGAACAGGACCATCTTCAACGAGACGATCCCGACCAGGGCGGACACCAAGAAGCCCACCGCGAGCGCCGTCCAGTTCAGGTTCCCCAGCCCGTCGCCATTGAGCACGTCCAGCGACTGCACGGCGGTGGCGGCGAGGATGGTCGGAATCGCGAGGAAGAAGCTGTACTCCGCCGCCCAGCGCCGCTTGAGCCCGGTGAACAGGGCGAAGGTGATGGTCATGCCGCTGCGCGAGAGCCCCGGGATCAGTGCAAAGCCCTGGGCCACGCCGATGATGGTGGCAATCTTCGGACTCAGCTGGCGCAGCCCCAACGGGCGCCGTTGCAGCCGGTCCGTCCACCACAGCAATACCCCGGTCAGGCTAAGCGTGCCCGCGATCAGGGTCGGGTGGGCGAACACCTGCTCGAAGCCCGCCTTCAGGGTGAATCCGACCACCGCGGTCGCGAACACCGAAAGCACCACCAGCAGGGCCAGACGCAGGGACAGCATCTCGCGCCCGGCCGACCCGCGGGCCGATGCCCACTGCAGGCTTTCGCGGGCAATGCCACCGGTCAGCCGGGTCAGGCTCTTGCGGAAGACGAAGACGATCGAGACCAGGGTGCCCACGTGCACTACCAGGTCGAACAGGATCATCTCGGGGCTCTCGGGCGCCGGTAGCGGTTCGCCCTGACGGATCAGCCAGTGCTGGGTCAGGACCAGGTGCGCGGTCGAACTGACCGGCAGAAACATAAAGATGCCCTGAACGATCCCGAGGAGGGCGGCGACCCAGACTGTCATTGCAGATACGGCTCCGTGAACCCGAGGCGGGCCGCAGTATACGGAAAACGCCAGGGAGGCGCCGGGACCCCGTTCGCACGCCCAGCCAGGCGTGGATCAGACCCGGAACTGGGTGGTCAGTCCCCGCAGCCGCTCGATCCGCCCCACTAGGGCGTCCGTCTCGCTGGCCGTGGCTTCGGCATTCCCCGCGGTGATCTGGGCTCCCTGGCTAACCTCCGTGAGGGTGCCATCCACCTCGCGCGCGACCTCCGCCTGTTGCGATACCGCCCCGGAGATCTCGTTGTTGAGATGACGGATGCGTTCCACCGCGGAACGGATCGCCTGCAGGGCGTCGCCCGCACCAGCGGCCTGGTCGACTCCGGCCTCGCCCCTCTCGCGGCTGCGCTCCATCGCGCTGGCCGCCGCCCGAGCGCCGGCCTGCAGGCGTTCGATCATGGCCTGGATCTCGGTGGTGGAGTCCTGTGTACGCGTGGCGAGGGTCCGCACTTCGTCCGCTACGACAGCGAATCCCCTTCCCTGCTCCCCCGCCCGCGCAGCCTCAATGGCCGCATTGAGCGCCAGCAGATTGGTCTGCTCGGCAATGCCGCGGATCACGTCAAGCACCGAACCGATGCTGTCCGACTCGGACTGCAGGCGCGCCACCTGCTCGTTTGCCGTGCCAATCTCGCTCGCCAGTTCGCGCATCGTGCGCACCGAGGCGTCCACCACATCGGACCCGGTACGCGTCTCGCTCTCGGCCTGATCGGCGGCTTCCGACGCGGTTTGGGCATTGCGCGCGATCTCCTCGGCCGAGGCCGTCATCTGGTTCATCGCGGTAGCAACCTGGCCGATCCGGGCTTGTTGCTGTTGCACCTCCTGGTTGGTCTCTTCCGCCACGCGGTGAAGGGTGCCGACGGACTCCCCCAGTTCACGCGCGTGTTCCACCATCTCCGACACCATCCCCTGCAAGCGCTCGATAAATGCGTTGAACAGACGCGCCAGGCGATCAATCCCGTCATTGCGCGGGGCCTCGATCCGCTGGCTCAGATCGCCCTCCCCCTCCGATACCCCGCGAAACTGCGAGGCCAGATGCGCCAGGCGCCGGCGAATCATCAACACGAACAGGAAATACACGACGACGACCACGCCGATCGCGACACCCAGCATCATCGCGTTGACCTGCCAGGCCGCAAGATCCAGCAGACGGTCGATCTCGAGCGCCACCTCGGCCTCCAGTGCCGGGGTCGTCTCGTGGCCCTGCATGACGCCCGTCAACGTCGCCTCCATACCCGCCTTCAGCGTTGCGGTATGCCAGAACACCGCGGCAGCGGCAATCAGAAAGAACACCCCCACGATCGCGCTCAGCGCCAGCGAAAACCGTCCTGCGAGTGACAGCCGGCCCAACCCTTTGATTGACCCCATTGAATTCCCCTGTATTTCGGCTTCAGAAGCCTTGTTATTATTGGCATGTAACGGCCGGGCTGTGCGGTTTCTGAACCCCGAATACGCCCCGGCCTTCACTCAGCGGCGACGACCGAACTTGTGACGGGTGTCCGGAGCGATTAAGGTTCCAAGACATATGCGCGCATGCATATCCTTCATAACCGCGAACCGACGATTCCTTCCCTATGCAGCTCACTCGCTATACCGATTTCTCCCTTCGGGTCCTGATGTACCTCACCGTGCAGCCGCGCGACCAGCGCGTGACCGTGAGCGATATCTCCGAGCAGTTCACGATCCCGCGCAACCACCTGGTAAAGATCGTTCACCAGCTCGGCCAGAAGGGCTACATCATCACCCGGCGTGGCAAGGGGGGCGGGATCTCGCTCGCCTGCGAGCCGAACGAGATCAACGTGGGCAGTGTCATCCGCGACATGGAGCCGAACCTGAACGTGGTGGACTGCGAGAATCCCGTCTGCCCGATTCTCCCTGGTTGCCAGTTGCGTGGGGTCCTGAACGATGCGCGCGATGCCTTCCTGGACGTCCTCGACCGCTACACCATCGCCGATGTCACCCAGGCGCCGGATTATCTCTACGAACTGCTGAACCCCAGCAAGAGCGCCTGATTCTTCTCATGCGGCCATGGATCGGCTGACGCACCCCCGCCGCCACGCCAACCCGGCCCCGAGCGTGCGCCGCACGCTGGGGGGCGCACTGGTGGTTCTGCTATTCGCAGCCTCCCCGGTCGATGCCCGGGTGGCCTGCCCCCACCCTGGGGCCGAGGTCGCCCCTCTCGCCGAGCTCCGCGCCGGCGCGGTCGCCGAGGGGAATGCCGTCATCGCGGAGGGCTTCGTCACCGGTGTGTTTATGGGGCCCGATCAACTCGGCGGGTTCTATCTGCAGCAGGGCGTCGGGCCCGACTCGGCGGGTATGTTCGTGTATGCCCCGCGGCGCGAGCCGGTCTCGACCGGCGAGCATGTGCAAGTACACGGGGTCTTTAGCCGCCACCGCGGACGCCCGCAGATCGCTCGGCTGGACCGCATCCAACGCTGCGGGCACGGCGAACTGCCGGCACCGCTGGAGGTGCGCCTGCCTGAAGACGCCAGCCGCCTCGGCGAGTACGCCGACCTCCGTGTTCGTTTTGTGCAACCGTTGGCGCTGACCGCCAACCACGAACTCGCGCGCTATGGCAGCCTGACGCTCTCGGCCGGGGGGCGGCTCATGCACCCCGGCCAGATCGGGGCCGCGGGAACCGCACGGGACGAGAAGCGCCGGATCATCCTGGATGATGGCAGCTATCGCGCGGAACCCGACCCGATCCCCTATCGCGACGATCATGGCACGCGCCGGGTGGGCAGCACGCTGGCAGGCCTGACCGGGATCCTGACCCACGCCTTCGGCGACCATCGCATCCATCCCACCGACTCGCTGAACTGGCTCGGCGGCGAGCGCCCCGATCCGCCGTCGACGCCGGGAGCGGACCACCTGCGCATCGCCACCGCCAATCTGGAGAACGACTTCGTGACGCTGGGCGAGCGCGGCGCACAAAACCGGGCGGAACGCGAGCGCCAGACGGCCAAGCTGGATGCCCTGCTGCAAACGCTGGACGCCGACCTGCTGGGCGCGGTCGAACTGGAAAACGCCAAGGCGGCGCGCCGGCAGCTGGTCGAACGACTGAATGCCGTCCCTCCGCCGCGCGGCGACTATGCGGCCATCGCCCACCCGGGTCCGGGCGACGACGCGATCAAGGTGGCCCTGCTCTACCGTCCGGACCGATTGCAACTCGTTGGGTCCGCCACCGATCGCGATGCCGTGCATCATCGCCCGCCATTGCTCGGCTGGTTCCAGCAACCCGGGAGTGGCAAGCGTTTCGGGGCCGTGGTGGTGCACTTCAAGGCGAAGAGCGGTTGCCCCGACGCGGGCGATATCGACCGCGGCCAGGGTTGCTGGAATGAACGGCGCACGGCCCAGGCCGAACGTCTGGTGACATGGATCCGGGAACAGCAACGCAATGAGTTTGCCAATGTTCCCGTACTGATCCTCGGCGACCTGAACGCCTACGCCGCCGAAGACCCGGTGCGAACGCTGGCCGCGGCCGGCAAGCGGGACCTGGTGCATGACGATCCAGCGTCCGCCCATACCTATGTCTTTCGCGGCCGGGCCGGACAGCTGGATTACCTGCTGGGTCCCGATGCCTTGCGCGACGCCGTGCACGACGGGGCGACCTGGCCGGTCAATGCAGACGAACCCGGCTTCCTCGGCTTTGACGGTCGCGCGCCCGCCACGGGGCCCTGGCGCGCCTCGGATCACGACCCGGTCTGGGCGGATCTCCGCCTGGATTGAGGGACGGCCCAACCCCGCTCCGGCGGCCTGCCGGTCAGTCGCGCGCGGACGCTTCCGCCTCGGCCTCCGGCACGTTGTCGACGATGCGCACGGGTAACGGGCTTCCATCCAGGCCACCCAGCGTGCGCTGCGGGAACGGGATATCAATCCCCGCCTCGTCCAGCGCGGCCTTCACACCCTCGTGCATGGAATTGCGCAGATCCAGGAACTTCTCCCGCCGCGCCCACACCGAGAGCTGAATCTTCAGCGCGGAATCACCGTACTCGAGGAAGATAAACAGCGGCTTGGGCTCCTCCAGACAGACCGGATTGCGCTCGGCCACGCCCATGAGCACGTCGCGCAACTGCTTGAGATCAGTCCGGTAGCCCACCCCGATTTGCATGTCCAGGCGGCGGATGGGGAAGCGGCTGAGATTGGTCAGTTGCGTCTTCACCAGGGTCTCGTTCGGCACGCGCACCATCAGGTTGTCGAAGGTGCGCAGCTTGACCGACAGCGGGTCGATCGACAGCACCTCGCCCGTGGCATCCCCGACCTTGATGACATCCCCCACGGAGAACGGGCGTTCGCCGATCAGGAACAGCCCCGAGATCAGGTTCGAGGCCGAGGTCTGCGATGCAAAGCCAAGCGCGACCGTCAGGATGCCGGCCGCGCCCAATAGCACGGTGAGATCGAAGCCCAGCTCGCGCAGCGCCGAGGCCAGCACCAGCAGAACGATCAAGTAAAAGCTGATGCGGCGGGTGAGCATGACCTGCTGCGCGTCGAGCTTGTCCTCCAGCGCGCGCGCCAGACCGCGCGACAGCAGGCGCGCCAGCAACAGGCCCACCAGCAGGTAGACCGCGGCGCGGATGGCGGCGAGAAAGGCCTCGCTGGTCACAAAGGTCTGAGCGGTTTGCAGCCATTCATTCATCGCGCCGGATGCTCCCTACTGAAACAGGGCGGTGAACGCCCTGACCATCAAATGCCGTCCCCCGGCCTGGCGGGGCTCGGCGATACGCTGGGCCCCGCCGGCCACACCGGGGGGGCCGGCGTCGATCTTCATGTCCGCCATGTCGCGATCTTCCTCGCGCTCCATGCGCACTGCCGGGGTCCACAACCGGTGGTGCTCGTCGGCGAACACCGGAAGGCGCGGCACCGGCAGGTTCACGCGTTCCAGGAACAGGGCATCCGAAGCCTTGTTCTCGATGGTCAGCGGAGTGATGACGCGGTGCGGGCGCACGGGCACGTCGGCCAGGTCCAGGCGAGCCTGGGTGCGAGTGGCATAACAGAGCTCCCCGTTCACGGTATTCGGGCCGAACCAGGTATCGGACGGCGTATAGACCGGAAACTCCTGCACCATGGCCTCGCCCAGGTGCAACTGCACCCAGGCCGGGGAACTCAGATAAAGCGTGACCTGACCACGGGCCGGCACATAGAAGGGGTTCTGCGGCCGGCTGACCATCGGCCGATCCGCCAGGGCCACCCGCAGCTCCGGTACCGAATCCGCCGGGGATCCGGCAAAACGCAGCAGGTCGTTCGCGTCGGCAGGGAACCCCTCGGCGCAGGGAACATCGATCGCCAGTGTGGCATCGGCGGGGTCGCGCGGGCGTTCCAGCACCATCTGCCATTCCTGCTCACCGTGCAGCAGCCAGAGGTCCAGGGGGCCGATGGACCAGCGTCCATGTTGCCCCGATGCAAGTGCCCGGCGCCCCCACCAGGCCGCATCGCCGGTACTCATGGTTGGATTCTGCGGCATCGTCCGCCCTGTCTTGATGTTGGCCTCACTGTAAACCAGAACACCCCGCCCGCGGGAGAAGCGTCCTCGGGACAACGGCGCCAGCCGGACCGCATTCGCCGAGCGTCAGAAGAGGTCGAGCTGCCCTTCGGACCGCGTCTTCTGCGGGCGCGCGGGCGGGACAAACTGGTTGCAGTCCAGCTCCACGAGACGTCCGGCCAGCCCCGCCCGGCGCCGCGCCAGCCGGAAGCGCTGCCGCAACAGCTCCGCATACGGCCCGGCCCCGCGCATACGGTGACCGAAGGTGGAATCGTAGAGCTTGCCCCCATGCGCCTCGCGCAGGCGCTGCAGTATATGCTCCGCCTTGAGCGGGTGATGGGTGCGTAACCAGTCCTCGAACAGTGGGGCCACCTCACGCGGGAGCCGGAGCAGCACATAGCCGGCGGCCACTGCGCCAGCCGCCGCCCCGGCATCCAGCAAGACCTCCAGCTCCCCGTCCGTGAGCACGGGGATCAACGGCGCCACCAGCAAGCTGACGGGGACGCCCGCCGCCGTGAGCCGCTCCACGGTCTGCAAGCGCCGTTGCGGGGCCGCCGCGCGCGGCTCCAGATGTCGCGACAGCCCGCGATCCAGGGTCGTCACCGAGATCGCCACCTGCACCAGTCCGCGCTCCGCCATCGGACCCAGCAAATCCAGGTCGCGCTCGACCAGTGCGGACTTGGTGACGATGGATACGGGATGCCCGGTCTCGGCCAGCACCTCCAGCAGCTCACGCGTGATCCGCCATTCACGTTCGATCGGCTGGTACGCATCGGTGTTGATCCCGAGCGCCAACGGGGTCACCCGGTGGGACGGTCGCGCCAGTTCGCGCCGCAGGCAGTCGGCCGCGCCGACCTTGGCGAACAGCCGGCTCTCGAAGTCGAGCCCCGGCGAAAGGCCCACATAGGCATGGGCCGGCCGCGCAAAGCAGTAGGCACAGCCGTGCTCGCAGCCACGATAAGGGTTCAGGGAGAGCTCGAATGGCACATCCGGGGACTGATTCCAGGACAGGACCCTGCGCGGGTGCTCGACCGTCACCTCGGTGCGCAGCGGCGCCGGTGCCTCGCCATCACCGACCCACCCGTCGTCGAAGGGTTCGTGCCGGGTCGACTCAAAGCGGGCATGGGGATCGATGGTCGCGCCGCGGCCCTTGGTCGGTCCATGGACCGGTTTCATTGGCTGGGGCCATCCATGCGCTCGCACAGCTGTCGGAAATAGCCGGACTCGGAGAGCATGCCCCGACCCGCATCGCTGCGGTTCAGCCGGTCGAGCAGCAAGCGCAGACGCTTGGCCGCCTGCTGGCGCGCCGCCTCGTCGTCCGCCGCCTGCAGCAACGCCTCCGTGGAGGCGATCTCGCCCCTCAGTTGCACGGCCTCGGGGACATAGCCGGCGTTCTTCATCACCCGGAAGGCCATGCGCAGCTCTTGCGGCACCGCGCTGTCATCATCCAGTTCCAGGGGTCGACCCGCCCCCGGGAGGTCATCGAACTCCCCGCGGCGCGCCGCATCGGCCAGCTGGGCCTCGATCTGTAACTCGGTTAGCAACATCCCGTAGTCCGTTGTTCATGCGCCGGGCCGCGCTTGTTGAGGCCCCGCCCGATTTACCGTAACGTCCAGCTCTTCCACAAACCGTCCCCGTCTGGACCCCGATGGCACTCACCCCGCGAGACAATCCACCGGCGTCCAGCGTACGCGCGCTTGTTCCGGCCCGCGAGGCATTACGCGCCGATCCCCAGTTCGACACCTATCTGACGCGCCAGATCCCGGTGCTGGTGGCGCTGTCCCTGGTCCCCGGCCTGGGCTACATCCTGCTGGGTGCGCTGCACGGGGCCTTCACCGCGGCTGCAGCCTGGTACAGCGTGATGCTTGCCACATCGCTCTGGGGCCTGCAGCTGTATTGGCGTTACCACCGCTCTCCCTTGTCGCCGGAGCAACGGCTCCGCTGGCGGCTGCACCTCACCCTCTTCCTGTATCTCTACTTGGCGTTGTGGACCGCGATCTTTCTGATCTTTGTGCGCCTGGACTCGCACAATCTCCACTACATCGCCATTTTCACGCAGATCGGCGCCACCACGGTGGTCGCGGCCCTGCTCTACCCGGCCCCCTGGGTTTTCCGGCCGCTAATCCCGGCCATGATGGTGCCGCTGGCCGGGTATTTCCTGCTAATCGGGGACTGGTATAGCTATGTCCTGGCGGCCTTCTCGGCAACCCTTGCCCTGGTCCTGTTCTACGCGGCCAACAGCAGCTTCGGGTTGCTCCGCAACAGCTTCCACCAGGCCTCCCACGATGCCCTGACCGGACTGAACAATCGCGCCGCCTTCATCGAGCATCTCGAACAAAGCCTCGAGGTCCTGCAGCATCACGGACAGCACTCGTACCTGCTGCTGATCGATCTGGACCATTTCAAGACGGTCAACGACCTGCTGGGGCACGACATCGGCGACGAGCTGCTGAAGTCCGTGACGCGCGACTTCGCCAACACCCTGCCCCCGGGCCACCACCTCGCCCGCCTGGGCGGCGACGAGTTCGTCATCGTGGCCCCCGGCAAGGAAGACCGCCAGACCTGCGAGCGCGCCGCCCGCCGCCTGGCGCATTCGCTGCTTCAGGTGGTCAAGACGCCCTACATTATCCGCAACCATCACCTGCACGTGAGCGCGAGCATCGGGATCCGCCTGATCGAGCCCGCGCAGCCGGTCGACTCGCATCAGCTCGTGCGCGAGGCCGATATCGCCATGTACGAAGTGAAGGACCGCGGGCGCGACGGCGTGGTCGTCTTCAGCGACGAGTTGTCGCGGGCGGTGGAGCGGCATCTGCAGATCGAGCGCTGCCTGCACTTTGCGTTGCACAATCGCGAGATCGAGGTCCTGTTCCAGCCCCAGGTGGACACCACTGGGCGGATCCGCAGCGCCGAGACCCTGATCCGCTGGCACAGCGCCGAGCTGGGCGCCGTATCACCCGCCGAGTTCATCCCCATCGCCGAACAGACCGGCTATATCAGCGAACTGGGCGACGCGGTGATCGCGCGGGCGTTCCAGGCCTTGCGCGACTGGGATCGCGCCGGGTTCCCCCTGGAGCAGCTCGCAATCAACATCAGCCCGCGCCAGCTGGTGCACCTGAACTTTGTCCACCGCATGCAGGACCTGATCACCCGCTATCTGGGCCGTGAACACGCCCACCGCATCACGCTCGAGATCACCGAGCACGTGGTGGCGGAGGATACCGACCGGGTGATCCACATCATGCAGGCCCTGCGGCAAATGGGCCTGCGCTTCTCGATGGACGACTTCGGGACCGGGTTTTCCTCGCTCAGCTACCTGAAGCGTCTCCCGTTCGACGAACTCAAGATCGACCGGAGCTTCGTCCGCCAGGTCGACCACGACCCGGACGACCAGGCCATGGTGCGCACAATCTGCGACATCGCACGCCAATTCGGTCTGGCGGTGGTGGCCGAGGGGGTCGAGACCGAGGCCCAGTACCGCTGGCTGACCACCCACGGTGACTTGCTCTTTCAGGGGTTCCTGTTCGCCCGGCCCATGGATGCCAATGCCTTTTTCGATCACTGCCGCCGCGCGCCAGCGCTGAAGCCGGACACCAATCGAGCGGCGCCGGCGGACGGATAGGAATCCGGCCTCAGGCCCCGCCGGTCGCGGCCGGCAGCACCCAGAGCGTCAGCGACAGCAGGATCGCCGTCAGGCTGACCCCGATCAGCGGCAACATCATCACGCCGGCCAGGGCCTCGCGCCGGAACAGACGCACGGCCATGCCACCCAGGGTCAGCGCCCAGCCCAACGCGACGAAGAACGCCAGCGCGTTCAGTTCGGCACGCCACAGCAGGATCAGGGCCACCGGGAGCCCAAGGTTGAGGATCACCACCCCCATCTCCTGGCTGCCCGCGGCACGTCCGGCAGACAGCGCATAGGCATACGCGGCCCAGACCATCAGCAGACCAAAGCCCAGGGCACCGGCGGCCGGCGAGCTAAGCGGCGCGCGCAGGATCGGCGCGCCGGCCGGCTGCAGCCCGACCCCCAGAGCCACGATCAGCAACGCCACCCCCAGGCTGATGGCCATCCAGAACAACAAAGTCCCGCGTTGCACATTGGGTTCGGTCATGTCTCCATCCTCGTCTCGTCCTGTATCTCTACCTAGCTGACCGCCCGCGCGTTACAGCGTTCGCCGTGACGGCCGTCCTCACCGCGCCAGTTGCCAGGCGACGGTCTCGCCCGCGCGCAGCGGTACCCCGGGATCATGCCCGAACAGCACCGCCTCCGGCACAGTCCACGGGGAGCGCTCCAGCGTCAGGGTGTCGGTGTTGCGCGGCAGCTGGTAGAAATCGGGGCCGAAATGACTGGCAAAGCCCTCCAGCCGGTCCAGTGCATCCGCCGCGGCAAAGGCCTCCGCGTACAGCTCGATGGCCGCGTGCGCGGAATAGATACCCGCACAGCCACACGCCGACTCCTTCGCGTGGCGTGGATGCGGAGCGCTATCGGTCCCCAGGAAGAAGCGCGGGTGGCCACTGGTGGCCGCCTCGAGCAGCGCCTTGCGGTGGCGTTCGCGCTTCAGGATCGGCAGGCAGAAGTGATGCGGCCGCATGCCGCCCGCGAACAGCGCATTGCGGTTGTACAGCAGGTGCTGGGGCGTGATCGTGGAGCCGACATTGGCCGGCCCGTCCTGGATGAACTGCACGGCCGATTCGGTGGTGATGTGTTCCAGCACCACCCGAAGTTCCGGAAAATCGCGGATCAGCGGCTCCAGGTGGCGCTCGATAAACACCGCCTCGCGATCGAAGATGTCCACGTCCGGATCGGTCACCTCGCCGTGAATCAGCAACGGCAGGTCCACCCGCTGCATCGCCTCGAACACCGGATAGCAGCGGCGGATATCGGTCACGCCACTGGCCGCATTGGTGGTGGCACCCGCGGGATAGAGCTTGACCCCGTGCACGAACCCGGAGGCCTTCGCCGCGTCGATCATGCCCGGTGTCGTGCCCTCGGTCAGGTACAGCGTCATCAGGGGCTCGAAGTCCGCCCCTTCCGGCAGCGCCGCCAGGATGCGGTCGCGGTACTCGGCGGCGGCCTCCACCGTCGTCACCGGCGGTTTCAGGTTGGGCATGATGATGGCGCGGCGGAAGCGGCGCGCCGTGTCCGGCAGTACCGTCGCCAGCACATCGCCATCGCGCAGGTGCAGGTGCCAGTCGTCCGGTCGAGTCAGGGTCAGGCGGTTCATCCGTAGTTCCCTTCGCAGGGGGGCCGTCCGGTACTGGGCCCCGTCACAGTGTATGAGTCATGAGGATAACGCGCGGTGCAACTCGTCCGCCGACCAGCCCTCGACCACCACGGTCTTGCTGCGCGAGGTCGCACCGGCTACCACCTGCACGGCCGACTTGGGACAGTCCAGTTCCGCCGCCAGGAGCCCGATCACCGCCGCGTTGGCGCGGCCCTTCTCGGGCGGTGCATGGACCTTCAGCTTGAGCGTGTCGCCCATCCAGCCGCCAATGGCGTTGCGCTTGCTCCCGGGCGCCACCTTGACCTTCAGCCGGCCCAAAACCCTACCCGGCCGGGCGCGTCGCCATGTAGGCGCTGAAGACGCCGAGTTGGACATTGCGCTGCACGTCCTCGAAACCGACGGATCGCAGGGTTTCCATGATGTCGTCCGGGGGGACGCACTGATCGATGGTGTCCCAGAAATAGCGCATCAACAGTTGCCCGTCCGGGTCGCGGGTGAGCACCTTGCCCACGAACGGCACGAAATCGCGGAAATAGAAACGCGCCAGGCCAAACTGGAACTTCGTACGTGGCCGCGAGACCTCGAGAATGGTGCAGCGCCCGCCCGGCTTCAGCACACGGAAGTACTCGCTGAACAACTCGTGCAGGTCGCGTACATGGCGAAGCCCATACCCCATGTACAGGCGGTCGTACTGCTGGTCGCGCAAGGGCATTTGTTCGCCCAGGCTCTGCACGAACGTGGCATCCATCTTGGTTCGGGCCACATCCATCATGCCGCGGCTCGGGTCCACGCAGGTCAGGTGGTCATCGCCCACCACCTTGCGGATCTCCTCCGCAACCGGGCCGGTGCCAGTGGCCACGTCCAGCACCTCCATGCCGGCCTCGAGACCGGATTGTTTCAGGACAAACCGGCGATACGACTGCCCGGTGCCGAAGAAGCCGACCCGCAGGATTCGGTCGTAATACGGGGCAGTCCGGTCGAACAGGTCGTCGACGTAGGCGCGCCGGCTGGCTTCATCCCCGTAGTAGTCCTTCAGGACCGGGTGTGGCTTCTTGGTGGTTGGCTGCATTGCGTGTACTCCCCAGGCAAGGGACCGGCGCCACCGCAAGTCGGCGGCCTGACCGGCCCGGCATCAATCCTTCATGGTGTCGCGAACGTCGTGGTCAGACGCTCCGAATAAAGTCCCTCGATCTCCACCAGCAACTCCTCGCGGCAGATATCCCCGTGCAGCAACAGGCACGGCACATCGTGACCAAGGCGCGCGCGCAAGTGACGTTCCGCGGCCGACGCATCGGCCGCATGGCGCAGGTACACCTTGAGCAGCGACAAGTCGCGCGGCCTCTCCACCCGAACCGGGTGATCCGTGGCGGCCTGTTCCAGCAGCACACCGACATTGCGCAGGCTTTCGTCGATCTGCGCCTCGAGATCGCCAATATGCCGGCTTTCATGGCCGACAATACTGGCGGTGCCCGAGATGAACAGCTCGGCCGATTCCGGCCCCGACTGCCACAAACTGGCGCGGGCAAACGAAGGGCTGCGCGGCCCGTACTGAGGCGGGTAGCGATACGCGCTGACCTGGCGCGGATTCTCGATACGCGCGGCCGCCTCGCGAGTGGCAATGAAATAGATCAGCAAGCCGTCGGAATGGGTGCCAATCGCCGTCGCCGCCGGCAGGAACTGTTCGTACTCCGGCAATGCTTCGAACACCCGCGCCCGCCCGCTGCAGAAGCCACGGTAGCGCTCCTGGCCGGCGACCGGGTCATTGATCGCGGGAAGATAGTTCCACACCCGCACCAGGTGTTCGAAACCCAGCGCACGGCAGCCAGCCAGGATCTCGCGGTACGCGCGCTCGGTCAGGGGATCCGGGTCGCCTGCGGCATCCAGCGGCTGAATCCAGCAACCGATCAGGCAATCCTTGTGGCGAAGGTAGCTCAGCGAGCCTTCCACCCCGGTCTCGCCCTCGGCGCCGTCCGGCAGCGACCAGCATTCCGCCCAGTCCGACTCGACGCCCAGGGGCTCCAGCCCCACGCGGATCTCCAGACGCCCCGGCAGACGTTCCACACCGCTCGCCCCGCCAAAGCGGATCACCACCGGCGCCGACGCGCATTCCGGCTGCTCATCACGACAGTAGGTAACCGTCAGGGGGGCTTTTGCGGCAGATTCGCTCATTCCGGACGCCAGGGAGATCCATTCCAGCCAAAACAGCCGCGGAGTCTACCAATCTCCCACGATGGAAACACGGGTTCTCCCCTCGACCTGCCTCATCCAGTCTCTTTGTCCGTTCGTCATTGAGGGCCGTCGACCGCCACGCCCGCATCGCGGAGGAACGCCCGCAGGCCCTCCGTGTAGTCGTCCCCCGTGGTCAGGAAGGCGTCGTTGTGGCCACCCTCCATCTCCAGCACTCGCGCGTTCGTAGCGGCGGCCCGCAGGCGTTTGGCATGCTCGAATGGCACGATCTCGTCTTGGGCACTATGAGCCAGCAGGATGGGCGCGGAGATCGCGCCCACCCGGCCCAGGGTGTCGTATTGGTGCCGCAGCAGCGCTCGCACCGGGAGCCAGGGGTAATGCCGCGCCCCCAGATCGGCAGCCGAGGTAAAGGCGGATTCCAGGATCACCGCCCCCGGCTCCACGCCCGTTGCCAGTTCCGCCGCGACCGCCGCCCCCAGCGAACGGCCAAATAGCACGATCTCCTGCGGCGGAATCGAACGGTCGTCGATCAGGTACTGCCAGGCGGCGCGGGCATCCGCATAGGTGCCGGCCTCGTCCGGGCGCCCCGCACTCCGCCCGTAGCCGCGGTAATCGATGATCAGCACGGCCAGTCCCAGCTCGTGGAACTGCCGTAGGGAATGCAACCGGTGGCCGATGTTTCCGGCATTGCCATGCAGGAAGAGCAACACGGGCGTGTCGCCATCCGGGCCCGGCACGAACCAGCCATGAATCCGCACCCCATCCTCGGTGACCAGCTCGACATCCTCGTAGTCCAGCCCAATGCGCTCCGGCGTGCTGGTGATGGTGCTGGAAGGCATGTAGATCAGGCGGTCCTGGGTGATAAAGATCAACCCGGTGATCAGGACATAACCCAGCCCCGCGAATACCAGGATCTTGAACAAGTTGGCCATGCCGCGATCCTGACCCCGGTCACCCCCATGCGCAAGCCTCTCGCCACCGTCTGCGCTCCCGTACAATAGGGGCCTCGCTCCGTTCCGACGATTGCCTCCATGCGCCATTCGCTGCTGACCAATACCGATCTTCAGGGGCTCGACCGCGACGCGTTGCTGCGTCATTTCGCGGGCAGCCAGCCCCTGGACGACGCCACCGGCCTGCAGCTGGCCGAGGCACTGGATCAAGCACTGGAGGCCGTCGATACCGCCGGGCTCGAATCGCATCCACTGGACGTGGCGGAGATCCTGCGCCATCTCAACGTCGACCGGCAGACGCTGATCGCGACCTTGCTGGTACCCGTGTATCTGGCGGACCTGCTCAAGCCGGCCGAGCTCGAGCAGCGCTTCGGTGCCGCGGTGGCCCGGCTGACCACCAACGTCGCCGCGCTGGTGCGCCGCCGCTTCGAGGCCCCGGCCGGGCGTCCGGAACAGGCCGAACGCCTGCGCCGCATGCTGATGGCCATGGTGGACGACGTGCGCGCCGTGCTGATCAAGCTGGCGTTTCGGGTGCAGCACCTGCGCCAGCTCGTCCGCGAGCCCGACGAGGGCGCCCGCATCCTCGCCCAGGAGACCCTCGACGTCATCGCCCCGCTGGCCAACCGCCTCGGGGTGGGCCAG
This sequence comes from Thioalkalivibrio sp. AKL6, assembly GCF_000376905.1. NCBI lineage: Bacteria > Pseudomonadati > Pseudomonadota > Gammaproteobacteria > Chromatiales > Ectothiorhodospiraceae > Thioalkalivibrio > Thioalkalivibrio sp. AKL6. Next base: position 254,150 of record NZ_AQXS01000010.1, on the reverse strand, counting down.
CTCAAGTGGGAGATGGAAGACCTCGCCCTGCGCATCCTGGAACCGGAAACCTACCGCGACATCGCCGTCGGCCTCGAGGAAAACCGCACTGAAAGAGAATCCTACGTCGAAGAGTTCGCCCAGACACTGAAGACACGCCTGCAGGCAGACGGCATCGAGGCCCGGGTCTTCGGCCGGCCGAAGCACATCTACAGCATCTGGAAAAAGATGCAGCGCAAGCGCACCTCGCTGTCCGAACTGTACGATCTGCGCGCCACCCGCGTGATCGTCGACCAGCTGGCCACCTGCTACACCGTGCTCGGCATCGTCCACAACGACTGGCGCCACCTGCCCAGCGAGTTCGACGACTACATCGCCAACCCCAAGGACAACGGCTACCAGTCCCTGCACACCGCCGTGGTCGGACCGGAGGGCAAGGTCGTGGAGGTGCAGATCCGCACCCGCGAGATGGACGACTTCGCCGAACTGGGGGTCGCCGCGCACTGGCGCTACAAGGAAGGCGGACGCGAGGATCAGGCGCTCAACCGCGCCATCAACAGCCTGCGGCAGCTGCTGGAGGCCGCCGACAACAACGACCAGAACCTGCTCGACGAGATCCAGAGCGAACCGCTGCACCAGCGCGTGTTCGTGCTCACGCCCCAAGGCGAAGTGCTGGACCTGTCCCAGGGCGCGACCCCCCTGGACTTCGCCTACGCGGTCCACACCGAGGTCGGCCACCGCTGCCGCGGCGCCAAGGTCGACGGCCATATCGTCCCGCTCACCTACAAGCTGAAGTCCGGCGAGCGCGTGGAGATCCTGACCACCCGCGAAGGCGGGCCCAGCCGCGACTGGCTGAGCCCCGCGTTGGGCTATCTCAACACCGCCCGCGCGCGCTCCAAGGTCCGCACCTGGTTCCGTCAGCAACACCAGGACGAACACCTGGCGACGGGCAAGCACCTGTTCGATCGCGAATGCCAGCGCCTCGGCTGCGGCCACAACCTCGACCGCAGCGCGCTGGCCGAGGCAATGAAGTATCAGACCTTCGACGAACTCCTGATTGCCCTGGGCGCGGGGGATGTCACCACCGCCCAGATCGCCGGACGCATCTCCCACCAGCTGCGCGACGCCCGCACGGGAGAACAACCGGCCACCACCCCTGCGCCCCAGCGGCCGCGCCGCCACGAGGGCGAAGCCAAACCGGACGACATCCGAATCCGCGGCGTCGGCGGGCTGCTGACCACGCGCGCCCAGTGCTGCAATCCGCAGACCGGTGATCCGATCATCGGCTTCATCACCCGCGGCGCCGGCGTCTCCGTCCACCGCAGCGACTGCGTAAACATCCTGCACATGCCGGAAGACAAGCGCGGCCGCCTGATCCCCGTCTCCTGGGGTGAAGAGCCCGAACGCGAGGCCATCACCCTGGAGGTGGATGCCCACGACCGCCCCGGCCTGCTGGGCGAAGTCGGCAACGCCTTCTCCGAATGCGGCATCAACCTGCTGCGCGTAAACACCGAAACCAACCGCGAAGACCGCAGTGTGCGCATGGAACTGGAAGCCGAATTCAGCGACCTCGGCGAACTCAGCCACCTCTTCGACCGCCTCCAATCCCTCAGCAGCGTCCAAACCGTCCGCCGCCTACCCCCAAACCCCTGACCCCGCCTCGTCGTCCCGACCGCACGCCTTCCCACCCTGTAGCGCCGGCCGCGCCCCACCCGGCCCGTCATCCCGGCCGCGCCCCCCTTTACTGTCATCCCGGCCGTAGCGAAGCGAAGAGCCGGGATCTCTGCGGTTTGGTTTACCCCAACGTTCGGGCGAGGCACACCGCGGGGATCCCGAATAACCGGGTTGCGGTTTCCGGGATGACGGGAGGGGGTGTTCGGGCTTTGGGGGAAGTCGAAAAGCGTCGACCGGGTACAGAGCCCCGTCAGTCGACCGAGTGGCCCGGCCCAGTCCGCATTGAATGCCGGCGAGTCGTCTCGTAGGCGTTGGTGCCCTTGCGCCCGGACTTCAGCTCGCGGATCTGCTCTGCGACCTCGCCCCGTCGTTGCGACAGGTCCTGTACGGAGGTCTCGTAGAAGCGCGCCAAGTCCTCCAGGGCCGCGCGCAGGGCCGCCCCGGAGTCATCACGCAGCGGCACCGGCTCGGCCCCGAAGGCTCGTTCCACCAGGGACTTCGCCTGTCGGTCCAGCTCCTGCAGTTCTTCCCAGTCTTCCTCCGCCACGGCTCGCACCATGTGGGCTCGAATCGCCTCCACCGAATCCTCCAGTGTGGCCGCCATCTCCCGCATATCGATGCCGTTCATGATCATCGGGTGCCTTTGGACTTGGCGAGAGAGACCATCAAGGAATTTCAGCTCGCGCGGGCGGCTCGCTGTTCAGACGGGATCTCGTCCCACCCAGCCTTGATTTGGCGCAGCAGCCCTGTAACCTCTTCCAGTGCCGCCGGATCGTTTTTCGCGTTCGCCTCCAGCAGGCGGCGAGACATGTATTCGTACAGTGCATCCAGCCGCCCCGCGAGTTCGGGATTCTTGTCGTGGTCCAGTAGCGCCCGCAGGGACTCAACGATGTCGATCGCCTTGCCGATCTTTTCGCCCTTCAGGCCCACGTTACCCTGCTGCACCGCACCCTTGGCCACGGCGATACGCTCCAGCGCACCCTCGAAGAGCATCTGGATCAGCCGGTACGGGTCCGCCACCTGGGCCTCGGCCAGCGCGCCCGACTGACGGTACTGGTTCACCGCTCGATTCATGCCCGGTCCGTACATGCGTTGGTCTCCGTTATCCGTTCGCCCAATACGAGGCGACTATCGACGAGAATTGTTCTGGGCCAGCGGCATGTTTGCCAGCTGCCCCATCAGAAAATCACTAGTCCCCTGCAACTGTGCAACGGTGCTGTCCATGCGTCCGAACTGGCGTACCAGCCGCGATTCCAATTGCTCCAGGCGGACATTCAGATCCACGCGCTGTTGACTAAGCCGCTCCAGATCGTTCTGCAGGCCTTCGGTGCGCACGCCAATCAGACCATCGGGGCCGGTGAAGCTGCTGGTCACACTCTCCATGCGCTCGCCGATCGCCCGGACCACCGCCGTGACGTTGTCGAAACCGTCGTTCTCCAGCGCTTGGTTGAACCGGTCACTGTCAAAACCGAGCGTACCGTCGCGGTTCGACACCACCCCCAGCGATGCGAGGGTACGCGCATTCACATCCGGGATTTGCGCCGGCTCCACCAGGGCGTTCCCCAACCGGCTCCGGATGCCGCGCACCGTGCTGTCACCGGTTAGCACCGAGGCCTGCTGCTCCTCGGCGTTGTAGGCCGTCAGGTTGCTTGTCTGCCCGATCAAGCCATTGTAGGCCTCGACAAAGCCCTCGAGCGCACGCTGCAACGCACCCTGATCCTCGCTGACCGAGACCGTCACCGGGGAGTCGGAAGTGCCCCGAAGCTCGATCGACAGCCCCTCGACCGTGTCCTCTAGGGTATTCGTCGTGCTGGTTACCGTCAGGCCGTTGATCACCGCCTCGGCATCCTGTGCAGCCCGGGTCTGCACAAGGTTGGCTCCATCCAGACGTGCAAGCCCGCTACCCGCGGGATCCTCAGTCGCAGTGACGTTAATGGTATTGGCTGCCCCGGTCGTGTTCGCCGTCAGCACCAGGCGCGCACCATCCCCGTCATTCACGATCGAGGCCGTGACGCCGCCCTCCGCGTCGTTGATCGCATTACGCACGTCGCGCAGCGTGTCACCTTCCTGGACGTTGACCGTGAACGCATCGCCATCGCCCACCTGAATTGCGAGCTGCCCAGCTCCCACCGCGGCGTCCGGATCCGCGAAGTCACCCGGGGCGGAGGCTAGGGCTTGCGCCTGCGCAAGCTGTTTTACCTCCAGCGAGAAATTCCCGTTCGCGGCCGTGCCATCCGCGGTAACCCGGGCCACATCGCGATTGGAGACCGACGCATTCTGCGACAACTCGAACTCGGAAAGCTGCGAGAGCGTTCCCTTGACCTGATCAATGGCACTCGTCAAGTTCCCGTAGGCAGAGATCTGCGCTTCAAGCCGCTGTTCCCGCTGGTTGAAACGGGTCTCTTTGGGCACCCGTTCGGCATTCACCAGATCGTTGACGATTTGGTTAAGATCCAGACCGGAGCCGATCCCCAGTGAACTAATGGCCATGATGACTTTGCTCCTCGGCGTTCGACGTCTCGAACCGTTTGCACGTGCGTTATATCCCTTTACGACAGACTAGCCGAAATCTTGAGTCCACCACAGAAAATACCGCTCAAAACCGCCCTTCAGTCCCGACCCTCCGCGGCCCAGGCTGACCCCGTCCTTGCACGCGCAGCGAAGCGATCTCCAACACCTGACACCAATCCGGAAATCCTTCGGAACACCGTCATCCCGAAAACTGCGCAGCAGGAATACGGATCTCCAACGTAACTGGTGCCCCTTTCGCATGCGCACTTCCAGCAGCGGGAGATCCCGGCTCTCGGCTTCGCTGCGGTCGGGATTACGTGAACAGCGGGGCTGTGGCCGATATGGTTTGAAGCTCCCACTTCGGTGGCGTTCCCACAACGAAAAAAAAGCCGGACCCATTCCCGGATCCGGCTCAATGAAACATACCGCGTTGAGGTGCAGTCTCGATAGAGCCCTCAGGCCTTGTCCGCCAGCCCCGTCCCGCCGAGCTCCTGCTCGGTCTGGAACTGCTCCACCAAGGCCAGCACGGCCTCCGGAGGGATCTGGCGGATCACCTGTTCGCGTTCTCCGTCCATCACCGTAATCACCGTGCGGCCGCTGCTGTCGTCCACGCTAAACTCCAGCGCCCGCTTGGTGGATTGCAGGTAGGAATTGATCGACTCGACCACCTGATTGACCTCGGCCATATCCATGGCCTCGATCGCCGGTCCGGTGGCACCAGGAGCCGTTGATTCCGAACTACTATCCGAACGAACTACGGCCTCGGGCCGTCCCTCGCCACGGACAAGACCCGCGCCGGGACCGGGCGCCTTGGCCCCTTCGCCCGCGCGCGGGTTCACTGCAACCAGCGGTGATGTGATATTGCCGATTCCATCACTCATATCGCTGTCCTCATCAGAAGGGGCGGATGGCGCGTTTGCCATCCACCCTCAACCAGAGCCCGAGTGATCGAGCTTACTGCAGCAGAGCCAGCACGTTCTGCGGAACGGCGTTGGCCTGGGAAAGCACCGAGGTGCCCGCCTGCTGCAGGATCTGCGCCCGCGTCAGCTCCGCCGTCTCCGCCGCGAAATCCGCGTCCTGAATCCGCGAACGCGCCGCCGACAGGTTCTCCGACGAAATCTCCAGGTTGGCAATGGTGTTCTCGAAACGCACCTGCACCGCACCCAGCTCCGCACGCAGACTGCTGATCTGGGTCAGCGCCCCGTCCATCGTGGAAATCGTCTGGAAGGCATCCTCGCGAGTACTGACCCCAATCTCGGTCAGATTGACTTGAGTCTGGCCGGACTCACCAAACAGGGTAGCGAGTGCAACACCATCCTCGTCCTGGATACTACCGCCATCGACCTGGAATTCGGCGTCAAACGCACCGTTAATCACGATCCCGGTGTTCCCGTCGTTATCCACCCGCAGGGCTGCGGTCAGGCGCGCATCGGAGATATCGGAATCATTGGAGCCCGCCTCCTGGATAGCGGTGTTGATCTCGCGAACCGCATCCTCCAGCGAAGTCACATCGTTACCGAGAGTAACGGTTAAGTCTGCACTGGCCCCACCGGGGTCCACCACAATCGTGATATCCCCCGACCCGGCCGCGAACTGAATGCCGTCGTTGATCTGCGTCTGCGTAAGCGAACCACTGGACATCACCTCGGTCGCCCCCAGCTCGGAGGAGCGCGAATCCACGCCGCTGACCGCGATCATCTGGCCCTGGTTCGCACCCACCTGGAAGAACAGATCATCCAGACTGCCATCCAGCACCCGCTGACCGTTAAACTCGGTCTCGTTGGCAACACGGCCCACTTCCGCAATCAGCTGCTGTACCTCGTCATTCAACGCCTGACGGTCCGACGGGGAGTTGGAATCGTTCGCCGCCTGCACCGACAGCTCCCGCGCGCGCTGCAGGGCATCCCCGATCGTGCCAAGGGCACCTTCGGCCGTCTGCGAGAACGAAATCCCGTCGTTCGCATTGCGAACCGCCTGGTTCAGACCCCGGATCTGCGTGGTAAAGCGCTCGGCGATCGCCAGACCCGCAGCGTCATCCTTCGCACTGTTGATCCGCAAACCCGTCGACAGCCGCTCCAGCGACGTCTGCAGGGCACCCTGGGAGTTGTTCAGATTGCGCTGGGCATTCAGCGACAAGATGTTGGTGTTGATTACCTGGGACATGGTCATTCTCCTGAGCTATGCTGACGCCACCCTTCGGGCGGCTCTTCCGGCGGTACTCGTCCGCTCTCAGGGCCTTTAACGACCGTCCGCGCGCATCCTTTAGTCCTGGCCATTAATTTTTTTCACGGATGGTCCAGGTTTGTCTCTTCCGCCCCATGGTCGCAACGCTCGCGCATGTACCGTTCCGCACTCTCCGGCCACTCTAACGATGTCGCCAGCTCAAGAAGTCGCCTCCGTCCCTCCCGGTACAGGTCGGCCTGCGCCGCGGCCGGCGCGCGCAACATCAGTTGATACCAGCGCAACAGGATGTGTCTCATGAGACTGGCGAATACTTCGAGACGACGGTCCTCCGGGTCCCTCCTCACTATGGGATCCGAGACATCACACCAGTACCGGTCCAGGCCCGCCACGAAGCTTACCCAGTCGAGCGATCCTGGGAGTTCCTGCAACGGTTTGCGCAGCCGATCGAGCAGTTCGCAAGGGCAGGTCGAGAACGGCCGGCACGGCACATCGCTCCCGAACCCTGCACAGATCTTTTCCAGGCATTCGGCGAGTCCGGCCACCGGTGGCAGCTCGATGTTTTCCGGGTAATCCGGGATTGCCCCCTCGATCAGCGCCCCATGCGAGAGATTGCGCACCGGGATATCAGTGTCGGCAATCGCGATCTCCGCGGATTGCCGCGCGTTGTTGAGATAGGGCGTGCTCACCCAGGCCCCTTCTTCGGACGCCGGATGATTGGTCTGCAGCAGCGGTGCTCCGGTGTCTTCCCCGGATTGGCGGAACCCATGCAGGGTCCCCGTTGCATGGCTTCGATCCTCCTTCGGAAAAGCGAAATCGAGCCCGGCAAGATACACCTCCGAGGCGCCGAAACGAAGCGCGGCAGCGAGCGCCAGGTTGCCGGAGGTCGGGCCGGTATGCCGCCACGTTAGAGGGAACGATGCAATATTCGGCGTGGCCGCCTCGGCAAACAACAGGGGCGTATCGAAGCGATCCAGCAGGCTCGAGGAGGCGTTGATCGACGCGATCAGCGGCACATCCGTATCCAATTCCAGTCGTTCAAGGGTGGTTTCGGGGTATTCGTAGTCTAGGGCGCACTGAAAATCCGGTCGAAGACCCGCGGCACGCAAAGCGCGAACCGCCGAGACCGCACAGACGATCACCATCCGGTCGCGGTACCGCTTGAGCCATTCGATGGCGTCGTCCAGCGAGGGCCCCGCCCCAATTACGGCCACCGGCACATCCCCAAGGCCCCGGCGGTCATCGCTCCAGATCGCCCGTTTACCCTGCAGATTCCGTACAGCGGAATCCATGCCGCGTAACTGACGGTCCATCGGGAGATAGGTGTTTTTGCGGAAGTGCAGACGTGCACGATCGGCAAACAAGGTGAATTCCGGAGCGTCGTAGCCCCGAAGCATTCGCACCCATACCTGGCTGGACAATGGGAAGGCTGCCGAAACAGTCCCCAGCACCCGGTCCGTATCGGCCTCGCCCACGAACAGGTACAGGTGGCCCAGGCGTTCGTGCAGCGCGGCGTAGTCGAGGAACAGGCAGGACAGCGCGAATCGTTCCGGATCGGGTTCCAGCAGCACCAGATCCTGTACCCGAGCCCGCGTCAGGTAATACTCAATGTGCAGGCCGGTGTTTAGGCCAAGAAAGAACACGAGCGGGGAGAACACCCGAGCCTTGTCCGACGCTGGTAGTACAAAACGTGTCTGCGCGCCCGTCTCCGTCATGTCCGGAACCAGCCCCTCCAACTGGTCCACCCAGTCCTGCACGATCCGCTGATGTTCCGTCTCGATGGTCTCGGAGATTCGGGTAGCGGAGAGCTGGTATTCCCACCAGCCGCCATGGTTGACCTCACCCAACTGGCTCGCGAACTCCGCCAGCTTCCCCGGCGGATGCAGCAACGTACCCGCCGTCTTGTCAGTCACCGCCACTAGAGCCCCGTCCGGCTCCACCTGAAAGCGGCCGATCCCAACGCGGGAAACGTATTGGGCCAGTTCGGGAAACTTCTTTTCCAGAAACGCCACGTTCCGCCGATGCTGCCGCTTGAGGATTTGCGCGCGCTTGTGCGGCTTGGCCGCCCGTAACTCCCTAACGATCTTGGGCTCCACAGCCATAAAACACGTCCCGTCTTTACGTGGCTGCTGATTGTACGTCACCAAACGCGGAGGGAGCCGTCTCAGATCAGCCAGGTGCTCCCTATACGGTGTTCGGGGGTGGCGCCGGGGATCAGGTCCATCAGGAGCCAGCCGAAGATCAGGGTGATGAAGGCGCCGCAGAAGATGGTGGCCACGAACAGGCCGATGCGGTTGCCCCGGCGCAGGCCGATGATCTCGCGCAGGGACCAGTAGAGCAGCCAGAGGGAATACAGGATCAGCAACAACGCGATGCCGTTGCCCCAGGGCCAGGGAAACGCCGCGACCACCTTGCCGACCCACACGGGCAGCAGCCCGACGGAAACCGCCAGCATCGCCCGGTCCGGGTGCGAGTAGCCCTCGAAAAGATCGGTCAGGTAGTGCGCGGACCAAACCATCCCCAGCACCCCGATGCTCATCGCCAGCGCACTGTAGACGCCAAAGGCCCAGGCGTCCGGCATGGCCTCCGGCGGCAGGCCGGTCGGGATCACCTGGTAAAGCCACTGACTGGCGATCACGCTCACCAATAACACCGGCAATGCCAGCCCCAGGAACGTCTGCCACCATGGGGGCGCGGGCTGGATTGCTCGCGCATCGCGCACGGCCCCTAGCGGGTTCACGAGCGCGCGCAGGGTCAGGCGGGCCGGATTGAATCTCACGAGAACGGTCATCGCCAAATTATGTGGCAATAACGTGACCATTCGATGACAGGTTTTGCTGACTTTGGGCTTGAATCATCTGGTCCTGAACGCGGAGACCCTGAATTGGCTCGATTGACGATCCGTTTGCCGGACGACAAGTACGAACGTCTGAAGGCGTTGGCACGCAAACGTGGGACCCGCGTGAACCGCCTTGTCGACGAGATGTCTATGCCGATGATTGCGGAACACGATGCGGGACCCGGTTCCGGGTGCGCGCCCAGCGTGGTCAGGGTCAGGAACAGGAAGGTCTGGCGCTCATGGACAAGGCGATGGGGAACACCTCGCCTCATTGAGCGGCAGCTCCCTAATGCAGGGCGAGCACTAGCGCCATGACGGTAATCGCCACCACCTCCACCAGTTCCAGGGCGGCGCCGGCGGTGTCGCCGGTGAAGCCGCCGAGCCAGCGACGCAGGAAGGCGGCGATGGCGAATACCGACGCCAGCGCAACGGCCAGGCCCAGGATCAGGCCCCAGAGGCCAGTGATCAGTGCCAGCAGAAGGATCAAGACGCCGGTGGCTACCAGCACCATCTGGGCGGGACTGCGTGGCAAGTGTGCGGCCATCTCGGCCCCCAGGCCCTGCTCCCGCACGTAGGGCACCAGCACAAACAGCCCGGTGAGTGCCGCGCGCCCCAGCACGATGGCGACCAGCAACGCGATCCAGGCACCCGTCTCCACCACGGTTACCAGGGCTGCGAACTTGATCAGCAGCACCAGGACCAGCGCTGCCACTGCCATCGGGCCACTGGCCGGGTCCTTCATGATGGCCTGGGCCCGCTCCGGGTCCTGATGGCTGCCGACCCACGCATCCACCGTGTCCGCCAGCCCGTCCAGGTGCAGCGCGCCGGTCAGGCCGACCCATAACGCGAGCACCAGCGCCGCGACCAGTAGCGGCGGCGCGCCGGGTATGGCCGCCAGCGCGATACCGACCAGTACCACGACCAGGCCCAGGATCAGGCCGACCAGCGGATAAGCCAGCACCGAACGCCCCAGGTCGGCCGGTTGCGGGTCGAGCGCGGGGGTTGGCAGGCGGGTGAGGAACTGGAGGGCCAGCCAGAGGGGTGTCAGCGCGGCGCTCATGCGGGTGCCCGGTCGGACTTTGGTGGGAGGTATTCGCGGCCAAGGGCGCTCCTACAATATGCGGGACGCACACCGCTGGTTCTCGGCATTCCTGTGGGAGCGGCCTTGGCCGCGAAGCCCCTGCTGCCCGCGTCTGACTTTGGCAGGGGCTTCGCGTGCAAGCACGCTCCCACAAGAGCCCTCACAAGATCACCCACAGGGGCTTTCCGCACCAAGGGCAGGAGATTCATGGATAGGGCTTCCATGGCTCGACAATATGCAGGGAGGCGAGCGGGACGTCGATGCCCAGCAGCTTCTCCAGCGGCCAGCCCTCGTGCAGGGCGCGGAGCAGGCGGATGACGCCGCCGTGGGCGATCACGAGCACCCGCTCGCCTTCCTCGGGCGCCAGGTCATTCCAGCCGGCGACAACGCGTTCGCGAAACTCCAGGAGCGACTCGCCTTTGGGGGGCGAGTGATTCACCGGGTCCTGCCAGAAACGGCCCAGTGCATCGGCGTCCGTCTCCATCAGCGCCGCCGCCGTGCGGCCTTCCCAGGCGCCGAAGTCGAGTTCGGCCAGGCGGTCGTCGACGGCGAGCGGTACACCGGCCTCTTCCGCAAACATTTGTGCTGGGGCGCGGCAACGCGTCAGCGGCGAGCAGACGATGCGATCCCAGGCGGTATCTCGCGCCAAAGCGTCGCGCATTGTGGCCCAGCCGGCCTCGGTCAGCGGGACATCGCTGCCCCGGCCACAGAATCCCTGGCCAGTGGTCTCGCCGTGGCGCAGCAGGCCGATCCGCGCGGGGCCGACGCTCAAGCGTCCTCTCCGCTGACTCCCGCCTCGGCGAAGGTGGCCATGCCCGAGTGCAACTCGCAGGCCAGGCGCAGCAGGGGCACGGCCGTGGCCGCCCCGCTCCCCTCGCCCAGGCGCATGCCAAGATCGAGCAGCGGCTCGGCCTCCAGCGCCGCCAACAGGCGCTGGTGACCCGGCTCCGCCGAGGTATGGGCATAGAAGAACCAGTCCGCTGTGCCCGGGCACAGGCGCTCGGCCACCAGCGCCGCCGAGGTGCTGATGAAGCCGTCCACCAGCACCGGCAGACCGATCTGCCCCGCGGCGATATACGCGCCGGCGAGCCCGGCAATCTCGAAGCCCCCCAGGCAGCGAAGGCTGCCGAGGGCGTCGCCCCGCACGGCCGCATGGGTGTGCAGGGCTTGTTCGATGACCTCGGCCTTGTGCCGCACCCCGTTCGCGTCCAGGCCCGTGCCGGGGCCGGCCAGATCGGCGGGCGGCAGATCCAGCAGGGAACAGGCCAGCGCGGCGGCGGCGGTCGTGTTGCCGATCCCCATCTCGCCGCCGACGAATATCTGGGCGCCGCTGCGCCGGGCGCGTTCCGCGCACTGGCGGCCGGCGTTCAGGGCGCGTTCCAGCTGCGCCGGCGTCATCGCCGGCTCGCGGGCCAGGTTGGCGGTGCCGGGGCCCAGGTTCAGTTGCTGCACACCGCTAACGGCGGGCGGCTCTGCGACCGTGCCCAGGTTGATCACCTCGATGGAGGCGCCCAGGTACCGCGCCAGCACCGAGATCGCCGCCCCACCCGTCGCGAAGTTCGCGACCATTTGTGCCGTCACGGCCTGCGGAAAGCGCGAGATGCCCTCCGCCACCACGCCGTGATCGCCGGCGAACACCGCGATGTGGACGTTCTCCAGCGCGGGCTTTTCCTGGCCCTGCATGCCGGCCAGGCGTTCGGCGATCGCCTCCAGTTGCCCGAGCGACCCGGGCGGCTTGGTCAGCTGGGCCTGCCGTTCGGCGGCGGCCTGGCGCGCGGCGGCGTCCAGGGTCGCCGGCGGCACCTGCAGCCAGTCACAGTCTTCGGTCACTTGTTCGTCCTCGTTTGTCTCTCGTGCACGCTCTGCCACTTTCCATCATCCCGACCCATGGCTCCTCGCCATCCCGGCCGTAAGCGCTTCCCTTGGCGTCATCCCGGGCGCAGCACACCCCCTGACGTCAGCCCGCCCTCCCACTACTGTCCGTCATCCCGGCCGCAGCGAAGCGGAGAGCCGGGATCTGCCACGCCAGGGATACCCCGACGTCTGCGCCATCCTCCCACGTCGTCATCCCGGATAACCGCTGCGCGGTTTCCGGGATGACGACGTTGGGGGGGACATCCGAACATGTGGACCAAGGCTCCTCGCCGCCCACCCAACTGTCATGCCGGCCTATTACTTCCCCGATCCCAGCCATCCATTGCCCGTCTTCGCCAACCACTTCCCGTCATCCCGGCCGCAGCGAAGCGGAGAGCCGGGATCTCCCCACGCCAGGGATACCCCCGACGTCCGTGCCACCTGCCAACGGTGGAGATCCCGGATAACTGCTGCGCAGTTTCCGGGATGACGAGGGTTAGGTGGCAGGGGTGACGGTTGGGGTCGGGATACTGCGGTGGTGCCGGCCTGCCGGCGTGCTTGTCTATGTGCCTGGCGGGCGGAATGCTTGTATGCCGGCCTGTCACAGCGGGTCTCCCTTCAGGACGTGCGGGAGGCCGGCGACGGTGAGGACGACGCGGTCCATTGTTGGGGCCAAGCGCTGGTGGAGCCAGCCGGCCTCGTCGGCAAAGCGGCGGGACAGTGCGTCCATGGGCGTGATCCCCATGCCGGTTTCGTTGGAGACGAACACCAACGTGCCCGGCAGGCGCGGAACCGTCTCGATCAGGGCCTCGCGCTCACGCTCGATCCGGCCCTCGTCATCGGTGCACAGTAGCTGGGTCAGCCACAGGGTCAGGCAGTCCACCAGCAGGCACTGCTCGGGTCCCGCGGCCTGCTCCAGCGACCGGGCCAAGCCCGTGCCCGCCTCGACGAGGCCCCAGTCTCCGGGCCGGTCGGCGCGATGGCGTTCGATCCGGCGCGCCATTTCGGCATCGTCCGCGCGCGCCGTCGCCACGTAGGTCACGGGCAGGCCGCTGGCCGCCGCCAGTTGTTCTGCCAGCCGGCTCTTGCCCGAGCGCACGCCACCCAGTACCAGGGTCTTCATGCGACTGGCTCCCTCGTCTCGGCTTGCAGAAGGGTCAGTATGTAATTCATATCCAGGTGTTCTTCCAGAGAATCGGCCAGGCGCTCCAGGCCGCGTTCCCGCGCCGTTGCCAGGTCTTCGCCGGTCTCCATCCCGCTGCGCATACCCGCCCAGTGCAGCAAGGCCTGGGCGGCGTCCGATGTATCGAACACGCCGTGGGCATAGGTGCCGGCCACCGCGTCATCCGCACTACGCGCGCCATCCGGGCCGTGTTCCAGGTGCAGTAGCGGCCGCTCCAGGCCCGGACCGGTCGTCACGCCCGCATGGATCTCGTAACCTTCTACGCCGGCTTCTCGGTCCAGTACGCGATCTCCGCGAACCCGCTCCAGGTGCTTCTCGGGTGCGAGCCGGGTCTCGATATCCAGCCAGCCCAGCCCCGGCGTGGAGCCCGACTGGCCCTCCACCCCATCGGGATCGTGCACGGCACGCCCCAGCATCTGGAAACCGCCGCAGATGCCCAGCATCTTTCCGCCATAGCGCGCATGCCGCTGCAACGCTTCTTCCCAGCCCTGTTCGCGCAACCAGGCGAGATCGGCGCGCACGGACTTCGAGCCCGGCAGGATGACCAGATCCGCCGGTTGCAGGGCTTCGCCTGGACCGACAAAGCGCAGGTCCACTGCCGGATGCAGGCGCAGCGGATCGAAATCCGTATGGTTGGAGATGCGCGGCAGTGCCGGCACGACCACCTTCAGCGCGTCCGCGGGCGTCGAAGGCATCGCCTCGCGCGGCAGGGCGTCCTCGGCATCCAGATAAAGCCCGTGCAGGTACGGAATCACGCCGAGCACCGGCTTGCCGGTCTCCTGTTCCAGCCAGTCCAGGCCGGGTTGCAGCAAACCGATATCGCCGCGAAAGCGGTTGATCACGAAGCCCTGCACCCGGGCGCGCTCCGTCTCGCTCAAAAGCGCCAGCGTGCCCACCAGGTGCGCGAACACCCCGCCCCGGTCGATATCCGCGACCAGGATCACCGGGCAGTCCACCGCCTCGGCAAAGCCCATGTTGGCAATGTCGCCGGCACGCAGGTTGATCTCCGCCGGCGATCCGGCGCCCTCCACGAGGACGTGGTCGTACTGTGCGGTCAGGCGGCCATGCGATGCCAGCACCGCCTCGCGCGCCACTGGCTTGTAGTCGTGGTAGGCCCGGGCATCCAGCTCCGCCGCCGGGCGGCCGTGGATGATCACCTGCGCGCCCTGGTCCGAACTGGGCTTGAGCAGTACCGGGTTCATGTCCGTATGCGGGTCCAGGCCACAGGCCGCGGCCTGCAGGGCCTGGGCGCGCCCGATCTCGCCACCATCGGCCGTGACCGCGCTGTTCAGCGCCATGTTCTGCGGCTTGAACGGCACCACCGACAGCCCCCGCCGATGCAGCACGCGCGCCAGCCCCGCGACCAGCACGCTCTTGCCAGCATCCGAGGTCGTGCCCTGCACCATCAGCGTCGTACCCATCAGGACGCCCCCAGCGCCTGTTCCAGGCGCTTCCATTCGTATTCCTGCCCCGGCAGGCCAAAACGAAGGCTGCCCGGCTCATCAAACCGCCGCACGAGGATGCCCTGCGCGCCCAGGTGATCCTGCCAGCCTGCGGGATCGTCCACGCGGCACCACTGAAACAGCGCGGTGCCGCCGGCGGGTTCCAGCCCCTGGTCGCGCAGCAAGTCCGCCAGGCGCTGACCACGTGCCTGGAGCATGCCGCGTGTCTCGGCCTGCCAGGCCCGGTCCGACAGCGCCTGGGTGGCGATCCAGCGGGACGGTCCGGCAAGACCCCACGGGCCCATCCGGGCGGCCAGTCGCGTGCGCAGCGTGTCCTCCGCGATGACAAATCCCACGCGCGCCCCGGCCAGGCCAAAGAACTTGCCCAGCGAGCGCAGTACCACCAGACCCTCGCGCGGCGCGTCCGTCGCCAGGCTCGCCTCGGGTGTCACGTCCATGAACGCCTCGTCCACGATCAGCCAGCCGCCGCGCGCGGCCAGGGTCGCATGCCACGCCAGCAGGTCCGCGCGGTCAAACCGCTGTCCGGTCGGGTTATTGGGGTTGACCAGCACCAGCACGTCCAGGCCGGGCAATGCGGCCTCAATCGAATCCCCACCCAGCGGGACGACGTCATGCCCGGCCCCGTGCCAGGCCCGGGCGTGTTCGTTGTAGCTGGGCTCGAGGATGCCCACGCGCGAAGGGCCTTCCCGTAGCGCGGGCAGCAGCTGGATCGCGGCCTGGGAACCGGGCACCGGCAGCAGCGCCCCGGTCCCGTAATAGGCGGCGGCTGCGGCCTCCAGGCCGTCGTCCGGTTCCGGCAGGCGCGCCCAGACCCCTGGCGGCAGCTCGCCCGCGGGGTAGCCATGCGGGTTGATGCCCGTGGAGAGATCCAGCCAGTCGGCCTCGGGGATCCGGTAGCGCGCGGCCGCCTGGCGGAT
This sequence comes from Thioalkalivibrio sp. AKL6, assembly GCF_000376905.1. Classification (NCBI taxonomy): domain Bacteria; kingdom Pseudomonadati; phylum Pseudomonadota; class Gammaproteobacteria; order Chromatiales; family Ectothiorhodospiraceae; genus Thioalkalivibrio; species Thioalkalivibrio sp. AKL6. The sequence continues at coordinate 238,468 of NZ_AQXS01000010.1, read as the reverse complement.
ACCGCCCCCGTGCACCTGGATCAGTGCCTGCGGCTCCGGCGTCTGCATCGATTGGGCCTCAGAACAGGACAACGACAATCACCCCGGCCACAATGAAGGCCATCCAGATGGCCAGCGCACGATCCAGCAGCGTAATCGCCTGGCGAATGCCCGCCGCGTCCGGCATGCGGCCCATCCCCAGACGGGGTCGCCACTCGCGCTGCCCGCCATAGGGCGCCGCTCCGCCCAGGACCACGCCCAGCGCACCCGCCCCTGCGGCCATCACCGGCCCCGCATTCGGGCTCTTCCAGCCGGCGGCCTGCTCGCGCCAGCACTGCAGCGCGTCCCGGCCACGACCGGCCAGGGCATAGCCCAGTGCCGTCAGGCGGGCGGGGATCAGGTTCATGGCATCGTCCAGGCGCGCGGCGGCCCAGCCAAACGAGCGAAACCGGTCATTGCGATAGCCCCACATCGCATCCAGCGTGTTCACTAGGCGATAGGCCACCACGCCCGGCGCGCCAGCCACCAGGAACCAGAAGATCGTGGCGAACAGTGCGTCGTTGCCGTTTTCCAGCACCGACTCGATGGTCGCGCCACTCACCCCACGCTCGTCCAGGGCCGCCGTGTCGCGACTGACCAGCATGCCGACGCCGGTGCGCGCCCCAGACAGGTCATCCTTTTCCAGGGCCTCGGCCACCACCTCCGCATGCTCGTCCAGGCTGCGCCAGCCAATCGCCAGCGTCAGGATCGCCAGCGTCAGAAGCCAGCCCCAGGCCAACGAGGTGCCCAGTGCGGCCAGCACCACCCAGGGCAGGACCAGCGCCGCGAGAAGGAGCGCTCCGCGTACACGACTCGGCGCATGCCAGCGGGATTCGGCCCAGGCCGCGAGCTGGCCGAATCCGGCGAGCGGATGGAACCGCCGTGGGTCGCCAAACAGTCGGTCCAGGATCAGGGCTCCGATCAGGATCAGAAAGGTACTCATGTGTTGCCACCCCCGGATGGCCCATCCGGACGCGCGGCGGATTCCCGCACAACCGTGGGCAAGGCCAGCTCGCACGGCGCACCCCAGCGATCCTGGAACACCAGGTCTTCCAAGGGGCGGCGGGTGTCCCAGCCCGCCGTTTCCAGCATCGGCCGGTCATAGAAGCGCTCGACATGCCCGAGGCACAGCACGGCAATGGGGTACCCGCCCTCGGGCATCTCCAGCCGGTTGGCCAGCCAGTCCGGATCGAACAGGGAGACCCAGCCCATGCCCAGGCCCTCGGCGCGGGCGGCCAGCCACAGGTTCTGGATCGCACACGCGGCCGAACAGAGGTCCATCTCGGGGAGGGTCCTCCGGCCGAGCACGTAGCGCTCGCGGCCATCGGTCAGGGCCACGACCAGCAACTCGCCCGCCTCGCGGATGCCCTCCAGCTTCAAGCGATGCACGTCGGCCGCGCGCTCGCCACAGGCCTCGGCGGTGCGCGCCTGTTCCTCCGCCGCGTGGGCGTGGAGCGCCTCGCGCACCGCTGGGTCGGTAATGCGCAGGAAGCGCCAGGGCTGCATATAGCCCACGCTCGGCGCGCGATGCGCCGCCTCGAGCAGCCGCCGCAACACCGCTGGATCGACCGGGTCCGGCCGAAAATGGCGCATATCCCGGCGTTCCGCGATCACGCGATAGACGGCCGCAAGCTCATCTTGGGCAAACCCCGAACCCCCGGCATCAGCGCCCGGGCAGGAAGGGTTCTCATTGGCGGGCAACTCGGACTGCATCGGCTTACCGTCAGGGGGACACGACGCGGATGCAGAGGGATCGGGGTGTGGCCACAGGGGCCCGCACCTACCGACCCTCGCCCACCGCGCGGTCGCAGAAACATCGTCCAGGCCGGTCTCCGGGCTCGCGAGGCCCCGGCAACCCGGGGCGGCAAGTCGCCTTCCCGGGCCGCGTTCGGCCCAGTGGCTTTCGACTTGTCGAGGTCCGAGCGGCCTGCGGAAGCACCCCTCGAACCCACTCGCTTACCGTCGCGGGGGCAGCGTCGGAATGGGGCTGCGGAGGATCTCGCGCCTGCACCGACTTCCCGTTTAACCCGCGCGATCAGTCGCCCGGGCACCTGGTAGCAAGGCGCCAATCATACGCGGCAAGCCCACTGCCGACCAATTGACGCTCCGAGGCGCCCCAGGCTTGCTGCTATGATGCCCCGCTAGTCCAGCGCCAGGTGGCGGCTCCCCAGCCGGCTCGAAGGCGCTTGAACAACCAATCCAATGCGACTGTAAAATCATGCAATTTTGGACTTCCCGAACTCCACTTCTCGCTTGCCTCCTGGGCCTGCTCTCAACCCCGCTGATCGCAATGGCGGACTCAATCACGGTCACCGACGACGATGACCGCGAGGTCCATCTGGAGCAGCCTGCCGAGCGCATCGTCAGCCTGGCGCCGCACATCACCGAGGTGCTGTTTGCCGTGGGTGCGGGGGACCGCATCGTGGGCGCAACGCAGTACAGCGATTATCCGCCCGAGGCGGAGGCCATCCCGCGGATTGGCGGCTACAGCCGGATTGACCTGGAACGGGTACTGGAAAGGGACCCCGATCTGGTGATCGCGTGGAAGAGCGGCAACTCCGCCTCCCAGGTCGAACGCCTGCGCGAACTGGGACTGCCGGTGTACGTATCGGAACCACGCAGCTTCGAGGGTGTGGCCTCGAGCATGCGGCGCATGGCCACGCTCGCCGGCACGCATGACCAGGGCGACGCCGCGGCAGAGGACTTCCTGGGCCGAATGGACGCGCTCCGCGCCACGTACGGTGACCGGGACCCGATTCGCGTGTTCTATCAGGTGTGGGAGCAACCGTTGATGACGGTCAATGACGACCACCTGATCGCCGAGGCCATCGCCGTGTGTGGCGGCGTGAACGTGTTCGGCGATCTCGACCGCCTGGTGCCACGCATTGGGCGCGAAGCCGTACTGGATGCCGACCCCGAGGTCATCATCGGCGGCGGCATGGGCGAGGACCGTCCCGACTGGGTGGTCGCCTGGGGCCAATGGGAGGACCTGACCGCGGTCCAGCGCGACAATCTGTTCTTCATTCCCCCTTCGCTCCTGCAACGCCATACCGGACGCATCGCGGAAGGCACGGCCCTGATGTGCGAAGAACTCGAACGCGCCCGCGCCCGCCGTTCCGCCCCATGACCATGACGGTCCGCCTCGCAGTCTCCCGGAAAGGATATCGCGGGACACCAATGAAGGAGCGTGGTACGTGCGCTGAAGGCAGCGCTCCCGCCGTTCCGGCAACCTACCGCTTCGTCCGCCTGGAGCGGAGGGCTACCGCTTGACCCGTTCGTTCCTCCTGGCCCTGGGCGTGCTGTTGCCCGCGTCTGTGCTCTCCGTTCTGGTGGCACTGGCCTACGGCAGCGTGCAGATTCCGTTCCCTGACCTCCTGAGTGTCTTCTTCGGCGAGGCCTCGCGACTGCACAGCACCCTGGTACTGGATCTGCGCCTGCCGCGCGCGCTGGCCGCGTTCGCCGCCGGCGGGTTGCTGGGCCTGGCCGGAGCGCTGATGCAGGTTCTGCTACGCAATCCACTGGCCGATCCCTACGTGCTGGGGCTCTCTGGCGGTGCCTCGGTGGGCGCCTTGCTGGCGATGCTCGCGGGGCTGTCCATGTTCTCGGTCTCGGCCGCGGCCTTCGTGGGCGCCCTGCTGTCCACCATTCTGGTGTTCGGCCTGGCCCACGGCACGGGCAGCTGGACCCCGACCCGCCTGCTGCTGACCGGTGTCGTGGTGGCCGCCGGCTGGGGCGCGATGATCAGTTTCATCCTCGCGGTCAGCCCCACTGCGGAGCTCCCGGGCATGCTGTACTGGCTAATGGGCGACGTCTCCCATGCCCGCAACCCCTACCCGGCCTGGGGCGTACTCGTGGTCGTCGCGCTGCTCGCCCTGCCATTTGGCCGCACCCTGAACGTCCTGGCGCGCGGGCCCATGCAGGCCGCGGCCCTCGGAGTGGCCGTACGCCCGGTGGAATGGACGATCTATGTGGTGGCGGCCCTGATCACCGCGACCGCAGTCACCCAGGTCGGCGCGGTTGGCTTTGTCGGGCTGATCGTGCCACACATGCTGCGTCTGATCTTTGGCAACGACCAGCGCGTGATCCTCCCGGCCTCGGCCCTGGGCGGGGGCATCCTCCTCACCCTGGCCGACACCCTGGCCCGGACGATCATTGCCCCGGAACAATTGCCGGTGGGCGTCATCACCGCGATGCTGGGTGTCCCGGTGTTCCTGTTCCTGCTCTACCGGAGCCGCTGATGCCGCGTACGCCTTCCCCCGCCCCCGCAGCGACCCAGCCACACGACACGCTGGGCCTGGGCGCGCGCAGCGTCCACCAGGAACCGGGGCCCAAGACCCTGCTCGCCACGCATGAGCTCGTCATCGACGTGCCCGAGCGGCCGCCCGGATCGCCGTTGGACCTGACGGTGGATCCGGGCCAGTGCTGGGGCATCCTGGGGCCGAATGGGGCCGGCAAGAGCACCCTCCTGCAGACCCTCGCCGGCCTGCGGGCCGCGCGTGCCGGAACCATCAAGGTCAAGGGACAATCCATTGCGACCCTCGCCCGCGCGGAACTGGCCCGTCGCCTGGGCCTGGTCTTCCAGACCCACCACGACGGCTTTCCCGCCACGGTGCTGGAGACGGCCCTGATCGGACGCCACCCGTATCTGCGGCCCTGGGATATCGAATCTTCCGAGGACTACGCCCGCGCCCGGGCGGCACTCGCGGCGATGGATCTCGCCGACCTCGAGGACCGCATGGTGGACACCTTGTCCGGCGGGGAACGCCAGCGCCTGGCAATCGCGACCGTGCTGACGCAGGACCCCAGCCTGCTCCTGCTGGACGAACCCACCAGCCAGCTGGACCTGCATCATCAGGTGGCCGTGCTCAACCGCGTGCAGTCCATCGTCGGTCAGGAAGACCGAGGCGCGGTGTTGGTCCTGCACGACGTCAACCTCGCGGCGCGCTACTGCGATCACTTGCTACTGCTATTCCCTGACGGACAGGCGTGCTGGGGCCCCACGGCCACCATGCTGGTGCCCAGCGCACTGGAGCGCCTGTACAACCAACGCCTGAGCGTGGGCGAGGTGGACGGCCTGCCCGTCTTCCTGCCGCGCAACGAGTAGTCCCCATGGAATTCTTCCGCACCCTGCATTCCGATCTGGATGCCGAAAGCCTGCAACGAAGCCTCACCGTGCCCGCATTACCCGACGCCAGCGGCGCGATCGATACGCTGATCGCCGACGAGGGCCCGGATGCCGGCGTCGTGTACTGCCTGTGGGGCGAGTTTCGCGTCCATCGGGAAGTCATCAACGGTGGCGTTCGCTTTTCCCTTCCGGAATGCCCGAATGGCCTCGCCTGGACGTTGACCACGGGTCATCCGCCCGCCGCCCACGCCGTCATCCTGCACCTGACCATCAATCGCCAGGAACACGATCCCGATTTCATCGAAAGCCTGGAGATGTTCGCCGATTCCTGGGAGCTTTCGGCCACCTGACAGAACGCCCCATGACGGGAAACGATGCAATTTTCTTTTCGTTTCATGGTCGGTATGGTGCAGATCTGTTGCGAAGGAGAACGCCATGAACCCGACACCGCCGGACAGCGTGAAGACCTCTCATCCCACCCAGGACGGGGCCGGGGTGAAGATTCGGCGCATCCATGATTTTAGTGGCGGGCTGGATCCCTTCCTGATGCTGGACGAACTGAACGCCAGCGCCCAGGAGGACTACATCGGCGGCTTCCCCTCGCACCCGCACCGCGGTTTCGAGACGCTGACCTACCTGGTCCATGGCGGGCTCACCCACGAGGACTCCATGGGCAACCAGGGCCGCGTCGAGGCCGGCGAGGCCCAGTGGATGAGTGCCGGGCGTGGCGTAATCCACTCCGAGATGCCGCTTTTGGACGCGGACGGCCTGCACGGCTTCCAGCTTTGGGTAAACCTGCCCGCCGCGCGCAAGATGGACCCGCCGCGCTACCGCGACGTACGCGCCGACGCGATGCGTCACCTGCCGGAAGACGACGATTCGCTGCGCTTCAAGGCCATTGCCGGCTCCTGGCAGACCAGCGCCGGGGACACCGAAGGCGCGCTGCCGCAGATCGGCGAAGGCGCCGCCATGGCCGACCTCACACTACCGGCCGGCTATCGCCTGTCGCTTGCGGTGCAACTGGAGGATCGTGTGCTGGCCTACGTGTTCGACGGCGAGCTGACCGGCCTCGGCACGGGCCAACTGGGCGTCTGGCACGGCCACACCCAGATCCACCTGATCGCGCAGCAGGATGCCCGGGTACTGCTGTTCAAGGGGCGGCCGCTGGGCGAACCGATCGCCCACTACGGCCCGTTCGTGATGAACACCTCCGACGAGATCGAACAGGCCATCAGCGACTACCAGTCCGGCCAGCTCGCCGCCGAACCGGCCAGCATGGACTGAGCTCGAGCCGGCCCAGCATCCCGCAAGTTCCTCGCGCGAATCCCCCTCTCCGTCATCCCGGAAACCGCGCAGCGGTTAGCCGGGATCTCACCGCGTGGACCAAGACCTGCTGCCTGGCACCCGCGCCGGAGATCCCGGCTCTTCGCTCCGCTGCGGCCGGGATGACGCCGAGGAAGATCACCCGACCGGTGATACTTGCATCCCCCGCCACCTACCGCTTTCGTCATCCCGGGAACCGCGCAGCGGTTATCCGGGATCTCACTGCGTGGAACGAGCCCCGACCCGCTGTCTCGCACCCATGCAGAAAACCACGGCTCTTCGGTTCGTTACGGCTGCGGTGAAGGGGCTTTGGGAGCCAAGGTCGTTATGGATGGCGTCGCGGGCCACCCAGCTAGGCTTGGGGCTGGATCCGGTGATCCCACGATCCGTTCCGTGGAGAAGGATGGCCCCGCAACGGGTGCAGGGTCGCTTGTTCGTGACCGGCCCCCGGGTCCGGGATCAGACGCCTTCCTCGATCAGCTCGATGGCGTTGCCATCGGGATCGCGAACGAATGCGGCCGGGCGTCCGGAACGACTGCGCTCCACGGTAATCCCCGCCCCTTCAAGACGCGCTGCCAGCACCTCCAGGCCACGGACGCGCAACGCCAGATGACGGTCCTGACCGCAGCGCACGCCGCGCTCGGTCGGATCGGGGTTCGGCACCTGCAACAGATGCAGAGCCTGTCCGCTCCCCAGGTCATACCACAGACCGGGAAAGTCGAGATCCGGGCGTTCCAGTGGCACCAGGCCGAGCTGCTCCCCGTAAAAGGTCGCCGCCACCCGTGTGTCCGCAATCACCAGGCTTGCGTGATGCAGACGCAGGATGCCGGGTTCTACCCGCTTCGCCGAAGTCATACCCGCATCACCCCCGAAGCCGGTTCGAGCAACACAATGGCCTGGGCCGCCACCCCTTCCTTGCGCCCAGCAAAACCGAGGTGCTCGGTAGTCGTCGCCTTCACGCTGACATCGGCGATTGTCAGTGCCGTATCGGCTGCCAGGTTCTCACGCATCGCGCGCACATGCGGTGCAAGCTTGGGCGCCTGCGCGATCACCGTGGTGTCGATGTTGACCGGGCGCCAGCCGGCCCCGGCCACTCGTTCGAGCGTCTCCCGCAGCAGGACGCGGCTGTCCGCCCCTCGAAACGCCGGATCGGTATCCGGAAAGTGCAGGCCAATATCCCCCAGCGCCGCCGCGCCCAGCAGGGCGTCACACACCGCGTGGATCAGCACGTCCCCATCCGAGTGGGCGACGAATCCACGCTCGAACGGGATGCGAACGCCACCGAGTACCAAGTGGTCGCCTTCGCCGAAGGCGTGTACGTCGAAGCCCTGGCCAATCCGCAAGCCGCTCATGCGCGAAACCCGCCTTCCAGGCGTCCCTGCTGCATCAGATACAGGCGAGCGAGCTCAAGGTCTTCGCTGCGGGTGATCTTGATGTTCATCGGGGAGCCCTCGATCAGTCGGGGTGCCTGGCCCAGGAACTCGATGGCGCTGGCCTCGTCCGTCACCGGATGCCCCTCGGCACGCGCCTGCGCGTTGGCCGTTCGGAGCATGCCCAGCCGGAACATCTGCGGGGTCAGGGCCCGCCAGACCCGTTCGCGATCCAGCGTCCGTTCGACCTTCCCGGCACCATCGCTCCACTTGATGGTATCGGTGCTGGGACTGGCGAGCAGCCCCCCCACCGGATCGTCACGCAACTCGTGCAGCAGCCGGTCCACATCCGCTAGCGGCAGACAGGGTCGTGCCGCGTCATGCACCAGTACCCAGTCGTCCTCGTGCGCCCGTTCGGCAAGGAAATCGAGCCCGTTCTGGACCGAATCCGCGCGCTCCGCCCCTCCGGCCGCACGGAACAGCCGCCCGCCGGCCAGCGGCAGGTCCAGGGCATCCGGGTCGACGTCTGGACCGAGTACCAGAACCACCCCGCGAATCCGCGGGTGTTCGAGAAAGATCGACAGGGTGTGGGACAGGATTGTGTGCGATCCGAGTGTCAGGTACTGCTTCGGACGGTTGGATCCCATGCGCCGACCGATGCCAGCCGCAGGGATCAACGCCCAGAACGCTGGCTCCCGAGTCGGCACGTGTTCCGCGTCAGCCATCAAAGGGGTCCTCGGGTGGCAGGGTGTCGGTGGCGGGCTCCGCATCCTCCGGGACTTGCGCGTCCGGGCCCGGATCGGTCTCTCCAGCCGGGCCCGGTAGCGGCTCGACCTGCAGCCTCGTGGGCTCGTCCTCGCCCACCACGAAGAAGAAGATCTCGTCCTCGCGGATCATCCCCAGATCGCGACGCGCGCGCTCCTCGACCGCCGCGGTACCGCCGCGCAAATCGCGCACCTCGGCCTCCAGGGCCTGGTTGCGTTGTTCCAGCTCGGCATTTGCGGCTTGCTGTTGCGCGACCTGCTCGCGCAGATCGCGCACATCGCGCCAACTCCCCTCGCCCAGCCACAGGGGCCATTGCAGGGCCAGCAGCACGAGGGCCAGACCGATCAACAGGCCGCGCATCACCCGCACTCCGTATGGTTGAACAGAGAAAGCCCTCGCCCGCGCAGCGCGACAGACGCGACAACGTGGAGACGAGGGCTTTCGCAAGTGGCCGGCATGCCCGGCATTCTACGAGCCCCGGACGACCGGGGACAGGAACCGCGCCGCAGGCTGAGGACTGCGTGGTGACCAAGGCCGTCCCGGGTCTCGATCAGCGCCCGAAGGTGAACGCCGACATGCCCGGATAGGTCGCCCGCGAACCCAGGTGTTCCTCGATCCGGATCAGCTGGTTGTATTTGGCGACCCGATCGGAACGCGACAGCGAACCGGTCTTGATCTGGCCGGCGCGCGTGGCCACGGCCAGGTCTGCGATGGTCACGTCTTCGGTCTCGCCCGAGCGATGCGAGATCACTGCAGTGTAATTGGCCTTGCGCGCCATCTCGATGGCTTCCAGCGTCTCGGTCACGGTGCCGATCTGGTTGAGCTTGATCAGGATGGAATTCGCAACGCCCTTGTCGATGCCTTCCTGCAGGATCTGGGTATTGGTCACGAACAGGTCGTCACCCACCAGCTGCACGCGATTGCCCAGGCGCTCGGTCAGCGTCTTCCAGCCGTCCCAGTCATCTTCGGCCATCCCGTCCTCGATGGTCAGGATCGGGTACTGGTCTACCCAGTGGGCGAGATACTCGGAAAACTCGTCGGCAGAGAAGGCCTTGCCTTCGGAATCGAGGTGATAGCGCCCATCACGGTAGAACTCGGAGCTGGCGCAGTCGAGGCCGATCCAGATGTCCTCGCCCGCCTTGAAGCCGGCGTTGTGAACCGCTTCCAGGATCACCTCGATCGCGGCGGAGTTGGACGGCAGGTCCGGCGCAAAACCGCCCTCGTCGCCCACCGCCGTCGCCAGCCCGCGCTTGGACAGCACCTTTTTCAGCGCGTGGAAGACCTCGGCGCCGTAGCGCACGGCCTCGCGTACCGAATCCGCCCCCACTGGCAGGATCATGAACTCCTGCATGTCCACGCTATTATCGGCGTGGGCGCCACCATTGATGATGTTCATCATCGGCACCGGCAGCAGCGTGGCGTCGTCGCCGCCCAGGGTCTCGAACAGTGGCTGTTCGCGATCCGCGGCCAGAGCATGCGAAGTGGCCATGGAGACGGCCAACAGGGCATTGGCACCCAGGCGTGCCTTGTTGTCGGTCCCGTCCAGTTCCAGCATGCGGCGATCGACCGCGGTCTGGTCCAGCTCCATACCTCGCAGGGCGTCGCGGATCTCGCCGTTCACGTGGCTGACGGCCTTCAGCACGCCCTTGCCGCCGTAACGCTTTTCGTCGTCGCGCAGTTCCAGGGCCTCGCGGGCGCCTGTGGAGGCACCGGAGGGCACCGCCGCGCGCCCCATGGCGCCGGAATCCAGGACAACATCGGCCTCGACCGTCGGGTTGCCCCGAGAATCGATGATCTCGCGGGCGTGAATCTCCGCAATCTTGGACATGCTCTCTCCTTGAAAATACCCGCCCGGACGGGCCCGTCCGGGACGTTTTATCGATTCTTTCGGTCGTTAACCGAGACCGTACTCCGCCTCTGCAAACGGCTGCGCCTTGGCGGCGGCGTCCAGCGCCTTGAGCGTCTGCAGCAGCGCGGCCATCTTCGGCAGCGGCCAGGCGTTGGGACCGTCGGACAGGGCCTTCTCGGGGTCCGGATGGGTCTCCATGAACAGGCCGGATACGCCAGCGGCCACCGCCGCCCGTGCCAGCACCGGCACGAATTCGCGCTGCCCACCGGAGCAGGCGCCCTGCCCGCCCGGCTGCTGCACCGAATGGGTCGCATCGAAGACGACCGGGCAGCCGGTCTGACGCATCTGGGCCAGGCCGCGCATATCGGAGATCAGGGTGTTGTAGCCAAACGAGACCCCGCGCTCGCAAACCATGATCTGATCGTTACCGACCTCGCGGGCCTTATCCACGACATTGCCCATATCCCAGGGTGCGAGGAACTGGCCCTTCTTGATGTTCACCGGCCGGCCCTGGCGCGCAACGTTCTGGATGAAGTTGGTCTGCCGACAAAGGAAGGCCGGGGTCTGCAGCACATCAACAACACTGGCGACTTCGTCCAGCGCGGTGTCCTCGTGAACATCCGTCAGGATCGGCACACCGATCTCCGACTTCACTTTGTCCAGGATGCGCAGGCCCTCTTCCATGCCCAGCCCGCGGAAGCTCTTCGTCGACGACCGGTTGGCCTTGTCGAACGAGGACTTGTAGATGAACGGAATGCCGAGATCGTCCGCCATCGTTTTCAGCGCGCCGGCCGTCTCCAGGGCCATGGCCTCGGATTCGATGACGCAGGGGCCGGCAATCAGAAAAAAGGGCCGATCAAGGCCGACTTCAAAACCGCAAAGCTGCATGCTCTGTCCTGTCTGGAGGCCACCACCCTCCGGGTGCGGCCACAAAAAAGTGAACGGGCGCCTATTCCGTCAGCGCCGTGGTGGTTTCCGGTTCGCGGGCATCCTGGTAATCCCGGGCGGCACACACAAACGCGGTGAACAGCGGGTGGCCATCCCTTGGGGTCGAGGTAAATTCCGGGTGGAACTGGCAGCCCACAAACCACGGATGGTCGGCCAGCTCCACGGCCTCTACCAGTTCGCCGGATTCCGAGACCCCGGAGAGTCGAAGACCTGCGGCCTCCAGGCGTTCACGATAGGCGTTGTTGAATTCGAAGCGATGACGATGGCGTTCTCCCACCTCTTCGCGACCATAGGCCTCGGCAATGCGTGACCCCGGGGTCAGGCGCGCGCTCTGGGCGCCGAGACGCATAGTGCCACCGAGGTCACTGTCGGCATCGCGCTGTTCGATGCGGCCTTCCTTGTCCTGCCACTCGGTAATCAGCGCGATGACGGGATGCGGCGTGTCGGGGGCGAACTCGGTGCTGTGCGCACCTTCCAGCCCGACCACATCGCGCGCAAACTCGATGACCGCCACTTGCATGCCCAGGCAGATTCCAAGATAGGGCACATGGTTCTCGCGGGCGTAGCGCACCGCGGCAATCTTGCCCTCCACGCCGCGTTCGCCGAAGCCACCCGGAACGAGGATGGCGTCCAGGCCCTCGAGTTCGCGCGCGGCCTCGTTCTCGGCCCCTTCCAGCTTTTCCGAATCGAGATAACGAATCCGGACCCGGGTACCCGCCTGGATGCCCGCGTGGGTCAGGGCTTCGTTCACCGACTTGTACGACTCGGTCAGATCGACGTACTTGCCGATCATGCCGACCGTCACCTCGGACTCCGGGAACTCCATGGCATTGACCACGTGCTTCCAGTCCGAAAGGTCGGCTTGCGGGACCTCGATATGGAGTTTGCGCAGCACGATCTCGTCGAGCTTCTGCGAATGCAGCCACAGCGGGATCTTGTAGATATTGTCTACGTCCACTGCAGAGATGACCGCCTTCTCCTCGACGTTGGTGAACAGCGCGATCTTGCGCCGTTCACCCTCGGGGATCGCCTGCGTGGAGCGGCACAGCAGGATATCCGGCTGGATACCGATGGAGCGCAGTTCCTTGACCGAGTGCTGGGTCGGTTTGGTCTTGATCTCGCCGGCGGCCTCGATATACGGCACCAGCGTCAGATGCATGAACAGGGCGTTGTCATGCCCCAGCTCCACGCCCATCTGACGGATCGCCTCGAGAAACGGCAGGGATTCGATGTCACCGACCGTACCGCCGATCTCGATCAGGGCGATGTCGGCATCGCCGGCCCCCTCGTGGATCGAGCGCTTGATCTCGTCGGTGATGTGCGGGATGACCTGCACCGTGCCGCCGAGATAATCCCCGCGACGCTCCTTGCGGATCACGTTCTCGTAGATCTGCCCGGCGGTGAAATTGTTGCGCCGCGAGGTGCGAATGCGCACGAAGCGCTCGTAGTGCCCGAGATCCAGGTCCGTTTCGGCGCCGTCATCGGTGACGAACACCTCGCCATGCTGAAACGGGCTCATGGTGCCCGGATCCACGTTGATGTACGGATCCAGCTTGAGCAGCGTCACCTTGAGGCCACGCGCCTCCAGGATCGCCCCCAGCGAGGCGGATGCAATACCTTTGCCCAGAGACGAGACCACGCCTCCGGTAATGAAAACAAAACGCGTCATGCGGGAAACCTGGCTGGGAGCTGACAAGCACCCTGCCCCGGTTCGCACACGCAATCCGGGGCAGGCGGAAAACCCCTGAGAGAGTACCAGAGCACCCGCCCCCGCTCAATCGGAAGGTGGGGGCAGTGCCTCGTTTCCGGCCCGAGATGACAACGGCCGGAAGGCCACCAGGGTCATATCGTCACGCCGCGGCTCGCCGTCGCGATAATCTTCCAGCACCCGCACCACGGCATCGATCTTGGCCGACAGATCGCGGCCACTCTTGTCCGTCAGCACCTGGCGCAACCGCCGCCGACCAAACAATCGCGGCGGCTCTCCGCCGACATGATCGTGCACGCCATCGGTGATCAGGAAGAATTCCGTGCCCGGCTCCACGTCGACCTCGTGGTCCACGGGCTGGGCCGGTTCCAGGCTGCGGTAGCCAAGGCCGCCGCGTACGCCCCGGATCTCCTCGACCTCGCCGCCGCGGTCGATCATCAACGGCAGCCCGACCCCGGCAAAGGCCAGCTTGCGGTCCTCCGGTCGATACACGCAGACCGCGGCCTCCAGCCCGTCGTCCGAGTCGGAGTCATAGCCATCCTGACGCAGCCGCGAGCGTACCAGTCGATCCATCTCGCGCAGGATGGCCGAGGGCTCCAGCAAGCGGTGTTCGTGCAGGATGCGATCCAGCGCCGAGGCCACTACCAGGGTGATGAAGGCACCCGGTACACCGTGGCCGGTGCAGTCCGCCACCACCAGGATGCTGTGTCCGTCGATGGCCTCGACCCAGAAGTAGTCGCCACCCACCAGGTGCAGAGGCTCCCAGTAGATCTGCACCTCGTCCATGTGACCATCGAGGGCATGCTTGTCCGGCAGCATGGCGGTCTGGATGCGGCGGGCATAGCGGATGCTCTCCACCACCAGGCGATTACTGCGTTCAAGCTCACGGTTGGCCTCGTCCACCTTGGCCAGTGCCCGTTCCGTCTCGGATTTCTCGGCCTCCAACTGCCGGGTGCGGTCCTCGACGCGCCGCTCGAGGTCCGCATTCAGGGCCTTGAGCTCGCCCCGGGCCCCGTCGCGCGCGTCCAGCCCCGCCTGAAAGGCCCGCAGCAAACGATCCAGCGAACGCCCCAGCGCCCCCAGCTCATCGTTTTCGTGATGGCCCAGGCGCGGCCTCGGCCAGTGCGCGGGCTGCTCAGGGTCGGTGTCCGCCACCGCACGTGAAATCTTCAACATCGGACGGAGCATAAGCAGATAGAACAGTACAACCACCACCAGAGAGACGATCACCGCCTGGGTCACACTGGTCACGACCCCGGTCTGCAGCCGGTTGACGAAGGCCCGCCCCAGCACGCCGGGGTCCAATTCCACGCGCAGGACGCCCACGCCCTGGATATTTCCGCGGGTATCAGGGTGGCGCAGCTCGCGCTCATGGGTTTGCAGATCACCGAAGAGCCAGTGCGCCCACTCACCACCGGTCTGGGTGCGCTCCTGGGCATCTTCCGCAAGGATGTTGCCAAAATCGTCGAGGATCTCGACCCGCCGGATCTCGTCGAAAACCAGCAGGCCCTGGACCAGGGAATCGGCCTGGGCAGCGCTCAACTGGAAGGCCGCCTCGGCGGCGGGTGGTTCGACCAGGCGTTGCAGACGGTCGATCTGTTCCCCGGTCTCGGCACGGAAGGCATGCCAGTCCGAGGCAATGACATAGGCGCTGCTGAGAAGGCTCAGCGCCAGCGCCGCCAGCAGCGTGGCGACGGCCAGCTTGGCGACAAGGCTACGATTCCGGCGGGTGCCGCCCGCCATCACCCGCGTTCGCCGTGCATTTGCACGATGACACGGTTGCGTCCCTCGTTCTTGGCCCGGTAGAGCAGGTCATCGGCCAGGGCCACCAGCTCGCCGGCATCCGGCCACGGGTTCGTGGTGATGACCAGGCCAATGGAAACCGCCAGCGCGAGCGGTTCGTCCTTCCAGTGCAGCGATGCATTCTCCACCGACGAACGAATGCGCTCGGCCAGCGCGACTGCCTCTTCGGAATCCAGATCCGCCGCCACTACCAGGAATTCTTCCCCGCCCATGCGCCCAGCGTACTGTTCCGCCCCCAGCTCGCCCCGCAGGATGTCGGCAAAGCTCTCGAGGGCGAAATCGCCGGCGGCATGGCCGTGGGTGTCGTTCAGCGCCTTGAAGTCGTCGAGATCCAGCATCATCACGGTGAGCGAACGCGATTCCTCGCCGACGCTATCCGCCATGCCCTCCACGCAGTCAATCACCCGGCGACGCGAGAACAGGCCGGTAAGGGCATCCTCCAGCGCCAGGCGCTCCAGCTCGGCTGTCAGGCGCTCGCGCTCGCGCACCTCGTCGGACAATGCATTGTTGAGCTGTGCCAGGTGCTCCGCCTGCTCGCGCAACTGGCGGTTGGCCTCCTGCAGATCCGCCTGCATGCGGTCGCTCATGCGCATCATGCGACGCTGCGCCCGATAGCTCTCGGAATAGGCCTTGGCGAGCACCTTCACGCCATCGCCTACCGCATCCAGCGCCTCGAGCATCTGCTCGGAGCGCTGCATGACGGACTTTTCCTGCTCGAACAGGGAGAAGTCCGCGAGCCTCTCCATTTCCTGGCCCTCCCGTGGCCGGGTAGCAGGATTCATCGGGTCCTCTCGGGAGGGGGCCTTCATGTCAGCGGACACATTCGGAAGTCAGCGTGTTCGAAATCCTCGGAGAAGTCCTCGCCGAACTCCTCCATGGTTTCGTCGTCATCGTGGTAACACCAGTTGATCCGCACCTTCAGACCCGACTCGGCGCCCTCTTCCAGGATCTGGAACATGTTCATCAAGGCCTTCGCAGTCGAACTGTTGAAGTAGATCATTTCCACGGTGAACTCCACCTCGTCGCTGGCCCGGTCCTCGATCGCCTGCCGCAACCCCTGAGTCAGCGGGCCGTAGAAGTTCGCGGCATCTTCCGGATACGACTCGCCGGACAGCCGGTACTGCCCCGCCACGAAATCGAAAACGACAGCCGGGGTCCGGTCGGTTGCCGCGTGTTCAATGGTCTCGACGACTGCCATCAGATATAGGCCTTCAGGACAAAATAGGATTGCGCATCGGAGAGATGCTGAAAGTCGAACTGGATTGGCTCGCTTGCCCGGCGTGCGATCTCGATCAGGCCGATGCTGCCGCCCTTGCTGCCTTCGTCCGGTGGTTCCCGCAGCTTTTCCTTGTAAAAGCGGCGCAACTCATCGCTGTCCATGCCCGCGAGCTCACGCAGGCGCACGGCCAGGGTGTCGGCATCCTTGCGCCCGATCACGTTGCCGCAAATGACGAAGAAGCGGCCGTTTTCCGACCCGACGGTAATCATCCCGGAGCTCAGCTCGACGGGGGGCTCCGCGTCGTGCTCGATACGCTCCGCTGAATAGCGAATCACGTTCTGCACCTGTTCCACGAATACCGAAAAGACGCGGTTCACGGTCTTCGTATCGGTGGACTCCAGTCGGATTTTCTGCCGCAGTGCATCCCCCAGGGCCTTCAGGATGCCCTCGGAAATGTAGCCAGTGAACGAAAAGATGATGCCGCGCCGCGTCATGTTGCGCTGAAAGCCCAGCACCTCCTCGGCGATCAGGGCCGACGATTCCGTCCGGGCCTCGGCTGCGTCAGTCATTGCGCTCTCCATTGCTGTCCAGGACATCCTGCACGATGGCCGCATAGCGCCCGTCCGCGCGCATCGCATCCAGTTCCTCCTGCATGCGATCCAGCGGGGCTCGCGCGGTTTCCGGGTGGCAGGCCAGGGACATCACGGTATCGTTGAACGCGAACAGGGACCGGAGTTCACCGATACCCTCCTGGCGGGCAAACCACGGGGCCAGATGTTCACCGCTGACCCATACATCGATCCGGTTGGCCGCAAGCTTGCGCGCATTCAGCCGGTCATTCGGTGCGGTATCCACGGGGATGCCCCGGCCCTCAACGAAGAGCGCCACGGCATCGTCTCGATAGCCCCCGACGCGGTAGCGTTCCAGATCCTCCAGAGACTGCGCATCCACCTCGGCACCTTCAAGCACGAACGCATGCCACTGGTTTTCCACGAGAGGACCGACCCAGGTGAACAGATCTTCGCGTTCGGAGGTGCGCGTGGTGGAAAAGACGCAGGTACCAGGGTCCGACTGAGCCTCGGCGTAGGCCCGACTCCACGGCAGCAGGCGGATCTCGGCGTCCACTTGGGCGACATCCAGCAGGGCATCCATCACCCGGATGGAGATCCCGTCCAGCTCGCCCGTTTCGGTCTCGAAATTGAACGGGGGGTAGCTCTCGGTCGTGAGCATCAGCGAGTCCGCGGCCAGAGGCGCGGCCAGCAACATCCCGGCCGCCAGCACCCCCATGCCCGTACGTCGTCCGCATTGTGCCGCGAAACCTGTCACGTACCACTCACCCGCACCCCTGAATACGATCCAAGAATTGTCCGATTTGGACAGGCGCGTCAACTCCCAGCGTGAACCGACCCGGGCCAGAGCACCGCCACAATCGTTCCATCCAGCTGACACAAAAGCGGAACCCGATTGCGTTCCCAGGGGGCGATCCCGCGCTCCTGCATCAGCTTTTTCAGGGATCGGCGCCCGACGGGGGTCGCGACCACCTCGCCCCCGCTTCGATAGCTAACGGTGAGCGCGGCCTCGCGGTCAACGCCGAGCCGCGGCAGCATCTCCCGGGTCAGGCGGCGTCCGTCTGCCAGAATCAGTTCCGACTGATCGGCTGGCCAGGGCTGTTCGGGCGGCGGACCCGCAGCCTCCTCCTTCGGCCCGGCGTGCAGCTGATCGCGATAACGCCGCATCCATCCGCCATCCCATTCCACGGCGGGGGAGGCCTCGGGGTTGTCCACGAGAACCTGGCGCAGGAATTCGCCCAGGCGGTCGTGGCCGGGCGCACGAAGGCCCTGCTCGCGCAGCCAGTGCCGTAGCAGCCCGCGCTGGGTACTCGAGTCGAGCGCGCGCAAGGCGCGGAGATCCAGGCTACCGTCCAGCGGGTCTCGCAGCCCTTTCAGTAGCCCGGAAAAGTGCTGACGGGATTGCCCGACCGCCTCCTGCTGCCAGGCGGCAGCGCGCGCCAGCCCGGCCGCGCCATCAAATCGCTCCTGCAACAAGGGCAGCACCGACTGGCGCAGGAAATTGCGGTCGAATCGGGGATCTTGATTGCTGGGATCGTCATACCAGTCGAGGCCCTCCTGCTCCGCCAAGGCGGCCAGTGCCTCGCGGGGCAGGCCCAGCAAGGGTCGCCCCAGCCAGGTCTCGCCCTCGCGGCGCAGCGGCCGCATGGCCTGCAGCCCTTCGGGCCCGCTGCCGCGCAGGGCGGCCAGCAGGAACGTTTCGGCCTGATCGTCCGCATGTTGCGCGGCCAGGATGATGCCCGTAGCGTCCAGCCCTTCGCGCAGCATCGCGTAGCGTGCCTCGCGCGCCGCGGCCTCCACGCCGAGGGCACGGGTGTCGAGTGAGCCGAGGGTACGGAGCCGGAACGGGCAGTTCAGTGCCTGTGCAAAGGCGCGGCAGTGCTCGACCTGCTCGCCGGAGTCCGGACGCAGGCAATGATCCACGTGCATGGCCTCGAGCTTGGGGATACCCAGGCGCACCGCGGCGTGGAGCAGCACGGTCGAATCGAGACCGCCGCTGAAGGCGATGCGCACCTGACGATAGCCGGGATGCGCCTGGAGGAAGTCCCGTAGCGCCGCGGCTACAGGATCGAGCGCCCCGGCACCGGGATCAGGAAGCGGCTTCCTGGAAGGCACCGTAATCCATCAGCCGGCGATAGCGCCGCTCCAGGCGCTTGCCCGGGTCCAGCCCTTCCAGGCCGTCCAGGGTTTCCAGAAGCGCGGCGCGCAGACTGGAGGACATGGTGTCGGGGTCGCGGTGGGCACCGCCCAGGGGTTCCGGCACGATGCGGTCCACCAGCCCCAGCTCGCGCAGGCGTTCCGACGTGATGCCCAGGGCCTCCGCGGCCTCCGAGGCCTTTTCCGCGCTCTTCCAGAGGATGGAGGCACAGCCCTCCGGCGAAATCACCGAGTAGGTCGAGTACTGCAGCATCAGGGTGGCGTCGCCCACCCCAATCGCGAGGGCCCCACCGGAGCCGCCTTCGCCGATCACCGTGGCGATGATCGGTGTATCGAGCCGCGCCATCACTCGCAGGTTGCGCGCGATCGCCTCGCTCTGGCCACGCTCTTCCGCCCCGACGCCCGGGTAGGCACCCGGCGTGTCGATAAAGGTAAGCACGGGCATGCGAAAGCGCTCGGCCATCTCCATCAAACGCAGGGCCTTGCGGTAGCCCTCCGGGCGCGGCATGCCGAAGTTGCGGTAGACCTTGTCGCGGGTCTGGCGCCCCTTCTGGTGCCCGATCAGCATCACCGGCCGCCCGTCCAGGCGCGCCACGCCGCCCACGATCGCCGGGTCGTCGCCAAACGCCCGGTCGCCATGCAGTTCCTCGAACTCGTCGAACAAGTCGGGAATGTAGTCAAGGGTGTAGGGTCGCCGCGGATGCCGCGACATCTGCGAGACCTGCCACGGGGTCAGCTTGGCGAAGATGCTCTCGGTCAAAGACCGGCACTTGCCTTCCAGGCGCTGGATCTCTTCCTGGATGTTGACCTCGGCATCGTCGCCGACATAGCGCAGATCGCGGATCTTCGCTTCCAGTTCGGCAATGGGCTGTTCGAAGTCGAGAAAGTCCGGATTCATGCAGGGTCCCGAAGACTTGGTTGTGGATACCGACGAAGGATGCGAATTGTAACCAATTGCGGCGATCCCCGCTCCAATGCAGGTGCGGCGACGCCTTGTTTCCAGCTATCGGCCGTAGAGCACCTCGGCCTCGCAACCCGGACCCAGGGACTGCTGAATGCCACGCAACAGCCGCTCGTCCGGGCGGATGGTCCATCCCTCCGGCAGGCTGATATCCGCCTCCAGCCCGTCACGGCGATAGCACAGGTGCACCCGGCAAGGCCCCTCACGATGCGGCTCCATCAGCCCGCGCAAATGGGCCACCTGCTCGGGAACCACCCCTTCCAGGCACAGGTGCAGCGCGCGGGCCCACTGGACCCGCGCTTCATCCAGGCTGTACACGGTACGGGCCCGCATACGGATCCCGCCGGCATAGTCGTCGAGCGTCACCGTGCCCTCCGCGACCAGCAGGGCATCCGGCTCCAGACGGTCCTTGTAGGTGGTGAAGTCGTCGTTGAACAACACCACCTCGGCCCGCCCGCTGCGGTCGTCCAGGGTGACGATGCCCATGCGCCCGCTCTGCGTGTTGCGCACTCGCACCCCGACGATCAGACCGGCGATGCGCACGGTTTCCTGCTTGCCCCGCCATTTCTGGCCCTGGGGCTCGTCCGGGCGATCCTCCAGCTTGGCCTCCAGCGCCTGCAGCGTGGTGCCGGTCAGGCGCAGCAACTCGGCGCGGTAGCGCTCCACCGGGTGACCGGTCAGATAAAGCCCCAGGGTGTCCTTCTCGCCGCGCAGACGATCGTCGTCCTCCATCTCGGCGAGGGTCGCACTATCCGGGATCACGGCCGCAGCCGGATCCCCGAACAGGTCCACCACACCCAGATTGGCATTGCGCTCGCTCTGTTCGGCTGCCGCGACCGCCATCGGGATGTCGTTCAGCAGCGTCGCACGGTTGGCGCCGATCCGATCCATCGCGCCGGCGCGCACCAGCGTCTCCAGCACACGCTTGTTCAGCTTGCCGAGATCCACCCGCTGGCACAGGTCCACCAGCCCGTGGAATTCACCGCCCTCGCCGCGCGCCTTGAGCAGGGTGTCGATGGCCGACTCCCCAACGCCCTTGATCGCGCCCAGGCCGTAGACCACGGTCTGCGCGTCGTGGCAGGTAAAGCGGTAGTCCGACTGATTGACGTCCGGCGGCAGGACCTCCAGGCCCATGTTGCGGCATTCCTCGATCAGCCCCACCACCTTGTCGGTGTTGTCCATGTCCGCGGACAGCACCGCCGCCATGAACGGCGCCGGATAATGCGCCTTGAGCCAGGCGGTCTGGTAGGCAACCAGGGCATAGGCCGCGGAGTGCGACTTGTTGAAGCCGTAGCCCGCGAATTTCTCCATCAGGTCGAAGATGTAGGTCGCAACCCCTTCATCCACACCGCGCCCCAGTGCACCCTCGAGGAAGATCTCGCGCTGCTTGGCCATCTCCTCGGGCTTCTTCTTGCCCATCGCGCGGCGCAACAGATCCGCACCACCCAGGGTGTAATTGCCCAGCACCTGGGCGATCTGCATCACCTGCTCCTGATACAGGATCACGCCGTAGGTGGGCTGGAGAATGGGTTCCAGATCCGGATGCGGATATTCCACCTGGGCACGACCATGCTTGCGGTCGATGAAGTCGTCCACCATGCCCGACTGCAGCGGGCCCGGGCGGTAGAGCGCCACCAGCGCGATGATCTCCTCGAAGCTGTCCGGCTGCAGACGCTTGATCAGATCCTTCATCCCGCCGGATTCCAGCTGGAACACCGCGGTGGTCTGGTAGTCCTTCAGCAGGCGGAAGGTGTCCGGGTCATCCAGCGGGATCGCATCCAGATCCACCTGCACCGCGGCATCCATCTTGCGGATGTTGTCCACCGCCCAGTCGATGATGGTGAGCGTGCGCAGGCCGAGGAAGTCGAACTTCACCAGGCCGACCGCCTCGACGTCATCCTTGTCGAAGTGGGTCACTAGCGAGCCACCGTCGTCTTCGCAGTACAGCGGCGAGAAGTCGGTCAGCGCCGAGGGCGCAATGACCACCCCGCCGGCATGCTTGCCCGCGTTCCGGGTGAGGCCCTCGAGTTTCTGCGCGAGATCGATGATCGCGCGCACCTCCTCGTCTTCGTCGTACTGCGTCTTGAGGTCCGCGCTCTCGGTCAGGGCCTTTTGCAGGGTCATGCCCAGCTCAAACGGGATCAGCTTGGCAATGCGGTCGACGAAACCGTAGCCATGGCCCAGCACACGCCCGACGTCGCGCACCACCGCCTTGGCGGCCATGGTGCCGTGGGTGATGATCTGCGAGACCTTGTCGCGCCCGTAGCGCTCGGCGACGTAGTCGATCACGTCGTCGCGTCGCTCCATGCAGAAGTCGACATCGAAGTCGGGCATGGAGACACGTTCAGGGTTGAGAAATCGCTCGAAAAGAAGATCGTAACGCAATGGATCCAGGTCGGTAATACCCAGCGCATAGGCCACCAGAGAGCCCGCACCGGAACCACGCCCCGGGCCCACGGGGATGCCATTGTCCTTGGCCCACTGGATGAAGTCCGCCACGATCAGGAAGTAGCCGGGGAAACCCATCTGGCAGATCACGTCCAGCTCGCGCTGCAAGCGCGCCTCGTAATCCGCCGCCGGCGCGAAGCAGAAGCGCTCGAGGCGCCCCGCCAACCCCTGCGCCGAGGTCTCGCGCAGATGATCTTCGACCGTATAGCCCTCGGGGACCGGGAAGTCCGGCAGCACCGATTCGCCCAGGGTCAGGCTCACCGAACAGCGCCGGGCGATCGCCACGCTGTTGGCCAGGGCCTCGGGAATGTCCGCGAACCGCTCCGCCATCTCCTCGGGTGTACGCAGATACTGCGCCTCCGAGTAACGGCGCGGGCGCCGTGGGTCGTCCAGGGTCACGCCGTCATGGATGCAGACGCGCGCCTCGTGGGCCTCGAAGTCCTCGGGCCGCAGGAAGCGAACATCATTGGTGGCCACCACCGGCAGATCGAAGGCCTCGGCCGCGGCCAGCGCCTGTTCGATCCAGGCCTCTTCGCCCGGGCGGTCGCTGCGCACCAGTTCCAGATAGAAGCGACCCGGGAAGCGCTGCATCCACGGCTCGAGATCCTCGGCCAATAGCGCGCGCGCGGCCCCCGAACCGTTCACGAACAGGCCGTCGATCCCGCCAGACAATGCGATCAGGCCCTCGGCGGCCGCATCCAGCCAGGCGCAGTCCACCCGCGGAATGCCCTTCTCCTGGCCCTCCTGCCAGGCGCGCGAGATCAGCCGGGTCAGATTGCGATAACCCGGGTCGTTCTGCGCCAGCAGGGTCATGCGAGCAAGGCTCCCGTCGGCACGGGCATCGCGCACCAGAACGTCCGCACCGATGATGGGCTGCACACCCTTTGCGATCGCGGCACGGTAGAACTTTACCAGCCCGAACAGGTTGCAGTGATCGGTTACCGCGACGGCCGGCATCCCGCCCTCGGCCACCGCGTTCACCAGTGGCTTGAGGCGGACCAGCCCGTCGATCAGGGAATACTCCGAATGCACCCGCAGGTGCACGAAACCGGGATGGCCTTCGCTCATGCCCCCATCTCCTGTTCACGCGCCGCCAGCGCACGCGCTACGGGGCCGAAACTACGGCGGTGTTGCGGGCACGGCCCCAACCGTTCCAGGGCCTCGCGATGCGCCACCGTGGGGTAGCCGGAATGGCGATCGAAGCCGTAATCGGGGTAGTCGTGATGCAGATCGCGCAACCAGCCGTCGCGCGCCACCTTCGCGACGATGGAGGCGGCACTGATTGCAGCCACCGAGCCATCCCCGCCGACGATCGCCTCGGCAGTCCAGGGACCCTGCGGTGTGAAGCGCCCGTCCACCAGCAGATGTGCCGGCGCGATGGCGAGCCCGGCCGCCGCTCGCTGCATGGCGAGCAGCGTCGCATGATGGATGTTCAGTTCATCGATCTCCGCCGCCTCGGCCCGGCCCAGCGACCATGCCAGCGCGTCGGCACGGATCTGCACGTCCAGCGTCTCGCGGCGTTTCGCGCTGAGCTTCTTGGAGTCGGTCAAGCCGGGGCAGGTGTAGCCCTCCGGCAGGATGACGGCGGCCGCCACCACCGGCCCGGCCAGCGGCCCGCGCCCCACTTCGTCCACGCCGGCGACGTAGCGCTGCGCTGCCTCTAAATCGGACATGGAGTCTCCACCACGGTGAACTGCGGGCAATCGCCCGAACGCGAACATGCGCCGCGCCGGGGATCCGTTACAATAGCGCCGAAAATCCTAGCACACCCCCTCCGGATCCGAGCCTACTCATGTCCCAATCTCCGTTACGCTGCGCCGCTATCGGCGTGGGCCATCTTGGCAAATGGCATGCCGCCAAATACGCCGCGCTGCCGGACACCGAACTGGTTGCCGTGGTCGATGCCGATTCCGAAACCGCCAGCCGCGTCGCGGCGGAGCACGGCTGCCGCGCGGAGACCGACCATCGCGCCCTGATCGGTCAGGTCGATGCGGTCTCCATCGCCGCACCGACCACCCTGCACTTCGACATCGCCCGGGACTTCCTCGAGGCCGGTTGTCATGTCCTGGTCGAGAAGCCGATTACCGCCACCCTGGAGCAGGCCGAAACGCTGAACCAGATCGCCGAGCAACAGGGCGTCGTCCTCCAGGTCGGGCACCTGGAACGCTTCAATGCCGCGCTACGCCGCCTGACCGAGACCCCGTTGCACCCGCGGTTTATCGAGTCGCACCGCCTGGCGCCCTACAAGCCGCGCGCCACCGACGTGTCGGTCGTGCTCGATCTGATGATCCACGACATCGACATCATCCTGTCGCTGGTGGATGCCCCGCTGACCGACATTCGCGCCTCCGGCGCCCGCGTGCTGACCGGCGACATCGACATCGCCAATGCCCGACTGGAATTCGCGGACGGCTGCGTAGCCAACGTCACCTCCAGTCGCATCAGCACCAAGTCCGAGCGCCGCATGCGCATCTTCCAGTCACATGCCTACGCCTCGGTGGACTTCC
Organism: Thioalkalivibrio sp. AKL6; assembly: GCF_000376905.1. Classification (NCBI taxonomy): domain Bacteria; kingdom Pseudomonadati; phylum Pseudomonadota; class Gammaproteobacteria; order Chromatiales; family Ectothiorhodospiraceae; genus Thioalkalivibrio; species Thioalkalivibrio sp. AKL6. The sequence continues at coordinate 213,698 of NZ_AQXS01000010.1, read as the reverse complement.
AGAACCGCATCCTGTCGCTGAACCACATTGGCGAACCCGATCCGGAGACGGGAGCCCCTGCGATTCACCGCACGGAGAGTGTCTTCGACGAGGCGGATGCCCTGCTGGCGGAGATCCAGGCCTTTGTCGCCGCCGTGCGCGGTCAGGGACCGGTCGTGGTCAGCGGCCGTGACGGCCAGCGGGCCCTGGAAACGGCCAGCCGCATCACCGACCTGGTCTACGAAAACCTGAACATCATGAGCCGGGCCGACGGTCCGCACAGCCACCTCGACGCGAACCCCACAGGAGTCAAGCCGTGATCCCGATGGTCGACCTGCAGCGCCAGTACCAGACCCTGCGCCCCGAAATCGATGCCGCGCTACAGGACGTGCTGGCCGGTGCGCGCTTTATCCTCGGCCCCAACGTCCAGGCCCTGGAGCAGGAGATCGCCGAGTACCTGGGCGTGGAACACGCGATCACCTGTGCCTCCGGCACGGATGCCCTGCATCTGGCGCTGGCCGCGGCCGGCATCGGCCCGGGCGACGAGGTCATCACCACCCCGTTTACCTTCATTGCCACGGCCGAGGCGATCCGCTATGTCGGGGCCGACCCGGTATTCGTGGACATCGACCCGCGCACCTTCAACATCGACCCGGACCAGGTCGAGGCGGCCATCACCGAGCGCACCCGCGCGATCCTGCCGGTCCACCTGTTCGGGCAGCCGGCCGACATGCCGCGCCTGCAGGCTATCGCCGATAAACACAAGGTGATGATCGTCGAGGATTGCGCACAGTCCTTCGGCGCGACGGTCGATGGCGTACAGACCGGCGCGGCCACCGCCTTCGGCTGCTTTTCGTTCTTCCCCAGCAAGAACCTCGGGGCCTTCGGCGACGGGGGTCTGGTGACCACCAACTGCCCGTCCGCCGCCGATACCCTGCGCCGATTGCGCAACCACGGTTCCAGCGTGCGCTACTACCACGACGAGATCGGCTACAACAGCCGCCTGGACGAGATGCAGGCGGCGATCCTGCGGGTGAAGCTGCCGCATATCGACACCTACAACGCCGAACGCCGCCGGGTGGCGGCACGTTATCGCGATGGCCTGGCCGGGCTGCCGGTCGAAGTGCCGTTCGAGGACGGCATCGGGGTCCACGTCTACCACCAGTACACGCTGCTGACTGATCATCGCGACGCGATCATGGAGGCGCTCAAGGCCGCCGAGGTGGCCTGTGCAATCTACTACCCGGTACCCCTGCATCAGCAAAAGGCCTTCGCCGATCTCCCGAACCGGCCGGAATCGCTGCCGGTCACCGAAGACGTCGCCGCGCGCTGCCTGTCCCTGCCGGTGTTCCCGGAACTCGAGGATGCGACCATCGACATGATCTGCGGGAAGATCCGCGCCGCCCTCGCGTGACGCCGCGCCACATCGCTTCCACAGGGGGTCCCCACCGGTCATGACGCAGCATGTCGTGATCTGCGCCGGCGAAAGCTCCGGTGACGCACTCGGGGCGGGACTGGTCCACGAACTCTCGGCACTGGAGCCCGGTCTCCGCTACACGGGCATGGGCGGGACGCAGATGCGCGCCGCCGGGGTCGACACCCTGATCGACGTCTCCGAACTGGCCGTGGTGGGCCTGGTCGATGTGCTGGTCAACTACCCGCGCCTGCGCCGGCTGTTCCGGCGCATGTGCGAGCATTTGGAGACCCACCGCCCGGACCTGCTGGTCCTGGTGGACTACGTGGAGTTCAACCTGCGCCTGGCTGCCCACGCCCGCCGCCTCGGTATCCGCGTGCTGTTCTATGTCAGCCCGCAGCTGTGGGCGTGGCGTTCGGGCCGGATCAAGCGCATCCAGCGCAGCGTGGACGCGATGGCGGTACTTTTTCCCTTCGAAACCGACGTCTACGAGAAGGCCGGGGTGCCAGTACGCTATGTCGGAAACCCTCTCGTGGATCGGGTGCAGCCGCCCAAACAGCCGATTCGCGAACAGCTTGGCCTCGCGGCCAATACGCGCCTGGTCGGTCTTCTCCCCGGCAGCCGCAACGGCGAACTGAAGCGCCACTGGCCCATGCTCGTGGACACCGCCCGCCGCCTCCACATGTCGCACCCGGACATCCAGTTCGTGGCCTCCATGGCGCCGGGGGTCACCACGGAACACTTGGGGGCCCTCGCCACCTGTGACGATCTCCCCGTCCATTTCGTGGGCGGCGACACCGCCACCCACTCCCTGATGGCGGGGGCGGATCTATTGCTGATCGCCTCGGGCACGGCAACCCTAGAGGCCGGTCTGCTCCAGGCCCCGATGCTGGTGTTCTACCGCATGGGCACCCTGAGCCACGCGGTCTTCTCGCGTCTCGTGCGGGTTGAGAACATCGCCCTGGTCAACATCGTGGGCGGCGAGCGCCTGGTGCCCGAATACCTGCAACAGCAGGCGACCGCCGAGCGCCTGGCCCACGACGCCGCGGATCTGCTCGACCGCCCCCCGGCCCTGGACGCGATGCGCGATCGCCTGGCGCAAGTGCGCGATCACCTGGGCAATGGCGGAGCCGACCGCCGCGTGGCCGAAATGGCGCACCAACTCCTGCACCACGGCCAACTAAGCGACAGCGAGAAGCCGATCTAAGGGCGACGGTTCGTTTGGGGAGCAAACGCTTGGGCAGCACACAGGGCCCTGCCCCGCAGCGACCGCGTCAGTGCGGACGACCGCCGCGCAGAATGCCGCGACGACTGCCGCGCACGAAACCGATCAGATTGCGCACCTCCGGCACCTCGGTCTCCTCGAACATGGCGTCCAGATGACTTTCGCGCCCGGCGCGTCCACGCATTCCCTGGATGAATACCCGGTGCAGCGCCTGAATGGCGTCATTGGAGAAACCGTTGCGCTTGAGTCCAACCTTGTTGATCCCGATCAGCCGCGCATAGTTGCCGCTCGCCAGGCAATACGGCGGTAGGTCACGGTTCAGCGCCGCACCCATGCTGGTGAAGGCGTAGGTGCCGACGCGACAGAACTGATGCACCAGGGTGAAACCACCCAGCGTTGCGTGATCCTGGATCTCCACGTGCCCGGCAAGCGACGTGGCATTGGAGAAGATGATGCCGTTCCCGATGGTGCAGTCGTGCGCGATGTGGACATACGCCATGATCAGGTTGTCGTGCCCGATGACCGTCTCACCCAGCCCCTTCTCGGTTCCGCGGTGCAGCGTTACCGACTCCCGAATCACGTTGCGATCGCCGATGATCAGCCGCGTGGGTTCACCCCGATAGCTGGTGTCCTGAGGCTCCTCCCCGATCGAGGAGAACTGAAAGATTCGGTTTTCCCGCCCGATCTCGGTCGGTCCGTTGATCACCACATGCGGGCCCACCCAGGTATCCGCGCCGATCTTCACATTGGCACCGATGACCGAGAACGGCCCGATCGTCACCGAGCTGTCGATCTCGGCGCTGGGGTGGACGTCCGCGCGCGGATCGATCACGCCGGGATTTCCTGACCGGAACACATGAGCTGCGCCGTCGCGCACACGTCGTCGCCCACCTTCGCGACCGCGTCGAAGCGCCAGATACCCCGCACCGTACGCTTCAGATCCACCCGCAGGTGGAGTTGATCGCCGGGTACCACCTGGCGCCGGAAGCGCGCCTCGTCGATCCCGACAAACAGGTACAGCTGCTGCTTGTCCTGGTTCTCGTTACGCGCCTCTTCGGTCTTGAACGCAAGCAGGCCGGTGGCCTGTGCCAGGGCCTCGAGGATCAGAACCCCGGGCATCACCGGCTTGATCGGGAAGTGCCCCTGGAAATACGGTTCGTTGATGCTGACGTTCTTGATCCCCGTCAGATAGCTGCCCGCCTCCCACTCCAGCACCCGATCCACCATCAGGAACGGGTAACGATGCGGCAGGTAGCGCATGATCTCCTGGACATTAAAGTCATCCACGCCGGTGTCCTTTCTCTTGATCTTGTTGTGCCGCATCCGGACCGCTGCGCGGGACGTGCAATACGACGTTCGACTCGGCCTCCCCACGCGCGGCAAGGCCAGTTACTACCAGGGCCGATCGATCGCCCCTCGATCGCCTAACGCGCCAGACGGCGCAGTCGGGCCAGCATGCGATTCCACAACCGGGCCTCTTGATGCGGGACTCCAGAGGCGTAGTGACCCGGCCGCGTAATGGAGCGCGTGACCAGGGTCATCGCGTGAATGGTGACGTGATCCACGATGGACAGGTGGCCCAGGATCCCGGCGCCGCCCCCGATTGCACAATGCGCGCCGATCCGGGCACTGCCCGCGATCCCCACACAGCCGGCAATGGCTGTATGGTCGCCAATCTCGACGTTATGGGCAACATGAACCAGGTTGTCGATCTTTACACCCCTCCCGATCCGCGTCGCGCGCAACGCCCCGCGATCGATGGTCGTGTTCGCTCCGATTTCCACATCGGAACCGATCACGACATGGCCCAGCTGTTCGATCTTCTCCCAACCCTGGTCGCCCGCGGGGGCGAAGCCAAAGCCATCGGCCCCGATCACGCAACCACTGTGCAGGATGCAGCGATCCCCCACCGCAACGCCTTCAAGCAGGGTCACACGGGGGTGCAGGAAGGTATCGGCCCCCACCATCACCCCCTCGCCCACCACGCAGTGCGCCCCCACGACACTCTGGGGTCCCACCGTAGCCCCCGCGCCGATCACCGCCCCGGGCCCCACGAATGCGTCGGGAGCAACCGAGGACTCGGGATCCACAAACGCACCCGGATGGACACCCGCAGCTCGGGCGCGACGTGGCCTGCCCAGCCACTGACTCGCTCGCGCATAGCCCAGGTAGACATCATCCAGGTGGATCAGGGTTCGGGAAGCCGTCGCTTGCAGCCCCGCGGCCACCGGTACCAGGATGACACCCGCGGCACTCGCTGCCAGGGCCTCGGCATGACGCCCGGCGTCCGTCACAAAACTCAGATCGCAGGGGCCTGCCGTGGCCAGCGGGCTCAACCCGGTGAAGCGGCGTTGCCCATCTCCCGTGAGCTGCCCGCCCAGCGCCTCGGCCAGCTCACGGGCCAAATACCCGCCGTCAGTCTCGCTGCATTGTGGCAAGGATGTCGTCCGTGATGTCGATCCGGTCGCTGGCATACAGCACGTTGCGCTCGGTCAGGATCAGATCAATGTCGCGTTCCCGGGCGAGATCGACGATGGCATCGTTGATCCGTCGCTGCAGTTTGGCCAGCTCCTCGTTGCGGCGTACGTTCAGGTCTTCGCTGAAGCTCTCCTGCGCCCGCCGGAATTCGCGCGAACGTTGCGAGAACTCCCGCTCCAGGTCCGCCCGTTCCGATGGGTTCATCAGGTCCCCGTCACGTTCCAGCCGGTCACGCAGCCGCTGCAGCTCCTCACGCTCCGCCACCAGCTCCGAATCGCGCGGCGAGAACTCGCGCTCCAGTTCGCGCATGGCCTCTTCGGCCTGCGGCGAATCCTCGAGAATCCGGTTCATCGTCACGAATGCGACGTTCTGCGCCCCGGCCACAGCGGGTACCACCAGCCATCCGCTGACGACGAGGATCACCGCCGCGAACCAGGCCATCCCGGATCTCATGACGCCTCCCGATGCGCTTGCATCGATCATCCTCAGAAACTGGCCCCCAGCAGGAACTGGAAGCGCTGCAGCTCATCACCCGGCTGATCGTTGAACGGCTCGGCCACACTGAAGCTCAACGGCCCCACCGGCGAGAACCAGGTCACCGCCACACCCGCCGATGCCCGCAACTCGCTGGTATCAAAGTCCGACACATCATGGAACACATTCCCCGCGTCCACAAAGGTACTCATGCGGACTGCATCGTTGTCGGCCGCAAACGGCATCGGGAAGAACAATTCCGCGGACAGCGTAGTCCGGAAACGCCCACCGTAAGGATCATCATTGGAATCGCGCGTCGCCACCTGACCATCGCGGATCGGTCGCAGATCGCCCAGCTGGTTGTCCTCGTAGCCGCGGACCGAGCGAATGCCCCCGGCAAACAGCCGTTCGTAGAACGGCACGTCATCCCCTCCGTAGCCATCCGCGTACGCGAGTCCGGCGGAGAGGCTGAAGGAGTACCGATCGGACAGCCGGAAGATCTCCTGGCCCGAATAGGTGAGCTTGTAGAACTCGCGGTCACTGCCCGGCACCGTGACTTCCAGGCCGACCCGATGACGACGGCCTTGCGAGGCGAAGGTCGTGCTGTCCCGCGTATCGTGGACGTAGCTGGTCTCGAGCTTGTAGAGGTTCGCGGAATCGCCAAATTCGTCCAGCTCGTCGATGATCTCGTCCGGGGTTCCGATACGAGTGTCGGAGCGTTCGACCGTCTCGATCTCGATGTTCTCGAAACCCGGTCGCACCTGAATCCGGTCGAACTCCGACAGCGGAATCCCGTAGGTCACGTCGAAGCCAAAGCGGTTGGATGAATACCGCGAGATGTTGGCCTCCTCGGCGTCGATCTTGCGATAAAACACGGAGAACCCGCGACTCGCACCGGAGGGGGTGAAGTGCGGATTGGTGACGCTCATGCGGAACAGCTGGTTGACCTTGCTGGTACTCACCTCGGTGGAGAAGCGATTGCCGGTCCCAAGGAAGTTGTCCTGTGTCAGGCTCGCGGTCAGCAGCAGCCCCTGGTTCTGCGAGAACCCGGCGCCCAGCGACAAGGCCCCGGACTGCTGCTCGGTCACGGTGATATTCAGGTCCACTTCGTCATCGGTACCGGCGACCCGCTCGGTCTCCACGTTCACGCTCTGGACGAACGGCAGCCGCTGGACACGCACCCGGGAACGTTCGACCAATGCCCCGTTGTACCAGGCACTCTCCATCTGCCGCATCTCGCGGCGATACACCCGTTCCTCGGTGTTCTGATTGCCGGTGATCCGGATGTTCCGAACATAGACGCGCGGACCCGGGTCGACGAAGAACGTGATCGCCACTTCGCGGTTGTCCTCGTCCACGTCGGGCACCGGGTTCACGTTGGCGAATGCGAAACCTTCCCGGGTCAGGCGCTCGCTGATCCGTTCGGCGGATTCGGTCACCTGGCTGCGCGAAAACGGCGCATCGATGTCCACGTCAATCAGGCTTTCCAGTTCCTCCCGCGGGATCACGAACTCCCCGGCGAGATCCACACCAGTCACCGTATAGCGATCGCCCTCGTCGACGTTGATCGTGATGAACAGATCCCGGCGATCCGGCGTCAGCGTCACCTGAGTGGAGTCGATATCGAACTCCAGGAAACCCTGATCCAGATAATGCGAACGGAGCTGTTCCAGATCCCCGGACAGCTTCTCGCGCGAGTAATTGTCCCGCCGACTGAAAAAGGCCCACCAGCGTGGCACGCCGGACTCGAAACGCCGGGTCAGTTCACGACCCGAGTAGCTCTCGTTACCCACCACATTGACCTGGCGGATTTTGGCCACCGGCCCTTCGGTAATGTCGATCTCGATGTCCACGCGGTTACGCGGCAGTTCCACGATCTCCACATCGACCTGCACGTTGTAGCGTCCGCGCGCGAAATACTGCTGGCGCAGCTCGCTCTCGATGCGGTCCAGCATCGTGCGGTTGAATACCCGCCCGGAACGCAGGCCGGCCGAATCCAGCGCCTCGCGCAAGCCCTCGTCGGGGATATCCCGGTTACCGGAAAAATTGATCTCGTTGATCGCGGGGCGTTCCGAGACAATCACAACGAGGACGTCCCCGCGCCGGGCGATCTCCACATCGTCGAAGAAGCCGGTCTGGAACAGCTCGCGGATCACCTCCGGACTGCGATTGTCGTCGAAGGTATCCCCAACCTGCACGGGCAGATAACTGAGCGCGGTACCGGCGGTGATCCGTTCCAGCCCCTCGATCTCGATATCCTCGATCTCGTAGGCCTGGCCCCAGGCCGTCCCCGCCAGGCCCAGCAAACCGACCAGGGCCATTCCTCTCAAGCTGTTTCGCGCCATGCTCTCCGCCAAAAAATAGGCCGTTCGGTGGGCTGATCGAGGCACCCGGGATGCCGCTCCAGAGTGCCCTCGCCTAACCGAACAGTCGTGTCAAATCATTGTACAGGGCCAGTACCATCAGCCCCGCGATCGCCAGCAGACCCACCTGCTGACCGATTATCTGGGTGCGCTCCGACACCGGGCTGCCCTTCACCGCCTCGGCGGCGTAATACAGCAAATGGCCGCCATCCAGCATCGGGATCGGCAGCAGATTGATGATCCCGAGCGAGACGCTCACCAGCCCGAGAAATCCCAGGAACGCCGAAATCCCGATCAATGCCGAGACCCCCGCAAACTCGGCTATGGTAACCGGTCCGCTGATATTTTTAACCGACGCATCCCCGGTGATCATTCGCCACAGGATGCCAAGTGTCAGGACGGTCACATCCCACGTCCGCTCCGCCCCCGAGACAAATGCCGATCCCGGACCCTGGCGCACCAGTACGGCCATGTCCCGTGCCGCCGATTGATCCGTATCCACGCCCGCGCCGATACGGCCAATGGCCACCCCCTCGTGATCCGTCGCCTCCGGCGTCATCCGTAGTTCCAGGGTGCGCCCGTCGCGCTCCACGGTGACCCGCAGATCGGCTTCTGGATGCGCACGCACCACCTCGACCCAGCGATTCCAGTCCGCGACCGGCTCGCCTTCCACTGCCAGCACGCGATCCCCGACCTCCAGTCCTGCCGCCGCCGCGGGGCTCCCACCCTCGACGGCACCGATCCGCGGTTCCAGCATCGGTCGATAGGGCTGCAACCCCAGCTTGTCGAGGAACTGCCCCTCTGCCAGCAACGCCTGACGATCCCGCAGGTCCACCTCCCGCTCGATCTCTCGACCGTCCGTGCCCCGCAGCAGCAGGGTGACCGCCTCGCCGCGAACCGCATGGTCCAGCAGGCGCAGGTTGACCTGCTCCCAGTCCGCCACTTCACGATCGCCCACCCGCAGGATCTCCTGCCCCCGCTCGAGGCCCGCCTCGGCGGCCGGCGTATCCGGCGCCACCTCGCCCAGAATGGGCTTGATCCCGCCCACACCCACCATGAACATCACGGCGTAGACCAGGATCGCAAGCAGGAAATTCGCCGCCGGACCGGCCGACACCACGAATGTACGGGCCCCAAGACCTTTCTGGTTGAAGGCGCGCGTGACCTCCTCCTCCGCCACCGGACCCTCGCGCTCGTCGAGCATCTTCACGTAGCCACCCAGCGGCAATGCGGCAATCACGAATTCCGTCCGGTCCCGCCCGAAGTAGCGCTTGAAAATCGGCCGGCCGAAACCCACCGAGAAGCGCAGCACCTTCACCCCCACCAGACGGGCGGCGAGGTAGTGCCCATATTCGTGCACGGTCACCAGTACGCCAATGGCCACCGCAAACGCCAGCAGGCTCGTCAGGAACGTCATGACAGGACGGGTCGTGCGTTCGCGACATACTCGCTCGCGACCTCGCGAGCCCGCCGGTCCGCACCCAGGACGCGCTCCAGCGAATCGGCCGCCTCGGCCTCGATCGCCTCCAGGGTCGTGGCGATCACCGCCGGGATCTCGCTGAAGGCCAGGCGCTCTCCCAGGAAGGCATCCACCGCCACTTCATTGGCCGCGTTGAGAACCGCGGTGGCCGTCCCTCCACGCTCCAGTGCGGCGTAGGCGAGACCGAGCGCCGGGAAACGTGCCGCTTCCGGCTCGGAGAACTCCAGCTTGCCCATCGTGAGCAGATCCAGCGGTTCAACGCCCGACTCCATACGCTCGGGCCAGGCCAGCGCATGGGCGATCGGTGTGCGCATGTCGGGATTGCCGAGTTGCGCGAGTACCGACCCGTCATCGTAGGCCACCATCGAATGCACGATGCTCTGCGGGTGAAGTACCACCTGAATCGTCGAGGGCGCCACGGCAAACAGCCAGCAGGCCTCGATCACCTCGAGCCCCTTGTTCATCATCGTCGCCGAGTCCACCGAGATCTTGCGCCCCATATCCCAATTGGGGTGGGCGCAGGCTTCGTCCGGCGTAATCCCGGCAAAGCTGTCCAGCGGACGGTCGCGAAACGGCCCCCCCGATGCGGTGAGCCAGATCCGGCGTGCCCCGTGCGGTGTCACCGACTCGGCACAGACGTAGCCATTGGGAAGGCACTGAAAGATCGCGTTGTGCTCGGAATCGATCGGCAGAAGACAGGCACCGGAGCGGCGCACGGCATCCATCAGCAAGGCCCCGGACATGACCAGCGCCTCCTTGTTGGCGAGCAGCACCCGTTTGCCCGCCTCGGCCGCGGCCAGCGTCGGCAACAGTCCGGCTGCGCCCACGATCGCCGCCATCACCGCGTCGACCCGGGGCTCCCGGGCGACCTCAGCCAGGGCCTCCGCACCCGCCCGCACCTCGGTACGCGAGCCGACCGCCGCCAAAGCCGTGCGCAGAGCCTCGGCGGCATCGGGATCGACCATCACGGCCACTTCCGGGTGGTGCGCCAGGCACTGCGCGCGCATGCGCTCCACATTGCGATGCGCCGTCAGGGCATACACGCGGAAGCGTTCCGGCTGACGCGCCACGACATCGAGCGTACTCAACCCGATGCTGCCGGTTGATCCGAGAATGGTGATCTGCGTCGTCTTCATGGGTACCTGCGTCCGTTCGCGCTATGCCGCCACCGGCGGGGCCGGAATCAGCGCCAGCCACAGCAACCCCGCCAGGAAAACCGGAGCCGCCGCGACCATGCTGTCGAACCGGTCCAGAATACCCCCGTGGCCCGGCAGCAAGGAACCACTGTCCTTCTCGCCAGCCTGTCGCTTCAGGATGCTCTCGAACAGGTCCCCCACGACCGAGACCAGCCCGATCAGCACCGACAGCAGCAGGAATACCATCGCGTCCATCGGCTCGAGGCCCCAAACGGCCGCCACCACGATCGCGAAGGCCAGCACCGTCAGTAGACCGCCAAGCAAGCCCTCGCGGGTCTTCCCGGGACTGATATGCGGCGCCAGCGGGTTGCGCCCGAACGCCTTCCCGGCGAAATACGCCCCGGTGTCGGCCAGGCCAACCAGCACCACCAGATAGACCACCAGCAACGGTGCCAGGGCATGCAGCCAAACCAGGCCCATTCCCGCCGGCACCAACGTCATGATCGCGGCCACCGCAAAGAGGATCCGACTGGATGCCGGTGCGGCCGTCTCGCGCTCGCGATAAAACGGCAACAGCAACAGGATCACCAGCCACCACAGCAACACCAGACCCAGGATCAGGTAGTGCAGCCCCGCAACCGGCGCCAGACCGAGCGCAAGCACGGGAACCACCACGGCCGCCACCAGCGCGCCGCGTGCCAACGGGTGTTCGAGCCCAGCCAGTCCACCCCACTCCCAGGTCGCCAACCCGAGGACCAGCGCGACCAGCGCCAGCACCGCCCAGTTCGGGCCCCAGGCCACCAGGGCCAGCGCCGGCAAACCCAGTGCCGCGGCGGTCAGAATCCGTTGTTTAAGCACTCGGTACCTCCCGCGCACTTGCCTCGGCGGCTCCGGTCACGCAGCCGAAACGCCGCTGGCGACTCGCATACCACGCCAGCCCCTGTCGCAGATCATCGGCTGTGATGTCCGGCCAGAACGTCTCGATGAAGAGCAACTCGGCATACGCCGCCTGCCACAGGAGGAAATTGCTGATGCGGCGTTCGCCGCCGGTGCGGATCAACAGATCGACGTCCGGCATCCCGGCCGTGCTCAAATAGCCGGCGAAAGAAGTCTCGGGATTCGCCCCTTCGTCGCCCGCGGCCACCCACCGGCGGGCCGCCTGCAGGATGTCCCAGCGGCCACCGTATCCCAGTGCCACGACAACCCGCATACCCTCGTTGGCGGCAGAGGCCTGCTCGGCTTCCGCCATCCGCGTCTGCAGATCCGACGGGAAGCTTGCGCGATCGCCAATAAAGGTGAGCGCGATCCCGCGCTCGATCAGTTCCGGGAGTTCCGCCTCGATGGCGGACACAAACAGATCGAACAGTGCCTCGACCTCTTCGCGCGGGCGGCCCCAGTTCTCGCTGCTAAAGGCGAACAGCGTCAGGGTGCCCACGCCTTGTTCGGCGAAAAACCGCACGGCATGCCGCGTCGCCTCCAGCCCCGCCCGGTGGCCTTCGGAACGACTCAGACCTCGGGCCTCGGCCCAACGCCCGTTGCCGTCCATCACGATGGCCACGTGCGCCGGGAGCGCCTCGCTGGGTGAAGTAGTAACCGGCATCGCCTGCGCCGGTCAGACTTCCATCAACTCGGCTTCCTTGTCCGCAAGCATCGCGTCGACCTTGGCGATGTGGTCGTCGGTCAGCTTCTGGATCTGATCCTGCGCCTTGTGCTCGTCGTCTTCGGACATCTCCTTGTCCTTGACCAGCTGCTTGAACGCGTTGTTGGCATCCCGCCGGATATTGCGCACGGCCACCCGCGCGTGCTCGGCCTCAGCCCGGACGACCTTGACCAGGTCACGGCGCCGTTCTTCGGTCAGCGCCGGCAGCGGCACACGGATCGTCGTCCCCATGCTCGCCGGATTGAGTCCCAGATCCGAAGTCATGATGGCCTTCTCGATCTTGCCGACCATGTCCTTCTCGTACGGGACCACGGAGAGCGTGCGTGCGTCCTCGGCATTGATGTTCGCGACCTGGTTGATCGGCACATCCATGCCGTAGTACTCCACATGCACATGTTCGAGCAGCGTGGGGTGCGCACGGCCGGTTCGAATCTTCGATAGCTCGTTGCGCAGCGCTTCCAGGCTCTTGTCCATGCGTTCGCGCGCATCTTTCAGGGTGGCGTCACTCATTACGGGCTCCCTCGACCAAGGTGCCGACCGCCTCGCCCATCACGAGCCGTTGCAGGTCGCCCTTGGCAAACATATTCATTACACGGATCGGCAGGCCATTGTCTCGGCACATCACCAGAGCCGTGGTATCCATTACGCCCAGACGCTGTTCCAGCGCATCGTCGAACGTCAGCCGCTCGTAGCGTCGGGCATCCTTGGTGGTCATCGGATCGGCATCGTAGACCCCGTCGACCTTGGTCGCCTTGATCATGATGTCGGCGTTGATCTCGATCGCCCGCAGGCTGGCCGCGGAATCCGTGGTGAAGAACGGATTGCCAGTACCGGCCGCAAACACCACGATGCGCCCCTTTTCCAGGTGGCGTACCGCACGCCGGCGGATGTAGTCCTCGCACACCTGATTGATGCGGATCGCCGACATCACCCGCGAAAAACGCCCGGCGCGCTCGATCGCATCCTGCAGCGCCAACGCATTGATCACCGTTGCCAGCATGCCCATGTGGTCGCCGGTCACCCGGTCCATGCCGCCTTGTGCCAGACCCGCACCACGGAAGATGTTGCCGCCACCGATCACGATGCCGACCTCGACCCCCATGCGGGAGAGCTCCGAGACCTCTTCGGCCACCTGCGCCAGGACATCCGGGTCAACCCCATAGGATTGCTGACCCATCAGGGCCTCCCCACTCAACTTCAGAAGGATGCGCCGGAACGCGGGCTGGCTGTCCTGACTCATGGGGTTCCTTATCTCGGGCTCGGTTGTTCTCGCTTGCCAGTTTTTTCTGGCCCTATTATCCGGAAGCGGCCGCATCAAGCGGCCGCCCCGGAGTCCTGCTGGATCAGGCGCCGCGCGCCTGAGCCATTACCTCTTCGGCAAAGTTCTCGGTCTTCTTCTCGATCCCCTCGCCCACCTCGAAGCGGATGAAGCCGGAGACCGAAGCCCCCTTGCTTTCCAGCAGCTGTGCGACCGTCTGATCCGGATCCTTCACGAACGGCTGGCCCACCAGGGTGATCTCGCCCAGATACTTGCGGATACGCCCCTCGATCATCTTCTCGATGATGTTCTCCGGCTTGCCCGATTCCTCGGCCTGGGCCTTGAAGATCGCACGTTCCTTGTCGAGCATCTCGGTCGGCACCTGACTCTCGTCGATGCACACCGGATGGCTCGCCGCGATATGCATCGCGATATCCTTGGCCAGCTGCTCGTCACCACCGTTCAGACCAACCAGCACGCCAATCCGGGCACCATGCTGATAGAAACCCAGCGCACCTTCCGCCGTCATGCGTTCAAAACGGCGGACCTGGACGTTCTCGCCGACCTTGGCGATCAGCTGAGTACGCTGTTCTTCCAGGGTCTGACCATCGACGGTCTCGGTCATCAGACCTTCCACCGAATCGGCGGCGGTGTTCAGCGCCACATTGGCGCAGGCGCTGGTGAAGGCACGGAAGTTGTCGTCATTGCCGACGAAGTCCGTCTCGCAGTTGATCTCGACGATCACCGCGCGCGAACCGTCGCTGGCAATCTCGACGCGACCTTCGGCCGCGACACGATCCGCCTTCTTGTCGGCCTTGGCCATGCCGGACTTGCGCATGGCCTCGACCGCCGCTTCCAGATCGCCGCCGGTTTCGGTCAGGGCCTTCTTGCATTCCATCATGCCGGCGCCGGTGCGCTCGCGCAGTTCTTTTACTTGTGCAGCAGTAATCTGCATCGTTGCTTGCTCCTGAATCATGCTCGAGCCGGCCGCCAGCGTGGCGACCGGCTCCTGTTATCAAGCGGGGTTGGCGGGCGACGCGGTGTCGGGGGCGTCAGTCGTTGCAGCGGCCGGCTCGGCGGCTTCTGCTTCGCCCATGCCACCCGTGGTCACCGCACCCTTGGCCTCGATGATGGTATCGGCGATCGCGGCCACATAGAGCTGAATCGCACGCATCGCGTCATCGTTGCCCGGGATCACGTAATCCACGCCTTCCGGGGAATGGTTGGAATCCACCACGGCGACGACCGGAATGCCGCGCTTCTTCGCCTCGGCCACCGCAATCTTCTCGTAGCCGACGTCGATCACGAACATCGCATCGGGCATGCGGTTCATGTCCTTGATACCGCCCAGGCTGCGATCCAGCTTGTCCTTTTCGCGGCGACGGCTCAGGGCCTCGCGCTTGTTCAGGACCTGGAAGCTGCCATCGGCGTCCATCGTCTCGAGGTCCTTCAGGCGCTTGATCGACTGCTTGACGGTGTTGAAGTTGGTCAGCATGCCGCCCAGCCAGCGGTGGCTCACGTGCGGCATGCCGCAACGGTTTGCCTCTTCGGCCACCACGTCGCGGGCCGAGCGCTTGGTGCCGACGAACATGATCTGGCCACCGTCGGCCGCGATCTTGCCGAGGAAGTTCAACGCATCGTTGAACATCGGCAGGGACTTCTCGAGGTTAATGATATGAATCTTGTTGCGTTCCCCGAAGATGTACGGGGCCATCTTGGGATGCCAGTAACGCGTCTGGTGGCCGAAGTGCACACCGGCCTCCAGCATCTGTCGCATAGTCACGAGGGACATGAGTTTTCTCCTGTAACGGGTTGAGCCTCCACGCATCCCGATCTGAAACCCGAACCGAATCTTCTTCGAGGGCGGGCACCCGACAGATCGTGCCGATGCGTGTGTGGATTAAGGTTTCGGGAGTCGCCCCGCAAAAGGCGGCTTCCGGCCCCGCCGAATTGCCAGCGAGGCGCGCGCTTTATAGCATAGGACACTTACCCGAACCAAACGCCGAGCCCCTCCGGGCGCCGCGGCGGGAGCCCCCATGTCCGTTTCCATCAAGACCCCCGAAGAGATCGAACACATGCGCGTCGCCGGCCGCCTGGCCGCCGAAGTCCTCGAGATGATCGAGCCCCACGTGCAAGCCGGCGTGACCACCGGGGAACTGGACCGGATCTGTCACGACTACATCGTGAACACCCAGGACGCGATCCCGGCCCCACTCAACTATCGCGGCTTCCCAAGGTCGATCTGTACCTCGGTGAACCATCAGGTCTGCCACGGCATCCCGGGGGATCGCAAGCTGAAGAACGGCGATATCCTCAATATCGATATCACCGTGATCAAGGACGGCTTCCACGGCGACACCAGCCGCATGTTCGTGATCGGCAAGGCCGGTATCCAGGCCCAGCGGGTGATCGACGTGGCACGTACCAGCATGTACCTCGGCATCCAGCAGGTTCGCCCGGGCGCAACGCTGGGCGATATCGGCCACGCGATTCAGGTTTACGCCGAGGCACAACGCTGCTCCGTGGTACGCGAGTTCTGCGGCCACGGGATCGGGCGCGGCTTCCACGAGGATCCGCAGGTCCTGCACTATGGCAAGCCCGGCACCGGTATGACCCTGAGAGAAGGCATGTGCTTTACCATCGAGCCGATGATCAATGCCGGCCGCCGCCACACTCGCATCCTGGCGGATGGCTGGACCGCCGTGACCAAGGATCACAGTCCGTCGGCGCAGTGGGAACACACACTGCTGGTCACCGCCGACGGATACGAGATCCTGACCCTGCGCAAGGACGAAACCCCACCGCAGGAGATCGCGGCCTGATCGAAGGCCATCACGCCTGTTCCCCGCCGATTCGAACCGCCCATTCCACGGAGCCCCAATGAATCCTGCGGGCAGCAACCCCGGCGAACTCGACACCCCGGCCTTCACCCCCGGCTGGGGCGAGGACTACCAGCGGCTGAGCCGCAACCCGGGGAATATTGCGCTGTTTCGGGACCGGCGCCGCGCCATCCTGGAACAGCAATACCAGGGCTTTCGCGACGGCATGCCGATCGCCGAGCTGATCCATGGCCACGCCCGGCGCATCGACGAGCTGCTCAAGCTGATCTGGGCCCAGAAGGGCCTCGCGGATGACGACCAGCTATGCCTGATCGCGGTCGGTGGCTATGGCCGCGGCGAACTGCACCCGGCCTCCGATATCGACATCCAGATCATCCTCGAGGGCGAACATGATCCCGCCCTCTTCGACCGGATCAGTGACTTCGTCACGTTCCTCTGGGACATCGGCATCGAGGTCGGGCACAGCGTGCGCAGTATCGACGACTGCACCCGCGAGGCGCGCGACGACATCACCGTCGCGACCAACCTGATCGAGGCCCGCTACCTGGCCGGCCATCTCAGCCTGTTCAACGACTTCCGTGGCGCCATCGAGCCCGACCGCATCTGGGACTCGCGCAGCTTCTATGCCGCCAAGCTGGCCGAACAACAAGCCCGCCATCGGCGTTTTGGCGAGACCGCCTACCGCCTCGAGCCGAACGTCAAGGAAGGCCCCGGCGGCCTGCGCGACATCCAGATGATCGGCTGGGTCACCAAGCGTCATTACGGCGCCGAACGCATCGAGGAGCTGGTATCGCTCGGCTTCCTGCGCGAGGGCGAATTCCGCGAGATGATGGAGGGCCAGAACTTCCTCTGGCGGGTGCGTTTTGCCCTGCACATGCTCGCTGGCCGCCGCGAGGACCGCCTGCTTTTCGATCTGCAGCGCCAGCTGGCCAACACCTTCGGCTTCGTCGACCAGAACCACAACCGGGCGGTCGAGCAGTTCATGCAGCGCTACTTCCGCACCATCAACGATCTCGAACGGCTGAACGAACTGCTGCTGCAGCACTTCAACGAGGCCATCCTCGACGATCCGGAAGCCCTGCAGGACCCCGTACGCATCCACCAGCGTTTCCAGGTCCGGGGCGGCTACCTCGAGGCGGCGCACGATCAGGTCTTCATGATCTATCCGCCGGCGCTGCTGGAGGTCTTCCGCCTGCTCCAGGAACACCCGGAGATCCAGGGCATCCGCGCCTCCACCATCCGCCTGATCCGGGCCCACCGCCACCTGATCGATGGGCACTTCCGCCGCAATCCGGTGTGCCGCGAGCTGTTCATGGACATCCTGCGCGCCCCGCGCGGGATCACCAGCCAGCTGCGCCGCATGAACCGCTACGGCGTGCTGGGCAATTACCTGCCGGCCTTCGGGCGCATCATCGGACGCATGCAGTACGACCTGTTCCACGCCTACACCGTGGACGAGCACACCCTGAACGTGGTGCGCAACGCGCGCCGCCTGGCGCTGCCCGAGTTCGCGCACGAACAGCCCCTGGCGCACCAGATCTACTCCGGACTGGTGCGCCCCGAACGCCTGGTGCTGGCCGCCCTGTTTCACGACATCGCCAAGGGCCGCGGGGGTGATCATTCCGAGCTGGGGGCCCACGATGCCCTGCATTTCTGCCAGCATCACGGCCTGTCGGACGCGGATGCCGGCCTGGTTGCCTGGCTGGTGCGTTCCCACCTGCTGATGTCGCTGACGGCCCAGCGCAAGGACATCTCCGATCCCGAGGTCGTGATGGGTTTCGCCCGCGAGGTGGTCACCCGCGAACGCCTGGACTTTCTCTATCTGCTGACCATTGCCGATATCCGCGGAACCAATCCGGAGCTGTGGAACAGCTGGAAGGATTCCCTGCTCCAAACCCTTTATCACGCCACCCGCAATGTCCTGGACCGGGGTCTGGATACCCCGCCGGACATGGACGAACAGATCCGGCAAACCCGCACCGAGGCACTCGCGTTAATCGAACAACAAGGCTTCGATACCGATCAGGCCCGGAAGTTGTGGGACGAACTGGACGACGAATACTTCCTGCGCCATTCCGCCGACGAGATCGCCTGGCACGGCCGGGCCCTGCTGCCACTCCCCCCGGACGCCCTCCCCCTGATCCTGGTGCGCCCGAAGACCTCGCGCGGGAGCACGGAGATCTTCGTCTACGCCAGCGACCATCCCCGGATCTTCGCGCGCATCACCAGCGCCCTGACCCAGTTGGGACTGGACATCGTGGACGCACGGATCATCACGACTGCAGGCGGCCGCACGCTGGATACCTTTCTGGTTCTCGAAAGCGGCGGGGGCCAGACGGTGGATGCCGGTTATCGCTCCGAAGAGATCCGCCAGAGCCTCGAACGCGAACTCGAACGCGAAGGGACCATCCCCAACCCGGCCTCACGCCAGCTTCCACGCCGCCTCAAGCACTTCGACGTGGATACGCAGATCGAATTCGAACCCGCCGCGGGCGGCCAGGCAACGCGCATGCGGCTGCGCGCTTTGGACCGACCCGGCCTGCTGTCGACCATCGGGCATGTCCTTGCCGAGCAGGGAATCGACGTGCGGACTGCACGCATCGCCACGGCCGGGGAACAGGTCGAGGACAGTTTCCTCCTCAGCCGCCCCGGCCACGCGGCGCTCGACGACGAGGATCAGGCCCACCTGCGCAAGGCCCTGCTCGGCGCCATCTGACGGCAGCCGGGTCAGCGGGCGCGAGCCTCCAGAGGTCGGGGCCCTGCCTCGTCGGACGCCACCCCCGCGCCCAGCAGGCGCGCCTCGAAATCGGTCAGGACACTGAACTCGACTCGGCGGGATGCCCGACGATCCTCCTCGCCGCGCTCGTCCAGCACCCGGCGTGAAGAGGACAACCCCACGGCCGCGACCCGCGAGCGGAACCAGTCCGCCTCCTGCAGGGGCTCTAGCTGATAGGCATATTCCAGCACCGCGCGCGTGCGGCGCTGGCTAAGATCCATGTTTCCGAAATAGGCCTCCAGCGCATCGTCGCTGCCGGCCCACTCGCTGGAGGTGTGGCCCTCGATCCGCACCTCCCGAATGACCTCGGCGAACGGACGCAACTGTGCCGCGTAGCGCGGCATGAAGTCCTCGAGAATCGCCTCGAAGCGCGGCCGGATGCGTGCCGAACTGCGCTCGAACAGGACCTCCGGCTCGCGAAAGCGCAAGGTCAGGCTGTCGCGGTCCAGTTCCGCATTCCAGCGCGGCAAATCCTCGCGAAACTCCTCCTCCAGAACCGAATAGATCGCCGCGCGCAAGGCGGCCGCCTCGTTGCGAACCTCGGTATGCACCGCGCTCTCGCGCTCCACCTGAACCATGTGCAGCAGCGCGAGGAACAGGAAGATCATCATCAGCGCGGCCATCAGGTCCGCCACCGCCAGCCAGTGCGAACCCTGGTCGGCCTCGTTTCCCGCGGCCACACCTTGTCGCCGACGGCGTCGCGCCAACCAGGAAAACATCAGTTACGCCCGCCCGCGGAGGCGATGGCGGCGGAACGTTCCCCACCCCAGCGCGTCTCCGCCGCGAGCCCAGCCTGGACGGCATTCTCGATACTCTCGAGCATCGCCTCCAGCCGTGCGTCCATCGCCGGGAAGGCCTCGGTGGCGCGATCCCGCAGGGCCGCGATGCTCCCCAGCAGGGCCTCCAGTTCCACCGTCTCGCGCCGCAGACTGGAGAGCGTCGATTCCTGGTCCTCCACGTGCCGGGTGATCTGCAAGGCCTGCCCGGTCATGCGCTCCAGGGTCTGCTCGGTCTGTTCGACCCCGGCACGGGCCTGGTCGAAGGCCCGATGCAGGGTGTCCATCTGCTCGCGATACTGATCCTGCCACTCCACCAGGCGAGCGACCGAGTCATCCAGACGCCGGAAGTTCTCGCCAAACTGTTCACCCAGGCGATCGTTGAAATCGTGGATCACCCGCTCCAGCGCTTCTACCAGGTGCCCGCTGCTCATCTCGGTGATGCGCTCGGCCATGCCATCGAGCGCGCCGGTCAGTTCGCGGTGTTGTTGCTCCAGCCGGGCATCCAGGCGCTGATCGAGGGCCCGCACCGCCTCCACTACGGCGAGCGAGGCATCCCGTTGTTGTGCCGCCAGGTGCGCATTATCCAATGGTGCATCCGACGCACCCTCCGCAGACGCTTCGGGGGAGGCCGCCGGTGCGGGTACCATCACCTGAACCATACGCAACACCGCCGCCAGCAAGATGCCCACGATACTGGTCACGAAGGCCAGCTTGAGCCCCTCCAGCAGGGCCGGGATACTGGCCTCCACCCGTCCAGCGTCAAAATCCAGCAGCCCAATGGCGACCCCGAGGAAGGTGCCGAGAATCCCCACGGTGGTCAGCAGCGCGGGCGCCGCTCCCTGCAAGGACTCGGCGCGGCGCAATGCCGTCGCCGTCAACGCCGCCAGGAACAGCCCAAACAGCAACAGCGCGAACAAGCCAATCACGCTTAATGGACTGAGCCCCTGCAACGTGGCCAACAGCGCCTCGGCGACCCGATCGAAAATTCCGGTCATGTGCTTCCTCCGTCCCGCGGCGCCGGTAGCACGCGCGCGGTCGTGCGATTCGTAGGAACCGGATGCAAGCAAAAACAACGCCAGACCTGCCAAAGGCCCACGGAGCGGGGCTTTCAGGCACGACAGGACCGGGCGCGCCACAAGATGACGACGGATTCCCGACACCCACGGACCAGACGGCCAAGCCCAACCAAAGCCCAATCGTCCATTCTTTGACGCCCCGCAACGGGACGAAATCGCCCGCTTGATCCGTCTTACCCAGTGAAGCCCAATAGACGGTGGCTCCATGCCTGCGACGGTCACGCCTGCTGCGAACGTGTCATGCAAGCCCACCGGCCCGCCCCGGCGGCGGCCGGCGCTCGTCTGGCTGGCATTCGCCATCTTGCTCTGGTTGCTGAGTACCCCGGCTCAGGCACAAGCCCCATTGACCTTCGGGATTCAGCCATTTGCCAGCCCGCCAGCGCTGTTCACACGCTACGCGCCCCTGCGCGACTGGCTGGGAACGGAACTCGGCCAGCCGGTACGGCTGGAGTCCGCACGCGACCTGCCGACGCTGCTCGAACGCAGCCGAGAGGGCCGCTACGACTTGATCCTCGTGGCACCGCAGGTAGTGCCGCTCCTCACGGAAAACGGGCCCTACCGCTTACTGGTACGCAGCGAGGAAGAGCTGGCGATGGTCCTCCTGGTGCGGCCCGGGGGTGGCATCGATTCGCTTGCCGGCCTCGCAGGCCGATCCCTGGCAGTCCCGTACAAGGAAAGCCGCGCGGCGACCCTCGCACGCAGCCTGACTGACGCCCAGGACTGGCCCGACCCACCCGGCCCGCCCCGCTACCTGCACTATCACCACAACAGCGCGGCAGTGGCCGCATTCCAACGCGGAATCGCCGATGCCCTGGTCATGATCATCGAAGGCAACGTATTGCCGGTACGACCGGATATGGAAGGCGCCCGCCAACGCCACATGTCGCTGGGCGACGGAAGCCTGGTGCGTATCCTCGCCCAATCCGAACGGTTCCCGGGACTTACCCTTCTGGTACACGAACGTCTGGATCGCGACACCCCGCGATTGCACCATCGCCTGATCACGCTGCAGCAGAGCCCGTCCGGCACAACACTCCTGAGGCACATCGGACACCGCGGATTCATCGAGGCTCATGCCGGCGAGTACGCGGCATTTCAGGGTGCGCTGGATGACCTGGAAGCCAAATTCGATCTCCGGGCCCCCATCCCGGCCGGGAAGCCGACCCCGTAAGTCCAGCCCGCAGCATCCATCACGCCCGCCGCGCGGACGCGGACCGCTCCTGGAGTTTCGGCTTCTCCCCCGCTACCTCGCCATCCACCCACCCCGATGATCACCCCCGACCGCCGTGGCCTTCCCCAAATTTCAAACGGCACGGGCATCCATCGTCCAGTATCGTTAAAATGGTCGGGATCACATCCATTGCCGCACCACGCGGTGACTCTGGCGCGCACGCAACCCGGATTCCATCGATGCCCCTTCCCGGCCCGGCTCCAACCAGCTCTGGCCCCACCCCTGCCGGCATCGCCCCACAGGCGTCGGCGCCCCCCACATGCGCCTGAATTTCGCCTGGCAGATCATCATCGGCACCGTCGCGATCCAGGTCGCGATGGTGGCAGCGCTGATGATCAGCGGCATCTCCCAGGTGCAGCAGAACCAGTCGCAGATGCTGGAACGCTTTGCCGAACAGCAGGGCCGCCTGCTCTCCAGCGCGCTGACCCCCGGCCTGGCCTACGCGGATCCGGCGATGCTGCAGGACCTGCTCGAGCTCGTCGCGGACGACTCCCATGTCCTCTATGCCGTGGTACTCGACGCCCAGGACCAGCCGATGGCGTCGGTGGGCATCTCGCCGGACACCATCCCGGCACGCGCGGACGGCACGCGCACCACGCCCGGGCAGATCGAGATCCTGCGCGACATTGATCTGGCCGGGCAACCGCTCGGGACCCTGGCGGTGGGCTATTCCACCGATGCGATCGACGCCCTGTCCGCTACCCTCCTGCAGCGCAACGTCCTGCTGGCGCTGGGCGTGCTCGTGTTGTCCATGCTGGCCGCGGTGGTCTTCAGCCTGGTTATTACTCGCCGCCTGCGCCTGCTGAACCAGGGCGGCAAGGCGTTGCAGGGCGGCCGTCTGGACCATCGCATCCCGGTGCGGTCGCACGACGAGTTCGGCGACCTCGCGCGCACCTTCAACGATGTCGCCGCCCACCTGGGGTCCACCCAGACCACCCTGGAACAACAGAACCAACAACTGAACCGCTCGGTCGCGCGCCTGGAATCCATGCTCGGCGGCGCCAACGCGATCTTGTGGGAGGCTGACCCGCGCACCCACGAATGGGAGTTCGTGGCCGGCGACGCCCGCCGCCTGCTGGGCTTCCCGGCCCACAACCTGGGCCGGGGCGAGCTGCGCGCCCGGCATATCCACCCGGCCGACCTGCCGCGCGTGCAGAACGCCGCCCGCGAGAGCCGGACCAGCCCGCGCACGGTGGACTACCGCTTCGCCCATCGCGACGGCCAGTGGATCTGGCTGCGAGACATCCTCTCCTGGGCCCGGGACGCGGACGGCCGGGAGAGCCTGCGCGGCCTGACCCTGGATATCACCACCCACCGACGCACCACCGATGCACTGGCGGAAAGCGAGAACCGCTACCGCGACGTGGTGGACCACATCTCCGAGGTCATCTTCCGTACCGATGCCGAAGGCCACTGGACCCTGCTGAATCCAGCCTGGGAGGCCCTGACGGGGTTTAGCGTGGAAGAGACTCTCGGCCGCCCGCTGTGCGACTTTGTAGCCCCCGAGGACCACGACGACGCCCATAGCTTCTGTGCCACCCTCCTCGAGGGCGGCTCCCATTCCCAATCCGAGGAGATCCGTCTGCGCACCCGCGACGGTGACATCCGCTGGGTCAGCATCTACGCCAGTGCCCGCTTCGATGACCACGACCAGGTGACGGCGACCTTCGGCACGATGACCGACATCTCCGATCGCAAGCAGGCCGAGGACGAGATCCGGCGTCTCGCCTTCTTCGACGGGCTGACCCAACTGCCCAATCGCACCCTGCTGCACGACCGGCTGGGTCAGAGTCTCGCCAATACCGAACGCACCCGACTGCATGGCGCGTTGCTGTTCATCGATCTCGACAACTTCAAGGACATCAACGACACCCTCGGCCATGCAGTCGGCGATGACCTGCTACGCCAGGTCGCCGAGCGCATGCTGAACTCCGTGCGCGAGGCGGACACCCTCGCCCGCCTCGGGGGCGACGAGTTCGTCATCATCCTCAATGATCTCCACCCGGACCCGGCACGCGCGGCGACCCAGGCCGAGGCCGTGGGTCGCAAGCTCATCGAGATTCTGCGCGATCCATTCAAGCTGGCGGGACAGAGGCGACACGTAACGCCCAGTATCGGCGCCACACTGTTCAGCGGCCGCAATCTGAGCGTGGAGGAGATCCTCAAGCAGGCGGACCTCGCCATGTACCGGGCCAAGAACGCCGGGCGCAACACTGTGCGCTTCTACGACCCCGAGCTGCACCGTGCCGTCGAGGCCCGATTCGAGCTGGAGAGCGAGCTTCGCCACGCCCTGGATGAGGACGCCTTCAGCGTGCACTACCAGCCACAGGTGAACACGTCGGGCGCAGTCATCGGGGCCGAGATCCTGCTGCGCTGGCAGCATGCCAGCCGCGGAATGATCTCGCCCGCCGAGTTCATCCCCGTGGCAGAACAGACCGGTCTGATTGTCCCGATTGGCCGCAAGGTGCTGCGCGCGGCCTGTGAGCAGCTGGCTGCCTGGAAACACCAGCCCGCCTTTCGGGACCTCACCCTGTCGGTCAACGTCAGCGCGCGCCAATTCCGGCACAAGTACTTCGTGCGCAATCTGGCCGAGACGCTCGAGGCTACCGGCGCACCGGGGCACCGCCTGAAGCTGGAGCTGACCGAGAGCATGCTGCTTGAAAACGTGGAGACCGTCATTGCCCACATCGAGGAATTGCGGAGCTTCGGAATCGAGTTCTCCCTGGACGACTTTGGGACCGGCTACTCCTCTCTCGCCTACCTCAAGCGACTGCCCCTCGCTCAGCTGAAGATCGATCAGTCCTTCGTACGCGACGTCCTGGACGATCCCAACGATGCCGCGATCGCCCAGATGGTGGTCAACCTGGCTCACACCCTCGACCTGGACGTCATCGCCGAAGGTGTGGAGAACGACCAGCAGCGGGCCTTCCTGTTCGGCCTCGGCTGCCGCCACTTTCAGGGCTACCTGTACGGCCACCCCGACACGCTGGCAGAACTTGAGGCCCTGGTACTGCGCCAGAGCGGCAACGGAAACGCCACAACCCACCCCTAACCATTCGTATTATCCGAATCGTTGGAGCCGTTTTTCGCCATTTTCATTCGTATAAATCGGATCTAAGGTAGCGGGTATTGCAACCTAGCCAACCAGAGGCGACCCGCCATGAGCACCAAGATCCTGATCCTGTACTACTCCACCTGGGGCCACATCGAGCAGATGGCCGAAGCTGTTGCCCGCGGCGCCCGTGAGGTCCCGGAGACCGAAGTCACGATCAAGCGCGTCCCCGAGCTGATGCCGGAAGACGTGGCCCGCAATGCCGGCGCCAAGCTCGACCAGGCCGCCCCCATCGCCAAGCCCGAAGAACTGGCGGACTACGACGCGATCATCATCGGCACCCCTACCCGCTTCGGCCGGATGGCCGCGCAGATGGCCAACTTCCTCGATCAGACCGGTGCCCTGTGGTTCGGCGACAAGCTGGTCGGCAAGGTCGGGAGCGTGTTCAGTTCCACCGCCTCGCAACACGGCGGCCAGGAGACCACCCTGGTCTCGACCATCGTGAACCTGCTGCACTACGGTATGACCGTGGTTGGTCTACCCTACACCGAGAAGCGCCTGCTCGATGTCAGCGAGGTCTGCGGCGGCACCCCCTACGGGGCGACCACGCTGGCCGACGGCGACGGCTCGCGCCAACCGAGCGAAAACGAACTGGGCATGGCCGCCTTTCAGGGGCGTCACGTCGCCGAGGTCGCCCGGGCCCAGCGTCTGGGGCGCAACGCCGGCTGACCCGCCACAGGTACATCCCAAAGGGGCGCATGCCCTGGCTGGATGTTGCCCGGGGACAAACCCGGTCGGGCACAGGCCCGACCGTAGCGACTGGGGACATCGATCCGCAGCACGACAAGGAGAGGATGGCAATGGACAACACGCTAGACGACAGTGGCAAGCTCGTACTCCGCCTGGCCCTCGGGATCATGATCCTGCTGCACGGCATCGCCAAGCTGACTGGCGGGATCAGCGGCATCGAAAGCATGGTTACCAACGCCGGACTCCCGGCGATCCTCGCCTATGGCGTCTACATCGGCGAGATCCTCGCCCCGATCCTCGTCATCATCGGCCTGTATTCGCGCATCGGCGCGGTGATTATCGCCATCAACATGCTCTTCGCCATCGCGCTCGCCCACACCCACGAGGTCTTCCTGCTCACCGGCACCGGCGGCTGGGCCCTCGAGCTGCAGGGCATGTTCCTGTTCACGGCCATCGCCCTGGCACTGACCGGTCCGGGCCGCCTGGCGATTAATCGCTGGTAGTCCCGGCCGTTTCCCGGGGCGGCGCAATGCCGCCCCTTTCGGGTACCATGCGCGACCCTGGCCCCCGCGCAGACATACCGCCATGCACAACGCCCAGACGCTGATCCTCGGCGCCCCGCAGATCCTCCCGGTCATTCCCCGCGACACCATCCTGCGGGAGCACGCCCTGGTGATTCGTAACGGCGTGATCGAAGCCATCGAGCCGCAAGCCACCGCTCGCGCAAACCATCCCGACGCCGAGTACCGGGACCACCCCGGACAGGTCCTGATCCCGGGCCTGGTGAACGCCCATACGCATTCCGGCATGAGCCTCCTGCGCGGCATCGGCAGCGACCACACATTGATGGATTGGCTCAAGCGCTATATCTGGCCGGCCGAGGGCAAGCTGCTCTCCCCCGAATTCGTACGCGCAGGCACCCGCCTCTCCATAGCCGAGATGCTGCGCGGGGGCACGACGTGCTTCAGTGACATGTACCTGTTTGTGGACGATGCGGCCCGGGTGGTCGACGAGACCGGCATCCGCGCCTCGCTGGGCCTCACCGTGTTCGACTTCCCAACGCCCTGGGCCAGCACGGCAGACGAATACTTCCAGCGCGGCGCGGACGTCGTCGCGAACTGGGGGCACCATGACCGCATCACCTTCAATGTCGCCCCGCACGCGCCATACACCGTGGGGGATACAAGCCTGGAGCGCGTGGCGGCCCGTGCCCGCGAACTGAACGTGCCCATCCACATGCATGTTCACGAGACGGCCAGCGAGGTCGCCGACGCCCTGCGCGACCAGGGCGAACGACCATTGGCCCGCCTCGCACGCCTTGGCATGCTGGACCAGCCCTTCATCGCGGTGCACATGACCCAGGTAGACGATACCGATCTGGATCTGCTGCGCGAACGCCCGGTCTCCATCGCCCACTGCCCGGAATCCAATCTGAAACTCGCCTCCGGCTTCTGCCCGGTCACGCGGTTACAGGCCGCCGGCATCAACATCGCCCTCGGGACCGACGGCACTGCCTCCAACAACGATCTCGACATGATCGGCGAGATGCGCACCGCGGCACTGCTGGCCAAGGGGGTCAGTGGCGATGCCGCCGCCCTGCCCGCCACCGCCGCGCTGGAAATGGCGACGCTGGGGAGTGCCAAAGCCCTGGGACTCGCGGATCGGATCGGCTCCCTGGAGCCCGGCAAGCAGGCCGATGTGGTCGCAGTAGACCTGCAGGCGCTGGAACTGCAACCGGCGCACGACCCCAGTGCACAGATCGTTTACGCCGCCACCCGCGATGCCGTGCGCGATGTCTACGTGGCCGGACGGCCGTTGCTACGCGACCGCGAACTGCTTACGCTGAACTCGCAGGATCTCCACGCCGAAGCCGAGTACTGGCGCATCCGGGTGCTGGAAACCCAGCAGCCCACTGCCTGAGGGAAACACTGATCAATGTACACGCTCGCGTTGGTACCCCAGGTTTTCCAAGACAAGGCGCGGTGCGCAGCCGATAGTTGTTCGACCGGCAAGGGCCGCAACGCAGGATCGGGGAACCTGGGGTGCCAACCCCGAGGGGCTCGGCCGCTTTTGCGCGGGAACGGCGTTGCGGTTCCTTTGTGCAGAATGACTGCACGGCAGTCACCGCGCCTTGTTCGCACGCAACAGCGACTCGAGCGCGAACGTGTACATTAATCAGTGTTTCCCTGAGCGAGACAGACGCCATGAGCCCCGAACCCCTCTCCCAAACTTCTGCGCACGCAAACGTCGATAGCGCCGAGATCCACAAATTCACCCATCGGGCCCACGAATGGTGGGACCCGAAGGGCCCCTTCGCCACGTTGCACGCGATCAACCCGTTGCGCCTCGAATGGATCGACGGCCAGGCCGATCTCGCCGGCAAGAAGGTGCTGGATGTAGGCTGCGGCGCCGGCATCCTCTCCGAGGCAATGGCGGTTCGCGGCGCTCAGGTCACCGCGCTGGACGCCGGCGCCGAACACCTGGAGGTGGCGCGCGAACATGCGGTGGAGGCAGGGCTTGAGATCCACTACCTGCACACCACCGCCGAGGCGCACGCCGAACGTCACGCCGGCGACTACGACGTGGTGACCTGCCTGGAGATGCTGGAACACGTGCCCGATCCGGATGCCGTCATCGACGCCCTTGCAAAGCTCGTGCGCCCCGGCGGCTGGCTGTTCCTGTCCACCATCAACCGAACTCCGCGCGCCTTTGCCGAGGCCATCGTGGGGGCCGAATACGTGTTGCACATGCTGCCCACCGGCACCCATGAGTACGGCCGCTTCATCCGTCCCTCCGAACTGGGCACCGCCCTGCGCCGCCACGGGTTCGAGGTCACCGCGATGACCGGCCTGACCTATTCGCCCCTGAGCGGGCGTTATCGCCTGGTCGCCCGCACCGACGTGAACTACCTGATGGCCGCCCGCCGCGACGAAGCCGGCCCCGACGAATGACCCGCGAACTCGGATCGGTCCTGTTCGACCTCGACGGGACCCTGCTGGACACCGCTCCCGACATGCATGCGGCCCTGGTCACCCTGATGGCCGAACACGACCGTGCGCCGCTGGCGTTCGAGGTCGTGCGTAACTTTGTCTCCCACGGGTCCCGGGCCCTGGTGGATCTCGCCTTCCCGGACGCCGATCCCGCCTTCGCGGAGCATCTCAAGAAGCGCTACCTGGAGATCTACGCCCGCGACCTGTGCCGGACCACCGCCCTGTTTCCCGGACTCGCAGAGCTGCTGGACGCCTGCGAGGCCCGCGGCTGGTCCGTCGGCGTGGTGACCAACAAGCCGGGCTGGCTGACCGATCCACTGCTGGAGGCCCTCGGGCTGCATGCGCGCATGGCAGCCGTCGTCAGCGGCGATACCCTGCCCCAGCGCAAACCCGCCCCGGAACCCATGTGGCTGGCCGCCCGGCAGACTGGCCTGCCGCCGGAACGCCACTGCTACTGGGGCGATGCAGAACGCGACATCGCGGCCGGACGGGCCGCCGGCATGCCCACCCTGATCGCCAACTGGGGCTACATCGACGCCAACCAGCGTCCGGATCAATGGGGCGCCGATGCCGCCCTGGAACAGCCGAACGACTTCTGGGCCTGGTACGCCGACGGAGCCGCCACGGAGCCCGGGCTTGCGCGCTGAATCCGCCCACCCCGGCGCCCCGCACGCCGGAAACAGGGCCTGAGCACCCATGTCGCCCCGTATCCGTTCGGCCTACCGCCACTGTCGCCAGCGTGCCAAGGCGCATTACGAGAACTTCCCCGTGGCCTCCTGGCTGCTGCCCAGTCGCCTGCGCGGCCCCGTGGCGGCGATCTACTGCTTCGCACGCAATGCCGACGACCTGGCCGACGAGGACCCGCGTCCGGTCGCCGAGCGGCGCCAGGCGCTGCTGACGATGCAGGAACGGGTGCAGATCCTGGAAGACCCCGCCGCCGAACACGAACCCGAATGGATTGCCCTTGCCGACGCCCGCGCCCGCTTCGACCTCCCGGCCGCGCCGTTCTCCGACCTGATCGACGCCTTCCTGCAGGATCTGGAACAGACCCGCTATGCGACCTTCGGCGAGGTCATGGACTACTGCCGCCGCTCGGCCAACCCGGTTGGCCGGCTGATGCTGCACCTGAACGGCAACCCGACCGACGAGATGCTGGGGTACTCGGACGCCATCTGCTCGGCGCTGCAGCTGATCAACTTCTACCAGGACCTGCAGCAGGACCTGCAGGAGAACAACCGCATCTACCTGCCGCAGGAAGAGATGGACCAGTACGGCGTGACCGAAGCGATGCTGGCCACCGGGCAGACCACCTTCCAGCTACGCAACCTGATGCAGTTTCAATACGCCCGCGCCGACCGGCTGCTGCGCGCCGGGGCGCCGCTGGGCGGGCTGCTGCGCGGACGCATGGGGCTGGAGATCCGGGCGATCATCAACGGCGGGGCACGCATCCTCTGGCGGCTGCGGCAGCAGGATGACGTCTTTGCCCGCCCGCGCCTGCGTACCCGCGACGCCTGGATCATCCTGAGCCACAGCCTTCGGCCGCGCCGCCGAAGACCGTAGGGATCGAGCCGCCGAGAACCCCTGGTTAAGCTGAGGGCTTAAAAGGCATCAAGCGGCAATGCCCTCGACCGTAAGGTGCTGGAGGTCAGTTCGTTCGCTTGCGTGCTCAAAGGTAATGGCGCAAACACCACCACTGGCATCGACATCCAGGGTAGTGTTCTCGTCAAGCGAGCGGGTTTCGGCCACGCTATCGCCTCGGAATTCGATATAAAGCGTATCCGTATCCCCGAAGTACTGGAGTTTCATGGCTGGAACCCTCGATCGAAAAAGGCGTTGTGAACGGTTTCTCCATCCGGCAGCAGAACAACGCGAAGGTAGCGTCCTTCAGCCTCCTCGACACGAGCCCATCTGCGGATACGCCCATCGCCTTGGACTTCTTCGCACAACGGTTGGTCGATTGCACTACTGATCCAGTGATCCCGGATCATTCGCCGATCCGGCCTCTCGCGTACAGTCTCGAAGTAACGTGTCGTCTTCACCGGAACGTCCCTGTTACCGGTTGCTATTGTTCAAAGCTTCCGCCGAGAACGGATCGCCGTCAAGCCGCTCACACTACCTTGCTGTAGCGCTGCGCGCTCTCCGTCTTCAGGTAGGCGTCGAAGGCCATGGCGACGTTGCGCAGCAGCAACCGCCCGCGCGGCAGGATTTCCAGGCGCCCCGCGCCGATCCGTACCAGTCCATCGGCCTCCATGCCCTGCAGCCGCTCCAGTGCATCCCCAAGGACCTCGCCGAACACGATCCCGTGGCGCGCCTCGATCGCGGCGAAATCGATGCGCGAGTGGCACATGAGTTCGGTAATCACGTCCCGGCGCAGCCGATCGTCGGCACTCAGTTCGAGTCCGCGAAACACCGGCAGGCGCCCGGCATCCAGCCGCGCGTAATAGGCATCCAGCTCGCGCAGGTTCTGGCTGTAGGTGGCGCCCACCTTGCCGATGGCCGTCGGACCCAGTGCCACCAGGTCGTACTCCGCCCGTGTGGAATAGCCCTGGAAATTGCGCTGCAGCGTCCCGGCGCGCTGGGCCGTGGCCAGTTCGTCGTCCGGCAGGGCAAAGTGGTCCATGCCGATGTAGACATAGCCCGCATCGGTCAGGCGAGCGATCGTAGTCTCGAAGATCGCCAGCTTCTCCGCGGCGTCGGGCAGATCGGCCTCGCGGATCTGGCGCTGAGTCTTGAACATCTGCGGCAGGTGCGCGTAGTTGTAGATCGCCAGGCGCTCCGGGCGCAGCTCCAGCGCGCGTTCCAGGGTGGCGGTATAGGTCTCCACCGTCTGCAAGGGAAGGCCGTAGATCAGGTCCAGGTTGGTGGATTCGAAGCCGTTGGCCCGCGCCTGCTCCACCGCCTGCGCGGTCACCTCGAACGGCTGGATGCGGTTCACCGCCCGCTGCACGTTCGGGTCGAAATCCTGCACCCCGAGGCTGATCCGGTTAAAACCCAGCTCGCCCAGCAGCGGGATGGTCCCGGGCCGCACCGCGCGCGGATCAATCTCGATGGAGAACTCGCGGGCATCGCTTTCGTCCAGGCGGAAGTGCCTCCCCAGCGTCGCCATCACCCGGCGCAGATCTTCATCGCCAAGATAGGTCGGCGTGCCGCCCCCGAAGTGCAGCTGCCCGACAGTGCGTTCCCGGTCGAACAGCTCGCCCTGCAGTTCGGCCTCACGCTCCAGATACTGCAGGTAGCGCTGGGCGCGCTGGTAATTTCCGGTGATGACCTTGTTGCAGGCGCAGTAGAAGCACACCGTGTCGCAGAACGGGACATGCACGTACAGCGACAGGGGGCGCGCCGGATCGGCCCCGTTGGTCGCCTGCGCCGCCTCGGCATAGGCGCGGTCGTCGAAGCCCTCGTGAAACTGTGGCGCGGTGGGATACGACGTGTACCGCGGCCCACTCACGTCGTATCGGCGCAGGATTTCGGGATCAAACACCAGGCGTTGTTCCATTGGGAGCTCCACAGCCGTCGCCGCGCACTCGCGACCTTGGTTCTGCAGACTACGGCCGCACGCCAGGCCCGAGCTTGATACAGGTCAACAATCCGCCTTCAGGGCGCCCTCTCCCGCCCCCTGTGCTGCCTGTGCTAGCCTTCTCCTCCCTGTTCGACACCCGCCACGCGAGAGCGCATGTCCCCCGACGAGTATTGCGAGGAGAAGGCCGCGCAAAGCGGCTCCAGCTTCTACTACGCGTTCCGCTTTCTGGAGCCGGACCGCCGTCGCGCCATCACGGCGCTGTACGCCTTCTGCCGGGAAGTCGACGACATCGTCGACGAGGTGAGCGAGGAGAGCATTGCGCGCACCAAGCTCGACTGGTGGCGCCAGGAGATCGAACGCCTGTTCGCCGGCGAACCCCGCCACCCCATCACCCAGGCACTGCAGCCCCACATCGCCGCCTTCGACCTCGGCCGCGAGTATTTCGACGAGATCATCGACGGCATGCAGATGGATCTCGACTACGACAGTTACCCGGACTTCACCACGCTGTCGCTGTACTGCTACCGCGCCGCCAGCGTCGTGGGCATCCTGTCCGCTCATATCTTCGGCTACACCGACCGGCGCACTCTCAAGTACGCCCACGACCTCGGCATGGCGTTGCAGCTCACCAACATCCTGCGCGACGTGCACGAGGACGCCATGCGCGGCCGCGTGTACATCCCCATGGACGAGCTCAGCAAGCACGGGGTCAAGCCTGAGGAATTCCAGATCAACATCACCGACGACCGCCACCGCGCCCTGTTCGCGGAGCAGGCGGAACGGGCGCGACGCTACTACGAACGCGCCGAGGAACACCTCCCGGACGCCGACCGCTACGCCCAGCGCCCGGGCCTGATCATGGCAACCATCTACCGCACCCTGCTCGACGAGATCGCGGACGATGGCTATCGCGTGCTGGAACACCGCGTACGCCTGACCCCGATCCGCAAGCTGTGGATCGCGTGGCGCACCGCGCGCCGCCTGAAGCGCGAACAACGCCGCCGCGCGGCCTGATGCCATGACCTCCAGCTCCCCCCCGGCCCCGGCGGTCGTGGTCGGCGCGGGCTGGGCCGGCCTGACCGCTGCGCTGGCGCTTGCTCGCGCCGGGCAATCCGTGCACCTGATCGAGGCCGGCAAGACCCCCGGTGGCCGTGCCCGCAACCTCGACCTGGACGGCACCCCGCTCGACAACGGCCAGCACATCCTGGTCGGGGCCTGCCAGCAGACCCTGCAGCAGATCCGTTCGGTCGGCATCAACCCCGAGCAGGCGTTTCAGGCCCTGCCCTTCGGCCTTCGCATGTTCGAGCCTACCGGCCGGCCGCAGGCCCCGGCGTTCCTGCTGGAACCGCGTTCGCCCCGGTTGCCCGCCCTGGCCGCCGCGCTTTACCGGGCGCTTGCGAAGCACTCCCTTGGTACACGCCTGCGTGCCCTGTCCGGCGCCGCCGCCATGTTGCACCGGCCCCTGCGCGACGATCTCCCCGTCCTCGACTGGCTGCGCCAGCGCCGTCAGCCCGACGCCCTCATTCGCAGCCTGTGGGACCCGTTGTGCCTGGCGGTGATGAACACCCCGACCCGAACCGCCTCGGCCCGCATCTTCCAGAACGTCCTGCGCCTGGCGCTCAACCATGGCCCGGAGGCCGCGCGCCTTCTCGTCCCCGCGCGGCCACTCGGCGAGCTGTTCCCGGAACCGGCTGTCCAGGAACTCCGGGAGCGTGGCGCCAGAGTGGATCTGGGCCGCCGCATCACCGCCATTGAGCGCAGCACGACTCACGACGCCGCCCCCTACCGCCTGCGCGACCGCCAGGGCGTGGCGAGCCCGGCGCGCGGCGTGATCCTGGCGACCCCTCCAGCCACCGCCGCTGCCCTGCTGCCACACGAAACCGGCTGGGAGGCCACGCACCAGGGCCTGAATGCCATGGGCGCCCGCAGCATCTGCACGGTCTACCTGCGCTATGCGCGGCGCCTTGATGATCTTCCGCCACTACAGGGGCTGCTGGACCAGCATGGCCAATGGCTGATCGCGCGGCATGTGGCCGGGGCGCCACACTGGCTGGCGGTCGTGATCTCCGCCGCCGACGACCTCGAACCGTTGACGGCGGGTGCGCGATGGCGCACCGTCGCCCGCTCCCTGGCCCAAACCTTCCCCGAACTGGGCGGACCCGAGACCGGCCACAGCGTGTGCGAACGCCGCGCGACGCTGGACGCGCAAGCCGGTCTGGATGCACGTCGCCCGCCGGCCCGCACGCCCTGGCCGGGGTGTTATCTGGCCGGGGATTACCTGACGCCTGCACTGCCGTCCACGCTCGAAGCGGCCGTACAATCTGGACTAGAATCGGCGCACCTGTACCTGGAGGACCATCCTTGACCGATCTCGATATTCCCCGCCTGCTCGCCTACCGCCCCGAACCCGGCGCCTTCGATGAACGCGTGATCCTGGTCACCGGGGCCGCCGACGGCATCGGCCGCGCGGTTGCCGAGGCCTGTGCCGCGGCCGGCGCGATCGTGGTCCTGCTGGACAAGGACCTGAAGGGCCTCGAAGCGGTCTATGACCGGATTGAACAGGCCGGTTACCCGCAGCCCGCGATCTACCCACTGAATCTCGAAGGCGCGACGGTCAAGGACTATGGTGACCTGGCGGAGAACATCCGCGACTCGCTGGGCCGTCTGGACGGGCTGGTACTGAACGCGGGCTGGGCCGGCGCCCTGATGCCGATGAAGAACTACGACCCGGAGCTGTGGTTCAAGGTCATCAACAGTAACCTGCACGGCCCGTTCTTCCTCACGCAGGCCGTCCTGCCGCTGCTGGAGGCCAGTCCCACCGGGAGCCTGGTCGTGTCCACCCAGAACGCGCGCAAGGCCTTCTGGGGCGCCTTCGGCATGGCCAAGGCGGCCCAGGACGGCCTGATCGACATCCTGTCGCACGAGCATCGCAACGAACCGCGCTTCCTGCACGTGAACGGTCTCGACACCGGCCCGGTGCGCACCCGCTTCCGCGCCGGGCATTATCCCGGGGAAAACCCCGACCTACTGCCCGAGCCCGAGGCCGTGGTTGGCCCCTACCTGTACTTCCTTGACCCCGGCGACCGCACCACCACCGGTCTGAACATCAGTCTGGAAGGCCAGGTCCCGGTGCCCGACGCGGCGTCCTGAACCGCAGCGGCGTCAGGCGCGCGGTCGTTTTCCGGCCGGGCGCCCTTTGCGCACCTTCCCACCACCCGCGCGCGGCTTGCCGCCCTTGGGCGTGGCCGAACGCGCCCCGGCCTTGCCCGCTTCTACTGGCTTGCCACCGGGGCGTGCTGCGGCCTCGACGCCGTTGTGCTGCGTCTGGAAGGTCTGGCCGCGCTTTTTCAGCGCCTTGCCGCCACGGGTGATGCGCCCTCCGGTGGCCGGACGTGCCGAACCCTGACCGGTCCCGGCCGGCTGCCAGGTCGGCACCAGGTGATGCTTGCCATTGCCGATCAGGTCCGCACGCCCCATACGTTGCAGGGCATCGCGCAGTAGCGGCCAGTTGTTCGGATCGTGATAGCGCAGGAACGCCTTGTGCAGACGCCGCGCGCGCACCCCGCGAGGCACGGGGACGCGTTCGCTGGTCGTGCGCCGAATGCCGCGCAGCGGGTCACGCCCCGAGTGCCACATGGCGGTGGCCAGGGCCATGGGACTGGGCAAGAACGCCTGCACCTGGTCGGCGCGGAAGTCGTTGCGCTTCAGCCAGAGCGCAAGCTGCAGCATGTCCTGGTCGGTGGTGCCGGGATGCGCGGCGATGAAATACGGGATCAGGTACTGCTCCTTCCCGGCCGCCTTCGAGTACTTCTCGAACATGGCCTTGAACCGGTCATAGGTCCCCATGCCCGGCTTCATCATGCGCGAAAGCGGTCCCTTTTCCGTATGTTCCGGCGCAATCTTCAGGTAACCCCCCACATGGTGGGTCACCAGTTCTTTCACATACTCCGGTGACTCGATCGCCAGGTCGTAGCGCAGACCCGATGCAATCAGGATCTTTTTGATGCCCGGCAGCGCCCGCGCCTTGCGGTACAGGCGGATGAGCGGCGCGTGGTCGGTGTCCAGGTTGCTGCAGATGCCCGGGTACACGCAGGACAGTCGCCGACAGCTCTGCTCGATCTTCGGGTCCTTGCAGGCCAGGCGGTACATGTTGGCGGTCGGGCCGCCCAGATCCGAGATCACGCCAGTGAACCCGTCCACCTTGTCGCGGATCTCCTCGATCTCGCGCAGCACGCTGTCCTCGGAGCGGCTCTGGATGATCCGCCCTTCGTGTTCGGTGATGGAACAGAACGTACAGCCGCCGAAACAGCCGCGCATGATGTTCACCGAGAAGCGGATCATCTCCCATGCCGGGATGCGCGCATCCCCGTAGGACGGATGCGGGGCCCGCGCATAGGGCAGGTCGAACACCGCGTCCATCTCGGGCGTCGACAGCGGGATCGGCGGCGGATTGAGCCAGACCTCCTTGTCCCCGTGGCGCTGCACGATCGCGCGGGCATTCCCCGGGTTGGTCTCCAGGTGCAGCACCCGCGAGGCATGCGCGTAGAGCACCGCGTCGCCCTTCACCTGCTCGAAGGCCGGAATACGGATCACCGTTTGCTCGCGCGGGGTGCCACGCGGGATATCCCGGTGAAAACGCACGACCTTCGCACCTGCCTCCGCTTCGGCCGCCTGTGCATCCTGTGCCTCGGCATCGGCGCAGGTCTCGGGCGAGACCATGGCGTAGGGGTCGGGGTTGGCATCCACCGGTCCGGGGGTATCAACCTCGCTGGAATCCAGCTCGACGTAGCCGGACGGCACGGCATCGCGCAGCAGGGCCGTCCCGCGTAGGTCCGTGATCTCGCGCGGGTGCTCGCCCGCAGCGACGCGATGGGCGAGCTCTACCAGGGCGCGCTCGGCATTGCCGAACAGCAGGATGTCGGCGCGCGAATCCAGCAATACGGAGCGGCGCACCTTGTCCTGCCAGTAGTCGTAGTGCGCGATACGCCGCAGGCTGGCCTCGATCCCGCCGGCCACGACCGGCACGTCCTTGTACGCCTCGCGGGCGCGCTGGGCGTACACGATCACCGCACGGTCCGGGCGTTTGCCATGCACGTCCCCCGGCGTATAAGCATCGTTGGAGCGGATCTTCCGCTCCGCGGTGTAGTGGTTGACCATCGAGTCCATGTTCCCGGCGGTCACGCCGAAGAACAGGTTCGGCCGCCCCAGGGCCCGGAACGGCTCGGCCGATGTCCAGTCCGGCTGCGCCAGAATGCCCACGCGGAACCCCTGTGCCTCCAGCAGCCGGCCGATGATCGCCATGCCGAAGCTCGGGTGGTCCACATAGGCATCGCCGGTCACCAGCACGATGTCGCAGCTGTCCCAGCCGAGGTCGTCCATTTCCTCGCGCGTGGTTGGCAGAAACGGCGCCGTGCCAAAGCGCTTGGCCCAGTAGGGCTTGCGGGCGAACAGGGAATCGGGTGCTGCGGACATGACCAGGCTTCTTCCGGCGGACGCCGGCAACAGGAAATGCGCGCATTACACGCCGGGGGCGCCCCAAGATCAACAGGGCACGCCCGCGGGCGGGACTTCGCAGTGGTTGACCGGGCCGCCGGAAACGGCCCGGCTCGCGTCAGTAGCGCTCGATGAACAGATCGATCGCCGGACTCAGCGCGCCGCGCCAGCGCTGCGCCAGGGACTCGTCCCAGCGCGGATCCACCTCGCGGGCCGTCTCCACCATGCAGTTCAGCCACACCCCGTACAGCTCCGGCGCGACCGGTACGCGGCCATGGCGGCTATGCACCTCGGCCATCTTTTCCATGGTCGGTGCGACGAAGCTCTCGCCCTCGGCGTAACTGATCGCAGTGGAGATTGCCTGCCCGAGGGCCCGCTTCTGCTGCGACCAGTTGGTGGTCGTGAACGCCTGTGCCACCCGCTCGTCGGCGGCGAGAAAGCGTTCGTAGAAGCGATCCACGAAGTTGCCGGCCCGCCGACAACGCCCGTAGCTCTGGTGGACATCGGAGTAGCTCATCAAAACCCCCATTCCCGAAAAAGCGCGATTCTACCGGGATTGCTCCGAGGCGGGCTAATCCAGATCCCCCCGGGAGCAGGAACACATCGGGGTTACCCGGCTCCAGAGGACGGCCATCAACGTCCCTCGAGAACCCCTGCGTACTGGATACCGGCGAGACGTGCGAGATCGCGATCGAACGTGGTCAGATCATTCGGCCCGAAGTCCTCCAGACTGGAATGCCCACAGGCCCGCGCCAGTACTTTCATCAACTCGGTGGAACCATTCAGGAAACGCTCCAGCCGCTCGCTCCCCTCCTGCGGGTCCAGCCGGCTGCGCAGTTTCGGATCCTGGGTCGCTACACCACTGGGGCACTGATTGGTATGGCACATCCGCGCGCTCACGCAGCCCACGGCCTGGATCGCCGAATTGGCGAGGGCAATCCCGTCCGCACCGAGGGCCAGGGCCTTCACGAAGTCCGCGGGCGTGCGCAGCCCACCGGTAACCAGCAGCGTCACCCGTCCAGTGGCGCCGTTGGCATCGAGAAAGCGCCGCGCCCGTGCCAGCGCCGGGATGGTAGGCACGCTGATGTGATCGCGCAGCAGGGCCGGCGCGGCGCCCGTGCCGCCGCCTCGGCCATCCAGGATCAGGTAGTCGGCGCCAGCCTCCAGGGCAAAGGCCAGGTCCGCCTCGATGTGGTTGGCCGACAGCTTGAATCCGACCGGCACACCACCGGTCTTCTCGCGCACCGCGTCGGCAAACCGGCGGAAATCGTCCGGGCTTTGCAGATCGGCATGGGCAGCGGGTGAATGGGCATCCTGCCCCGCCTCGATCCCACGCACCCGCGCAATCTCGTCACTCACCTTGCTGCCCGGAAGAACCCCGCCCAGCCCGGTCTTCGCGGCCTGCCCGGCCTTGAAATGAAACGCCTGAATCTGGTCCAGCACCTCGTCCGAATAGCCAAACTGCGCCGGCCCCAACTCGAACAGGTAGCGCGAATTCTCTGCCTGCTCGGCGTCCAGCATGCCCCCCTCGCCGGAGCAGATACCGGTCCCGGCCCGCTCTGCCCCGCGCGCCAGGGCGATCTTTGCCTCGTACGAAAGCGCACCAAAGCTCATGTCCGACACCAGCAGCGGAATCGCCAGTTCCAGCGGGCGCTTCGCCTCGGGCCCGATCACCAGCGAGGTGCCCACGTCGGCATCTTCGTCGAGCGGGCGTGTGGCCAGTTGCGCCGCCAGGAGCTGCAGCCCGTCCCACGCGGGCAATCGATCGCGCGGGACACCCATCGCCACCGTTGTGCCATGGCGGCCCACACCCTCCAAGCCATCGCGTGCCAGGGCGTGAATCCACTCGACATGCGGTTCGACCTCGCTGTTACGGGGGCTCGGGGCCTGATCGCCCTGATCCGATGCCTCGGAATCCCCTTCCGCCGCGCTCGCGGGCTGACCCACCGCGTCCTGATCGAACTGCGCATGCGTCCCGTCGCAGTACGGCAGATTGCCGGACTGCTTGCACTGACACAGGTACGCCTCGCCGTCCTCTTCCGCCGTGAAAATCAGCGGCTCGATACCTGTGCCCTCGTGCGAGCCGTCGCAGAATGGCTGATCCTTCGAGCGCCCGCAGCGACAGAACGCGTACTCCTCGCCCTTTGTCAGTTCCACTCCCCGGGGTTCCACTGCGGCGATAATCGGTTCAGCCATCGGATGCTCCTTGCGCTCGAATTGAATCGTCCTCATCTGTGACAGTGAAAGTCGCACAAATTTCCGAATCCCCGCCGGCGCCGTATGATGAAGTCGTCGCATCCAGCCCAGGGGGCCCCATGAGCACCGCCGACCACCGCCATACCCGCCGCGATTACACCCGCGCCGAACTTCGCCGCAGCGACCTGCACGAAAACCCGCTCGGCCTGCTGAATGACTGGCTCGAGGCCGCCCGTGAAGCCGGCAACCCGGACCCCACCGCCATGATCCTGGCCACCGCCGGCGCCGACGGCCAGCCCTCCGCTCGCACCGTTCTGCTCAAGCACGTCGATCCCGAGGGCTTGGCCTGGTACACCGACTCGCGCAGCCGCAAGGGTCAGGACCTGAGCGAAAACCCGCAGGCCGCCCTATTGTTCTACTGGCCCGAGACCGAGCGCCAGATCCGGGTCGAAGGCCCGGTCACTGCCCTCCCGGGCGAACTGGCCGATACCTACTTCCACCAGCGCCCGCGCGGCAGCCAGATTGCCGCGGCGGCCTCGACCCAGAGCCACCCGGTCGCCGGCCGCGACGAACTCGAGCAGCGTGTGCGTTCGCTGGAGCAGCAATACCCGGAGGGCGACATTCCGCGCGATCCCGCCTGGATCGGCTACCGCCTGCAGCCCGAACTGTTCGAATTCTGGCAGGGCCGCCCCAATCGGCTGCACGACCGGTTCCAATACCACCGCGTGGGCAGCGACTGGGAGATCACCCGTCTGATGCCCTAAGGGAGACGCTACCGCTCGGCCAACCGAATCTGCTAGGATTCGCTCCGTCGTAGCGGCTCGACCCCGCGCGGCAAGCAGATTCGGAGAGGTGCCGGAGTGGTCGAACGGGGCGGTCTCGAAAACCGTTGTACTCTCGCGAGTACCGAGGGTTCGAATCCCTCCCTCTCCGCCAGATTTAAGCATAGGGGCCCGAGTGGCCCCTTTTGCATGGTTAGCCCAGACGCGCGGGGATTCGAACCCGAGGAATAAAGAAATTCAGCTTCGACTGGCGCCATATAGTGGCGCTAGAACGTCGCCGCAGGCGACGACCCGAAGGGCAAGGCGCGAAGTGCCGAGTAATCCCTCCCTCTCCGCCAAATACTAGCAAAGGGCCCCGAGCGGCCCCTTTCGCATGTCTGGCCTCTGCGGTTTCGGGGTTCGAACCCGAGGAATCGAAAATGACGGTTCGACTGGCAGCGCGCAGCGATGCCAGAACGTCGCTGCAGGCGACGACCCGAAGGACGAGGCGCAACACGCCGAGTAATCGCTCCCGCTCGCCAGATTCCGCAAGCGCCTCTCATGTCACATGCGACCGTCTCACAGGCACAAAAAAAGCGGCCCGGTTTCCCGAGGCCGCTTTCTTGTTATTCAAAGCTGGTGGGCGGTACTAGGTTCGAACTAGTGACCCCTGCCGTGTGAAGGCAGTGCTCTACCGCTGAGCTAACCGCCCGGAGCGCGGACAAGATTAGGGTTCAAGCGAGCGAACGTCAAGCGTTGCATGCCGAATATCCCGCTCCCAGCGAGCCCTTCGCCGGGAGACCCGGCACCGCCCCCGGTTGCCAGCCCGTCCCCCTTGCCAGACAATGCTCAACCTCGGAGAGGTGGCAGAGTGGTCGATTGCACCGGTCTTGAAAACCGGCAGGGGTGAAAGCCCCTCGAGGGTTCGACAAGGCGGCGCAGCCGCCGCAGGACGTTGCCGCCAGGCAACGCCCGAAGGGTGAGGACCGCAGGTCCGAATCTATCCCTCCCTCTCGTGGCCGCCAGGCCAGGCGGGCCACCCCCGGTTGCCAGCCCGTCCCCCTTGCCAGACAATGCTCAACCTCGGAGAGGTGGCAGAGTGGTCGATTGCACCGGTCTTGAAAACCGGCAGGGGTGAAAGCCCCTCGAGGGTTCGAATCCCTCCCTCTCCGCCATTCCCAATCCTCAGGATTCACCCAAAGCACTGTGCCGCCAAGCCCCAGCGGTCCGGGATTCGAACCCGAGATTCCAGAAAGCGGGTTCGACCGGTGGCGCAACGCGACACCGGAACGCCGTAGCAACGTGAAGGCGGCCCGAAGGGCGGCCAGCGGCGCTGGCCGTAATCCCTCCCTCTCCGCCATTTCCAGCCTCCCGGCCGCAGTCATCTCCCGCCTCCGCCAGACGAACCCCCTTCGCAGCTTGCTCGCAATCCATAGCCGATATGGTATGTGTCATATAGAACAAGTTAGATAGAAGAAAATGGACTGACCGCCTATAATCTGGCGCTACTTTCGCGACTGCGCCCGTGCATCCGACCGGGCCCAGCACCGGCTGCCAGTATTGTGACGACGGCCCTGGCAAGCCCCGGCCCGGACTGCCCTTGGGCCTATTGCATCGGTTCCGGCCGTCGTCAACCCTCACGAACTGGCCAAGCGAGCGACCCGATGACTTCGATTCTGCTGCGAGTGTTCCCCTTCCTCAGCTGGCGCCCGACGAAGCAAACCCTCAACGCGGACCTCATCGCCGGGATCTCGGTCGCCCTGGTCCTGATCCCGCAGTCCATGGCCTATGCCCAGCTGGCCGGGCTACCGCCGGTGTACGGGCTTTACGCCTCCCTGCTGCCCGTCATGGTCGCCGCGCTGTGGGGTTCATCGAACCAGCTCGCCACCGGCCCGGTCGCGGTGGTCTCGCTACTTACCGCCTCGGCGCTGATACCGCTGGCCGCCGAGGGCTCTTCCGAATTTGTCATGCTGGCCATTGCCCTGGCATTCATCGTGGGCCTGGTCCAGTTGATGCTGGGGTTGTTCAAGCTTGGCGCGCTGGTCAGCTTTATCTCGCATCCGGTCATCGTCGGCTTCACCAATGCCGCGGCCATCATCATCGCCCTGTCGCAGCTGAACAAGATCCTCGGTGTCCCGATTGATACCAGCGGCCACTTCATGCTGGGCCTCTGGGGCGTGATGACGGAATTGGGCAGCGTCCACTGGCCCACGCTGGCGTTCGGCGTCGGCGCCATTGGCCTGATGGTGCTGATGAAACGGTTCGTGCCGAAGATCCCGGGGGTACTGGTCGCCGTGGTCGTGGCGATCCTGGTGAGCTGGGCAATCGGCTACGAGCAGAAGGCCGAGACGTCCCTTCAGCAGATCGCCCCGGCCCAGGTTCTGACTCTCGCGCAGTCCATCGAGAGCGATGGCAGGCGCCTCGCCGATCTCGACGAGCAGATCCGCCGACTGGAAGCAGAGCTCCAGGAACAGGAGGGCGCCGAGGCCGTGCGCCTGCGCCACGAGGCCGACCAGCTGCGTCTGCAGCGCGATGAACTGCGCCCCGAACTTGCCGGCATGCGCGAGGAGATCCGCGACATCACGCTGCGTCGCGTCCCCGGCGAGAACGATCAGCCTGCGCGGTTCATTGCAGACGATCACCTGACTGATGCCGAACGTGCACGCGCCGATCGCGCCGCATGGCGTATCGAACGGGTCGGTGAAGATACCGTGCATCTGAATGGCGGCGGCGCCGTGGTGGGCAATGTGCCCCAGGGCCTCCCCGGGTTCTCGATCCCGGATATTACCTTCGGCACCTTCACCACGCTGCTGACCACCGCCTTCGTCATCGCGCTGGTGGGCTTCACCGAGGCCATCGCGATCGCCAAGGCCATGGCAGCACGGACCGGCCAGCGCCTGGACCCCAGCAAGGAGTTGATGGGTCAGGGTCTGGCGAACATCGCCGGCGGCTTCACCCAGGGCTATCCGGTCAGCGGCTCGTTCTCGCGATCAGCGGTCAACCTGAACTCCGGCGCCAAGACCGGCCTCTCCTCGGTCTTTACTGCGGTACTCATCGGCCTGGCCCTGCTGTTCCTGACGCCGCTGATCTATCACCTGCCACAGGCGGTCCTCGCTGCCATCATCATGATGGCGGTTGCCGGGCTCGTGAACTTCAAGGCCATCAAGCACGCATGGGTGGCCAACAAGCACGATGGCGCTGCCGCGGCCGTGACTTTCGTTGCGACCCTCGCAATGGCTCCGAACCTGGACTACGGCATCCTCACCGGTGCCGGTCTGGCCATCGTGCTGTATCTGTACCGCACCATGAAGCC
Organism: Thioalkalivibrio sp. AKL6; assembly: GCF_000376905.1. Classification (NCBI taxonomy): domain Bacteria; kingdom Pseudomonadati; phylum Pseudomonadota; class Gammaproteobacteria; order Chromatiales; family Ectothiorhodospiraceae; genus Thioalkalivibrio; species Thioalkalivibrio sp. AKL6. Next base: position 169,454 of record NZ_AQXS01000010.1, on the reverse strand, counting down.
GCGTGTCTCGGAACTGGCACGCTATGAGGACGGCACCCTGCGCGAGGCCCAGCGCTACGGCCTGGAGACCAACGAGAAGGTCGGCATCATGCGCTTCGATGGGTCGTTGTACTTCGCCAACGTGCCCTACTTCGAAGATGCCGTACTGGACCTGCTGGCCCGCCACCCACAATCCAAATATCTGATCGTCGTCGGCAAGGGCATCAACGAGATCGACGCCTCCGGCGAAGAGGTCATCCATCAACTGGTGCACCGCCTCAAGGCCCGCGGCATCACGCTCGTGTTCGCCGGCGTCAAGGCCCAGATCATGGAGGTCATGCAGCGCACGGGGCTGGACGACATCATCGGCAAGGACAACATCTTCAAGTCCACCGACCATGCGGTGAAGACCATCTCGGAAAAGGTCGGCGAGCCGATCAAGTAACCCGCACCGGGCCGATCACCGCGTGATCGGCCCGCATGCCCTGAAACCTCAAGGGAAACGCTGCAACCGGGAACGCTTGTCGCTACACTGTGCTTGTTTCGAATCCAATGAGGAGTTGACCCGTGTCCCGAGACCAGATCGTCCGCTCGAGTCGCAATCCGTCCAGCACTGGTTCCATCAGCGAGACCATCTCCACCAACAAGGTGATCCGGCAGACCTACATGCTGCTGTCGCTCACCCTGGCGTTCAGCGCGATCACCGCGTTCATCGCCATGGCGGTCAACGCGCCGCCGGTGCACTGGATCATCATGCTGGGGGTGCTGATCGGCGGCCCGTTCGCCATCCACGCCGCGCGCAACTCGGCGCTGGGCATCGTGCTGACCTTCGCCTTCACCGGCGTGCTGGGCTTCTTCCTCGGCCCGATCCTGAGCATGTACCTGGGTCTGCCGAACGGGCCCCAGATCGTCGGCAACGCCTTCGCCGCCACTGCGGTCGCGTTTGTCACGCTTTCCGGCTACGCCCTGGCCACCAAGAAGGACTTCAGCTTCCTCGGCGGCTTCCTGGTCGTCGGCCTGATCGTCGCCCTGCTGGCCATCGTCGCCAACCTGTTCCTGGCGATCCCGGCCCTGTCGCTGGCCATCTCGGCCGCGGTTGTCCTGCTGCTGTCGGCCGCCATCCTGTTCGACACCAGCCGGATGATTCACGACCCCGAGGCCAACTACATCGTGATGACGGTCTCGCTGTACGCGAACCTCTATGTGATGTTCCTGCACCTGCTGAACCTGTTCCACGCCTTCATGGGCGACAACTAGGGTTCCGCGCTGCACAGCACGGCAGGAATGCGTTCCAGGGCCCCGCACAGCGGGGCCCTTTTCATTGGACACCATCTTCATTGAATACGGATACACGCCGATCATGAGCCACCTTAAACGCGGCGTCTTTCTCGATCTCGCCACGGTCGACCGCGACGATCTTGACCTGACCGAACTCCGGGCCAGCCTCCCCGTGTGGTCCTTCCACGAGCACACCGAGCCGGATCAACGACTGGGCCGGATCGGCGATGCCGAGGTGATCGTCACCAACAAGGTCGAGCTGGATGCGGAGGTACTGGCCGCCGTACCCCGCCTGCGACTCGTCTGCGCCGCCGCCACCGGAACCAACAATATCGACGTGGAGGGAGCCCGCCGCCTGGGTATCGTCGTCAGCAATGCGCGCGACTACGCCACCGACTCCGTGGTGCAGCACGTCTTCGCCCTGCTGCTGACGCTGGTCACCCAACTGGACGCCTACCGCGCGGACATTCGCGCCGGTCGCTGGAGCGCCTCCGATCAGTTCTGTCTCCTCGACCACCCCATCGGCACGGTGGCCGGAATGCGCCTCGGCATCATTGGCTGGGGCGCACTGGGCCGGGCCACCGCGCGCGTCGCCGAGGCCTTTGGCATGGAGGTGCTGGTCGCCGAGAGCCTGAATCCGGACCGCGCAGCACAAGAGGATCGCGTGCCGCTGGAACGGTTGCTGGGACAATGCGACGTCATCAGCCTGCACTGCCCCCTGACCGCGACGACCCGGCACCTCATCGATGATGCCGCCCTGCGCCAGATGCGTCCGGGGGCCCTGCTGCTGAACACCGCCCGGGGTGGCCTGGTCGATCCCGAGGCCCTGGCCAGGTACCTGCGCAGCGGGCATCTCGGCGGCGCCGGCATCGACGTACTGGAACCGGAACCCCCACCGGCGGATCACCCCCTGCTGGCCGACGATATCCCCAACCTCGTCCTCACGCCCCACACCGCCTGGGCCGCGCGAACCGCCCGGCAGCGGGTGATCGCCGAGGTCACGGCCAATATCCACGGCTTCGCGAGCGACCAGCCGCGCAACGTGGTGGAGTAACCCACATGGATTCGGAAGCCCTGCAAAAACGCATCGAGGATCTGGAGATCCGCCTGGCCCATCAGGAATACACCCAGGAGGAGCAGGCCCGCGTGCAACTGGAGCTGCAACAGGCCAATACCGAGCTGCGCCAGCAGGTCCAGTGGCTGCGCGATCGCATGCGCGACCTCGAGGAGCACGGCGGCGGGCCGGAGGGCGCCGAACCACCCCCGCCGCACTACTGACGCCCATGCCACTCACCGTACGCGCGGCCCCCGGCCACGAGTCCGCCGCCAACGCACTGCGCCAAGCCTTGGCGGCGCGCAGCTACGCCCATGCCGGGGAAGCCACGCTCGTGCTGGAGACGGGAGACCGCGGGCTCGAACTGGTCCGCGAGGACGTACACCCGCCGCTGCGACTGCAGCTGGACTTTGCCGCCGGGCGCCAGGGCTACCGCCTCGCCCATGCCGGTCACCAGCGCGAGGGCCTGATCCGCGCCTTCGGCAGACTCCCGCGTGACGGTCATGTGCTGGATGCCTCCGCCGGCCTGGGCCGCGACACCCTCCTGCTGGCCGCGCACGGCTTCCGGGTCACGGCCTGGGAGCGGCATCCCGTGGTGTACCACCTGCTCGCCGACGCGCTAGAACGCGCGGCGGCCAGCCCGGAACTCGCGCCCATCATCGGGCGCATCACCCTGCACGAGGGGAAGGCCGATCCGGAGCATCTCGCCGTCCCGGCAATGGCCGCGGTCTTCGATCCCATGTTCCCGGAACGGGCCAAGCGGGCCGCGGTGAAAAAGGACATGCAGCTGATGCAGGCGCTGATGCCCGAGGCGGCCGACCCCGACGCAGAGCAAACCCTGGCCACCCTGCGCCAGAACGTGGAACGTCGCGTCATCGTCAAGCGCCCGCTGCATGCGCCCGCCCTCGGTCCCGACTCGCCCCAGGCGAGCATCAAGGGCAAGAGCGTGCGCTTTGACCTCTACCCTGCCATCACCCTCGCGAAGGTGGAGGACGGCTGACTCAGACCGTCCAGGCCGGACACGGTTTTCCGCGTCCGCAGAGACACCCCCATACCGAGTTGGCGCCTCGCGGAACCACGTCACCCCTGGGGCCCTGTGAAAGAGCCAGGGCCGCTTGGGAGGTCACCTTCACGGTCTGCCCAGGATCAGTTGGTCATCCCCGGCAAAACGATAGTCGGGGATGGGCAGGTTGCGCCGGGCCGATTGATCCGCATATACGCGGCCGGCGCCGTCGTAACGTCCGCCCCGGCAGCGGTCGACAAAGCCACCGCTCCAGCCGTCGGCCTCGTCCGGGTGGACCAGGTCCAGCTCGCAACCCAGATCCGCACTTTCGCCGATCACCACCAGCCACTCGGGCCGGAAGCTGCGCAATGGCCGATCCAGCCCGTCCGGTTGCTGGCCGCGGCGGGCCTCCGGGTCGACCAGCTCGTCATCACCGGCCAGGGCGGCCTGCCACGCGGCATCGCGATGGACCACAAGCACGTGGCGGCTACCGTGAATCACACGCAGGGCCTCGCCCGGGGCAATCTCGGCAAGATCCACCCGCAGCGTCTCGCCACGGGTATCGCCCGGTCCGGAAAAGGCGTACCGGAGCATCACCCCAACCAGCAGCAGGGCGGCCCCGAGAACCATCAGTTTGATCAGGGCGCGGATGCGTACCCGAGTCAGCGAGTCGTTTTCTGCGTGCACCTAGTATCCCCGTTCGCGTCCGGAAGCCCTCGGACACCTCGTCGAAATCGCTTTGCCTGAGACGGACGCAGCCGAGGGAAACACTGATGAATGTACACCCTCGCGCTCGAGTCGCTTTTGCGTGCGAACAAGGCGCGGTGACTGCCGTGCAGTCATTCTGCACAAGGGAACCGCAACGCCGTGCGCGCGCCCGTTTTCATCAACAACGGGCGGCCGAGCCCGCTCTTTCAATCACCTGTCGGGTTGGTACCCCAGGTTCCCCGATCCTGCGTTGCGCCGCTTGCGGGTAGAACCACTACCCGCTGCACGACGCGCCTTGTCTCGGAAAACCTGGGGTGCCAACGCGAGTGTGTACATTCATCAGTATTTCCCTAGACTATGCAGCATGAATGAACCCAAACGCTCCAGTCGCACCTACGTCGGCCTGTACAACGACATGTACGCCGGCATGACCCCCATCGGCAATTTCATCCGCGATGCCTGGGTATTCGGCATCCTCCCGGAGGACGAAACCTGCGATGGCTGGGATGTCTCGCGTATCCAGATGCTGCATGACCAGGTCAACGCCGAGTGGGACAAATACAGCCTGCGCATCAGCAACCTCCCGCCCGAGCTGCGCGAGCGCCATGAGCGCATCCATAACGAAGCCATCGAGCGCGCCCGCGAGCACGGCTGGGTCGCCGGCCAGGACATCGACAGCGAGATGGGCGACGACGCCTGATGGGGGCCAGCGAACCGCTGATTCGCCCCCTTGTTGTCATCGCTGCCCTGTTGGCAGGGATTGCCGTCGTCCTCGGCGCCTTCGGCGCCCACGCCCTGCAGGAACGCCTGACGGAACAGGCCCTCGCGACCTGGCATACCGGCGTCCAGTATCACTTCATCCATGCCCTGGCCCTGCTGCTGGTCGCGGCGTTGTGGGCCCACCTGGCCAACGGCTGGGCCGCTGCCAGTGCTGTGGCGTTCGTGATCGGCATCCTGCTGTTCTCTGGGAGCCTGTATGCCCTGGCGCTCGGCGCACCCCGTATCCTCGGCGCGATTGCACCGCTGGGCGGCACCGCGTTTATCCTCGGCTGGGCCGGGTTGGCCATTGCCGCCTGGCGCAGCTGACCTATAATCACGGCGCAGCCACCCCCCTCTTCCCGACCGTATCGAGATCCCCATGAGCCAGACCTCCTTCGCCGTATTCGCCGAAAACACCCTGGACGACATCCAGACCCGCCTCACCGAGCAAAGCGCGCTGGACGACCTGGACATTGACCTGATCGACGGCGTGATGACGATCGAATTCGACGATGGCGCCCAGATGATCCTGAACCGCCAGGAGGCCGCACAGCAGATCTGGCTCTCCTCGCCCGAAGGACCGGCCCATTTCGGCTATTCCGACGAGGAAGGCACCTGGATCGACGATCGTAACGGCGAAGAACTGCACGCGACCCTGGTGCGGGTCATCGAGCAGAAACTGGGCGTACCCGTCGAGCTCTGATCCGACGACCACAGGTCGCTGTCAGTCGCCCTTGCCGGCCCCCTTCTTCGAATCGTCCGGGCCCGCGGCCTCGCGTTCCTCCTGCGTTGCGGGCGCCTCTTCCAGCGCCCGCAGATGCGCCTCGACCTCGGCCAGTACCGGGTGGGGCTTGTCCTGTTCCAGCGCCATATCGATCGCCTTGAGCGCCTCCACCGCCTCCGCATCGCCGCGCAGCGGCATGCGCGCTACTCCCAGCGCCAGCATGCGGAACTGGCGGAACACCAGGTAGCTGAGCGTCGCCGCCACCAGGGCGGCCCACACGTTGTCCTGGAACCAGAGCCATACCGCCGCCCCATAGCCCCCGAAGGTCACCGCGAAGATTCCCAGTGCTACGCGGTGGGAACGGGCAACGATACCTTCCAGCACATCACGGTTGCGGATTACGAAGTCACGGTCGAAATGCAAAGGGATGATTCCTTGAGTCAGCGGCGTGGTCAGGGGCGTGGCGGCTGCTGGGCACGCCAGCGTTCGAAGGTCGGATACTCCTCGTAGCCACGGGTCAGGACAAAGTCCAGCACGTTGCGTAGCCGATTCTGGTGGACGACCGAATCGATGCGGATAATCTCTTCGCCACGCTCGTCGAAGAAAATGAGCGTGGGCGCCCAGTGCACACCCAGTTCCGCGGCCCAGTCTTTTGCGTTAGTGCGGTCGCCACCCGGCGTCAGCACCGGCGTATCGGCATCGTCGGCATCCAGCTGCACCGCATCCATCAGGCCGATGCGCTCCAGCACTTCGTCCTGCTGCAGCGGCTCGGAGTGCATGATATCGCAGGCATGACAGGCCTCGCGCTCAAAGAACACCACCAGTGGGCGTTCGGCGGGGATCCGGCTCCGATCCAGCGCATACGGCTGGTTGATGAAGAACTCCCGCTGGTTGATGTCGTCGAGATCGAACTTTGGCGGTGGGTCGGCGCGCTCCAGATAGTCGCGAAAACTCTCCTCGCGGTCATGCCGGTCAATCACGTATTCCAGCAGCGCGCGGAACCGGTATGGCGGGTAGTATCCGCGCATCTGATGGATGCGCTCGCCGTCCTCGTCGTAAAAGGCAATCGAGGGGGTAAAGTTCAGCCGTTGTTCGGCGGCGTAGCGCCGTTCAAGCCAGGTCTCGCCGTCCAGGTCCGTGACTTCACGCGTGCCCAGCGCGTCGATGGCCACCACGTTGAAGTGTGACGCCAGGTACTCGCGGATATCGTCCTGTGCGAAGTTCTTGTCGAACAGCGCCTCGCAATAGGGGCAGTCATCCATGCCGAAGTAGACGGCCAGCCCCATCTTTCCCTGCTCCACCGCGTCTTCCAGGTCCTCGCGCAGATCGAGGAAGCTCAGCTCGAACCAGTCGGGCGTATGCAGCCCGATCGGGCGCGGGGTGTCATCGAACACGATCCCCTCGTCGGATTCGACGGATTCGTCCGCCACAGAGGCGGTCGCGAACAACACCACCATGCCTACCAGCGAGACGCTCGCCAGCCAACCCAACCAACTCTTCCTGCCAAGGGCGTTATTCACGTCAAGCCGACTCCCGGTGGACCTCCTATTCGGACGGTGGCTCCATCACCGAGGTTCCCCCGAGATACGGGCGCAGTTTTTCCGGGATGCGGATCGAGCCGTCCGCCTGCTGGTGATTCTCCAGCAATGCGACCAGGGCCCGGCCGACCGCAACCCCGGAGCCGTTGATGGTATGCACCAGCTCCGGGCGTTCGCCCGCCTTCGGTCGGAAGCGCGCCTGCATGCGGCGCGCCTGGAAGGCCTGGAAGTTGGAGCAAGAGGAGATCTCGCGGTAGGCATCCTGGGCCGGCAGCCAGACTTCCAGGTCATAGGTGCGCGCCGCGGCAAAGCCCATGTCCCCGGCGCTGAGGAGCATCACACGGTACGGCAGTTCCAGCGCCTGCAAGACCCGCTCGGCATGGCCCAGGAGTTCCTCCAGTGCGGCATCCGAGCTCTCCGGCTGCACGATCTGCACCAGCTCCACCTTCTCGAACTGGTGCTGCCGGATCAGGCCGCGCACGTCGCGCCCATAGCTGCCCGCCTCGGAACGAAAACACGGGGTGTGGGCCACCATCTTCAGTGGCAAGGCCTCGGCATCGAGGATCTGCTCGCGCACCAGGTTGGTCAGGGTGACCTCGGCGGTGGGGATCAGACGGTAGCGCTGGTCACAATCGACCGAGAACAGGTCATCGTCGAACTTCGGCAACTGCCCGGTCCCCTCCAGCGATTCGGGATTGGCCAGGTAGGGGACGTACGTCTCCTGGTAGCCGTGCCCGCCGGTGTGCAGATCCAGCATGAACTGGGTCAGTGCCCGGTGCAGGCGCGCCATCTGACCGCGCATCACCACGAACCGCGAACCGGCCACCCGCACCGCGGCCTCGAAATCCAGCCAGCCACCGGGCAGGCCCAGGTCCACGTGATCGCGCGGCGTGAAATCAAAGGTCCGGGGGGTTCCCTCGCGGCGGACCTCGACGTTGTCTTTCTCGTCCAGTCCGTCGGGCACGTCCGCCTGCGGCAGATTCGGGATCTGCATCAGCATCGCATCCAGCTCCTGCTGGACCCCGTGCAGATCGGTCTCGCACTGCTTGAGCTCGTCGCCCAGGCGCCCGACCTCGGCCTTCAGCGGCTCGATGTCCTCGCCCCGCGCCTTCGCCTGCCCGATACCCTTGGAGCGGGTGTTGCGGTCGGCCTGCAGCTCCTGGGTGCGCATCTGCAACGCCTTGCGGCGGGCCTCCAGGGCCTTGAAGCGTTCGCGGTCCAGGGTATAGCCACGGCGTTCCAGAGCGGTGGCAGTCGCATCCAGGTCCTGGCGCAGGCTGTGGATATCAAGCATGACGGATTTCCGGCAAGGGGTGGAAAGAACGACGGGGAAGTCTACGGTTGCCGCCCCGTGGCGTCCACGGTCGCGGCCAATGCCCTCACGAGGCGACCGGCCCGACCCCCAGCAGGAATCGAGTTCCATGGAGCCCCGCTGCCGCAGCCAGCACGCAGACCAGCAGGCTCGCGAGCATGTAGCCCAGTGCACGCGCCCAGGCGCCTACATCCACCATGTGAACGACTTCCAGGGAGAAGGTTGAAAACGTCGTGAACCCCCCGAGCACCCCCACTACCAGCAACAAGCGCCAGGCAGGGTGCAGTTCCAGGCGCTCCACCAGCACCACGGCCAGTACCCCGATCAGGAACGAGCCAAGGATGTTGATGCTCAACGTACCCCAGGGAAAGGCACGCCCGAAGTGCGCCACCATCCACTCCTGCATCCCCAGGCGCAGTGCCGAGCCCAGCGCACCGCCGGCCGCCACTGCCAGATACGAGCCCAGCCCAATGCCCATCATCACGTCCCGCTTGCGGAAAAGACCCACAGTTTATGCGATCACCTCGCACGGACCCAGCAGACCCCTACCATCGAGGCCATGAGCGCCCATCCCGCCACACCGCCGACCGAGGCCGCCGCACAGGCGCTGGCCACGGTCATTGAGGCTCTGACCACCGAGCTGCCCTCGGACGCCCTGGTGGTCGAGGCCGCGGAACGCCGAGCCTACGAGTGCGACGGTCTCTCCGCCTACCGCCAGATCCCCGGGGCCGTGGCCCTGCCACGGACCCACGAAGAACTGCTGACCTGCCTGCGGCTGTGCCGCGAGCACGGGGTCCCGATCGTGCCGCGCGGGGCTGGCACCGGGCTGTCCGGCGGCGCCCTGCCCAGCGAGACTGGGCTGCTGCTGTCCCTGGCGCGCTTCAATCGCATCCTGGAGATCGATGCCGACAACCGCTGCGCGGTCGTCCAGCCCGGCGTGCGCAACCTCGCGATCTCCGAGGCGGCGGCCCCGCAGGGGCTCTACTACGCACCCGACCCGTCCTCGCAGATCGCGTGTTCCATCGGCGGCAACGTGGCCGAGAACGCGGGAGGCGTGCATTGCCTCAAGTACGGACTCACCGTGCACAACGTGATCGGGCTGGAACTGGTCACCCTGGAGGGCGAGATCATCCGCCTCGGCGGCAAGACGCTGGATAGTGCCGGACTGGACCTGCTCGCCTTCATGGTTGGCTCGGAGGGCATGCTGGGCATCGTCACCGAAGTCACCGTGCGCCTGCTGCCCCGCCCCGAGCGCACCCAGGTCCTGCTGGCCAGCTTTGACCAGGCCGAGGCCGCCGGACGCGCAGTGGCAGGCATCATCGCCGCCGGACTGATTCCCGCCGGGCTGGAAATGATGGACAACGCTGCCATCCGCGCTGCGGAGGACTTCGTCCACGCCGGCTACCCGGTGGAGGCGGCCGCGATCCTCTTGTGCGAACTCGACGGGACCAACGCCGAGGTCTCCGAGGACGTCATGGTGGTACGCCAGAAGCTCCTGGATTTGGGGGCCACCGAGGTGCACACCGCCCGCGACGACGCCGAACGCGCATTGTTCTGGGCCGGGCGCAAGGCCGCGTTCCCTGCCGCCGGGCGTATTTCGCCGGACTACTACTGCATGGACGGGACCATCCCGCGCCACCAGATCGGGACGGTGCTGGAACGAATCAACACCCTGTCGCGCGAGGTTGGCCTCGGCGTGTGCAACGTGTTCCACGCCGGTGACGGCAATCTGCATCCACTGATCCTCTACGACGCCAACCAGTCCGGGCAACTGGAAACCGCGGAGGCCTTCGGCCAGCAGATCCTCGAACTCTGCGTGGAGGTGGGTGGCACCGTCACCGGGGAACACGGCGTAGGCGTGGAAAAGCTGGACGGCATGTGCGTGCAGTTCGCCGCGCCGGAACTGGAGCAGTTTCACCACCTGCGCCGCGCGTTCGACCCGCTGGGGCTGCTCAACCCCGGCAAGGCCATCCCCACCCTCGCCCGCTGCGCCGAGTTCGGGCGCCAGCACGTCCACGGTGGGCAGCTGTCGCACCCGGAACTCCCGCGCCTGTAGGATGACCGGCTCGACCGAACCGAGCTAAACCTCCAATGCCCCGGGCCACCCTTGCTACCGCACTGGCCGACGACTTCTCGGGAGCCGTCGACGCCACCCTGAGGGCGCTGCAAGCGTTGATCCCGCTGGACATGTGGATGCTCACGCGGGTCGAATCCGACGACTGGGTGGTATTGCACACCCACGGCCACGCACCGCGCATCCGTCCCGGGGCCGCATTCAGCTGGCAGCACTCCTACTGCGTGCACATGAACGCCGGAGACGGACCCAACATCGCCGCCGACGCACGCACGGTTCCAGCCTATGCCAGTGCCCCGATCAATGACGTCGCAACGATTGGCTGCTACATCGGGTTCCCGCTGTACGATGCCGATGGCGAACTCTTCGGCACGCTTTGCGGATTGCATCCCGAACCCATGGACTCCGCCATCGAACACCATGAGCCGGTCGTGCGTGCCCTGGCAGGATCGCTGGGGCACCTGCTGCGTCTCAGCCAGCGCGCCGAGGGGCTGGACCGGTTGCGACAGCACGCTGCGCTGGCCGCCCACGGTGATCCCCTGACCGGCGTGCTCAACCGCCACGGCTGGGAGCTCGCGCTGGACGCTGAGGAGACCCGCTGCCAACAGAGCGGCCAACCCGCCGGCATCATCCTGTTCGATCTCTTCCCCGGGGACTCGAGCGTGGACAGCACTGGCATTCAGGATGACACCGAACTGGTTCGCGCGATCCTCGCCCTGCAGGGCCTGGCAGGCCCCACCGACCTGATCGGTCGACTCGGCGGCACCCGCTTCGGCCTGCTCGCGATCGACTTGAGGGCGCAACCCCTGGCGGCGCGGGCGCGACACATCCGCCAGGCCCTGTCCGCAAAGGCCATCCCCGCGGCCATTGGCCACGCCATGCGCGAACCCGGTGCTGGAAGCCTGCAACACGCCCTGAAGCGCGCGGAACGCGAACTGCGACCGGCAGCGCGACCCGCGATCTCCTAGACTTTTTCCATCCTGCGCGGCGAACCGCCGTCCCACCGTCTCGACGGAATGTCCCATGGCCCGAATCTTCGACCTCCCCGATCCCGCGCCCTCGCCGTTCAACCTCGGGGTCGATCATGTCCTGAAACTGCTCCACCGGATCGCCCCCCTGGACGTCTGGATGCTGACCCGCATCGAGGATAACGAGCAGATCGTCGTGCGCGCCGACGACCACGGCTACGGCATTCAGGCCGGCACGGCCTTTGACTGGAGCAATTCCTTCTGCATCCGCATGCTCGCCGAACGCGGCCCGCGAATCACGCCGGACGTACAACAGGTTCCCGCCTACCGGGAAGCCCTCGCCGCACAACCCGATCCCCCCGCCATCGGCAGCTACATCGGATTTCCGGTACAGGACCACGAATACGAGATGTACGGCGTGCTTTGCGCGATGAATCCGGAGCCCATATCGGCCGACATCGAAGCGCAATCGGAACAGATCCAGGCCGCCGTCACCGTCATCGAGTCACTGATCCGCCAGCGCCGCCAGATCGACGAACTGGAACGCGAGCGCGAGGCCCTGCGACTGGAGGCCTACAACGACGCCCTTACCGGCACCTACAACCGGCGCGGCTGGCTACTCGCGTTGAGCGCCGAGGAACAGCGCTGCCAGGATCACAACCTCCCGGCGGGCATCGTCGCCATCGACCTCGACAACCTGAAGACCGTCAACGACCAGGACGGCCATGACGCCGGCGACCGATTGATCAAGGCGGCTGGCCAGGCCCTGCGGGATGCCAGTCGCGAAATCGACATCGTTGCCCGCCTGGGTGGAGACGAGTTTGGCGTGCTGCTGCCGGAGACGCCGGCCGACCACCTCCCCGGGATCGCGAACCGGCTGCGTGCGGCGCTGCAAGAGGCCGGTGTGTCGGCCTCTATCGGTTACGCCTGCCGCACCGTCAGCGGGTCCCTGCCCGAGGCCCAGACCAGCGCCGATGCCGCGATGTACGCCGACAAGCGCCAGCGCCGCGGAACCCCCGGGCCCTGACGCCCTCGCGCGGCAAGCGCGATCGCCCTTTTCCTCCCGGCCCAACACACTTCACGCACCCCTCTGCCGCGGGCCGGTCGATGGTTTACCATTCACCTAATCCGCATCCGGACGTCCCCTTCGCTACGAGGCCGTTTCATGAGCAAAACCGTCACGCTGACCGACAACACCACCGGCAAGAGCATCGAACTGCCGATCCAGGAGGGCTCGCACGGCCCGAACTGCCTGGATGTCCGCACCCTGTACAAGGAGCTCGGCTACTTCACCTATGACCCGGGGTTCATGTCCACGGCCAGCTGTCGTTCGGACGTCACCTTCATCGACGGCGACGAGGGCACCCTGCTCTACCGCGGCTACCCGATTGAACAGTTGGCGGAAGAAAGCACCTATCTCGAGGTCTGCTATCTGCTGCTGAACGGCGACCTGCCTGCCGCCGACGACCTGCACGATTTCTCGCGCATCATCAAGGAGCACTCGATGCTGCACGAGGCCGTGCGCCGCTTCTTCGACGGCTTCCGCCACGACGCGCATCCAATGGCGATCATGGTCGGTGTGGTCGGCGCGCTATCGGCCTTCTATCACGACAACGTGGACGTGCATAACCCGGAACATCGGCGCATCGCCGCGCACCGGCTGATCTCCAAGATGCCCACCATCGCCGCCTGGTCGTACAAGTACGCCAACGGCCAGCCGTTCATGTACCCGGACAACAACCTGTCCTACACCGCCAATTTCCTGGCGATGATGTTCGGCGTGCCCAGCGAGCCCTACCAGCCGAACCCGGTGTTCGTGCGCGCGCTCGACCTGATCCTGATCCTGCACGCCGACCACGAGCAGAACGCCTCGACCTCCACCGTGCGCCTGTCCGGCTCCTCCGAGGCCAACCCGTTCGCCGCGATCTCCGCCGGCATCGCCTCACTTTGGGGCCCACTGCATGGGGGGGCGAACGAGAAGGTCATCCGCATGCTCGAGGAGATCGTGAACTCCGACAAGAGCGTGGAGGACTTCGTGGCCCGCGCGAAGGACAAGAACGACTCCTTCCGCCTGATGGGCTTCGGCCATCGCGTGTACAAGAACTACGATCCGCGCGCCAAGATCATCCGCAAGATGTGCCACGACCTGCTGGCGGAGATGGGCGACATGGGCGCCGATAACCAGCCCCTGTTCGACGTCGCCATGGAGCTGGAACGTATCGCGATGGAGGACGACTACTTTATCGAGCGCAAGCTCTACCCCAACGTGGACTTCTACTCCGGCATCATCCTGCGCGCGATGGGCATCCCGTTGAATATGTTCACCGTGATCTTCGCCCTCGCCCGCACCGTCGGCTGGATCTCGCACTGGAACGAAATGATGCAGGATCCCGAATCCCGCATCGGCCGCCCGCGCCAGCTCTACACCGGCTACCGCTCGCGCGACTACACCTCCATCGAGGAACGCTAGAGAGACGCTGGTCCGGTCCATGCGTACGTCCGCGTTGGCACCCCATGTTTTCCGCGACCCGATACGGCACATCGACTGGTAGACGCGCTACCGGACGGTGTCCTCTCTTTGGAGGTCGCAAAACAAATCGGGGAGCGTGGAGCCCCACCCCACGACCGATGGAACGCCGGGGCTTGGCCGCTTCTGCCCCGCGACGGTGTTGCCGTGCGAGCGCGAACACGTGCGTTGATCCGCATCCACCCCAGGCGGGCATCCGATCGGATGCTTGCCGAACCCCTGCGCCGGTGCTATCTACTGGGTAGTAACAAGGGAGGGAGTGCTCATGTCCACCGACCGTTTTTTCATTTTGTTTGCCGGTATTGTCGTCCTGGTCAGCGTACTGCTCACCTGGCTGGCCAGCCCCTGGTGGCTGCTGCTCGCCGTCTTCATGGGCATCCACCTGATTCAGGCCTCGTTTACCGGCTTCTGCCCGCTGGTAATGATCCTGAAATCCATGGGGCTCAAGCCCGGCGAAATCTTCCCCTGAACCCGACACGCGCGGTGGATGGCGAGGAAACCCCATCGACTACGCGCCCCTTGTGTTCGTAAGCGGCAGACTGCATATTAGACTTAGCTAATACTTAACCAGGAGACACCATCCATGAGCATTGACCGCATCGTCCTCGCCTTCGCCGGCACCGTCGTGATCATCAGCGCCATCCTCGGGTGGGTCTTCACCCCGATGTGGCTGATCCTGACCCTGTTCGTCGGCGCCAACCTGTTGCAGTCCGCCTTCACCGGCTTCTGCCCGCTGGCCATGATCCTGAAGGCGATGGGCGTGAAGCCCGGGGAAGCCTTCAACTAAAACCAAGGGGTCCCCACTCCTTCCAAGGCCCGGGCACCGCTGGTCCCGGGCCTTTTTGTTTGCGCCGCCCGCGAGTGATCAACGCCTGTCTACACTTCAGGTGATACCCACTCACGCTGAGCGTAGGCCCAATGCGATTTCGAGACCGAAATGAAGCCGGCGAGCAACTCGCACATGCCCTGGACCGCTATCGCGGCCAACCCGGCGTGGTGTATGCCTTGCCGCGTGGCGGAGTCCCCCTGGGGATCGCCGTCGCCCGGCACCTGGGCATGCCCCTCGATCTCCTGATCCCGCGCAAGATCGGCCACCCGTTCCATCCCGAGTACGCGATCTGTGCCGTGCCCGAGCAGGGCGAACCGGTCTGCAATCCACGCGAGGCGGAACGGCTCGATCCAGGCTGGCTGGACCAGGCCGAGGCGCGCGAACGCGCCGAAGCCCGGCGCAGGCGCCAACTGTACTGCACGACGCCTTCCCCGGACGTTGGCGGCAAGCTGGCGATCATTGTCGACGACGGGATCGCCACCGGACTCACCATGCGCGCCGCGATCCGCGACGCACGTCAGCGCCGGCCTCGCCATCTGGTCGTGGCGATCCCGGTGGCACCAGGGGAGACCGCGGCGCGCCTGGAAAACGAGGTCGATGAACTGGTCACCCTGGACATCCCCGAGTACTACCGCGGCTCGGTGGGGGCGTACTACGAGGACTTCGAACAAGTCTCCGACGACGCGGTCATCGCGATGATGGCCTCCGTCCACCGTGCGGAAAACCCCGATGTCTCGCGCGAATGAACAGTCCGTCGACCTGGCCCTGGACGGCCAGGTCCACCAGGGGATTCTCGGCGTACCCGAGACACCCATTGGTCTCGTCGTTTTCGCGCACGGTAGCGGTAGCAGCCGCCTGAGCCCGCGCAATCATCAAGTGGCGCGGACACTGCAGGCCAGCCGCATCGCCACCCTGATGTTCGATCTGCTGACCGAAGGGGAAGATCGCACCTACGCCAACCGCTTCGATATCGAACTCCTCGGCCGGCGGCTGGTGCAGGCCTGCCAATGGGCGGCCGCCCAGCCTCGCCTGGCACCCCTGCCGCTCGGGCTGTTTGGCGCCAGCACCGGCGCCGCGGCAGCGTTGCAGGCCGCCGCCGCAGCGCCGGAGACCATCCGGGCCGTGGTCTCGCGCGGCGGGCGCCCGGATCTGGCGGGCGCCGCCCTGCCCCGAGTCGAGAGCCCCACCCTCCTCATCGTGGGCGGTGACGACACCATGGTGATTCAACTGAATCGCCAGGCGCAGGCGCTCATGCACGCGCGCTGCGAGCTCCAGATCGTACCCGGCGCCAGCCACCTGTTCGAGGAACCGGGCACGCTGGAACAGGCAGCCGAACTCGCGGCCGCCTGGTTCAGCAAGTGCTTGCCTACGGCGTAATGGCGACCTTCAGCACGCCGTCGCGTTGATGCGAGAACAGTTCGTAGGCCGTCTCGATATCCGCCAGCTTGTAACGGTGCGTCACCATCGGCGTCAGGTCCACGCGCCCCGAGGCCACGACCTCCATCAACCGCCGCATGCGTTCTTTCCCGCCGGGGCACAGGGTGGTCACGATGGTGTGATCGCCCAGCCCGGCCGCAATCGCATCCAGCGGCATGGACAGCTTGCCCGAATACACCCCGAGGCTGGAAAGCGTCCCGCCCGGTTTCAGGATGCGCAGACAGGCCTCGAAGGTCTGCTGCTGCCCCAGGGCCTCGATGGCCACATCGACCCCGCGCCCGCCAGTCAGCTCCATGATCGTCTCGACCGGGTCCTGCTCGCGGAAGTTGATTGCCACATCCGCGCCCAGCTTGCGGGCAGTCTCCAGGCGCTCCGGCACCCCGTCCACCACGATGATCCGGGTGGCCCCCATGAGCTTGGCACCCGCCGTGGCACAAAGGCCGATAGGGCCCTGGGCGAACACGGCCACCGTATCACCGATGTGGATGTGCCCATGCTCGGCGCCGCCGAAACCGGTGCTCATGATGTCCGGACACATCAGCACCTGTTCGTCGCTCAGGCCGTCCGGCACCGGGGTCAGATTCGCCTGCGCATTGGGGATGCGCACGTACTCCGCCTGACAGCCATCGATCGTGTTTCCCAGCTGCCAGCCACCCATCGCCTTGCCACCACACTGGCTGGAGATGCCCTCCAGGCAGGAATGGCATTGCCCGCAGGGCGTGATCGCGCCCGCGATGACCCGCTGGCCGACCTCATAGCCGGTCACTGCGTCCCCGAGGCGTTCGATCACCCCAACCGGTTCGTGCCCCACGATGCGGCCCGCCTCCACCGGGTACTCGCCCTTGAGGATATGCACATCGGTCCCGCAGATAGTCGTGGTCGTCACCCGCAGCAGGGCGTCCGTCGGCCCTATCTCCGGGATTGGACGCTCCTGCAACTCGATCCGCCCGGGTTCGACAAAAACTGCCGCCTTCATCGTGCTCATACCAACCTCCTTTGTAGCGTTCCCGGAAAAATGAACCACCCGCTTTCCATGATTTCGAGTGCAGCGAGCCAATCGATCGGGCCTGGCCATCCGCTGTTCATGGATTGCTTCGCCGCGGCGCTACCCGCAAGCGCGGCTCATCCAGCGTTTTCCCCAAGGGGCGGCATGCCGTTATGCACACCCTGTTCGTCGAACATAGCAGGCTTCTCCCTTACCCTGCCGGCCCGACCTTCCCGCGCATCGCGACGCCCCGCTCGCCTCCCTTACAATGAGCCTACATCTGCTGTTCAGGATCGCCTGTGATCTCGCTCATTCCCCGCCTGTTTCAACGCGCCCCGGCCCTCGATCCCGAAAGCCGGGCCTGGATCCACGCCATCTTCGATTGGGCCGGGAACGAACCACACCTGGGATCGATGCTGCGCAAGGCACATCTGGTACTGCCCACGGCCGAGCACTTCCCCGGGCAAGCCGACAATCGCCAGGCCATGGCTCAACTGGTGTTCGATCGCGTGCTGGAACATGCCGGGCTCGGGGACAGCCCATTCCGGCTCGTGCACCCTGGAAACCTGATGGACGATCCCATCCCCTGGGATGCGATGAATACGGCCCGACCCAGCCGCAACCCGGGGGAGCCCCAGTCGGCGGGCGTCGGCATCCCCTACGACCCGGAGCTCGTCGCCCATTCCCAGGCGCTGATTGCCCACTTCGCGCGCGAGATCGCCTTGCGCCTGCTCGCCACGGCTGGCGAGCCCCCACCCGCTCTGGAGGGTAACGAGGCCCATATCGCGGAACTCCTCGCCACCCAGATGGGCTTCGGGGTCATGCTGGCCAATACTGCCTTCCAGGTCCGCGTGAATCAGTGCGGTGCCTGCAAGGGGCCGAGCGCCGAACGCGAAACCGCACTCTCGCGCGACGACCTTGCCTACGCCCTGGGGTTGTTCTGCCGGCGGCACGCCATCCCGCCGTCCCGAGCGAGGGCTCACCTGAATACCCCGTTGCGCCCGGCCCTGCGCCACGCATTGCGCGATCTCGCCCGTCGCGAGCGTGAAGCCGCGAGCGGCGCCGCCTGATCGGCCCGTCCTACGGGCCCCAGCTGCACACCCGCCAGGCGTGGCGTTATTCAATCCGTTTTATAAGACTTCTTCCGTACCTTACTGTCGAATAGTCAGATTTACCTGATCGAAAGTGGATACCACTTAGCGCGGGGTCTCGGCGCGTTGAAGAGCGGTGCCCGGGCATCTAGTTATCAGAGTTGCGAAACCACAGCTTTCTGGAGGCTCATCATGACCACCCTGCGTTACTGCCTTGCTGCCCCGATCTTCCTGGCGTTTGCCGCCGCGCCCCTGCACGCCAGCGAGGGTACTTTCGACACCCCGACGCTGATCCCCGAGCTTGCGGTCAAGGCCGCAGAGGCCGCGGTCGAGGCCTGCCGCGAACGCGACACCCAGGTCACTGCAGCCGTGGTCGACCGACATGGCACCCCCCAGGCCCTGAAGCGCGACCGCTTTGCCGGCCCGCACACGGTAGATACCGCCATCCGCAAGGCCTGGACCGCCGTCAGCTTCCGCACCGACACCCTGGAGCTTCGCGAGATGACGGAACCGGGAGAGGCCGGCTATGGCATCCAGCACCTGCCGGGGGTCAGCACTCTGGGCGGCGGCAAGCAGATCACCACCGGTGGTCGGATTGTCGGCGGGATCGGCATCTCCGGCGCCCCCAGCGGACAGGTCGATGACGAATGCGCGGCAGCCGGCATCGACGCCATCACCGAAGACCTGCTCTGACCCCACCATCTGCCGGGGCCTTCTCGCGCGAGCGGAGGGCCCCGTTCATCGCATGACCACGCCAGCCGTTTCAGGCGCCGAGCAAACCGCTTCGCTGAAGCCCGTCGAAGATAAACTGCATCGCGAGCGCGCTCAGCAGCACGCCCAGGATGCGCGTGAGCACATGCGCGCCGGTCACGCCCAGCCAGTGCTGCAGACGTGACGCCACCAGCAGGCACACCAGCGCAAGCACCATAACGGCCACCAACGCCCCGAGCACCACGACCTGGGCCACCCAGTCGCCCTCGGCCCGGCTCATCATCAGGATCGCGGCCCCCATCGCGCCGGGGCCGGCCAGCAAGGGCGTGGCCAACGGAAAGACCGACAAGTCCTTGCGGGTGCGCGCCTCCTGCGTCTCGGCCGCCGTGGCCGACACCCCGCCCGAGCTGCGGGCAAACACCATGTCGATGCCAATCAACAGCAGCAGGATCCCGCCCGCGGTGTACAGCGCCGCCAGCGAGATCCCCAGCAGCGACAGCAGCGCCTCCCCGACCAGCGCGAACAGCAACAGGATGCCGCCCGCGACCGCCGCCCCGCGGATGGCCATGGCACGGCGCTGGGCTGGGTCCACGCCCCGACTGAGGACCGCGAATACCACCGCGACATCCACCGGCCCGATGGTCACGAAAAACGTGGCGAGCGCGACGATTCCCAGTTCCAGCATGGCGGATCCCTCCTCTGGCGGCTGTTCTTCAACGGCCATGACACGCCCGGAATGGGCCTGGCCATCCGGGGTTTAAGTTGCCCTTCGTGATCGACGAACCTACTTTAGCGCGTTCTGAAACGCTTATTGGGGAGCCATCGAGTCATGAAACGTCGTGTTGTCGGTCATCTGACGCTGGCCAGTCTGCTTGCATCACCCGCCCTCGCTCATGCCCAGGAGGCCGCTCAGACACTGGGCACCGTATCGGTTACGGCCACCGGATACGAGACCCTGATCGACGAGACGCCGTCCTCCGTCACCGTGATCGAGGCCAGCGAAATCCGCAACCGCGAGGCCCGCACCCTGGGCGACCTCCTGCGCGGCCAGCCGGGTGTCGCCACGGCCGTGGACGGATCGGTGGGCTCCGATCCGATCATCCGCGGCCTGAAGCGCGACCAGGTGCTGGTTCTGGTGGACGGCGTGCGCATCAATGCGATGCAGCCGCCGGCCCGCGGCTCGCTGGCTTCCTATGTCAACGTCGACCTGATCGAACGCATCGAGATCGTGCGCGGCCCGGGCTCCGTGCTCTACGGCGCCGGCGCCATGGGCGGCGTGATCAACATCATCACCCGCGGCGGCGATTTCACCGACGAACCCGAGACCCGCGGCTTCTCCCGCCTGGGCGTCACCTCGGTGGACGAAGGCATCCGCGGCGCGGTCGGCGTCACCGTCTCCAACGACCGCAACGTGCTGGACCTCTCCACCGCCTACCTGAACACCGACGACTACAAGAACGGCGACGGCGACCGTCTGCGCGACTCCGGCACCGAACAGAACGCCTACCACCTGCGCTACCGCGGCAAGCTGGCACCAGGCCACGAAGTCCAGTTCCGCGCCCAGCGCGACGAGCGCAAGGACGTCTGGTACCTCGCCTCGCGCAACTTCAACACCGATGAACCCCGGGAAGGATCTATTGATCCGCCGATGGGGCTGAATACGCACTACACCCCGCGCCAGACCCGCGACCTGTACGAACTCCGGTACGAAGGCGAACTGAATGGCGCCTGGGCACCGCGTGTCGAAGCCTCGGTCTACCGCCACGAACTATCGCGCGGCAACTACGACTGGAACAAACAGCTCGGACGGGACTACCGCACGTCCGACACGGACTTCACGACTGATGGACTGCGTCTTCAGGCCGAATTGATACCCACCGATGACCAGATCCTGCTGGTCGGAGCCGAGGCCTGGCGTCTTCGTGCAAGCCCCGAATCGTATTTCGGGACCGAGAGCAATGAGTTCCAACCAGGCGAGTATGTCAATCCGTTTATCGATACGCCTCAGCCTTTGGTAGAGAACGGCCGCATTGAGTCGGTGGGGATATTCGCGCAGCACGAAACCTACCTGGACTGGGCCACGGTCAATCTTGGTGTACGGTACGACGAGATTTCCGGGAAAGCGGATGATGCGTTCATGGTCGCCCCCCCACTCGACAAGACCGACCGTAACCTCAGCTGGTCGGCCGGGTTGACCTGGCACCTGTATGAGGCCTTTAACCCGTATTTCAGCCTCTCCGAGGGCTATCGCTCTGCCAGTCTGCTGGAACGCTATCTCACCTACCCCTACAGCGACGGTTACACCTGGCTCAGCAATCCGCAGCTGGACCCGGAACGGAACCGCACGTTCGAGGTGGGCGCACGCGGCCAGATCGGCGCGACCTCCTACACCGTATCCGCTTACGAAAGCCGGATCCGCGACTACATAGGTGGCGAAGTAATCGGCTCCGAAACCAAGCAGACGATCAACCTCGACGAGGCCCGCATACACGGCATCGAAGCCCTGGTGGAGCACGCGTTTACCGCTGCGATCACCGGCTACGCCAGTGGTACCTGGATCCGCGGCGAGAACCGCGACCGCCGCTTTGACGAGCCGCTGACCCAGATGCCGCCGCCGGAGGCCAGCGTCGGGCTCAGCCATTCTGTCGCACAGGGCTGGCAATGGGATGCCCGCATCCGGGCCGTGGCGAGCCAGAGCCGGACGGCCGACACCTTCACGGAGAACAGCGAACGCAACACCTCCGGATTCGCCACCGCCGATCTCGCTGTCGGCTACCG
Source organism: Thioalkalivibrio sp. AKL6 (assembly GCF_000376905.1). Taxonomy (NCBI): domain Bacteria; kingdom Pseudomonadati; phylum Pseudomonadota; class Gammaproteobacteria; order Chromatiales; family Ectothiorhodospiraceae; genus Thioalkalivibrio; species Thioalkalivibrio sp. AKL6. The sequence goes on along the minus strand of NZ_AQXS01000010.1, from coordinate 147,699 downwards.
CTTCGGGCCGAGCGCCGGCTTTCGTTCCAATGAGATCACCTTTAGCGTGACCAACGTCGCGAACAAGGCCTATCGCGAGCACGTCAACGAGATGACCGAGGCACGCCTGGACCCGGCCAATGGCGTACAGGATATCTGGGCCCCCGGCCGCAGCTTCGGGCTGACCTGGAACGCCGAGTTCTAGACCGGCCCCGCCTTCGCCCCCAAGACAAGACAAGGACAACACCATGCGTTTACGCGTAATCGATTTTGGCCAGCAGCCCGCCGTGCGGTCCCAGGCGGTCTACCACGGCATCGCCGAGGCCATGGGCAAGGACGACGATCCGGTGCTCACCCTGGTCAACCCCGACGACCCGTATGTCTGCGTCGGGCTGCATCAGGAGATTGCCCTGGAGGCCGACGAAGACTTCTGCAAGGAACAGAACCTGCCGATCATCCGCCGTCATGTCGGTGGCGGTGCGGTGTATCTGGACCACAACCAGATGTTCTTCCACTTCATCTATCCGTCGTCCAAGGCCCCGCGGATCGTCTCCGACATCTACAAAAAGTTCATCGACCCGGTGATCAACACCTACCAGGACCTGGGGGTGAACGCGACCTTCCGCCCGGTGAACGACATCCACGTGGACGGACGCAAGATCGGTGGCACGGGTGCCGCCAGCATTGGCAACGCCACCGTGATGGTCGGCAGCTTCATGTTCGACTTCGACACCGCGACCATGGCGCGTTGCCTCAAGGTCCCTTCGGAGAAGTTCCGCGACAAGCTGCGCGCCGGCATGGAGGACTACATCACCACGTTGTCACGCGAACTCGGCGAGATGCCTGCCCGCGAGACCGTGCGCGATGCCTTCCTGAAACGCGTGGCCAGCGACCTCGCCGTCGAGGTCGATATGAGCGAACCCACGGCCGAGGAAACCGCCGCCATTGAGGAACAGATGGCCGAGCTGACCGACCCCGAATGGACCTACCGCAAGGGCCGCAAATTCGTCGAGATGGGGGTCAAGATCGCCGCCGGAACCCACCTGACCGAAGGTGCCCACAAGGCCCCCGGCGGGCTGATCCGGGCCCAGCTGATGGAGAAGGACGACCACATCGCCGATCTCCTGCTGTCCGGCGATTTCACGGTCTTCCCGGAAGACGGCATGGATCGCATCGCCGACGCCCTGCACGGCCAGCCACTGGAAGAAGAAGCCCTGCGGACTGCTGCGACCACCTGCATGCAGGAGATCGGCCTGGACGCCCCGGGCATCGAAGCCAGCGACATCGCGACGGCGATCCTCGCCTGCGTCCACCGCGAGCCTCATTGAGCGGTCACGCGCAAGGCTTCGCATCCAAACAGAAACGGCCGGACCACCCTCTTGGTGGTCCGGCCGTTTTGACGTTATTGCAGCTTTCTGAGTACGACGACCCTCAGGCCGAATCCAGGCACTCCGCACGACTGGGCGCGGTGTTGAGCCGGTCGCGATCACTTGTGTACGGCTCCGTTCGGGAGGCGGCACGATCCGCAGTCTTCAGGATCTCCGCGGCCCAATCAGGAAGCTCCGGCGAGAGCCGATAATAGATCCAGTTGCTCTCGCGCCGGGTACGCACCACCTGATAATGGCGCAGAGCGGCCAGGTGACGCGATACCTTCGGCTGGGACATCTCCAGAGCGTGGGTCAGCTCGCAGACACACAGCTCCCCTTCCGCCTGCATCAGCAAGAGCGAGCGCAGCCGTGTCTCGTCGGCCAGCAAGTTGAACAGGTCCGTAGGGGTAAGCGACATACCGTATCCAGCAAAAATCCTTGGACGAACTATATCCCGACAGCTCAAGTGGAACAACGAATAGGCGTCCCCACGATTCCGCCCCAGTCCAGGACGAGCAAGCCGGTTGCGGCATTTCGAACATCCGGCCGCATCTCCCTGGAAGATGTCCGACGTTTTCGCTCGTTACGTCTTCGATTCGTGTATGATGCGGGGTTGGCAGTTGCCATCCGATTTTCGCCGGGCCTTCGTTTCCGGCCTGTGTGAGTACCCTCAATGTCTGATTCCCCCTCCTTCTCCCAGCTCGGGCTTTCCGAGTCGCTGGTTCATGCCCTGTCGAACATGGGCTTCACGACCCCGACCCCGGTCCAGGCCGCCTGCATCCCCGCGCTGCTGGAAGGCCGCGATGTTCTGGGCGAGGCCCAGACCGGCACCGGCAAGACCGGGGCCTTCGGCCTGCCGCTGATTGACCTGATGGACGCCGGCAAGCGTGTGCCCCAGGCACTGGTGCTGGCTCCGACGCGCGAGCTGGCCAACCAGGTCGCCGGCGCCCTGACTGAGTTCGCCCGCGAGTTCTCTGGCATCGATGTGCTGCCCGTCTACGGCGGCCAGCCGATGGGCGAACAGCTGCGCGCCCTGCGCAAGGGCCCGCAGATCGTGGTCGGCACGCCCGGCCGCGTGGTCGACCACATCAAGCGCGGCACCCTGAACCTGGACGCCCTGCGCGTCGTGGTGCTGGACGAAGCCGACGAAATGCTGCGCATGGGCTTTGTCGAAGAGATCGAGTGGATCCTGGAACAGACCCCCGAAGCGCGTCAGACCACCCTGTTCTCCGCCACCATGCCGGCGCCCATCCGTCGGATCGCGCACCGCCACATGCGCGAACCGGAAGAGATCCGCATCGGCGCCGGCAACGAGGCCGGCACCGACATCGACCAGAGCTATTGCCTGGTCGATGCCCGCCACAAGGTGGAGGCCCTGACCCGTCTGATGGAGACCGAGGAAGACCTGGACGGCGCGGTCGTCTTTGCCCGCACCAAGGCCTCCACGGTCGAGATCGCCGATTCACTCGGCCAGGCCGGCATCGCCGCGTCCGCGCTGAACGGCGACATGGAACAAGGCGAGCGCGAGCGTGTGGTCAGTGACCTGCGCGACGGCCGCCTGGATGTCATCGTCGCCACCGACGTCGCCGCCCGCGGCATCGATGTGCCGCGCATCAGCCACGTCTTCAACTTCGACGCCCCCGGCGATGCCGAGGTCTACGTCCACCGCATCGGCCGTACCGGTCGCGCCGGCCGCAAGGGCCGCGCCATCCTGTTCCTGGAGCCGCGCAAGCGCCGCATGCTGAAAGACATCGAACGCCTCACCGGCAAGCCGGTGCGCGAACAGCCGGTGCCCGACCGCCAGGCCGTACAGGCCCGCCGCGAGACGCGCTTCGCCGAGCGCGTTCAGGCCCTCCTGGGCAGCGAACAGAACTCCGGACACGAAGCCCTGGTCGATCGCCTGCTGGCCGACAGTGGCGTATCCGAGCGCGAACTCGCCACCGCCCTGGTCGCACTGGCCACTGCCGGCAGCCCGCTGGATGCCAACGCCAACAAGGGCGCCGATCCGCTGCTGGCGGCCGCCCGTGCCCCCTATTCCGAACGCGGCGACAACCGCCGGGACAGCAAGCCCCGGGGCGAGCGTCCGTCGCGCGGCAAGGATCGCGAGCCGGAAGCCGACATGGTGCGCTACTACATGCCGGTCGGCCGCAACAACGGCGTGGCGCCGGGTGCCATCGTTGGCGCACTGGCCAACGAGGGCGGCCTGAACGGCCGCGACATCGGCCGCATTGGCCTGCGTGACGACCACAGCCATGTGGATCTTCCGGCGTCGCTGGACGAAGCCGCGATTCGTCGCCTGGGCAACATCCATATTGCCAACCGCAAGCTGGAACTGACCCTTCAGGCCCCGCGCCAGGCCGCGAACCAGGACGACGCGCGCAAGCCTGCGCCGCGCAAGACCGCCAAGCCGCGCAGTGACAAGCCGGAGACCAGCGGCAGGTCCAAGCCGACCAGCAAGCCCACACCGGCCAAGCGCGGCCCGGCCCCAGGCAACGGCAAGCGCCCGGCCTATGCCGCCGCACCCGGCAAACGCCCCGTACGCAAGGGTACCAGCGGGCCCAAGAACACCGGCTCGCGCGCGGACGGCACGCTGATGATCAAGCGCAAGGCCGCCAACGGCTAAGCGCGGCGACTCAAAGGCGCGTACCAGACAACGCCCGCGGCCTCCGAAAGGAGCCGCGGGCGTTTCATTTGGACGTTCAGAAATCTCCGGTGCGCCCCGCCTCGACGATGCTGTAGATCGTGTCGCGCACCTCGCGGGCCACGACCTCGAGATCCTCGGGGAGATCCGTCGCATGCAGCATCATGTCCATGTTGGTGGTGACGATCCAGCCCTGCCCCTCGTCATCCTCCACCACTGCGATACGACAGGGCAGAAAGCTCGCAAAGATGATGTCGTGCTTCACCATCTGGTTGGCGATCAGGGCATCACAGAAGGCGAGAATACGCATGTAATTGCCCTCGCCGCCCATTGCCTGCACCTGATCCGACAGCGGCAAATCGGCGACCTCCTGGAAATTGCGCAGATTGGCCCGCAATTTCATCGACTCGATGGCCTCGTCGATGGTGACACCATCTTCGATCTTGAAAATCTCGGCACTCTGCCGAACCATCTGTTGCAACGTTTCAGGATCCAGCGCCTCGTCCCCCTCCGTCGATTCGGACGCGGTCAGCGGAAGCGGCAGCAGCAATAACAACAACACGAGCATCCAGACTTTCATCGCGCACTCCTGGTTCGGGTGGACGGGAGAGCCCGCCGGCCGAAAGCCCTTGCGGCCCTCCCTAGTGCGAATCTAGATCATGCGCATGCACTTCACCGCATCTACCACGCCTGTACGCGGGAGATTCCCGATCGCCGCACGGGCCCCGCACAGGCCCGCCCGACACGATCCACATCAGCGCCTCAACGCCGGATCAAGCGAAACAGCTGTTCGTGCTTGCCATTGGTATGGTCGGTACGGCCCACCTCGTCCTGCCAATCCCAACGATCGGCAGAAAACAGCTGACGCATCGTTGGCACTGCGCAATGGTAGGGCGGCCCGCCCTCGCGACCGGTCTGCATGAAACACGCAAACAGTTCACCGCCTTCACGCAGCCAGCCATGCAGCTTCGCCTCGTAGGTCGACCACTGCTCGGGCGGCAGGGCACAAAGAGATGTCTGCTCGTAGATGCCGTCCACTGGCCCCTCTGGTTGCCAGGCGAGCATGTCCGCCTGCACCACTTCCGCCTCCAGCCCGGCCTGCGCCAGTTCGCGGCGCAAGTGCTCTACCGGCGTTGGCGCCACATCCAGCCCGGTCACACGGAAACCCCGCGTGGCCAAAGCCGGCACCTCGTGCCCAAAACCGCAACCGGGCACCACAATCCGCGAACCGGGTCCCAGCGCGGTGACCTCCAACCACCGCTCCAGCGAAGGGCTGGGCGCGCCGCGATCCCAACGGGTCGAACCCGCCTGATAGCGCGCCTCCCAGTCGGTCTCGGCATCCAGAACTTCGGTATCAACTGGCGAACCTTCGGAAATTGGCATCACTCCCCTTCTCGGCACAGGATAGGAAACGGATAGACCCTACCAAACCACGAATAACTCCCGGAGACCTCGATGGACCGTACCCAACTGCCCTATCGCATCCACCGCCAGGAACTCGGCCCGATGGAGAACTTCGTCTATCTGATCGAGGACCGCGCCAGCCATCGTGGTGCGGTGGTCGATCCAGCCTGGGACCCGGAGGCGATCATCCGTCAGGCCCGCGCAAACGAAGTCGACATCTCCGACATCCTGCTGACGCACAGCCACCACGACCACATCAACGGGGTCGAGGCAATCCTTGAACAGTATCCAAATGCGCGGCTGCACCTGCTCAAGCCCGAGGCCGAATTCTGGGGCAAGGAGCTGGAACGTCCGGAACTGCACCACGGTGGCGACGAGATGCGTCTGGGCGACACCGAGATCCGCTTCCTGCATACACCCGGCCACACCCCCGGCTCCGCCTGCTTCCACATGCCGGCGGGCGACGACCTGATCACCGGCGACACCCTGTTCGTCTTCGGCTGCGGCCGCTGCGACCTGGCCGGCGGCGATCCGGAACAGATGTTTCACACCCTCAACGGCCTGCGCGAGGGGCTTCCGGCCCATACCTGCATCCACCCGGGCCACAACTACGCGGAAAAGGCGGAATCCACGCTGGCGGAGGAGGATGCGGGCAACCCCTTCCTGCACTTTGACGACAAGGACGCCTTCGTCCATTACCGCATGCATGAACACGACCGAGTACGCAGTACGCCCTATCACCCCATCCCGAGGGGATAAGGACGGCGGACGGGGCCGGAAAACCACAACACACTCAGCGCGACGGCTTGCTACGTCGGGGCCCATCGCGGTCCACCGTGCATCCAGTCGATGCCAGCGCAGCTGGATAGACTTCCTGGCTACGAACCAGGTGTGTGCCTCAACGTACAGACGTGGGTGACAGCGCTCCGCAACATCGTTGGTGCGTTCGCATCGCCGGGTCCAAGTGCCCGCGCGATGCACGCGACATCGACTTCCGGATTGAACGCCGGACCCATCAAGGAGCGTAAACCATGAAAAAACTTGCCTCACTCAAACTCGCCGCGGCCACGGTCCCCATCTTCGTCTTTGGCCTGGGCGGTGTCATGACCGGCGCGATGGCCGGCGAACACGAGAAGGATTCGGACGACCACGAGGTGATGGAAGAACGTGGCGCCGAAGGCTTCGACCGCGACGCCATGGAACAACCACGTGCGGACGCCCGTGACGATGCCCCCCATATCCAGCGCATGCCGGACCAGGGGCTGCACGTCTCGGACCTGATGGACCAGAAGATCCATAGCCGTGAAAGCCAGGACGAGATCGGGGAAGTCCATGACCTGGTCGTCGATCAGGATGGCCGTATCGTCGCGGTCGTGATCGGCACGGGCAGCGGCGTTCTCGGCCTCGGCGGAAAGGACGTGGCGATCGCCTGGGACCGTATCGAGCGTACGTCCGAAGACGGAGAGGTCAAGCTTTACATCGACATGAATGAAGACACGCTGCAAGAAATACCGGAATACGAACGCGACTAACGCGTTGGTCGTCCTCGCCCCGAGGGGTACCACACTCCTCGGGGCCACCGACTCGCTACGCAGACATTGGTTATCTCGCGCGTCCGGGTGGGGCCCTGCACTTGCGCAAACACAGTGCGCCACCCAAACCGCCTAGCCGGTTTCCGGCTAGCAGGGCCGCCCGCCACTACGCCACCACCCCGGACACACGCCAATCACCGCACCCTGGAGGTGAGCCCAGGCGGGCCAGGCCCCACCCACGGCTGGCGGTTCAGTGGTGGACCCGACTCACCTTCCTCTCGAACTCTACGAGCTGCCCTTCGGCCGCGGCCCGGCTCACGCCATACCGCTCCTGGATACAGCCCACCAACTCGTCGCGTTCCCCCGCCACGGTTTCCAGTTCATCGTCGGTCAGCTGGTCCCAACGTGCCTTGACCTTGCCCTTGAACTGCTTCCAGTGATCTCTCGCGATATTCCAGTTCATCTCGCACTCCTCCGAATGGCTGGTCAGCTTGATTGCCGCCCGATCCAGAACCCTGCGGAGCACACCCGTGCCCGTCTGTGCGGGACCGCACAAACCCGCCCGAACGTGACGCGCAGCGTCCATCTTCGTTCTTGCCATCGAGGCTTCTTCCCTTCCTGAAAAGCACTACTTGGACCCACGGTTCCGGGAAATCGAGGAGCTTGTTGATTTTCGCGAACCAGGACACAGCGCGACCGGCTGTCTGTGTGCGCCAACGTACAGATACCCCATCGCTGGAAACGTAATCTGATTCCGAGTATCGACCGGGACCATCCCGGCCACGCCCAGAACCCACCGAGACAACCACCCCACCCCATCCCTCCCCGGATGGGAACCAATCAGGAGAAACCTAATGACCAAAAGGCTAATCGCGCTCACGCTCTGTCTGGCCGGAACACTCCCCCTCGCCGTCCAGGCCCAGCAAGCCGGATCAACGGCAAACTTTGGACCTTCCATGGGCGACCGCGAGTTCTCGCTTTCCGGAAGCGGCAGCAGCGACCGCAAGTTCGACAGCACCAACTTCGGTATCTCGGGCGATATGGGCTGGTACCTGCGCGATCATTTGATCGTCGGGGTCCGCCAGAGCATCAACTACGCCGACATCGAGGGCGAGAACATAACCAATGACTTCTGGAATGGCGCCACGCGCGGCTACCTCAACTTCCAGACGACGGACGGCCGTCTGCGTCCCTTTGGTGGTGGCAGCCTGGGCTTCATCTACGGCGACGGCGTCAAGGACAGTGCGTTCGCCGGCCTGGAAGGCGGCCTGAAGTATTACGTCCTGGAGAACACTTACGTCCTGGGCCGCGTCGAATACCAGTGGTTCTTCAGCCGCTCCAGCGATGCAGAAGATGCCTTCCGCGATGGTGCGTTCGCCTACACCGTAGGCCTCGGCTACAACTTCTGACCCTTCTTGCCCGGGGTAGGGCCCATTCGAAAGAAGGCCTGCTGCCCTGCCCCGAGGCACACCACGATCAGGGGAGCAGCCGCCCCCCGCCACCATCCAATCGGGCCACAAAGTCGCTTCATAGCGGGTCGAAGACCAGGTTGACAGAGACTTCTGTGCGTCCCCGATCAGGCCCCTTTCGTTCACTACCCAAAGCACAGCACCCTTGTCTCGGACGACATGGGGCGCCACCGCGAGAACAAGCAAACGCGCTTCAATCAGCGTCTCGCTGAAGATCCTTTTCAACATCTCATATGGCGTATCGTAATCATCGTTACGCCATTGATCTCTCGTATTTTTTCTGTCTCCCGTTATCTGAAACCCAACGCGCCCGGGGGCGAATGTGCGGCAACGTACAGATGCCCTCTCGGTTGCGACCGCAATCTGCCGTTTCGGATGCAAAGCGGGCCCTCCCGGTCGCCGTCGCACTCCAAACGCTCTGCGCCATGCCAACGCGGTGGGTAACGTTTCAGGAGGCACGTAATGATGAAAAAGGTAGCCGCAGTCATGCTCTGCCTGGCTGGACCGTTCACCCTTTCCGTCCAGGCTCAACAAGGATCGGCCGCCAACTTTGGGCCCTCCATAGGCGACCGCGAATTCTCGCTTTCCGGAAGCGGCAGCAGTGACCGGAGGTTCGACAACACCAACCTCGGCATCACGGGTGATATAGGCTGGTATCTGCGTGGTCACTTGGTCCTCGGCGTCCGCCAGAGCATCCACTACGCCGACCTCGAGAGCGACTTCCTGACCAATGACTTCTGGAGCGGCGCCACTCGAGGCTATCTCAACCTTCAAGACACAGACGGCCGGATGCGTCCCTTCGCTGGCGGGAGCTTGGGCGCAGTCTACGGCGACGGAGTCAACGACAGCGGGTTCGCCGCATTGGATGGGGGCTTGAAGTACTACCTCCTGGAGGACACCTACGCCCTGGGGCGCATTGAATACCAGTGGTTCTTCAGCCGCTCGAATGACGCAGAGAATGCGTTCCTCGATGGTGACTTTTCGTACACTGTCGGACTTGGCTACAACTTCTGATTCGCGTCCGGGGCCGGGGCTTTTCAGGCGCACGCTCGAATCGTAAAATCCACACCGGAACAACGGCGCGCCGGCCATGCCTCCGTGGGCTTCGGCGGCATGTCGGATTTCGCCCACGACCGCATTCGTGAACGCGACGGAGTGCGAAGTACGCGATATCGCCCGATCATGAACGGCTGGGAGAGCCAGGCAGACCAACCCGAACGCAAAGAATACCCCGCGACGGCTTGCATCCTTCGGGACCAATCGCGATAATGCGCGCCTTCAGTCGATGCGCCCGTAGCTCAGCTGGATAGAGTACCTGGCTACGAACCAGGTGGTCGGAGGTTCGAATCCTTCCGGGCGCGCCATATTTCAGAGAAGAGGCACCCACACCCGGGTGCCTTTTTTCGTTTCCAGTTCCCCAAAGGATTCGAACCTCCGTCAGACAATCCGGTTCGATCCCGAGCGCAGCGAGGAACGTGTCGGCCCCAGGCCGACACCCGGAAGGGCAAGACGCGCAGCGTCGTAGCAATCCTTCCGGGCGCGCCATATTTCAGAGAAGAGGCACCCACACCCGGGTGCCTTTTTTCGTTTCTACCAGCACAAAGGATTCGAACCTCCGTTCAACAATCCGGTTCGATCCCGAGCGCAGCGAGGTACGTGTCGACCGCAGGCCGACACCCGGAAGGGCAAGACGCGCAGCGTCGCCGCTATCCTTCCGGGCGCTCCACACTCCAGAGAAAGGGCACCCCATTCGGGAGCCCTTTCTCGTTATGGGCTCCAGGGCGTCGGTGACCCCTCTTAACCAGTCACGCCAGCCCCCGTCGTACAACGCCCTATGACGCTGCGATGCCAGGGAGAGTCACGTCAGAGAGATGCCAGGTAGGCGCGCATCGAGCCCAGCCCCTTGTCCGTCAAAGCAACTCGCATTCGCCGGCGATCTCCTGGATCGGGATACCGACTCGTCAGACCGAGCCGCTCGAGGGTATCCAGGTAGCGGGAGGTGGTCGTCAACGGCACTCGCGCGCCTACCGCGAGGCTGGAGACATAGGTCGCATGGCCAGTCAGGTGGTTATGGGTCAGATCGAGGAGCATGTCCCAGGCCGGGTCGGAAAAGAGATCGGATGGGAAATGCTGTAGCCGTCGTCGCTGCAGGGCCAACACCTCTCCGACACGCTCCAACATCTCGCCGTCCGACAGATCGATTTCGTCCGGTTGCGTCGAGCCAGCCCCGCGCCTGTGGCTGGTCGACCCGAACGCCTTCAACTGGCGGTCCATATCGCGCATCTGTTTGCGCAAATGCTCCATCGCGGACGACACATTATCGACAAAGCCACTTCTCTCGCGCTCTTCGCGTGCCCGGCGGATCGCCCGGGTGACCGCTCCGTGCAGGACTTCCCGACTGACCGGCTTGCTGAGCACGTCCTCAACATCGTGGCGCAGCGCCGTCACGGCCGCATCGGCATCCAGGTGGCCGCTCATCACGACGATGCGAGGGCGCGCGCCATCCTCCGCGATGTCATGTATGGCGCGGATGAGCGCGAAGCCATCCATGCCCGGCATTCGAAGGTCCACGACAACGACCAGAATACCGGGGTGTCCCTGCAGCCATCGCAGTGCCTCACGTCCGTCCATCGCCGCAACGCACGGGATATCCGAAAGCGACAGGCTGCCCTGGAGTTCGTCCAGGACATCGGGGTCGTCATCGACCAGTAGCGCAATCGGGGCAACCGCCGATTCGGGAAGTGACGTCGTGTTCATGCGGAGGGTTATCCATGGCCGGATTGAAGTGTTATACCTGCGCGCCCAATGCATCATCAGCACATCGGCTCGTCAAAGCCACTTCTTTCATTCTGGAAGGACACTCAAACGGCACCGCGAGCAGCACCTGCCTCGATTCGTCGGCCACAGGCACCGAATGAGCGCACCGGCGCGGAGCGATTCCCCACAGATGCCTTTCATCGCATCGCCACAATGGCCCCATTCTGGCAGAAGTGTCCCTGTCGCTCGCTTCCGCTTGGCGGCTGGTTCCGTATGCTGGAGCCAACACAAAACGATCGTCGGAATGACTCCGGGGCCCAGCATGACGCCAGTGGATCACACGCAGCCTGCCAAGATGCCCAGCGCGCCACTCATGCTGATTGTGGACGATGTGCGCGAGATTCGGGAGGAACTGATCGCCAGCGCCAGCCATCACGGCATCGCAGCCCATGGCGCCCCCGATCTGGCGGAAGCACGGCGACGCCTACGAACCGTTCGCTACGACCTGATCCTGCTCGACCTGAAGCTCTCGGAAGGGGACGGGCTCGCCCTGTTGCCCGAACTCGCGCGGATGAAATCGGCGGCACCCGCGCTGGCGTTTCTGTCCGGACTCAACGCGGACATCCTGGGTGCCGCGGGCGACGTGGCGGCCGAACTCGGGCTGGACGTGCTCGCCCCACTCGGCAAGCCCATCCGGCACGCATCCCTGACCGCTTTGTTTCGGCAACTGGAACAAGAGCCTCGCTCCCGCCCCGGGGTCGAGCTCCCAGCCGTCCTTGGCCGGCGTGAATTCACCGAAGGGCTCGCACAGAGGCGGCTGATCCCCTACCTTCAACCCCAATACTGTCTGCGCAGCGGGCGTTTGCTCGGATTCGAGAGCCTCGCCCGCTGGGAGCATTGGGAACTCGGCCAAACGCTGACGCCCGCTACATTTGCGGCCTATCTGGATGATCCTGAGTTCGCATGGCCCGTATTCGAACAGATCTTCCGCCAAGTCCTGCGCCACGCCTCCGCCCTGCAACAACGGTTCGGCGCTCACCTGCGCTTTTCCGTCAACGCCGGTGCAACGATTTTTGGACACGCCCGCTTCCCGGGCGATCTGGTTCGGGCATGCACCGAGGCAGCGCTGCCCGTTCATTCACTAACCATCGAACTGACCGAGAGCGCACCGTCACTCAGCGTCGAGCAACGCCTGGGTCTCGCCCGGGCACGCATCACGGGGTTCGGGATCTCTCTGGATGACTTCGGTGCCGGCTCGGCAGGTCTGACACGGCTGGCCCAATTGCCCTTGACCGAAGCCAAGGTGGATAGCTGGTTCATCCGCAACGCCACAAGCGACCGGCGCCGTCAGGCCCTGTTGCGGGATATCGCCATCCTTTGCAACCACCGGGCAATCGAGACTGTCATCGAAGGGATCGAGGACCAGGCCATGCTGGAGATGGCCCAGCGGTTTGGCTTCGGTGTCGCACAGGGATACTTGTTCGGGCATCCGGTGCCGATCGAGCACGCCATGGAGTGCGCCGATCACTTCGCCCTGAACACGGAATCCACCTCGAAGAGCGACGCCCCGAACCGGACCATTCGCACGACGGAGGTCTCCCTGGAACCCGAGGCCCTCGTTTCATCGCATGCAGCGACGACCCACGAACCATCCGCCTGGTGCCTGATCGTCGACGACGATCCCCATATTCGCGAAGAGATGTCCGCGATTCTTACCGGCGAAGGCGTGACGTGCTGGCTGGCCAGCAGCGTCAGCGATGCCGAGTGGCAACTGGCAAATATCGACGATGTGGCGGTCATGTTCATCGACATCGACCTGCCCGACGGAAACGGCCTGCAGTTACTCCAGCATCCGGTCTTTCTCGATCGTCAGCTCGCACCCATTCCCATCATCCTGACCGGGCATGGCAACGAGACGATAGCCAACCAGGCCCGCGAGCACCATGCCGAATACCTTGAAAAACCGGTATCGCGAGAACAGATCCGCAAGGCATTCAGGCAGGCCTGCGCGCGCTCGCCGTCGCGAAACACCTGTCGATCCTCTACCACCGCGGCGCTGCACCACTGATGAAACCCCGCCTGCTACGCATCGGCTTGCTGCTTGCACTTGTGATCCCGATCGTGATGTTCGGGATCCCCTGGGCCGGCCACGCAGTCATGGCTTCACCTCCATCGACCGGAGGCCCCTGGTTCGCGCTTGGGGGCCTGGTCGTGGGGCTGGCCACTGCCTGGCTGATCGGATTTCTGGGCGCCGACGTGACGAGCACCAATACCGCCGGGCGAGAGAGTGACAGGCCCGGGCCCCCCGATGAGCCTTCCGCACCCGAGGCAACGCAACGCCATCAACTGGCGTGCCTGACCGGCCTACCCGCCCCCCTCGCCCTGTGGAGCGGGACACTGCCGCCACAGGGTCGCCCCAGGGCGGACTCCGTAAGCGATGGCTATGCCACCCTTACCGGGCTGAACGAACCTCCGGACGACTGGTTCGGGACAGCCGTGGAAGAGGACACATCGAACATCGACCGCGCCCTGGAAACACTGCGTGAACAGGGACGGTGTGAAGTCGACTATCGCATCCAGCTGCCTGACAGGACCCTGCGCTGGATCCACGAACGACTGGCCATCTGTGACAGGACAACGGAGGGACCCTGGACCATCGCCGGGCTCGCCCTGGATGTCACGGGCGCCCGCCTCAATCAGCAACGCCTGCTCGAAAACGCTCGCATGGCCACCATGGGCCAGATCGCACAGGGACTAACGCACGAGTTCAACCAGCCGCTTCAGGTCATCCAGCTAGCGGCCGACAATGCCCAGGAATTCTTGCGCAAACCCGGTGGCGGTCCGCCACCGTCCTATGCCCTTGCACGGCTCGAACGGATCATGGAGCAGACCGAGCGGGCGGCCGAACTGATCCGCCTGTTGCGGTTATTTGGACAGGAGACCACCCCCCCTCAAGCCATCCAGGTGCAGGATGCGGTTGACCATGTCCTCACGTTGATGCGGCAACAACTCGAGATGCGCGACATCCGGGTTCAGTGTCAGTTCGCGGAGCTACCCGCAGTCCACGCCGCACTCGGCGATCTCGAACACATCGTGGCCAACCTCCTGACCAATGCACGCGATGCACTGGAGACAAAGCCCGGTTCCCGCATGCGCAATGGACAGGACACCATCTGGATCACCACGTCCCGCGAGACATACGACGGTGCCCCCTGGGCGGTGCTTGCGATCCAGGACACCGGTTGTGGTTTCCCCGAGGGCCCTTCGGCGCGCCTGTTCGAACCATTTTACACGACCAAGGAGCAGGGCCTCGGACTGGGCCTCACGCTCGTCCAGGGGATCGCACAGGCCCGCGGTGGCCAGGTCGAACTGGCATCCACGAGCGGTGGCGCCCGCGTCTCGGTTTATCTACCGCTGCCCCCCAACGCACAACCGTAGAAACATCCTTTCCGTCCGCCTTCTACCATTTGAGGAACCCAAACCGATGGCCTTGCTCACTTGGCCCCGCCCGCTGACCGATGACCCGGCCTGCATGACCCATCGTGCGCTTTTTCTGGACCGAATCGAACGCCTGCTTCCGTGGGAGACGCTGATCCAGCAGCTGATCGATGCCGGCGTTGCCGAGGATCACTTCCCGGCAGGGCTGAACACCCACCTGCGCATCCATTGCCTGCAACAGTGGTTCACCTATACCGACCCGGCAGTCGAAGAAGCCCTGTACGAAATTCCCCTTTTCTGTGCCTTCTGCGGGACCGAAACATCGGTCGAAGGCAAACGGATCAACGAATTCAGAGACACCCTGGACGGGCTTGGACTGCTCGACTCACTGCATGATCGAGTGAACCAGACGCTACAAGCCGCCGGCCTGACCCTCAAGCCCGGGCGGGTCGAGGATCCGGTCCTTTTGCGCCACCCGGTGGCAGCCGGTCTGGGCGATCCCGTCGCGCTCGACCCGCGTCCGGAAATCTCCGTCCCCATGGACCGCGCCTAATGCGCCAAGGGCATCCCACCAGACTGGGACAAACATGCCTGGCTGATTCGCTGCGGCGGCAACATGCTGGAAGCAGGACGAGCATTCGGAAACACGGAGACTCGACATGCCTAGCCGCGACTCGAGGAAACTCGCCATCCACCGCACCCATGTCAGGCCCAGACCGCCGGAAGACCACACTCAGGCGTGTGGCATGCGTCGGCTGCCGGCATGGCTCACTAAGCGCCATGCCCACCGGAATGCTTCGCAGCGGCGCCTATTTGACCCACTTTGGGTGGATTTTTCCTCGGGGCGGACCCCACGAGGAATAGAGGCCCAGCGATGAAGCCCTGGCTGCGCCCTGTCCAGCGCCTGCGCGACTGGAACCCCTCGCTCTCGGGGATGACCGACCTCGTCCATGCCCTGCGCCGGAACCCAAAAGAGTCGGCGGCCCTCGTCGTCCTGGTGTTCGTCAGTAGCCTGGCCTTTCTGTACGTTGACGACAGTCAGCAGGGCACCTTCACGTTATTCCTGTTTGCTCCCGTTATCCTCGCAGCCCTGGCGTTTGGCATCTCCGGCGGTTTTTTCGCGACGCTGGTTGCAACCGCGCTGATCGCTCCCTATTCCGCCTTGAGCCTATCGCCGGGACATGCCTGGCTCTGGCTGGATTGGGGCATCCGCGCCACGTGGCTGACCGTGATCGGGGTGCTGGTCGCCATGCTCTCCTGCGCGGTCTGTAACCTCGAGGGCCGCGTCAACATGCTACGAGGTCTCAATCCGGAAAATGGCGACCCCGATTACGAGTCTGCACAAAAACACGTGGAAGTTCTGCTGAGCAGCACCACCGGCCGCGACCAGTACGCAAACGTCACGGAAGTACGGGTAGCAAATTTCAAGGCGTTGCAACAGCGCTTCGGGACACGGCGCATGGATGAGGTCATGCAGGTTTTGGCGGAGCGCATCCGTCTCGTGATGCCCGCGGGAACCTTCGTCAGTCGTTCGGCCCCGGACTCGCTCTCCGTAGTCAACAGCTCGCATGCGCCCTGGAACCCTGCCGAGCAGGCCCAGCGACTGCGCTCGGTACGCGAGACCCCGCTCCAGATTGACGGCCTCGAGATTCATACCGAGCTGGTCTCAAGCACGGTCAGCCAACGCATGGAACCGCGCAGTGCCAATCTTGGCGTGGGCGATACGGATGTCCCGCCGGCCGACATCAGCGACGCGGCAAGCCGGCTGCTGGGGCGTGCGCGCGATGCCCTGATGGCCGAGCCCGACCTGAACTCCGGTGGACCCGCCCCTTCTTGGCACGGCGACACGCAACTGCTGGGCGAGATCGCCAAGGCCATCGAGGACCAGGAAATCCAGGTCGTCTATCAACCGGTCCTCGAGTTGCGCAGCCGCAAGTTCCTCAAGCTCGAGGCCTTGCCCCGCTGGAACCATCCCATCCGGGGACTCATCCCGCCCAGCCGTTTCCTGCCGCTGATCGAACACGCGGGGATGGTCCAGCATTTTGCCCGCTGGGTAGTCGAGGACGTTGTGGAACGCCTGGCCGAGTGGAAAGCCCAGGGTTACGAGCCCGTCGTTTATCTGGACCTGCACCCTCACATGCTGCATGACCACACCTTCTTTGGAGAGGTGGCGCGGCAGCTGCGGACCCATAACCTATCCCTGGCACAACTAGGCTTACAGATCCACGAACGCTACGTGATGTCCTTGAAAGGTCGGCAACTGCGGCATCTGCGCCATCTGCGCGCGTCCGGCATGCGCTGTGTTGTAGATAGCTTCCACGGCAAACATGTGCCGCTCACCCACTTGCGCACCCTCCCCCTGGACACGATCAACCTGGATGCAAAGGCCCTCTGCTACACCTCCGGTAAGCTGCAAGACCCGCGCTCCATCCAGGCCATCGTGCGGATGGCGCATGACCTGGGACTCTCGGTGATTGGCGCCGGAATCGAGAATTCCACGCAACTAGCCGAATTCGTGCATCTGGGCTGCGACGAACTCCAGGGTCCACTGCTCGGCAAACCGATCGAACATACCCAGATTGACAGCCTGATGGATGTTCAGTACTCCCAGATCAAGCCGCTTTCGCCCTCCCTTGTGCCAGAGAGCGAAGAAACGGAACTGGATCCAGCCTGCTCGTCACATTGAAATGGCGTGACCGGAGAGCAGACCGCCGCTGGCGCGCGTCCGGCAGTCAAGGACCAGCGGCGACGAGACTCGCTCACCGATGACCTCGGCTCGCCCACTGCTCAGACCCCTTTGTGCAGCGCTTGATGGATGGCGGTCAGGAGCTGTGCCTTGCGATAGGGCTTACGTAGCACCGGTGCCGAGCTTCCGGACGGATTGCCCACCATCGGCTCGTCACCGGTGTAGCCGGACGCCATGACGATGGGCAGGCCCGGTCGCACCTCGCGGGCCTGCGCGACTACATCGGTTCCCGACAAACCGCCGGGCAGCACCACATCGCACAACAACAGGTCGAGCTGCGCATCGCTGCGAAGAATCTCGATCGCCGTGTCGGCATCCTCAGCTTCGCGCGTCTGAAAGCCCGCCTCGCGGAGAATCCCCGCCACCAGCTCCTGGATCTCGGGGTGATCCTCGACGATCAGGATGACCTGCCCCCACCCCTTGTCCAACACGTCCGGTACGGGTTCTACAAACGAATCGGCCGGTTCGCTCGAGGCGGGCAATAACAAGGTAAAGGTCGTCCCCGACCCTGGCGCGGAGTCGACGTGAATCGACCCACCCGACTGCTGGAGGAAACCGAACACCATGCTCAGACCCAGGCCGCTGCCCTGCCCCGTCGCCTTGCCACTAAAGAACGGCTCGAAGATACGGTCCAGCTCGTCCGGATACATTCCGGTGCCCGTATCCCGCACCGTTACCACCAGGAAATCGCCGTCGCCTGCGTCAGCGTCGAGCGCACCCACAGCCGCGTCACCGTCCGCGTTGCGCATACCGATCTCCAGCACGCCCCCTTCCGGCATCGCATCGGCGGCATTGAAGGCGAGGTTCAGCAGCGTGCTCTCCAGCTGACTTCGATCCATATGCACCGGCAGGACTGCTTCATCCGGGGTCAGGATGACCAGTCGGCTCCGCTGCCCGAGCGAGGCCTCGAGAATCGGCCGCATCTCTTCGAGGAGATCCTGGAAATCCAGCGTCTCGGGCAACAAGGTCTGGCGTCGGGCAAAGGCCAGCAGGCTTTGCGTGAGGTTCCGGCCTCGTTCCGCGGCCTGCTCGATGACCCGCAGCAGCCGAGCCGGTTGCGACCCTAGGGGCACATGCTCTTCGAGTCGATCAACGTTGCCCAGAATGACGGTCAACAGATTGTTGAAATCATGTGCCAGACCACCAGTCAGCCGCCCCGTCGCCTCCATGCGTTGCGAGTTCATCAGCTCTCGCTCCACCGCCCGTTTAGCCGTGATATCGCGTTCGACCGACACCCAGTGGGTAAACCATCCGGTCTCGTCGGCCAAGGGCACAATATCCAGCTCCAACCACAGCTCCTCGCCGCTTTTGGTGTAGTTCAGGAGCTCGGCCCGGACGGGACGCCACTGCTCTAAGGCGCGCCGAATCCGGCGGAGTTCTGCGGGCTGCGTACCCGGCCCCTGGAGCATGCGTGGCGTATTCCCAATGGCTTCGTCGCGCGTGTAGCCGGTGCGTCGCTCGAACGCCTCGTTCGCAAAGATGATCCGTGGCCCCGGGTACTCGACCGGCTCGGCTTCCGTGATCAGGACAATGTCGTTGATTCGCGAAATCGCCGCTCGCAACAGCTTGAGCTCCTGCTGTTGCTTGCGCTCCTCGGTCACATCCAGAAGGTATACGGTCAGACCGTCGGGAAACGGGTAGGCCCGCACATCAAGACACACGCCGCGGGATTCGAAATGCGCCTGAAAGGTGACCGCCTCCCCTCGCCGCATTGCACGGCGAAATTGGACTCCGAACGGGTCGCTCGGCGAGAACCGCCCCTTGCCCCAGATGGAGCGGGCCTCGTCCGGGCCGCCCGGTAACCCAAGCAAGCTCCTCGCCTTAAGATTGGCGTACGTCAGCCCATACTCCCGGTCCACCGTGAAGAACGCATCCGTAATGCTCTCGACGGTGTCCTGCAGGCGGAGGTCCAGCGCCTTGGCCTCCTCGCGCAGTTGCATGAGTGCAGTGATCTCGATAGCCGCCCCCAACCAGCGATGGACAACGCCATCCGCCGACGTCTGCGGGACCGCCTGGGCCAGATGCCAGATGTATTCGCCATCCGCGCGGCGCAGCCGCAGCTCGCGTAGATAGGGCTTTCCAGTCTCCACACACCGGCCCCATTGCTCGAGCGTGGGTTCACAGTCGTCCGGATGGAGGAAATCGCGCCAAGCGCTTAAGAATTCCTGCTTGGATGCCCCGGAAAACTGGGCACACTGGGCCCCGACATAGTCCAGCTCGCCATCAGGCCCCGCTGTCCAGACATGGATCGGGATCACATCCGCGATTTGTTCGTAGCGCTCTCGTTCCCCGCGCAGACGTTCCAGCCATCTGCGCTCCTGCTCATAGACTAACTGGTGGTGGTAAAAGACAAAGAAAACCGTCACCAGAGCAGCCGCTGCCCCCAGCCGGTTGGCTAGCACGTACCCCATCGAAAAGCCTTCTGGCGCGGGAGGTGACAGCAGGAACCCGACCCAGATCGCGCCAACGGCCAATGCGGTCACCAATGCCAGAAAGCGAACACCACCGGCATAGAAGGCCAGAACAACCAGAGGTATGTAGAGAAATCCGTGCGCAAAGCCCTGCTGCGTCACCAACTCGGTCGCCAGGATGAGCGCCATGCCGGCAAACACAATTGTGGCCAGAACCCAGCTCCGCGGCTCTGAAGGCTCCATGTTCGTCATTGCTTCCAACCACCTTCAAGCCAAATACGCATTGGTCAACAGGCGCCCGCCACCGCCGCGGAACTGAACCGCCCCGGATTTCCCGAAGACTCATTGGTTTGGTTCGCGCTGCACGCGCGGACCTTTAAAGTCGCTGATGGTACTCCGCTTGAGTTTAACCCCGTTTCTGCGGACGTTTTGGAAAGGGCTTTAGCCGAACGCCTAACTGGATCCGTGTTTCCCTGGCCTGACCGAAGCCTTCCAGTTCTCGATGGACACTATTCAAGGGAAGGCGACAGTGCGCTGGCGAACATACGGGGGCGATGCATGGTGCAAGACTGAAATGGCTGCAAACGACGGGGTAGGCCAGCCCGGCCCTGACCCACCTGCGTCCGGACAAGGAGAAGGTCATCGACATCAAGGCGTTCGGATCTTCCTCGCGTACGCGCGAGGCGCTTCGCCACGACCGCGACACCGAGTTGCTGCGTTCGGAGCTTCTGAGCGTCGAGCAGCTCAAGCGGCATGCGGTCACGCTGGCCGAGCAGCACCGTATCGATCCCCGCCCCGGACCGGACCGGCTGCTGCCACGGCTGGCGGACAATGAACGGGTCCTGATCGCGGCCTACGACGTCATCACCGCGACCCGTGCCGAAGTACCGGGCCAGCGAATCGTGCCGGACGAGGCGTGGCTGCTCGACAACTTCTACCTGATCGAGCAGCAGATCGCGATGGCACGACGGCATCTGCCGGACGGCTACAGCCGGCAGCTGCCGCACCTGGCCGATGGCCCCTCGGCGGGATTCCCGCGCATCTACGACCTGGCGCTGGGACTGATCTCGCACATGGATGGGCGGGTCGATCGCGACAACGCCACCGAGATGATCGCCGCCTATCAAACCGTCGAGCCCCTGAAACTGGGTGAGCTGTGGGCGTTCCCGATCATGCTCCAGCTGGCCTTGCTGGAGAACCTGCGCCGCGTCGGGGTGCGCATCGCCCAGCGCCGCGTGGAGCGCGACGCGGCCATCAGCTGGGCGGACCGCATGCTCGCGGCCGCCGAACGCGAACCCGCGCAGCTGATCCAGTTGCTGGCCGAGTTTGCCAGTGCCGATGTACCGCTGACGGCGCCGTTTGTGGAGGAGTTCTACGGCCGGCTCCAGGCGCAGGGGCCGGCCATGGCCTTCGTGCAGACATGGGTCGAGCAACGGTTGCAGGAACAGGGGGTCACCACTACCGGGTTGTCCGAGGCGTATGGACGCACGGCGGCAGCCAACCAGATTTCCATCGCCAACTGCATCGGCAGCCTGCGGTTCATCTCCTCGATGGACTGGAAGCAGTATGTCGAGTCACTCAGCGTGGTGGAACGGATCCTGAGCGAGGATCCAATGGGCAGCTACGCCGGCCAGGACTTCGCGACCCGCGACCGGTATCGCCACGTCATTGAGGAAGTGGCGCGCCACAGCGGCCGCAGCGAACCGACCGTCGCGCACGAAGCCATCGGTCTGGCACAAGCGGCAGCCACACACCGGAACCACCGCGACCGCAATGTGCATGTGGGTTACTACCTGGTCGACCGGGGACGTCCGGACCTGGAGCATGCAGTGGGCTACCGGCCCTCGTGGAGATCCCGCATCCGCGGGGTGTTCCGGGAACACAGCCTGCCCCTGTATCTGGGGCCCATTGGGCTGCTCACGCTCGTCATCGCAGGGGTTGCGGCAGCCCTTGGAGGCTTCTTCGGCGCCGGTTCCGGGTGGAACTGGCTGCTTGCGCTTCCGCTCCTGATCGCCGCCTCGGCGCTGGCGATCGCCCTGGTGAACCTGCTGTACACGCGCGTTTTGCCACCACGGGCCTTGCCGCGCATGGATTTTTCCCACGGGATTCCCGACCGCCACCGCACCATGGTAGTCGTACCCACCCTGCTGGGAAGTCCTCAGGACGTCGATGATCTGCTCGAAGCCATGGAGATCCGCTATCTCGGGAATCGTGATCCCAACCTGTTTTTCGCCCTGCTGACGGACTTCCGCGACGCGCCCGAACAAACCATGCCCGGGGACGAGGCCCTGCTCGCCCATGCGCGCAGTGCAGTCGAACAACTCAACCAGACCTACAGCGACGACCGCCCCTGCATCTTTTACTTGTTCCACCGGCCCCGGGTGTGGAATCCGTTCGAGCAGATATGGATGGGCCATGAGCGCAAGCGCGGCAAGCTGGAGCAGTTCAATGCGCGGCTGCGAGGCGAAGCCCTGACCGCCTTCTCCGATCTCGTTGGCGATCCGTCCGTGCTCGCGTCGATCCAGTACGTCATCACCCTGGATACCGATACACAGCTACCGCGCGACGCCGCCCGCGCCCTGATCGGCAATCTGGCGCATCCGCTCAACCGCCCGGTCTACGACCCCGAAAAGGGCCGCGTGGTGGAGGGCTATGCGATCCTCCAGCCCCGCGCGATGATCAGCCTGACCAGCGCCGAGCAGTCGCACTTCAGCCGATTGTTTGCCGGCGAGTCCGGCCTCGACCCGTATACCCGTGAAGTGTCGGACGTCTACCAGGATGTCTTCTGCGAAGGCTCGTTTATCGGCAAGGGCATCTATGACGTGGATGCGTTCCGCCAGGCCGTCGACGGACGCTTTCCGGAAAACCTGATCCTCAGTCACGACCTGCTCGAAAGCGGGTATGCGCGGTCGGCCCTGGTGACCGATATCGAACTGATCGAGGAACACCCGGCCAGTGTTGCCATCGAGGCCAGTCGGCGCCACCGCTGGATACGCGGCGACTGGCAACTGGCAGGCTGGCTGCGCCCGCGGGTACCGGGGCCGCCCGGCCCGGACGGATCCATGGGACCGCGCCAGCCGAACCCGCTCTCGGCCCTGTCGCGCTGGAAACTGTTCGACAACCTGCGGCGCAGCCTGGTGGCGCCCGCGCTGGTGCTCCTGCTTGCAGGGGGCTGGCTGCTGGGACCGGCGTGGCTGTGGACCCTGCTGGTCGTGGCCGTGGTGCTCCTGCCCACCCTGCTGTCCAGCATCATCGAGCTGATCGACAAGCCAACCGGACGCGACTGGGCGCCACACTTGAACCTGACCGGACGGTCGACCGGCCGGCCGCTGCTGCTCGCCCTGCTGACCCTGGCCTTCCTGCCCTACGACGCGCGGATCAGCGTGGGTGCGATCCTGCACTCGGGCATCCGCATGCTGTACACGCGCAGCGGTCTGCTGCTGTGGTACCTGCCATCGTACGCGCGCCGCAACGCCCGCCAGACGCCGGCCGGTTTCTTCCGGGAGATGGCGAGCGCACCCGGCCTTGCCGTCGTGCTGGGCATGCTACTGGCCCTAACCGGCAGCCCGGCGGCGGTCTGGCTTGCCGCCGCCCCGATCCTGCTGCTGTGGCTGGTCTCGCCGGTGATCGGCTGGTGGATCAGCCGGCCGCTGATCGTTTCCACCCCGGACCTGAGCGCGGATCAGCGGGCTTTCCTGCGGGCCGTGGCCCGACGCACCTGGCGCTACTTCCTGGACTTCGTCGGCCCCGAAGACCACTGGCTCCCACCCGACAATTTTCAGGAATCCCCCGCCTCGGCCATCGCCACGCGGACCTCGCCGACCAACATGGGCATGGCGCTACTGGCCGATCTGGCAGCGGTCGATTTCGGCTATCTCACGACCGGGGAATGCCTGGAACGCATCGGCAATACCCTGGGCTCGATGGAGCAGCTGGAACGCTATCGCGGGCATTTCTACAACTGGTACGACACCCGCACGCTGCAACCCCTCCAGCCGCAATACGTATCGTCGGTGGACAGCGGTAACCTGGCCGGCAGCCTGCTGACCCTGCAGGCCGGCCTGGAGGAGCTGAAGCACCAACCGATACTGACCGCGAACGCGTGGCAGGGCCTACAGGACACCCTGGAGGTGCTCGCCGAACACTTGCCCCCTGCTTCCGCGCCCGAGTTGACGAAAACGGTCGGCCGGCTGCAGGAGACCCTGCGCACCCTGATGCTGAACGGCCCCCCGCAGACCCTGGAGGCCGCCACCCGTGCGCTCGGCGAGCTTCACCGACTACTCGGAGGCATGCTCCTCGAGGAGCCGCCGCCAGGTACCGAAACCGACCCTGAACTGGATGCCTGGACGCAGGCATTCCAGCGCCAGGCCAAGGCCCTCCAGGAAGAGTTCGCGCAGCTGGTTCCCGCCACGTGGCCGGACAACGGCCTCCCGACGCTGGCGGAACTGGCCCGAGCGGATACTGGAGATGGCGGGGCCCGGGCGCAGATCGACCGCATCGATGACCTGATCGGGCGTTGCAGCGCACTGGCGACCATGGATTTCGAGTTTCTCTACGACGCGCCGCGCGACCTGCTGGCCATCGGCTATGACGTGACCGAACGGCGGCGTGACCCATCGTGCTACGACCTGCTGGCATCGGAAGCCCGCCTGGCCAGTTTCCTGCTCATCGCGCAGGGACAGGTGCCGCAGAAACACTGGTTCACGCTCGGCCGCCTGCTGACTCGCCATGGAGGCGACATCAGCCTGATCTCGTGGAGCGGCTCCATGTTCGAGTACCTGATGCCGCAGCTCATCATGCCGAGCTACGCCAATACCCTGCTGGACCAGACCGGCAAGGCGGCCGTGGCACGCCAGATCGAATACGGCCGTCAACGGGCAGTGCCCTGGGGTATATCCGAGTCCTGTTACAGCGCCACGGATCTCCATCAGGTGTACCAGTACCGCGCCTTCGGCGTTCCCGGCCTCGGCCTGAAGCGGGGGCTGGGCGATGACCTGGTGATCGCACCCTACGCCAGCGCCCTGGCCCTGACCGTGGCACCGCAGGACGCCTGCCGTAACCTCCAGAACCTGGCGGATCAGGGATTCCTCGGCGCCTACGGCTTCTACGAGGCGATCGACTATACGGCGACCCGGGTGCCGCACGGCAATCCGCATGCCGTTGTGCGCTCCTTCATGGCGCATCACCAGGGCATGAGCCTGCTCGCCTTTGCCCATGTCCTGCTCGATCAGCCAATGCAGCGCCGTTTCATGTCCGATCCGCTGGTGCGGGCGACCGAATTGCTGCTCCAGGAACGGGTGCCAAAGAAGGGCGCCACCGTGCACCCGCACGCTGCGGAGGTCAGTGCCGCCGCTCGCCCCTCCGGCGCGGACACCGGTTCGATCATGCGCATGTTCACCGACCCGGACACGCCGATGCCCGAGGTTCATCTGCTGTCGAACGGTCGTTACCACGTCGTGGCGACGCATGCCGGCGGCAGCGCCAGCCGCTGGCGCGACCTCGCCGTCACCCGCTGGCGCGAGGATGCCACCACCGATGGCTGGGGCACGTTTATCTACCTGCGCGACCGCGACAGCGGCACCTACTGGTCGACAGCCCACCAGCCCACCCTGCGCCCCGCCGACCACTACGAGGCGATCTTCGTCCAGGGGCGGGCGGAATACCGCCGCCGCGACCACGCGATCGAGGCCCACACCGAGATCTGTGTCTCGCCCGAGGACGATGTCGAGATCCGCCGCGTCACCCTCACCAACCAGTCGTCCAGTACCCGCCACATCGAGGTGACCAGCTACGCGGAGGTGGTGCTGGCGCCGTTGAACAACGACCTCGCGCACCGCTCGTTCAGCAATCTGTTCGTGCAGACCGAGATCCTGCCGGAGCGCCAGGCGATCCTCTGCACGCGGCGCCCACGCACGCCGGGCGAACAAGTGCCCTGGATGTTCCACCTGATGGCGGCCCCGGGTGCGACAACCGACGAACCCTCCTACGAGACCGACCGTGCCCGCTTCATCGGCCGCGGGCGCAGCGCCGCCAACCCGCTGGTGCTCGACAAGCCGGACAGCGAGGCGACCCTTTCCAATACGGATGGGCCGGTGCTCGACCCCGTGGTCGCGATCCGCCGCACCCTGACCCTGGCGCCCGACGAGTCGGCCAGCGTGCAGATCATCTCCGGGGCCGTGGACACCCGCGAGACCGCACTGGCCCTGCTGGAAAAGTATTGCGACCGCTACTTTGTCGAGCGGGCATTCGAGATGGCCTGGTTCCAGAGCCAGGAGGTGCTGCGCCACATCAATGCCACCGAAGTCGATGCCCAGCTCTTCGGTCGCCTGGCCAGTTCCGTCGTCTACGGCAACGCCCTGCGCCGCACCGAGCCCGCCACCATCGCGCGCAACCGGCTGGGCCAGTCCGGGCTGTGGCGCTTCGGCATCTCGGGGGACCTGCCCATTGTCCTGTTGCACATCCGCAACCTGGATCGCATCGGCCTGGTCCGGCAGATCCTGCAGGCCCACACCTACTGGCGTCTGAAGGGCCTGGCCGCGGACCTGGTGATCGTGAACGAGGACTTCTCCGGCTACCGCGCCCTGCTCCAGGATCAAATCATGGGGCTGATCCACGCCGGACCCGAGGCGCAGGTCGTCGACCACCCCGGCGGGGTCTTCGTGCGGCGTGCCGAAGAACTGACCGAGGACGAACGGGTGTTGCTGCAGACGGTGGCGCGGATCGTCTTCAGCGACACGGCCAAGACCCTGAGCGAAGAGATGGACCGGAGGCTCTCGGCCAAGTCGCTGGATCGGCGGGTCTCGAACAAGGGACGATCGGTGGATCGGCGCCGCTCGAAGCCGGGCCGATCGGTGGACCGGCGCGTGACCGCAACGCGTGCCTCCGATCTGCTGGAACCCGCCAAGCCCGCCACCCCCGAAGCGGTTCATCCGCTGGCGTCACGCGAGCGGGTCTTCAGCAACGGGCTGGGCGGCTTCACCCCCGACGGGCAGGAATACGTGGTCACCCTGGAGCCCGGCCAGACGACCCCGGCGCCGTGGGTCAACGTCATCGCCAGCCCCCACATTGGCACGGTCGTCAGCGAGAGCGGCAGTGCCTACACCTGGGTCGAGAACGCGCACGAGTTCCGCCTCACCACCTGGCACAACGATCCGCTCTCCGACGCCAGCGGCGAGGCTTTCTACATCCGCGACGAGGAGACCGGGATGTTCTGGTCACCCACGCCGCTGCCAGCCCGCGGCCAATCCGGCTACGTATGCCGGCACGGGTTTGGCTACAGCGTGTTCGAGCACACCGAATCGGAGATCGCCTCGAAGCTGCATACCTACGTCGCCATGGACGCTCCGGTGAAGATCGTGCGGGTCAAACTGAGCAACACATCGCAGCGGCCACGCAGCCTGTCGCTGACCGGGTACTGGGAACTGGTGCTCGGCGAGTGGCGGCACGCGAACATGATGCACATCGTCACCGAAGCCGATGCGCAAACCGGGGCGCTGCTGGCCCGCAATGCCTACGGCCGCGAATGCGCCAACCGGGTGGTGTTTGCCCATGTCGGCGGACGCGAGCGCTGGATCAGCGGGAGTCGCAACGAATTCATTGGCCGCAACCGCTCGCTGGCCAGCCCGGAGGCGATGCGCCTTAAGCGGCTGTCCGGCAAGACCGGGCCCGGCCTCGACCCGTGCGCCGCGCTCCAGACCCGGATCGAACTGGCTGCAGGAGAGGAACAAGAGATCGTGTTCGTCTTCGGTGCGGCCGCCAACGCCGACGAGGCGCGCCAGTACATCCAGCGATTCGGCGGCCGCGCCGGCGCGCGCCACGCCCTCGAAGCGGTCTGGGAGTACTGGAATCACACGCTGGGCGCGGTGCATGTGGACACGCCCGACCCCGCCCTGAACGTGCTGGCCAACGGCTGGCTGGTGTATCAGACGATATCGTGCCGGCTGTGGGGCCGCAGCGGCTATTACCAGTCCGGCGGTGCCTACGGGTTCCGGGATCAGTTGCAGGACACCATGGCGCTCGTCCATGCCACGCCCTGGCTGGCCCGCGAACAGCTGCTTCGTTGTGCCGGACGCCAGTTCCCGCAGGGCGACGTGCAGCACTGGTGGCACCCGCCCAACGGCCAGGGCGTGCGCACCCGGTTCTCCGACGACTACCTGTGGCTGCCCTATGCCGCCTGTCGCTACGTGGCAGCCACCGGGGACACCGGCGTGCTCGACGAGTCCATCGCGTTCCTGGAGGGCCGCGAACTCCATGCGGACGAGGAGGCCTACTACGACCAGCCGCAGACCTCGTCGGAATCGGCCAGCCTCTATGAACACTGCGTGCGCGCCCTTCGGCACGGCCTGCGTTTCGGCGAACACCACCTGCCGCTGATGGGTTGCGGCGACTGGAACGACGGCATGAATCTGGTCGGCAACGAGGGCAAGGGCGAGAGCGTGTGGCTCGCGTGGTTCCTGTTCGAGAATCTCGAGCGATTCGCCGACCTCGCACGCAAGCACGGCGACGCGGACTTTGCCGAGTTGTGCACCGCGCAGGCCGAAGCGCTTCGCGACAACATCGAAGCCGAAGCCTGGGACGGTGCCTGGTACCGGCGCGCCTGGTTCGACAATGGGACTCCGCTGGGTTCGTCCAGCAACGAGGAGTGCCAGATCGATTCGATCAGCCAGAGCTGGGCGATCCTCTCCGGGGGTGGCGACCCGCTGCGCGCCCGCCAGGCAATGGCGGCGGTGGACACGCGCCTGGTGCGACGCGACGAGCGGATCATCCAGCTGCTCGACCCGCCCTTCGACCACTCCGACCTGGAACCGGGGTACATCAAGGGCTACATCCCCGGTGTGCGCGAGAACGGCGGCCAGTACACCCATGCCGCGATCTGGACCACGATGGCATTCGCCAGGATGGGCGACACGGAACGCGCCTGGGAGTTCTTCGCCATGCTCAATCCCATCCACCAGGGCAGCACCCCGGAGGCGATCGAACGCTACCGGGTCGAGCCCTACGTGATGTGCGCGGATATCTACGGCGCCCCACCGCACACCGGCCGCGGCGGCTGGACCTGGTACACCGGGGCGGCCGGCTGGATGTACCGGCTGACGGTCGAGACCCTGCTGGGCCTGCACCTGGAGGCCGACCATCTGCGCATCGCGCCCCGCATCCCTGCGGACTGGGACGCCTACCGCATCCACTACCGCTACCGCGAGACGGTCTACCACATCACCATCCGGCCGATCGGGGAACCTGAAGGTCAGGCGACGCGCATGACGGTGGACGGTGTCGAGTGCCCGGATTCACGCATCCCATTGGTGGACGACCACCAGGAGCATCATGTCGAACTCCATCTCGTTACAAAGGCATGATCGCGCCCGCACCAGCCAGCGACCAATGCCGCATGGCCCACACGGCCCGGCCCATCGGCCCGGAACGATGGCAACGCCCATTGAACCGGCCGCGTGTTCGCTAGCGCACAGACCCCCTGGAGGGTCGGTGCCAAGGTTGGGCATGAGCGTTCGACCCCGCGCGGACACCGCGCCGGCCTGCCATCTGCATGCGTCCGGTCGAATCGTTTGTGATGAATCTTTACACCTGGTGGTACACGCAGACGGCCACGAGGCGTGCCGAACCCCGAATGCGACAGGGACGATACCATGAGGCTTGAGTACCAGATGAGGGATGAGTACCAGACCAAGAACGCATTGCGGCGCGCGGCGGAGGCCCGCCTCGCAAGGGTCGCTTCCCGGGAGCCCCCCGAATCGACCCAGGCGCTCGTGCACGAACTCCGGGTTCATCAGATCGAACTGGAGATACAGAACGAGACCCTGCGTCAGGCCCAGCATGAACTGGAGGAATCGCGTAACCGCTATGTCGATCTCTTCGAATCCGCCCCTGTGGCCTATGTGATCCTTGCGCGCGATGGCCGATTGACCGACGCCAATCAGCTCGCCACCCGGCTCCTGGGCCTCACCCAGGCACAGTTGCTTGAACATTCCTTCGACCAGTTCATCGCTTCCTGCGACCGGGGGCGGTGGCAGGAACGGGCCGCGGCCGTGTGGGCGGGCCGCCTCGACGCACCCCAGGAGCACGAACTTCTACTCCAGAATGCGGAGGGCTCACAGTTCCCGGCCCAACTGCAATGCGGCGCACTGGACCGCTCCCACACCGGGACCACCATGCGCATCGCGTTCTTCGACATCACTGAGCGCGCCGAGGCCGCGGCAGAGATCCACCGGCTGGCCTATTTCGATGCGCTGACCGGCCTTCCCAACCGTCGGCTCCTGCTGGACCGCCTGGCCCAGACGCTGGCGGCATCCGAGCGCAAGGGCCTCTACGGCGCGATCGTGTTTCTCGACCTCGACGATTTCAAGGTGCTCAATGATACCCGGGGTCACGACGCCGGCGATCGGCTCCTCGCCGAGTTGGGACAGCGCCTGCGTGCCGGGCTGCGCGAAGGCGATACCGTGGCGCGCATGGGTGGAGACGAATTCGTGGTCATCCTGGATGGCCTGGGGCCGACGCGGGACAGCGCCGCCCTGCTCGCCCAGAGCATTGGCGAGAAACTGCGTCAAAGCATTGCCGAGCCCGTCGATCTCGGCGACTTCGCGTTCCACTGCACGACCAGTATCGGCGTGCGCCTGTTCGGTCCGGGCGAAGCCGAAGAAGAATTGCTCCAGCATGCCGATCTGGCCCTGTACCGGGCGAAATCGGCCGGACGTAACCGGGTAATCTTCTTTGACCCGTCCATGCAGGCAGTGCTGGATGCCCGGGGCATCCTGGAGGACGCACTGGGCCAGGCGCTAAGCAAGGGACAGCTCGAACTCCACTACCAACCCCGGTTCGATGGAACACGGCGCGTGGTGGGGGCCGAGTCGCTGCTGCGCTGGCGACACCCGAAACACGGATTGATGGCGCCTGGCGCCTTCCTCGGGATGGCCGCGCAGACGGGTCTGATCCTGCCCATCGGACGCTGGGTGCTGGAGATCGCCTGCGCCCAGCTCGCCGCCTGGGCGCAGGATCCCGCTACCCGCGAACTTACCCTGGCGGTCAATATCAGTGCGCTGGAGTTCCGGCAGGCCGATTTCATCGATCAGGTCCGCCAGGCACTGGAGTCCACTGGCGCCAATCCGGAAAGGCTGACCCTGGAGCTGACCGAGGGCGCGACCCTCGACAGCAGTGAAGCGACCATCGCGCGGTCGTGCCAGCTCATGGACCTCGGCGTTCGCTTATCGGTGGATGACTTCGGAAGGGGGTGGTCGTCCCTGTCTCGCCTTACTCGGCTGCGGCTGCAGGAAATCAAGATCGACCGATCGCTGGTGGCCAACATGGGTCAACCGGGGAATGACGCCACCCTGGTTTCGGCCATCCTCGCCCTGTCCAAGAGCCTGGGGCTCGCGACCGTTGCCGAAGGCGTAGAAACCGAGGCACAGCGCCGTCTCCTCGCCGATCAGGACTGCGATACCTTCCAGGGTTTCCTGTTCAGCGCGCCACTGCCACTGGACGATTTTCAGCGGCTATTGCGCAAGGCAGGGCCGTGCCCTTAGCCGTTGCGGCGAGCAGCGCTCGTCGAGGTTCGGCTCCGCATTTTCTGTCGCAGCCGTTCCTGCCCGCTCCAGACTCTGGCAAGGGCACTCCTGGAGAAGACAGGGCCATCGCCCCCGTCTGCGCAGCTACCCGTGCGGTCAAGGGCATCACCGGGGGCGTTTCCGAGCTCGTTGGCGGTCATGATCACTCCTCTCTCCGGACCGAATGCGCGTTCCATAGCGCGGACAGCCCTCCTCATTCTGGCTTCCCCAGGCAGAAAGCCGCCAACCCGCTACCCGGGCTGACCCGGCTTGGGCAAACGCGACCGGACAAGAATGCCATGCCCCTGCGGACGACTCTGTTCGCCGCCGAACAAAACAACCTTCCCTTCCCTGCCTTGCCCCTCCGATCGGTAACCGGACCAGGCGCGGCGCACCGCCCGTTGGTCGACAAGTTGGGGGCCCACGCGCCGGTTGAACTCAAGCCGGCCCGCCTGCCCCGCAGTAACGCCGGATCTTTCTCGCTTGCGGAAAGGCCCGCTATGTGTGCGGGATCGTACAGACAGCCCATCGGCCACGCGCCAGACTTTCTCACAGGTGCTGGTCAAGAAGACCCGGCCACAAAAAGGCCCACAACACTGAGTGAAACGCCATGACACTGGGAACCATTCTGCTCATCGTCCTCGTCCTGCTGTTGATCGGCGTGATCCCGACGTGGCCGCATAGCCGGAACTGGGGTTATGCCCCGGGCGGGGTAATCGGCGTGGTGCTGATCATCCTTCTCATCCTGCTACTCACCGGCCGGATCTAGTCCCCATCGTTCCTGCCGACGGACATGCCGCCACCGACACCCCGAAGCCAAGGCAGCCCCGGACCGACACCGTCCACGGTGACTTGGTCCACACCCATCTGGAGAACAAGAAATGAGACAGTTGCGATATTTACCCCCGATCTTCCTGACCCTTTTGCTGGCCCTGCTCCTCGCGGGTTGCGCTGGATCGGGTGAACGACAGACGGTCGGCGAGTACGTCGACGACAGCGTGATCACCACCAAGGTGAAGGCGGCATTGTTCAACGAGCCATCCCTGAGCGGCTTCGAAGTCAGCGTCGAGACCTACGAGGGCCGCGTGCAGTTGAGCGGCTTCGTCAGTTCCCAGGAGGACATCAACAAGGCCGTCGAGATCGCACGTGGCGTCGAGGGCGTACGGTCGGTCGAGAACGACATGCAGCTCAAATAGCGGCCGGACGCGAACAGCCGGCCCCGATACGCACGCGCGGCCCCCCTGCCGAGGCCGCGGTGGCGCGCCGCCACTCGTCCATGCTCCATGACGGCCCGCCCATTGGGGCGGGCCGTCATCGGTTTGCCTACTCCCGCAACGCGGCTTCCAGCCTCTTGGTCTCGGTGATATCGACCATGGTGATCACCACCCCATCGATCACGTTGTCCACCCGCCGATAGGGCATGATGCGGACCGTGAACCAGCGCCCGTCGTCGGTCGTGATCTGTTTCTCCGAGACGGCCAGGGTGCGCAGGGTATCGCGGGCATCGTCATGCAGCTCCGGGTATTCCAGGCTGGTGGTCAGATCGCTCAGCGGCCGGCCGACATCGCTCTCCCGGAGTCGGAAGACCCGGGCCGCCTGATCGGTATAACGCCGGACATCCAGATTCTGATCCAGGAACAGGATGGCGATATCGATGCTGTTGAGCACGTTCTGCATGTCGCTCTGCGCGAGCGCGAGATCGTCCAGCTTGGCCTGCAGCTCGGCATTGATCGTCTGCAGTTCCTCGTTCATGGACTGCATCTCTTCCTTCGAGCTGTTGAGCTCCTCGTTGGTCGACTGCAGTTCCTCGTTGGCGGATTGCAGCTCCTCGGTCGCAGCCTGCGAGTCTTCCCGGGCCGTGCGCGCCTCTTCGCGCAAGGCCTCGATCTCGGCGCGGTATTGCTGCAGCTGGGCATCATGCGCCGCCGGCATGGGCCCCTTGCCCTTGTTCTTGTTCCCGCGCCCACCCCGCCCGGCCGTGCTCGGGGCCAGATCACGGAAGACGATCATGGTCATGCCCCGCAAGGGGGATGCGTCATGAAAGGCATGCACGGTGACATCGACGCGCTGCACTCCGGCGTGCGTGGACACTTCCAGGCTATGCAGATGCAGGGGGCGGTCGGCCTTCGCGGCCTGCTTCAACGCCCCGACCAGAGGTCCACCCAGGCCTTCGCGCGCCATGGCGAAGATATTCCAGTTAGCCTTGCCGGCGGCCGGCTCGAGGTACTTTCCGGTATGGCCGCTGACGTAGACGATATCCCCATCGGCGTTGAGCACCACCGCGGCCGGCGCATACACCTGCAGCAGGACCTGATCGGCCTCCGCCTGCAGCGCATCGGTGGGTTGGGAGGAAACCTCGGATGGGGACACGGGACGCTCCTTGCTCGGGCCCGACAGCGGCGGGAAGGCATGCAGCAGGAAATCACGCCCACCCAT
Source organism: Thioalkalivibrio sp. AKL6 (assembly GCF_000376905.1). Classification (NCBI taxonomy): domain Bacteria; kingdom Pseudomonadati; phylum Pseudomonadota; class Gammaproteobacteria; order Chromatiales; family Ectothiorhodospiraceae; genus Thioalkalivibrio; species Thioalkalivibrio sp. AKL6. The sequence goes on along the minus strand of NZ_AQXS01000010.1, from coordinate 113,964 downwards.
GTAGGTGTGATCCTGGCGCTGATAGAACCGCATCCGCGACTCGATCGGCGTGAACAGATGGTTGAATTGCCCGACGGTCTCGGAAGTCCCCAGAAACAGCACGCCACCCGGGCGCAGGGTGTAGTGGAACAGGGGCAGCAGCTTGCGTTGCAACACCGGCCCAAAATAGATCAGCAGGTTGCGGCAGGCAATCAGGTCGAGCTTGGTGAATGGCGGGTCGAGGATCACGTCATGCTGGGAGAACAGCACCATGTCCCGAATGCCCGGTATCACCTGATAGTGGTGTTCATGGGCGGTAAAGAAACGCTCCAGCCGTTCGGGCGACACATCGTCCGCGATCGCGAGTGGATACCGGCCCCGGCGCGCGGTCGCAATGCCGTCCGGACTCAAATCCGACGCGAAGATCTGCAGCGTGACGGCAGGCGGCGGCTGCGATCGCTCCATGACCTCGGTGAACACCATGGCCAGCGAATAGGCCTCCTCGCCGGTCGAACAGCCAATCACCCAGGCGCGAAGCTTCTCTGCCCCCTTCTGCCGCTCCAGAAGCCCGGGCAGCACCGTATCCGCCAGATACTCCCAGGCGGCGGGATCACGGAAGAAACGGGTCACGCCGATCAGCAGTTCCTTGAACAGCAGTTCGGATTCCTGCGCGTTGTGTTCGAGGAACGCCGCGTACTCCTCCAGCGAGGCGATGCCATGGATGGCCATGCGCCGTTCCGTCCGGCGCTGCAGCGTGCTGGGCTTGTACAACGAAAAGTCATGGCGAATCCGCTGCTGCAACGCGGCAACGATCCGTTCCAGAGGCGTGGAGCTATCCAAGGGGGGCGCCTCTTCTGAAACGACGCTCGCCTCGCGCACGACGGCCAGGATCCGTTCCGGCAACTCGCTCGGCGTCGCCACGATATCGGCACACCCCGCATTGATGGCGCTTCGGGGCATCGAGTCGAACTGCGCCGATTCTGGGTCTTGCACCGCCGTCAGGCCGCCCACGGCCTTGATCGCCTCCAGGCCCGCCGTTCCGTCCGAGCCCATACCGGAGAGCACGACACCGATGGCGCGTTCGCCTTGCCCACTGGCCAGCGACGAAAACAGGATATTGACTGGCAAGCGCATGCCCCGTGGCTCCGCGGGTGCGGCCAAATGCAGTGTCGTGCCGACCACGGTGAGTTCCGTGTTCGGCGGAATCACATACACGTGACCCGGTTCGATGCGCATCCCCTGTTCGGCCGCACGCACTGGCATGGCCGTAACCCGCTGCAGCAGTTCGGGCAGCAACCCCTTCTGGGTGGGATCAAGATGCTGCACCACGACACAAGCAATGCCGCGATTCGGCGGTATGCGGTGCAGAAACTCCTCCAGCGCGACCAGACCGCCGGCCGATGCCCCGATTCCTATAATGCGCACCGCCTCCGGAGCATCGACAGGGGAACGGTTACCCATACTCAGCGCCTCTCGGGCAGACTCATCGCGGCGATGATTCGCACCTCGAGACGATCAGCAATACGTCCTCGCCCCCCGGGCCCAGGCTCGCGGTGATTCGCAAAAGTTCTGCGCCATTACCCCCTCGGCCGCTGGATTCGACCGAGCAGCAGACACCCCCGGCGCCTTCCCGGCACGCTTCAACCACGCCCTGGATCGCCGACTGGCTGCCCTGCGCGAACCACGACGCCAGGGGCGCGCCCTCGAGTCCATCCGGTGCCGTACCGAGCAGCTCCGCTCCGGCGCGATTGCCTTCGCGGATTCTTCCATCGAGCCCGACCACCAGATACCCCACCGGCGCAAACTCATAGAGACTTCGATAACGCGCCAGGGCCTGGTCCAGCTCCTCCTGGTCGGTTCTCAGCTGGAAATTCTGCAGATCCAGCTCGACCTGGTGGGTCTGCAGTTCACTCAGCAGCCTGAGGGCATCCGCGGCGGTATCGGGGTCACTCGCCAGGCGGTAAAGGAGCGTCAGCGAATCCGGGCCAACCGTCCAGCCACCGGTAGGCGGAGCCGAACCCTCTTTAAGCCGGCACTCCGCCTCATGGCGCAATTGCAACTGTCTCTCGAACTCCGGGCTCAGCTTCCGCATCGGTCCTCCAGTCAAATCCATCCCGAGGTCACCGCCCCTGGTGCGCGCATAATAGCCCGGTGCCGGGCCGCTCTGCTTCCCGGCGGACGCACCGCGTTCGCAGCCGGTGACCGGTTTCACTCGCGGAAAGTCCGGGTCAGGTGGAATCCTTGATGTCCTTCTTCAGGTCGCCATATCCCGCCTGGAGCTTTCCACCCGCCTTCTGAGCGCTTCCTTTCACTTCCAGTTCCTTGTTGCCAACGACCTTGCCGGCGGTCTGCTTTGCCTGGCCCTTCGCCTCTTCGACGCGGCCCTTGATCTGGTCCTTGTTCATGTTGTTCTCCCGTTAACGGTTGTGGATAAAAAGGAGTCACGTCCGGGATCACCGCCCGGCCCACCCGCCAATCACTTACGGGGGCCCGACCCGCATCCCGGATGCGGTCTCCGGCGTGTTCGAGCCACCGCCCACGTTCTCGGTGTTTAGCCAGCGTCAAGCTACGTGAGCGCCAAGCCCCGCGTCTGTCTGTTGCCGAACAAAACCCGGCAGCGGAACACAACCCGTCCTACTTCGGCATGCGGCCATGCGGGTGTCTGTGCGCGACAAGCAAGCCAATGCAGTGATGACCTCGAAGCGTGCGCGGCCCGCTCGCATGAGTCCCGAGACGCCCTGTGCGGTGCCGCACCGACGGGCAATCCGGCCACGCATACGCTTAAAGGCGAATCACGGGGTTCGGACAGCCTGTCGCCGAACCCGTCCAACCAGGAAAAAGCTCATGAACCAGATCATCTACATCGTCGGCGCCATCGTTATCGTCCTGTTCATACTGGGATTCTTCGGACTCCGATAGGACCCGCATCGTCGCCGCGGAGGGTTTGCCCGCAGCTTTGCCGGGCCGCCGAACAGCCCGCCGGTCATTCGGGGGAGCAGCCACAGGCCCCCATCCGTCAGGCAGGGTGCGCCATCCGACATGGCCGGTTGCGCGCCAGGGAGACCCTGATCCATTCGCACGTCGCGCACCGGTGGCCGACGCACGCGTCGAGCGCCCTGCCGGAGACCCCGCTCTGCATGCCTACGCGCGTACCGGAGGCGTCTCCGTGCTTGCGTGCTCGAAGGGCACCAGACGCTGCCGTTCCTCGTCCCACAGGGCGAGCCGGGCGCAATGGAGGCTTTGCTTCAGCGTGACACGGCTGATCTTGCGAAGCTGCGGATGGTCTTCCAGCACCTCGGGCAATCGGTAGAACGGAATGCGGCTGGCGAGATGGTGGACGTGGTGTACCCCGATATTCGCGGTCATCCAGCGCAACACCGCAGGCAGCTCGTAATAAGAACTTCCGTAGAGCGCCGTTTCCTGGAAGCTCCACGCCTCGTCGTGCGCCCAGCGCGTATTCTCGAACTGGTGCTGGACATAGAACAGCCAGACGCCGATCGAACCCGCCAGAACCGCGATCGGCAGGTGCACCAGGAGAAAGGTGCCCGCACCCACCAGCCACATCATCGCAACGACGACCAGCGCAATGCCTGCATTGGTACCCATGGTGCTCACCCAGGGCATCCATCCCGCGCGCAGGAAGCCGACAGGAACGCGATTGTTCAACATGAACAGGTAGACCGGACCCAGCCCGAACAGGATCAGCGGATGCCGGTACAGCCGGTAACGCAGGCGTTGCGAGGCAGACAGGGCCTGGTATTCCCGCACACTCAAGGTATCGATGCTCCCCTCGTCCGCGCGATCCAGATTGCCGGAGTGCGCGTGATGGAGGGCATGCGTGTGGCGCCAGAAGTCGTAGGGCGTGAGCGTGAAGATGCCCAGCGCCCGTCCCACCCAGTCATTCGCGCGCCGGGACGGGAAGAATGACCCGTGCCCGCAGTCATGCTGGATCATGAACAGCCGCACGAGAAATCCGGCAGCGGGAATGGCCAGCACCAGGCCAACCCAGTAGCCGGCGCTCACACTGGCCCAGGTCAGAAACCAGAAAAGTCCGAACGGGATCACAGTAACGACCAGTTCAAACACGCTGCGCGCGAGAAGCGGCGTACGATAGGCGGCCAGGGCACGCTGTAACGCTCGGGGATCATCGGCGGTTTCGACAACCGCTGCTGGTGGTTCCATGCTGAGGCTCCGTACTTGGCTCGACTCCAGCGGCCGGGTTCGCAACCCACCGCCGGCGAGCCGGTTTCTAACACCGGGCTTTCGGTCTCGATACTAGGAGCGGGTCCGAAAGCCGTACACTTCCAACCTATACTGGGGCCAGGCGCGTTCACCGTATGTTCGATCCCGCACATTGCGCCTGCTGCACCATGGCAGCTTCCGCTCCGCCCCCCGCGAGCCTTGTCGTCTGTTCGCCTCCGCAAGTTCGTGCAGACGCCCTGGTCACGCCCATTGGACACGCACATTGAACGTGGAACGTCCAAACCTCTGTAGCATCCGGGTGTTACTCGATCTACCCGCCATTCAGGCTCGGGTGCACACACGCCAGTGGTCCGGGGCGCCCCGCATCAGGGACGAGCCCCCTCGGGGAACATCTGTCGAACTCACGTTCCCTGTGAACCGCGCATTGACCCCTTGCACCTGTACGTCTATTAATGTGATAGGCGATGCAACCAATCGAGCCCTGCGTACGTCAGTACACGCAGCGGAACAGTTGCGGTCGCGGCAATCGGGGGGGCGTCTATGTGCCGACGGAACCTCATGGCAGGAGGCCTGGAATGCCGTACGCCAGTAAAACTCGCGAGAACCACCTACTCGCAGGACTTCCGCTCGACGATTACGCGCATCTTTCCCCGCACATGGAGGCGGTACCCATGCCGCTGGGGGAAGTCCTGGCCGAGCCCGGACACCCGATGCGCTACGCCTACTTCCCCACCACGGCCATCGTGTCCCTCCTCAACGTGATGCAAGATGGCGGAACGACCGAAGTTGCCGTGGTTGGATACGAGGGCATGATCGGGGTCTCCTTGTTCATGGGCGGCGAAAGCACATCCAGCCGCGCGGTCGTGCATAGCGCCGGACACGGGTTTCGGCTGAAGGCCCAGGTCCTGAAAGACGAGTTCACCCACGGCGGTCACATGCAGCAATTGCTGTTGCGCTATACCCAGGCGCTGCTGACCCAGATGGCACAAACGGCGGTATGCAACCGTCATCACACCCTGGACCAGCAACTCGCCCGCTGGCTGCTGCTGAATCTCGACCGTCTGCACGCGAACACCCTCGAAATGACCCAGGAACTGATCGCGCATATCCTGGGCGTGCGCCGGGAAGGCATCACCTGCGCCGCCGGAAAACTGCAAAAAGCGGGCCTGATCGAGTACCACCGCGGGCACATCACCGTGCTCGACCGGCCCGGTCTGGAGGCGTGTGCCTGTGAATGCTATGCGGCGGTCCGGGCGGAATACCATCGTCTGCTGTCGACGACGCCTGATCTGCAGACGGGGCGCCGATTAAGCGTGTCTCGCTGACAGCCCCCCGATCGCCATGGATGCAGCGCCTCTGATCCCAGGCCCATCCACCACCGAACGTCGCGGGTCCGGACGCCATTCGCATGCTCTCGCACGCCTCCCCATCGCCGCAGTTATACAAGAACCGCCGCAACCTCCAGCCAGCCCTCCTGCCGCAAACCGGACGATGCGATCCCGGGCGCCTCGACCCGCCGTGCCCATGAATGGGTGTCTCCCTCCGCGACAGCATGCCGGTCGATCCCCCTCGACGCGGTAATGATCGTGTTTCTTGCGCCCCGGCCCGCCGCACCCTAGCGTGGCGGGCTAACTCAGGCACGGATCGACCCATGCGCCAGATGTCTCCCCGAGAACTACAGGACTACCTCGCCCAGGCGGAGAACCCGCCGCTGCTCCTGGATGTCCGCGAGCCCTGGGAATACGAGCACTGCCACATCGGGGGCTCGCAACTGCTCCCGATGGGCCAGATCCCGACGGCCTATCAGGATCTGAACGCCGAGGACGAGATCGTGGTGATCTGCCACCACGGGGTGCGCAGCCAGCAGGTCTGCAGATTCCTGGACCGGGCCGGATTCCAGCACGTGATCAACCTGACGGGCGGCGTCGATGCCTGGGCGCGCGATGTCGACCCCCACATGCCGACCTACTGACCCACGTGTCCCGCAGACCGGCCCTGTCGATCATCATCCCGGCCTGGAACGAGGCCGAATGGCTACCACGCACCCTGGCGGCGGTGCAGGAAGCGCTATCCGGCATTGACCGGAACAGCGAGATCATCGTGGTCGACAACGCCTCGACCGACCGCACGCCACAGATCGCCCAGGCCGCGGGATGCCGCGTCGTGTTCGAACCCGAGCGCCGCATCAGCCGCGCCCGCAATGTCGGCGCGGCCGTAGCCTGCGGCGATTACCTCCTGTTCGTCGATGCCGACACCTGGCCCGACCGCGCCCTGTTGCAGGCAACACTGGACGCGCTGGACAGCGGCGAGGTCTGTGGGGGTGGCGCGCGGGTGACCTTCGACCACCTCAGCCACCGGATCTATCGCTGGGGTGCCACCGCGTGGAACACCCTCTCCGCGCGCCTGGTTCTGGCGGCTGGCTGCTACGTCTTCTGCACCCGCGAGGCCTTCGCGGCGGTGGGCGGCTTCAGCGAGGCCGTGTACGCGGGGGAAGAGGTGTTCCTGTCCCGCGCGCTGAAACGCTGGGGCCGCGCGCACGGCCAGCGCGTCGAGATCCTGGAAACGCCCGTACTGACCTCCGGCCGCAAGGCGGACTGGTTCCATCCAGGTCGCCACATCCTCGTGGTGACGCAGGTGCTGCTGTTCCCCTGGAGCCTGCGCTCACGCCGCCTCAGCTGGTTCTGGTACACCCGCCCACGCCGGCATTAACAAAGCACATCGAACTCCAGAACTTGGCCTCTCAGGATGATGGCACCAGCAGCGTCAGGCGCCGGGCCTGGCGGCATACCGCCTCGGCCGTGCTGCCCAGCAGCAGGTCCGTGACCGGGTTGCGGCCGCGCTTGCCGATGACCACGAGATCCGCGGCCTTTTCCTCGGCCACCCGACCGATCACGACCGAGGGCTTGCCCTGGCCGACGAGCACGGTGTCGCAGGGGCGCTCACCGGCCCGCTGCGCCAGCCCCTCGACGTGGGCCTCGATGGTCCGGCGCTCCTCGACGCGTTCGGGATCATCGTCCCAACGCCCGACCGCCACCACCACCCCGCGCCGACACTGAGGCAAGACCTGGAGGAAGACCTCCTCGGCAGCCGCTGCGGCCTTCGAGCCATCCGTCGCCAGCAAAGGGCGACACACCGGGGCCTCGGCCAGTGCCACATCGCCGCCGGTGGGTGCCAGCAGCAACGGGCGCCGGGCGCGGCGCGACAGATCCAGCACCGTGCTACCGAGCAAGATGTCGCGCAGCGAGCTGTGACCATGGCTGCCGGCCAGGATCACGCCGGCACCACGCTCTCGGGCCACACGCTCCAGTTCGGAGGCCACGGCGCCCGCGCAGACGGCCGTATCGATCTCGAAACCTCGCTCACGAAACCGGGCGGCCATTTCCTCCAGGCGCTCTTCGTAATACGGGCCATGCCCCAGCTCGGGGGCCTGGGTGTACCCCCCGACCAGCACGTGGACCAGGGTCAGCCTGCGGCAGCCTAGCGCTCGCAAGCGTTCTAGCTGGCCCTCCAGACGGGCCGAGGCGGGCGAGAAGTCGACTGCAACCAGAACATGTTCGAACATCGCGCTCTCCAGCCTTTAGTTTTGGCTTTGGCCCATTTCGCCTTCCACCACCAGCCGGCGCCAGCGAAACAGGCCCTCCCCATCAATACGATAGGGACCCGCACCGAGATCATCGGCGACGAAGACCCGGACGCCATCGATCTCCCGGACGGTATAACCGTTCGCATTACGCGGTGCGCCCGGTTCGGCCACCGGCGCCGCGGCCTGGCCGCCACAGCAGCCGTGGCGCGTAGACAACCGCAGCGTCACCTCGCCGCCCTGCCCGGCCAGCCAGTCGCGTGCCGCATCGGTCAGGGTAACCGTGGTCATGCCGGTTTCCCCTCGATGTCCGCCGGGAACCAGTGGCGAGTGCGATTGGCGATGCGCACCAGCGCCAGCATCAGCGGCACCTCGACCAGCACACCCACCACGGTCACCAACGCCGCACCCGACTGCAGGCCAAACATCGCGATCGCCGCGGCCACCGCCAGCTCGAAGAAGTTGCTCGCGCCGATCATCGCGCCGGGGGCCGCCACCGCATGCCGCACGCGCCACGCCTTGGCCCAGTAATAGGCGATGTAGAACACCAGGAAGGTCTGGATGATCAGCGGGATCGCGATCAGCACGATATGCCCCGGGTTCTCCAGGATGCGCTCGCCCTGGAAGGCGAACAGCAGGACCAGCGTCACCAGCAGGCCGATCGGCGTGACCGGGCCCAGACGCTTCATGAACACGTTGTCGAACCACTCGATGCCCTTCTTGCGGATCAGCCAGATGCGCGTCAGGTAGCCGGCGACGAATGGAATGACGATGTACAGCAGCACCGACAGCGCGACCGTGTCCCAGGGCACGTGGATGTTGGACACGCCCAGCAGGAGCACCACGATGGGGGCAAAGGCGAACAGCATGATGATGTCGTTCACCGCCACCTGTACCAGGGTGTAGGCGGCATCCCCGCGGGTCAGGTAGCTCCAGACGAACACCATCGCAGTACACGGCGCCGCGCCGAGCAGGATCGCCCCGGCCAGGTATTCACGCCCGAGGTCTTCCGGGATCCAGGCGGCATACACCACCATGAAGAAGAACCAGGCGATCGCGAACATGGTGAACGGCTTGATCAGCCAGTTCACCGAGGTGGTAATCGCCAGGCCCTTCGGCTCCCGGCGCACGCCGAGGATGGCGGAGAAGTCGATCTGCACCATCATCGGGTAGATCATCGCCCAGATCAGGATGGCCACCGGGATCGACACCTGCGCGTACTCCCATTGCGACAGCGTCTCCGGAACGACGGGCAGGAGCTGCCCCAGGGCGACGCCCGCCACGATGCACAGCGCCACCCACACGCTCAGGTAGCGCTCGAAGATGCCCATGCCTTCCTTCGTCGAGATCTCCTCGACGGAGGCGTTCCGGTCGGTCATTGCTTTCTCCGTATCTGCCGGGGTGAAGCGTCAGCCGCAACCCTTGGCTTCATCGTCACGGTCTGGCTGGCACGAGACGCTTGATGTCCCTTCCGGTACACAGCAGTCACCGGTCCCTTCATCCCGTGCGCCGAACATCGGGATGCTCCCGAGCGTGTGATAACTCTCCCACGCGATCCCGGCCGGATCGGTGGTCCAGTACTTGTCGGATTGCGCGTAGCAGCAATGCGTGCCCATCTCCTCGTGCACGTCCGCGTCGATGGCGTCCAGACGCTGGCCCAGCTCCTCGAGCTCGGCCGCCTCTTCGGCCTGGATGCCGAGGTGGTTCAGGCCCACCGGCGCACCGCGGGCCGACACCGCGAAATTCACCCGCGGGTCCTCCAGCATCCATTTCGCGTAGTCGCCCTTGACCACGCTCGGCTCGGCCGCGAACAGCTGCGAGTAAAAGCGGATCGCCGGTTCCAGTTCCGGCACGGAAACGTGCAGGTGCATGCGCTTCATGGATCAGACTCCTTGATTCACTACATGTCGCGGATCGGCCCGGGGTCCCACTGGCCATCCCGGGTGAACCCGGTCCGGCTCGGTTGTTGCGGTCCCCACCCGGGCGCGTGGTCTATCGGACGTGCCGGCCCGGCACTTGCAGAGCCGCTGTGGCTTCCGTATCCCCTGCACAGTCCAGGGCCGCAGGCAACGCGCAGCCGTCGGCGTCGGCCGCACAGCAGTTTTCGGTCAGGTAGGCGACCAGGTCCTGCATCGCGTCGAGATTCACCCGATAGCGCTGGTAGCGCCCTTCCTGCGTGACCGTCAGCAGACCCGCCTGCGTCAGGGTCTTGAGGTGAAATGAGAGGTTCGTGCGCGGCAGTTCCAGGGTTTTGGCGATTTCGCCGGCGACCCGCCCATCGTGGCCATATCGCACCAGCAGGCGCACGATATCCAGGCGAATGCCGGAGGCCAGCGACTCGAACATGTGGGTGGCGGTGACCTTGTCCATAGGCCAATTTTTCAACGATCCTTGTATCGTTGTCAAGTGACAGGACCCAGTCGCCGTTGCCACGGGCGCGCACCTCTTTCTCAAGAACCGCCCGATGCCGCCCCGCACAGCCTGCAGGGTTTGCGCCGGGCCACCCGGTCGCCGCCGGTCTGTCGGGGTTTTCCCGCGGGGCATCGAGGCCCGGTATACTGCGCGGTCTCCCGTTCAACTCCGACCACGACGCCCGAGCCGCCATGAACCCGCGCCTGGACCGGCTACAGCCCTATCCGTTTGAACGCCTGCGCCGGCTGTTCGCGGACCTGCAACCGCCTGCGGACCGGGAGCCCATCGCACTGTCGATTGGCGAGCCGCGCCACGCACTGCCCGATTTCATCGAACCCGCCCTGCGGGCCTCCCTCCAGGGCTTCAACCACTACCCGACCACACGCGGCGAACCGGCCCTGCGCGAGTCCATCGCGGCGTGGCTGCAACGGCGCTTTGACCTCGGCAATGTGGATGCGGACCGGCAGGTGCTTCCGGTCAGCGGCACGCGCGAGGCCCTGTTCGCGATTGCCCAGGCGGTCGTGGCACAGAAGCCCGGCGCCCGCGTGCTGATGCCAAATCCGTTCTACCAGATCTACGAAGGCGCGGCGCTGCTCGCCGGGGCCGCGCCGGCCTTCTACGACCTGGCGCCGGAGAACAGCTATCTGCCCGACTTTTCGGCGGTCGACGCGGCCACCTGGGAGGACGTGCAGCTGGTCTACATCTGCAACCCGGGCAATCCCGCCGGGGCCTGCATGTCCGAGGCCGCGATGCAGGACCTGATCCGCCTGGCCGAGCGCCACGACTTCATCATCGCGGCGGACGAGTGCTACTCCGAGATCTACCACCCTGACGCCGAACCGCCGGCCGGCCTGCTGGGCGCTGCCGCCCGAATGGGCAATACCGCCTTCGAGCGCTGCATCGTCTTCCACAGTCTGTCCAAGCGATCCAACCTCCCGGGGCTGCGCTCTGGTTTCGTGGCCGGCGATGCGGCCCTGCTCGACCGCTTCGCGCTGTACCGGACCTACCATGGCTGCACCCTGCCGCCGCCGACGCAGGCCGTCAGCCGCGCCGCCTGGTCAGACGAGGCCCACGTGGCCGAGAATCGTGCCCTCTATGCCGAGAAATTCGCTGCGGTGGTCCCGATCCTGGAATCGGTGATCGACGTGCGAGCACCCGCCGCCGGCTTCTACCTGTGGCCGCGCGTGCCGGATGGTGACGACGAGGGCTTTGCCCGACGCCTCTACGGCGAGGCGGGGGTCACGGTCCTGCCGGGGCGCTACCTCTCCCGGACCGACCCGGAGACCGGGCACAATCCCGGGGCCGGACACGTGCGCATGGCGCTGGTCGCCGCGCCCGCCGCCTGCATCGAGGCGGCCGAGCGGATCACCGCGCTTTATCGTTAACGCCACTCATCAATTTATTTTTCATTGCCTTAAAGGGAATACCTAATGTCCGATATCCAGAGCACCATCGAAGCCGCCTTTGAACGCCGCGCCGACATCAACCCGCGCAACGTGGAAACCAACGTCCGCGACGCCGTGAACGAGGCGCTGGATATGCTGGACACCGGCCGTGCCCGCGTCGCCGAGAAAAAGGACGGCGACTGGGTGGTGAACGAATGGCTCAAGAAGGCCGTGCTGCTGTCGTTCCGTATCTCCGAGAACGAGTTCATCAAAGGCGGCTTCACCAACTACTACGACAAGGTCCCGTCCAAGTACGCGGACACCTCCAGCCGCGACTTCCGCGAGGCCGGCGTGCGCGTCGTGCCCCCGGCGACCGCCCGTCGCGGGAGCTTCATTGCCCCCAACACGGTGCTGATGCCGTCCTACGTGAACATCGGCGCCTATGTCGATGAAGGCACGATGGTGGACACCTGGGCCACGGTCGGCTCCTGCGCCCAGATCGGCAAGAACGTGCACCTCTCCGGCGGCGTGGGCATTGGCGGCGTACTGGAGCCGCTGCAGGCCGCCCCGACCATCATCGAGGACAACTGCTTCATCGGCGCGCGCTCCGAGGTGGTCGAGGGCGTGATCGTCGAGGAAGGCGCGGTCATCTCCATGGGCGTGTACCTGGGCCAGTCCACCCGCATCTACGACCGCGAGAACGACGAGATCCTCTACGGCCGCGTGCCGGCTGGCTCCGTGGTCGTCTCGGGCAACCTTCCGTCGAAGGATGGCAAGTACTCGCTGTACTGCGCCGTGATCGTGAAGCGCGTGGACGAGAAGACCAAGGCCAAGGTGGGCCTAAACGCCCTGCTGCGCGATGTCTGAGATCGCGCTCTACGGCATCGCCAACTGCGATACCGTCCGCAAGGCCCGCCGGTCGCTGGATGCGGCCGGCGTGGGCTATCGTTTCGTGGACGTTCGCAGGGACGGGCTGGAGGCGGATCGGCTGCGCGGCTGGGTCGACGCAGTCGGCTGGGAGACCCTGGTCAACCGGCGCGGCTCGACCTGGCGCCAACTCCCGGACGATCAGCGCGAGGGACTGGATGCGGAACGCGCCATCGCGCTGATGCTCGAACACCCGGCGCTCATCAAGCGGCCCGTCATCGAACAGGACACCGCGATCACCGTCGGCTGGACCCCCGAGACCGCGGCCCGGTGGGGAGCGGCCTGAGGCACCCGCGGCCATGCTGAGGCGGACCAGCATCCGTTGGCGGGCCTTGCGCTGGCGCGCCCACAACTGGCTGGCCCGTCATCCGCGCCTGCATGCCGGGCTGCATGCCGCCGGGAGCATGAAGAGCGGCCCGGAGGCGCTGGCCCGCGGGGTCGCGATCGGGCTGTTTATTGGCCTGACCCCCACGGTCGGCTTCCAGACCGTGTTGATCATCATTCTGTGCATTGCACTGGCGGGCAATTTTCCCACGGCGTTCGTGGCCTCGTTCGTCAGCAACCCCTTCACCGCCGCGCCGCTGTATTGGGGTTTCCACGAGCTCGGCGAGGCCGTGTTCTACTATGTCCCCCTGATCTCGCACGACCCCGACGCCTGGTATCTGCAGGGCATCGGGGACGAGATCACCTATACCCTGATGGGCAGCCTGCTGATCGCCACGCCAACCGCCATTGCCGGCTACTGGGCCTCCCGCCGCCTGTCGGCCGCCTGGCAACGCCACCGCGACCGGCGCCGTGCCGAACGCGCTGCACAGCGGGAGCGTTAGAGAGCCACTACGGGACCCCGCTCCGACGTCGTTCACGCCACACCGAATCACCCGGGTCCGGGTCATCAGCGGGCGCCTCCAGCCACGCATCCAGCAGCTCCACCTGGCCACCATTGCGCTCCAGCGGGGGCACGTCCGCGTAGGGATCGGGGTTGAGGCGGCCATCGTGCCAGGCCCAGGTGAAGTACCCCAGGTTCACCAACGCGAGAAACAGGATCAGCCAGCGCATTCGGCGCCCTCCCAGCGCGCCAGCTCCCAGAGGCCGTCCAGCACCAGGTTCGGGAAGATCGTGGACTCTGCACGCAGCACCGGCGCCAGCCAGTAGGCATCGCCCCCCGTCAGCCAGCAGGCCGCGCCCGCCCGCTCCACGGTCCGTGAGCGCGCGATCAACCCATCCAGCGCGCCGGCCAGCCCCAGGCTCCATCCGCGCTCCAGGGCCTCGGTGCTGTTCAGGCCCGGCGCGGTCTCCAGGTCATCCGGCCACTGCGTGGCCTCGCGCGGCGCAATGCGATCTGTCAGACGCGTCTGCAGCGCCTCCCAGCCGAGCTGGCGCCCCGGCAACAGATAGCCTCCCGCATGGCGACCGTCCGCCTCCAGTACATCCACGGTGACGGCGGTGCCCGCATCGACCAGGATCACCGGCGCATCGCAGCGGGCCCGCGCCGCGACCAGCGCGCAGTAGCGATCGACGCCCAACTGCCCCGCCGCATAGTCGATCCGCAGGCCATGCGGGCCGTTCGCCGGCACCGTCACCGCGTGTACCGGCGCGTCGATCCCGGCAGCCGCCAGTTCGACCGAGAACGCCGCCTCGCGCTCGCCGGGCCCGACCCGCGACAACCAGACGGCCGTGAGCGGGGCCTCGCGCGCCATCGAGGCCAGGCCACGGACACAACCGGCCGGGTCACGATTCGCCCCGGACCCCAGCACTTCGCCCTCCGCGTTGCGCACCTGCCACTTCACACGGGTACTGCCGATATCCACCAGGGCAATGTCAGACATGTTCGCAACTCCGTACCGAGACCTCGCCCGAATGCAGGTGCCGGATCGCACCGTCGTCGAACTGCACAACCAGGCAGCCACTCGCCGGATCGATTCCATGCGCCTGTCCGCGGACGCCGTCATCCAGGATTTCGATCGGCCGGCCGCGCAGGCAGTCCAGCCGTACCAGCTCACGCTCCAGCGGCACAAGCCCTTCGCCCATCAACAGCGGATGCAGGCGACATTGCTCCGCGATCACCCGGGCTGCAAGCTCCAGGAGATCCGGAACCGGGCCGGGGAGCTGGGTCGCGAGATCGGTCACCGCGCGCTCCAGCTCCAGGGCACCGGCGCCTTGCCGGTTGAGACCAATCCCCACCACCAGCCAGCCTGGCTGGCCACCACTCGCCGCGCGCTGCTCCACCAGGATGCCGCCCAGCTTGGCGGCATCGACCATCAGATCATTGGGCCACTTGAGCCGCACACCTTCCAGACCCAGCGCTTCCAGCGCACGGATGACCCCAATGCCAACCCCGACCGGATAGGCGGGCGGCACCCGCCCCTGCATGATGGGCCATGCCAGCGACAGCGCCAGGCTCGCCCCCGGAGGCGAATGCCAGACACGACCGCGCCGCCCGCGACCCGCTGTCTGGGCCTGCGCCACGCAGGCGCGTGGCAGATCGCCCGCCTCGGGGCGGGTCTCCAGCAGATAGCGGTTGGTCGAGTCCACCGACTCCAGCACCTCGACCGTCGGCGCCGTCACACCCGCCCCGTCGACCAGGCGTTCGACACGCGCTTTCAGGCGTGCGCTCTCCGGCGCCATAATGCAAACTGTGAACGCGGTCTCGGTCATCGGGATCAGTACTCGGCTCGCATCCGGGCCAGGGGGAACAGGGCTTGCATACAAGGCACCATGGTAAGCATTCCGGTCGGACGGTGCTGCGCCTGCTGATACTGGTGGCGGGGCTGGCTCTGGCCGGCACCAGCGCGGCCGAGCTCTACTCCTTTCGCGATGCCTCCGGGGCCCGGGTCCTGACCGACGAGCGCCCGCAGGGCGTTCCCTACGAGACCATCCGCTCGCCCGGCGGTGCCGGCACGGTCACCTCGACACCCGGCGGTGGAAACTGGTCACCCAGTCAGATCTTCGTGTTCCAGGGCCCGGGTGGAGAGCGCCTGATCACCAACCAGCGTCAGCAGAATAGCGGCATGGAGCTGATCGCTACCTACGGCCGACCGACCGCCCGCGCACGTTGCGGTGCCCGCGCCCGCAATGCCCTGGCCACCGGCGGTGGCGACTTCGCGGACCTCATCCACAACGCCGCCCACCGCCAGGGCGTGGACCCGGCGCTGGTGCAGTCGGTGATTCACGTGGAGTCCTGCTTCGATCCGCAGGCGGTATCCCGGGTGGGCGCGCACGGCTTGATGCAGCTGATGCCCGCTACCGCCGCCGATCTCGGGGTGACCGACCGCTTTGATCCCGCCCAGAATATCGATGGCGGCACGCGTTACCTGGCCGCCATGCTCGATCGCTTCGAGGGGGATCTGGATCTCGCCCTGGCCGCCTACAATGCCGGCCCCGGCGCGGTGGAACGGCATGGCGGCGTGCCCCCGTTTCGCGAGACACAGAACTACATCCAGCGCATCCGCGCCCAGTATGGCGGCAACGGGCGGCTCGACTGACGACCCTCAGGCCTTGGGCTTGTCCCGGCCGCAGTTCCAGCACTGGGTGAACTGCGGCTCGATCACCTCGCCACAGCGCGGGCACTTCCAGTCGCGGCCGTCGTGTTCGGGCTCGCCCTCCAGATATTCCAGGATGATGGCGCGCGCCTCCTCGGCCTGTTCCTCGTGCACCACCATAATGCGGGCCCAGGTCTCGGTCGGCGGGACTTCCCCGACGGCACCGTAAAGCCCGGCCTGGTTCACGTAGGCCGGGATGCCGGCCTCCTGCAGCAGGGTCTCGATGAACCCGGCCATCACCGGGTCGGCGGCAGAATAGACGGTCCTCATGATCGCGACCGTAGCACGCAGCCCGAACCCGGCGCAGCGGCGGCGGTGCCTACTGCACGGTGCCCTGGTTGGCGGCCTGGAAGTACTCCATCGCCTTCTGGATGGCGAAGAACGGGGCCTCGTCGAGGGCGATCTGCGTATGCGGCAAGTTGATATCCGCGTAGTACTTGCGCATGGCCAGCACGTGGATCGGCAGCTCGCGCGCGAACATCGGGTTTTCGAAGTTGAAGTACTGCCCGAGCCCCAGCACGAGGTCCTGGCGTTCTTCGGCCGTCAGGCTCTCCGGCGACACCACGACATCCGGCAGCTGCCCGGCCTGGCCATCGACCGAGACCACCACCTGGCGATCGCCTTCGGCCGCGGCGGGGATATCGTCCCCAGTCACGAGCTGCAGGTTCTCGGACAGGTCCAGGTAGCCCTTGGACAGGATATGGCCGTGGGGCTGAAACACCTTGCTGGACATGTTCACTGCCCACAGCTCCAGGGTCTCCTTGAGGTCCTGGGCCGCCTGCACCTCGCCCAGGGCGAACAACTGCCGGGCGTAGAGGATGTCCCAGACCCAGACCTGACCGTATTCGGGCAGCTCGCCTTCGGCGACCACCGAGACCTTGTGCAGCTCCGGCTGTGCCTCGTCGCGCGCGTGCAGTGTCAGGGTAAATTCGGCCAACGGACTTCTCCTTACGGCAGCGCGTTTCGCGCTGCATGATCAAGCGTTCAAGTATAGCCACCAGCGCCGAGACAGCGCAGTTCAGGTACGCCGCCCGGGGACTTCCAGGACCGTTCTCGGCCGTCCCAACCGACCCCGGTTCACGGAACTGACATAATGCCGTCATAGACTCTCGGTCCCACTTCTGCCGCGAGTCGTGCATGCCGGATGCCGACGTGACCCAAACCGACCTGTTCCTCAACCGCGAACTGTCCCTGCTGGAATTCAACCGCCGGGTACTCGCCATCGCCCAGGACCCGGCCTTCCCGCTACTGGAACGCCTGCGCTACCTCAGCATCTCCTCCACCAACCTGGACGAATTCTTCGAGGTCCGCGTGGGCTCGCTGCGCCAGCAGGTCGAACTGAACGTGCAGGCCCCGGGCCCGGATGGCCTCTCGGCCGCCGAACAGCTGCGCCAGATCGCGCCGCGCGCCCACGACCTGGTGGAACAGCAGTACAACACGCTGAACGACGAGCTGATCCCGGCGCTCGCAGCGGAGGGGATCCACTTCGTTCGGCGCACCCACTGGGACGCGGCCCAGCGGGACTGGGTGCGGGAGTACTTCCGCGAACAACTCCAGCCGGTCCTCAGCCCGATCGGCCTGGACCCGGCCCATCCGTTCCCGCGCATCCTCAACAAGAGCCTGAACTTCATCGTCACCCTCAAGGGCAAGGATGCCTTCGGGCGTGAATCCGGCCGCGCCGTGGTCCAGGCCCCGCGTTCCCTGCCGCGCCTGGTACGGCTGCCGCGCGAGGTCGCCAGCGGCGACAACGACTTCGTGCTGCTGTCATCCATCCTGCATGCGCACGTGGACGAGCTGTTCCAGGGCATGAAGGTCACCGGCTGCTACCAGTTCCGGCTGACCCGCAACTCGGACCTGTTCGTGCAGGAAGAGGAGATCGACGACCTCCTGAACGCCCTGGAGGGCGAGCTGCCCCAGCGCAACTACGGTGCCGGCGTGCGCCTCGAGGTCGCGGACAACTGCCCGCAGGAGGTCGCGGAGTTCCTGCTGCAGCAATTCCACCTGGAGCCGGACGACCTCTACCAGGTCACCGGACTGGTCAACCTGAACCGCCTGATGGCCGTGCACGAACTGGTGGAGCGGCCGGACCTCAAGTTTCCCCCGCTGGTCCCGGCCCTGCCCCGCAGTGACACGAGCGGCAGCGGCATCTTTGCCTGCATCCGCGACCAGGAGCTGCTGCTGCATCACCCCTACCAGTCGTTCATGCCGGTGGTCGACTTCCTGCGCCAGGCGGCGGCGGATCCGCGGGTGCTGGCCATCAAGCAGACGCTCTACCGCACCGGCACCCGCTCGCCGCTGGTCGAGATCCTGATCGAGGCGGCGCAGGCCGGCAAGGAGGTCACCGTCGTGATCGAGCTGCGGGCGCGCTTCGACGAGGCCGACAACATCGAGCTGGCCAACCGCATGCAGGACGCGGGGGTCCATGTGACCTACGGCGTGGTCGGCTACAAGACCCACGCCAAGCTGGCGCTGGTCGTGCGCCGCGATGGCGACCGCATCACCCGCTACGCCCACCTGGGCACCGGGAACTATCACTCCGGCACCGCCAAGGCCTATACCGACTTCGGCCTGCTGACGGCCGACCCCGTGCTTACCGAGGACGTCCACCGCGTGTTCCTCCAGCTCACCGGCCTGGGCAAGGTGACCCGGCTGCGCCAGCTGCTCCAGGCGCCATTCCGCCTGCACGCCGCGATGCTCGAGAAGATCCAGCGCGAGATCGACAACCACCAGGCCGGGAAGCCCGCCCGCATCATCGCGCGCATGAACTCGCTCAACGAGGCGAAGATCATCCAGGCCCTCTACAAGGCTTCGCAGGCGGGCGTCCCCATCCAGCTGGTCGTGCGCGGCATCTGCAGCCTGCGCCCCGGGGTGCCCGGCATCTCGGAAACCATCGAGGTGCGCTCGGTCCTGGGCCGGTTCCTGGAACACTCCCGCGTGTTCTATTTCGAGAACGGCGGCGACCCCGAGGTGTTCCTGTCCAGCGCCGACTGGATGCCGCGCAACTTCTTCCGCCGCGTCGAGGTAGCCTTCCCCGTACGCGACCCGGAACTGCGCGACCGCGTCGCCGAGGAATCCCTGTTCAACTATCTGCAGGACAGCTCCACCGCCTGGGCACTGCAGCCCGACGGCAGCTACCAACGCATCCGGCCAACCGCGGGCGAGATCCCCTATTCCGCTCAGGAATCCCTGACCGCCCAACTGTCGGGTGCCACCACGGGCTGAGCGACCCTCTGTCTCGCCGACTTCAGAATCCCTCATTGGCAACGAGCTTCAGCCAATTGCAGGGAACGTTCTCCTAGGGAGACGCTGATTTAATCGCGCGTTCGCGCTCGAGTCGCTTTTGCGTGCGAACAAGGCGTGGTGACTGCCGTGCAGTCACTCTGCACAAGGGAACCGCAACGCTGTTCGCGCGCAAAAGCGGCCGAGCCCGCTCTTTCAATCACTTGTCGGGTTGGTGCCCCCTGTTCCCCGATCCTGCGTTGCGCCACTTGCGGGTAGAACCACTACCCGCTGCGCGACGCGCCTTGGCTCGGGAAACAGGGGGCACCAACGCGAACGCGCGATTAAATCAGCGTCTCCCTAGGCGTTGGCTCCCTTCCGCCGCGGTAGGGTGCCGTTGAGCGCAGCGAAACGCACCATTTCCCGCGTCGTGCCAATCCCTTGATGGGATTCGCTACGCTCATCCCATCCTGCGACCCGGCGGCTGGCTGAACGTCATGGCTAGTCAGGTCAGGATTTGTCGTGGTGCCGGTCCGCTGAAGCGTTGCCGGAACGCGGGACATCGTGCATCCCGCCCAGCAAGCTGACTTCGGCGTCGCCGTGCCGCAGCAGGTCCTGCAGCAGGACCACGATCCCGGCCACGCAGAGGAACAGCCCGAAATTCAGGCCGATCGACTGCACATGGCGGAGCACAAAGAAGAATTCCGCCTCCTGCGCCGGAATCCACAGGATCGGCGCCATCACCCCCAGCAGCGCCACGAATGCGTACACCATGAAGCGAATGAAATGCACCGGGACCCTGCGGATGCTCAAGCCGTAGACGATGGTCGCCACGATCAGCACACTCGCCGTCGCCTGAACCGCAATCATGGCCCGGTCGGTGATGAACACGTACCGACCCTCCTCGTAGGTGGCTTCGCTGAGCCCGCCGAACACCGCCACCAGCAGCGCATTCCCGATCACATACACCAGGCTGAGCAGGAAGGGCAGTGCCAGCAACCGGTTGTGTCGCATCAACCGAAACCCGGTCGCCGACCACCAGATGCCGATCCACAGTGGCACCGCGAGTACGTAGATCCAGACCACCACGTTCAGCATCCTGCGTTCCTTGTGTCAGGTTCGGAATAGGGGCTCACTCGAACTCCAGTTCCAGCTTGTGGCGGGCCCAGTCCTCGCGTTCTGCATCCAGATCGGCGCGCGTTAACGGGTGGGTATCCAGCCAGTCGGGCGCGAAGGTCAGCGTCAGACCCTCCTGCGTCGCCTCGATGCGCTCCAGCGGCACCGGATCCGGCGCGCGCGAACGATGCAGCAACACGGCCAGACGCAGCAGGGCCGCCATGAACAGCAGCGGCCGCGCGCGATCCTCTCGCACCCCGGACAACAACTTGGGCTTCAGCCCGCCCCGGTGCAGGCGCACCAGCCACGCCAGCTCGGCCTGTTCGGGCTGCGAGAAACCCGGCAGGTCGGCCCAGGTGAGGATGTACTCCCCATGTTTGTGGTATTTGCTGTGGGCCAGTGCCAGGCCGATCTCGTGCAGTTCGGCCGCCCAGTCCAGGCGTTCCGCGTCGTCCTCGCCGAGCTCCCAGGCGGCGCGAACGGCGGTCACCAGACGCGCCACCGTCGCCTGCACCCGCTCCGCCTGGGACGCATCGACTGCGAACCGCCGGCGCAGATGGTGAATGGTGCTGCCACGCACGTCCTCGTGCCGAAAACGTCCCAGAAGGTCGTGAATCACGCCCTCGCGCAGAGCCCCGTCCGAGGGGTGCAGCCGCTCGATCCCCAACGCCTCGAAGGCACCCAGAATCACCGCAAGGCCACCGGCAATCACGGGCGCCCGGTCCTCGGCCAGACCGGGCCATTTCAGCCGCTTGATGGCCCCCTGCTCGATCAGGGCATCGCGCAGCCGCTCCAGGTTCTCGCGGCTTACACCCGGCGCCTCGTCCAATTCCCCCTCATGCACCATGCGGTCCAGGGCCAGGATCGTACCCGACGCCCCCAGCGCCTGCTCCCAGCCGGCCGCGCGGTAGGCACTCGCGATGGGTTGCAGCTCCCGCTGCGCCTGCAGTTGCGCGGCCGCGAAGGCCTTGCGCGTCAGTTTGCCATCGGCGAAGAAGCTGCGGGTGAACGTCACGCAGCCCATCTCCAGGCTCTCGGCCAGGGCCGGCTCGAAGCGCTCTCCAATAATGAATTCGGTACTGCCGCCACCGATATCCATCACCAGCCGGCGGCCGCTATCGTCCGCCAGCGCATGCGCCACGCCCAGGTAGATCAGCCGCGCTTCCTCGCGCCCGGCAATGATCTCCACCGGATGCCCCAGGGCCTCTTCCGCCGCGCGCAGGAAGGCGCGGCTGTCGTGCATCTGGCGCAAGGTGTTGGTCCCGACCACGCGCACGCAGCCGCGCGGCAGCTGGCGCAGTCGCTGGCCGAAGCGATCCAGACAAGCCAGGGCACGCTGCCCCACCTCCGGATCCAGCTGTCCATCGGGATCCAGACCGCTGGCAAGACGCACCGTCTCCTTGATGCGGTCGACCTTCAGGACCTCGCCGTCCTGGCGCCGTGCGACGATCATGTGAAAGCTGTTGGAACCCAGATCAACGGCCGCAACCGTCTCGGCATCGTTCTCCGTGTGCATGTTCAATCCGCCTCACCGCCGGCCAGCCGTTCGAGGATACGTCGAGGCAGGTGCCAGGCGAGCTGCATGGGGCCCGGCAGCGCGCCCGTCAATCCGCAGGCATCGCCCTTGCCCATATGAACCAGACTCCGCCCGCCCGTCGTGCCCAGCAGACAGCTTACGAGCAGCGACAGGTCCGGCTCGTGTCCCACGATCACCAGTCCACCATCCGCCGGGAGATTGCGGGCCAGGGCCTCGACCTCCAGCCCCGTGGGTTGCCCGGGCGCCAGCCATTTCTTCTGCCGCACCGGGACATCCAGCGCCTGGGACAGGGGGATCGCCGTCTGGCGGGCCCGCAGATAGGGGCTGCAAAGGAGCTCGACCGATCCCGGCAGCAGATCCCCGAGCGCCTGCGCCATGCGTACCGCACTCACCTGGCCCTTGTCGGTCAGCGGCCGGTCACGATCCGCCCCGTCCCAGTCGCCGGGGTTTCCGGCCTGGGCGTGCCGCACCAGCACCAGCCGCGGTGCGCGCATCCCGCTCAGTCCGCCCCCGGCCGCAGCAGAAACAGGGAGTACCACTCCTCGGGCGCGGACCACTGTGCCGCATGTTCGAGCCCGGCCGCCGTCAGCAGACGGTCGATGGCCTCGCGGCTGAACTTGCGCGAGATCTCGGTCCGGATCACCTCGCCTTCGGCGATCTCCAGAACCGCCTCCGGCTCCGACACGCGCACCGTCTGCTGCCGCCGCGACACCAGGTGCATCTCGATCCGCGAGAGGTCTTCGACGAACGGAGCGCGATGCTCGAAACCCTCCGGATCGAAGTCCGCCCCCAACTCGGTATTCAACACCGACAGCAGGTTCAGGTTGAATGCCGCGGTTACCCCCGCCGCATCGTTGTAGGCCGCCTCCAGGACCGGGCGCGGCTTGACCCGGTCCAGCCCCAGCAGCAGCCGGTCTTCGGGGTTCATGGTGTCGCGGATTCGTCGCAGCAATGCAGCCGCCTCGGCGTCCTCGAAATTCCCCAGACTGCTGCCGAGAAAGGCAAACAGACGCGGACCGTCGGCTTGCGCACCGGAAACATCGGCCAGATGGGTCAGCGCCGCCGCATAGTCCCCGCACAGGCTGTCCACCCGCATCTGATCGAAGCGCTGCAGGAGTCGCGCGCCGGCCTCGTCGAGGATCTCGCCACAGACATCGTTCGCGACGTAATGGGGCGCGGAGACGCGGGCTTCCAGCGCCGCCAGCAGGTACTCGGTCTTGCGCGACGTCCCGCTGCCGAGTTCAAACAGCGTGCGCGCCCCGGACGCCTCCAGGATCGCTTCGGCATGCCGCTCCAGCAGGTCGGCCTCCAGGCGCGTGGGGTAATACTCCGGGGTATCGCAGATCGCATCGAAGAGCTGCGATCCGCGCGCATCGTAGAAATACTTCGGCGGCAGGGACCGGGGCGGCTCGAGCATCCCCGCGCGGAAATCGGCCAGCAAGTCGGCGTGGGCGTCGCGTTCCTCCACCACCTGGCGGCTGTAACGAGGGGAAATAGAGACAGCACTGGGTTCGGCGGACATCCGGGCTTCCGTATCGGGGTGGTTTGCGGCACGCTAGCACGAAACCCCGGACGCCCCAACTGACCCTAGCCATGTGCCGACACCTCGCCTATCTGGGTCCTCCGATCACGCTGCGCAGCCTGATCCTGGATCCGCCACACAACCTGATCGAGCAAGCCATGGCCCCGCAGGAGCTGGTGTATGCCCGCGTCAACGCCGACGGCTTCGGCTTCGGGTGGTTTGGCGAGGGGGGCGTTGCGCGCCACTACCGGCGCGCCGATCCGCTCTGGCAGGATCCCAACCTGGTGGATCTGGCCAGCGACATGACCCAGCCCCTGTGGGTTGCCGCCATCCGCAGTGCAACCCCCGGCTTCGGCGGCGACACCGTCAACGCCCAGCCATTCGCCCGCGATGGCCTGCTGTACAGCCACAACGGCCTGATCAGCCGCTTCCGTCCCGACATCCGGCGCCAGATCCAGAACATCCTCAGCCAGGAGGTCGAATCGAGCATCGAGGGAACCACCGATTCCGAATACCTCTTCGCCCTGGTCCGGCAATACCTGGCCGATGACGACAACGCGACGCTGGAGGGCGCCCTCGGCGAGGCGTTCTCCACCGTGGAGACCTGGCTGGGTGCCGACACCGCCCTGCTGAACGTGATCCTGTCCGACGGCCGCCGCATCATCGCCAGCCGCCATGCGGTCAATGCGCCCTGTCCCAGCCTCTACTACACCACCGATGACGAGACGTTCCCCGACGACAGCGTGGTCGTGGCCTCCGAGCCCCTCACCGACCGCGAACGCTGGCGCCCGGTCCCGCCCGGCCATCTTTTGATCCTCGATCCCGACGAACCGCCGGAACTCCTGGCGCTGTAACACGCTCCACCGGATATGAATGCCGCCCATCCGCAGCCAAGTGCAAACCCGCACCCATCCGACCTCCTGGACTGCCTGGCGACCCAGCACGACCGCCTGAACACGGCACTGGAGTCGACACCGGGGAACGAATGGCGCAATCAGTATCACCCGGACCTGAGTCCCATCGGGTGGCACTACGCCCATTGCCATTTCATCGAGGCGGTATGGCTACACGAACGCATCCTGGGTGAACCTCCGCCCGACCGGCGCGACTGGCACGATCTCTACTTCCCGGAACAGAGCCCGAAGTGGCGCCGCGGCGGAAGACTCCCGACGCGCCAATCCCTGCTGGAATGGGGCCAGGCCAGCCAGCAACATCACCTGGACTTGTTGCACAACCATCCGGCGGTGCGGCGCCATCCCCTGCTCGAGCGGGACTACCTGACCGGTTTTCTCGCGCAGCACCACGCCATGCACCTGGAAAGCCTGGAGCAGGTGCGCTGGTTCGCCCGCCTGCATCGCCCCGCCCCACCCCGAACGCAGGAGCCAAAACCCGCACTGGCGGCCGGCGGCGACTGGATCGAGTGCCCGGGCGGCGAACATGTCAGCGGCAGCGACGCGGCGACCGCCTTCGACAACGAGCGTGGCCTCCACCCGGTCCGGCTCGCGCCCCACACGATCCGCTCGCATCCGGTCTCCAATGCCGAGATCGCCGCGTTTATCGAGGCCGGAGGCTACCGCCCGGGCCCCCACTGGGACCCGCCGGGTCGAACCTGGCTGGAACAAACGGGCATCGAGGCACCTCTCGGATGGTGGAACTTACCCGACGGCACCCGGGTACAAACCCTCCCCCACGGCACCCAGACACTCGATCCGCATGCACCCGCCGTGGGACTCTCCTGGTTCGAGGCCTCGGCCTACGCCCGCTGGGTGGGTGCCCGCCTCCCCCACGAACACGAATGGGAACACGCCGCGCAGGCCGGACGGTTGCGCGCCACGGGCCAGGTATGGGAATGGTGCGGCAACCCCTTTCAGCCCTACCCGGGCTTCCAGCCCTTTCCGTACAAGGAATACTCCCTACCCTGGTTCGACGGCGAACACTACGTTCTGCGCGGCGGAAGCGCCTGGAGCGATCCACTGCTCACCCGCTCTACAATGCGCAACTTCTTCACCCCCGAAAAACGCCACGTGTTCGCCGGCCTCCGGCTTGCGCGCAATCTGTAGAGGTTATGAACATGCGACCGAAGAACACTCCCCTCGCGTCCCGCCCGTCCTGGCTCGTCGCCGGGCTCGCCGCCCTGGTCCTGGCGTTTCCGGCTACGGCCATCGCAAGCGACGGCGGAACCACACTGGCCCTGACCGGCAAGGCCGAGCGCCAGGTCGCCAACGACCACATGACCGTGCTGATGACGACCGAGGCCCGCGCCCCGGAGGCCGCCACGGCCGCTGCCACCGTCAACCGCAACATGCAGGCCGCACTGGAACGCGCCGGCGAACAGGATGGGATTGACGCCCGCACCATCGGCTATTCCACCCGCGCCATTCACGACTCCGACGACCGCAGCCGCATCAATGCCTGGCTGGTCCAGCAGAACCTGGAACTGACCGGAGCCGATTTCGATCGGTTGACCGAACTGGTCGGCGCGCTCCAGCAGCGGGACCTCAACGTCAGCCAGATCCGATTCTCCCTCAGCCCCGAGGCACGCCAGGAACATCGCGAGGCGATGATCGAAGAGGCCATGGAAGACCTGAAGGAACAAGCGCGCGTCATCGCCCGCTCGCTGGGGGCCACGCACCTGCGCACGCTGGAAGTGGAACTGCCGGACGACCACTACGATCGGCCACAGCCCATGATGGCCATGCGCGCCATGGACGAGTCAGCCAGCCAGCCGTCGCTGGAGGCCGGGCATTCCACCCTGACCCTCAGCGTACGTGGACGCCTGCAGGCCCTGGGCGCCGAGACCCTGCGCGTCACCCCGCGTTAGCGCGCAAGTCCATCCCGTAGGGTGCCGTGAGGCGCTAGCCGAACCGCACCGATCCATGCGGGCCCCGACCCCCGGGTACCCCCGACCTCGATCGGTGCAATTCGCTGCGCTCATTGGCACCCTACGTCGTTCATGATCAGGGATAGCCCCTGGATATCAGAGTTCGCGAGAACGCCCCTCAGCGGGCGAGTTCCAGCACCAGTTCGCCGTCGCGGACCTCGATGGACTCGATGCCCGCGCGCAGTTGCTGGAAGGGCTCCAGCGCCAGCAGGTCTTCGTCCTTCAGCCCGCCCAGCCAGGCATCCGGCAGCGGGATTCCGGCGACGCTGACACCGACCAGGCGCGCATGCACCCGCCCATCCTCGGTCTCGAAGCGGACACCCGAGCGGACATTCAGGACACGGCCCCCAAGGAGTGGGATATCGGCCGGAACATCAATACGCACCCGAGTGCTGACCTGCCCCGGCGTCAGACGCATGGCCACGCGTCCGGCCAAGTCCGGGTCCTGGGCGATCAGGGCATTCAGTTCGCGCTCGCTGAAGCGCACGCTGCGCGCCTCGGCGCGTTCCTCGTAGAGTTCCGGGACCAGCGGCTCGGCCTCGGCGTCGAGATCGATGATCGGTTCTCCGGGCGCCTGATCCGGGCGGGGCTCGGCATCGCGCGGCCCCAGCGCCTGCAACTTGGCCTCCAGCTCGGCCTGCTCCTCGACGTCCAGCGTCACCGCCTCGGGCTCGCCCGACTGCAGGTGGATCACACCCCAGAAGCCGGCCCACAACGCAGCCAGGATCAGCAGGACAATCAGGTAGCGCGGGGGACGCCCGGTGGAACGGTACTGGATGGGCGCAGAGGGTTCGTTGTTCTTCGCCATGCCGGACTCTCGCAGGTCACAATGGCGTCATGGTCGCACAAAGGCACGACCCTCATCCGCCCGACCGGGGATTGATCAGAGGAAGTCGAACAGCGACAGGCGGTTCACCTGGGTATAAGTCTGCTGCGCGGCCTGCAGGGCCACCTGCTGCTGGTTGAAGCGGCTGATCGCCTCGGCGTAGTCCAGGTCGCGAATCTCGGACACCGCACTGTTCAGGTCCACCAGCCGGTCCTCGTTCAGATCCTTTTGCTGGTCAAAGGTCTTCAGGCGCGATCCCACCTCGGCGCGGATGTCGCTGAAATTCCCCAGCACAGCATCCAGATCGCCAAGTGCGGTATTGCTGGCCGTCGCCAGATTCGCCCGACTGGGGCCATCGGCTCCGCCCTGTTCCAGGGCAGCAATGATGGCATCCAGGGTATCGAAGACACTCTTGTTCTCCGCCGGCCTGGACAGGACCATGTCCTCGTCATCAGGCGTGCCACTCACTGTGACGGAACGCCCTGCAAACTCAATCGCGGCGCCCGGCACGTAATCGCCTGTCACTGCTCCACCGTTAACTTCGAGCGGCTCTGGATTACCATCTTCATCCTCCACCAGCTCGCCATCCTCGTCCGCCTGGTACACGTGATAGCTAAAGCCACCCTCAGGACCTTCCTTAAACTGAATCAGAAAATTGTCATCGGTGTTCAGGGCGGCCTGGTCACTTACCCCAGTCTGCTCCACAACCAGCCGACCGGTGTTTTCGGGATGCGCGGCGGCCCCAACCCGTCCGTCGTTCTCGGGGATGGCCATGAACACTCGTTCGCCGGTGTCACCCACCGCAACCTTCCGGTTCGGGGAGATTGCGACCTCGCGAACGCTGCCCGTTCCCTTGGCCCCATCGTAGATGACTTCCCCGTCGCCATTCTGGCGGAAGGGCTGATCCAGGGACTTCGTGCCGGCGAAGAGATATTCGCCGTTCGGGTCCTTTGTGTTCGCGATATCGAACATCCCTTCGCGCAGCTGGCGCAGCTCGCCGGCGAGATAGCTACGGGTCTCGTTGGTCTGGCTGTCGTTGTTGCCGGCCACCACCAGTTCGCGCGCGCGCTGCAGCAGGTCGGTCCCGCTTTGCAGGGCCGATTCCTCCTGTTGCAGGCGCGGCTGGGTGTTGTCGATGTTGCGCTGGTATTGCTTGGTGGCCTGGATGATGCGCTCGAACTGATTGACCTGGGTCGCACCGCTCGGGTCATCGGACGGCGACAAGATGCGCTCGCCTCGCCCCATCTGCAGCGAGGTCCGGTTGAGCTCCGTCTGGCCGCGCTGGATCTGGTCGATCCCGGTCTGGAAGATCTGGGTGGTGGAAATGCGCATGTTCGGGTCTCCCAGTGGGCGCTAGCGGCGAACTGCGCCGAGCAATGTATCGAACAGCGAATTGCTGACCGAGATGACCTGGGCCGCCGCCTGATAGGCCTGCTGATAGCGGATCAGGTCCGCCGCCTCTTCGTCCAGATTGACCCCGGACACCGCCTCGCGCTGGGCACGCGCCTGCTCCAGTTGCGCATCGGCGGATTCCTGCGCGACCTGCGCCTGGCGGGTGCGCGTGCCGACGTTGGCCAGCAGGCTGTTGTAGCCATCCCCGAATGTGCGATCGCCACCCACCAGGCGTTCGTCCGACAGGTCATTCATCGCCAGCATGTTGCGGCTGTCACCCGGATAGCCCTCGTTGCTGCTGACCCCGAACGTGTCTCCGTCCGCCGGCGTGCCACGGATCTCCATCTCCCAGCCGTTGAACGAGATCGTGGTCACCCCATTGTCATCGAGGTCAAACGCTTGGTCATCGATCACGAACGCGCCCTGTTCATCGGAACCGCCATCGGCAACAAAGGAAACCACATCGGGCTCGTCAGCGGACAGATCTCCTAAGTTGATGTCGGAGGCATCGGCTCGGACAGAGGCGATCGTGGCACCCCCTTTGTTGTCCTCGCCGAGGTCAGCACGCACGGCGGCAGCAGCTGCAATCCCGGCGGGATCGGTCATGTCGACGGACAAATCCCTCGCCCCATTACGCGTGGGTTGAATGAGCCACTCGTCCCCATCCTCCACACCGCCGATCGCATTGGTATTTACGCTGATCCCGTCCAATTCGAGCACACCGTTTTCGGGCGTTACAGAGGTGCCATCAGACAACCGAGTCAACTCGTATTCGCCCCCGACATTACGCAGACGGTAGTCGGACGTTGTCATGGCGCGGACATCCGTGATCTCCACTTCCGGGACACCACCGGACTCATTTCCCGGGAACCCACGCACGGTCGGCTCACTGATCCCGAAGATATTCGCACCCAGATTGCCCTCCAGGTCCAGCCCGAGGTTGTTCTGCTGGTTGAATTCCTCACCGATACTGATCGCGAGGCGGCCCAGGGTGTTCTGCGCCTCGTCGATGATCCCGCCGCGCGTCTCCAGCAGCGCGCCCAGCTCGCCGCCCTGGATGAAGCGGGAGATGTTGACCGGATCGCCGCTGGTGGCCAGTCCGATGTCCGGCGAACGCGGGTCCCCGGTCAGCGACTCGGCGACCAGTTCGCGGTTGTTACCGCCCAGCACCAGCGCCTGGCCGTTGCCGACGAACACATTGACCGCGCCGTCGTCCTGCTCGGTGATGCGGACGTTCACCTTCTCCGCCAGCTGGTTCAGCACGCGGTCGCGCTGGTCCAGCAGATCGTTCGGGGTGCCTTGGGTGGACTTGGACACGATCTCGCGGTTGAGCCCGGCGACCGCCTCGGTCAGCGAGTTGATCTCGTCGACGTTGGTGCGGATCTGGCCGTTGATGATGTCGCGCTGCTCCTCGATGCGCCGGTCGATCGAGGCGAATCGCTCGGCCAGAGACTCCGCTTCGGTCAGGAAGACCGTGCGCGCGGCGCTGGAGGTGGGGTCGTTGGCCAGATCCTGGCCGGCGTCGAAGAAGTCCTGCAGCACCGGCGTCAGCCCGGAACTGGAGCTGCCCAGCAGGTCGTCGATGCGCCCGGCCAGCGACGCCTTCAGCTCGGCGTTCGACTGATCGGAGATCGAGTTGCGCAGCTGGGTATTCACAAAATCGTCGGAGATACGGCGGATCGTGTCCACCTGCACGCCCTGACCCTGGAAGCTGCCGCCCAGGAACTGCGGCGTCAGGTTGGACAGCTCGGTGCGCTGGCGGCTGTAGCCTTCGGTCGCCGAGTTCGCGATGTTGTTGCTGGTGGTGCCGATCGCGCGCTGGAACGCCAGCAGCGCGGAGGTGCCGATGCCGGACGCGCTCATGCCCGTGCCTCCCGCGACAACGCCTGTTTAATCATCGGACTGGGCCATTTCTGCTTCATGCTCTACCCCTTGGTACGGGTAACGGCCGCATCGGCCGCGACTTGAGTCGATCCGTTGTCACGATGCGCGGCCATCTGGTCGCGCACCCGCAGGACCTTGTCCGCGTAAGCCGGGTCGGTGGCATAGCCGGCATCCTGCAGCTCGCGGATGTACTGCGCGTCATCGCCGGCCTGCAGGGCCCGGTGGTAACGCGGGTTGTTACGAATAAAATCGACGTAATCGGAGAACGACTCGGACGGATCGGCATAGGCCCGGAAGCGTGCCTGTTCGCGCTGGGCGACGCCCTCGCGGAACTCCAGCGTGCCCACGGAGACGCGATCGCCATCCCAGCGGCTGTCGGCCTTGATCCCGAACAGGTTGAAACTCGGCTGGCCGTCGGCCCGCGACGGCACGTGCTGCCCCCAGCCGGTCTCCAGCGCGCTCTGCGCCAGCAGGATGCCGGGCTCGACGCCCAGCTCCGCCGCGGCATCCCGCGCCAGGGGTTCCAGGGTCTGCACAAAGTCCGCGGCGTCCCGCGGCGGCCAGGCGATGGGGGCCGGTTGCGGCGCCGCCTTGCGAGCCGCCTCCGGCGACACAGCTTCCGGGCGTTGCGGGCCCACCGGGCGCAACTCGAATTCCGCCTCGCCCTGTAACGCCCGCAGGGTATCCAGCTCCGACCGTCGACGCGGCATTTCCAGGGCCGCCTGGCGATCCGGGTCATTCAGTGTCTCGGGATCGACAGGCTGCTGGGCGGAGAGCTGGCGCATCAGGGCATCACGCAGGCCGATGCCGTCGCCCTGGCTCATGGCCTTGGCGAACTCCTGATCCTGCATCTCCAGGTACATCTCGCTCTGGTCGTTGTCGAACAGGCCGTCGCCCAGAGAGGCCTCGCGCATCTGCTTGAGCATCTGGCCGATCAGCATGGCCTCGAACTCGCGGGCCACGGCCTCCAGACCCTTCTGATCGCCCGAACGCGCGCCCCGGGCCAGGTCCTGCAGACCACTGGGGTCCGAGGCCATGGCCGCGCGGGCCTGCATCTGGGTATCGACACCCGAACCAATCATCAGATCACCACCAGCTCCGCGCGCAGGGCACCGGCCTCGCGCAGGGCCTCCAGGATCGCGACCAGATCGCCCGGGGCCGCGCCCACGTTGTTCACCGCGCGGACAATCTCGTCCAGCGAGGTGCCCGGGTCGAACAGGAACATGGTGTTGTCGCCCTCCTCGATCGCGATGTCGGTATCCGGCTGGATGGCGGTCTCGCCCTCGCCGAAGGGCGCGGGCTGGACGACCTGAGGGGCCTCGCTGATGGTCACGGTCAGGCTGCCGTGGGAGACGGCGGCCGGGGTCACCTGCACACTGGAGCCGATCACCACGGTCCCGGTACGCGAGTTGACGATCACCCGCGCCGGCGGCGCACCGCGTTCGATCGGCAGGTTCTCCAGCTCGGCCACGAAGCCGACCCGGTGATCCGGGTTCGCCGGCGCCCGCACCCGCACGGACGAGCCGTCCAGGGCATGGGCCACGCCATGGCCGAAGGTATCGTTCACCGTCTGCACCAGGCGGTTGGCGGTGGTGAAATCCGGCCGATTGAGGTTCAGGGTGACGTGATCGCCCTGGGCAAACGCCGTCGGGACCTCGCGCTCCACGGTTGCGCCGTTGGGGATACGGCCGACGCTGGGCACGTTCACGGTGATGCGCGAGCCATCGGTGCCTTCCGCGCCAAAACCGCCCACGATCAGATTGCCCTGGGCGATGCTGTAGGTCTGGCCATCCGCCCCCTTCAGCGGTGTCATCAGCAGCGTGCCGCCGCGCAGGCTGGTCGCGTTGCCCATGGACGACACGGTGATATCGATCCGCTGACCCGCCTTGGCGAACGGTGGCAGTTCAGCCGTGACCATCACCGCGGCCACGTTGCGCAGCTGCGGGTTGCCAGCATCCGGCGTCAGCCCCAGCTGGCCCAGCATGTTGTTCAGGCTCTGCACGGTGAACGGGGTCTGGGTGGTCTGGTCCCCCGTACCATCGAGGCCGACCACCAGGCCATAACCGATCAGCTGGTTATCCCGCACGCCGGAGACGCTGGCCACATCCTTGACCCGCTCCATGTAGCTGCGCTCCTGCATGGCCACCTGCTGCTGCATCGCGGTCTGCGCCGAGACCGCGGCACTCCCCAGCCCGGCCACCAGCAGCGCCGCCAGGAGCAGTAGCCCCAGCCGGCGCCAGTCGCCGAACGGCGCAGCCGGTAAGCCTGAGGCGCGTTGTGTCGTGCGTGTGGAATTCATGTCGTACCTCGCCACGGTCATGCCGGGTCAGAAGGGCCAGATCGGGCTGTTGAAGAAGCGCGTGATCCACCCGGGTGTGTTGCTGTCCGCCAGTACGCCGGAACCGCCGTAGTACACACGGGCGTTGGCCACCTGGGTGGAAAGCACGGTGTTGTTGGTCGTCACATCCACTGGGCGCACGATGCCGCGAAAGCGCACGTACTCCTCGCCCTGGTTGATGCCCAGCCATTTCTCGCCCTGCACGACCAGGTTGCCGTTCGCCAGTACCTCGGCCACGGTCACGGTGATCTCGCCGTCGAGCTGGTTGCTCTGCGAGGAGTCCCCGGACCCGTCGAAGTCCCGCGAACTCGAGTTGCTCGCCCCAAACAACGGGCGACCGTTGAACGTGGCATCGCGGCCGAAGGCCGAGAGATTGCCCAGCTCCAGGTTGGAATCCTTGCCGGTGGAAGTCGACGCCGACTTCTGCGCGTTGGTGCTCTCCGCCAGGATGACCGTCAGGATGTCGCCGACATTGCGCGCCTTGTAGTCCTCGAACAGCCCCTGGGAGTGGGCGGCCTGGTAGATGCCGCCATTGTTCTGTGACTGCGGGACCGGCTGCGCCGGCATCACCGGCTGGTACTCCGGGTTGTCGTCCGGCTTGGTCGTCTGAGTGGCGGCGCAGGCGGACAGCAGCAATGCGGCGGTCACGGCCAGGGCCAGGCGGAGAACGGTTCCGAGGCGCGTCATCAGATCACCCGATGGTCTGGTTGACGAACTGCAGCGACTGGTCGGCCGCGGAGATCGCCTTGGAGTTGACCTCGTAGGCGCGCTGGGTCTCGATCATGTTCACCAGCTCCTCGGCAATGTTCACGTTCGAGGTCTCCAGTGAGCCCTGCACCACGGTGCCGGTGCCGTTCAGGCCCGGCAGGGACTGCTGCGCCACGCCCGAGGCCGCAGACTCGCGGAACAGGTTCTCACCCACCGCCTGCAGACCGGCCGGGTTCACGAAGTCCGCCAGCTGGATATTGCCCAGCTCCACCGGTGCGGCCTGCCCCGGGATCTGCGCGGTCACCGTGCCGTCCTTGCCGATCGAGAGGGACTGGGTGTCCTCAGGCACGAACAGGCCTGGCTGCAGCGGGTAGCCATTGGACATCACGACCTGGCCATCCGAATTCAACTGGAAGCTGCCGTCCCGGGTGTAACCCACATTTCCGTCCGGCAGCAGGATCTGGAAGAACCCGCGGCCCTCGATGGCCATGTCCAGCGAGTTGTCCGTCTGCTGCAGGTTGCCCTGCTGGAACATCTTCTCGGTGGAGACGGCGCGCACCCCGGTACCGATCTGCAGGCCCGAGGGCAGCTGCTGATCCTGAGTGGCCTGGGCGCCCGGCTGGCGCACGGTCTGGTAAATCAGGTCCTCGAATACCGCCCGGTCCTTCTTGAACCCGGTGGTATTCACGTTGGCCAGGTTGTTCGAGACCGTCGACATGCGCGTGTGCTGCGCGTCGAGGCCGGTCTTGGCGATCCACAGTGCCTGGTTCATGGTGTTCTCCTGTTTTCTCTCAAGTGCCGCGCGAGTCCCGGGAAATTACCCGAGGCCCAGCAGGCGGTTGCTGCTTTGTTCCAGCGTGTTGGCGCTATCCATCATCTTCACTTGCATCTCGAAGTGGCGGGACAGCTCGATCATCCGGGTCAGCGCCTCTACCGTGTTCACGTTGCTGCCCTCCAGCATCCCGGAGACCACGCGCACCTCGGCATCCGCCGGCGCCTCGCCCCCTTCCGCCAGGCGGAACAGGCCGTCATCCCCACGCTGGAGCTCGTCGGTGTCCGGGTTGACCAGGCGGATGCGTTCCACCGCCGCCAGGGCCTCCGGACCCACGCCCAGGGGGCGCACGCTGATGGTGCCGTCGGTGCCGATCTCGATCTGCTCCGCCGGCGGGATGGCAATCGGACCGCCATCCCCCAGTACCTGGTGACCCTGCGCGGTGCGCAGCAGCCCGAAGGCATCCACATGCAGCGAGCCGGCGCGGGTGTAGCCTTCCTCCCCGTCCGGGCCCTGCACCGCGATAAAGCCTTCGCCCTCGATGGCGATATCCATGTCGCGGCCGGTGCTCTGCATCTTGCCCTTGCTGAAGTCCACCGCATCGTTCCCGATCTGGGTGTAATCACGCGAGGCATGGCCCGGCCCGCGCACCGGCAAGGTGTCTGCCGTAGCCAGGGCCTGGCGGAAGCCGTCGGTATTGGCGTTGGCCAGGTTGTGGTTATTGATGGCCTGTGCGTGCATCGTCTCCTTCGCACCGGACATCGCGATGTACAGAAATCGATCCATGCTCAAGCCCTCTTCAGCGTCTCATCCGCGACTTAACGGATGTTGATGATCGTCTGGGTGACCTGATCGGCCGTGGAGATCGTCTGCGCGTTCGCCTGGAAGTTGCGCTGCGCAGTGATCAGATTCACCAGCTCCTGCGCGATATCCACATTGGAGGCCTCAAGTGCACCGGCCTGTACGGAACCTAGGTTGCTCGACCCTGGACGATCCAGTCGCACGTCACCCGCCGCGAAGGTTTCGGCCCAGTTGTTGTCACCTAGCTGTTCCAGACCCTGCGGGTTGGGGAAATTCGCCAGCGCCAGCTGGCCGAGAACCGAGGACTGACCATTGGTGAAGCGCGCGAACACTACACCGGTCTGGTCGATATCGATGCCGGTCAGCTGGCCGGAGGCGAAACCGTCCTGATTCAGGTCGTTCACCGAGAAATCACCACCGAACTGCGTGGTCCCGTCGAAGTTGATATCGAAGACCAAGTCATCCGCGCCGTCCAAGCTACCGCCCGGGACGGTGAGGCCTTCCGCGGGCGGATCTACACCCACCAGCTGGCCATTGACATCGAACTCCAGACCCAACGGCCCTGAATCACCACCCCCATAGTTAGCGAGCTCCTCCAAGTTTCCATCGTCTCGCCGCACCGCAACATGGGCATTCCACTCGTTCTGGGCAGTCTTCACGAAGTAGAGGTTGGCGTCCCGCGCAATACCTAGGGAGTCATACATGGTGAGCGAGGTGGAGAAGTTGTAGGTCTCCGGGTCATCGAGAACGAAATCGTCCGGATCGTCACTCAATGTCGCCGCATCCGAACGCAAGTTAATCAGTGCCTCAAGGTTTGAGGTGGCCTGGGGAGCGGCCGTATCGGTTTGCAGACGCAGATCTCCGAGATTGGTCCCACCAGCCTCGTCATAGCCACGCAGACGTAGCCCCTGGTTGTTCACCAGGTAGCCGTCGCGATCGACCTGGAAGGCTCCCGCCCGGCTGTACACCGTGCTGCCCTGGTCGTTCAGGACGAAGAAGCCCTCGCCGTTGATGGCCAGGTCCAGGCCGTTCTCGGTGAACTCGGTCCGGCCCTGCGAGAACTGCTGGGTCACCGCCTGCAGGCGCGTGCCGGAACCGATCGCCGTCTGGCTGATGCCGCCGAAGCTCTGGGCAAACACGTCACCGAATTCCGCCCGCGAGCGCTTGAATCCGGTGGTCCCCGAGTTGGAGACGTTGTTGCCGGTGGTCTGCAGGTCGGCCTGGGCCGCGTTCAGTCCGCTCAATCCGATATTGAAGGGCATGGGGTGTTTCCTCCGTTAGGGTTCGTTCGACGCGCGCCGGTCGTTAGCCGCCAATCCGCCGTACATCCGAAAAGCTGATCTCGCCCAGGCCTTGCACGGTCAGTGCCAGCCCGGAATCATTGCCCACCGCGACGCTCTCCACGCGGGCATCCAGGAAGGTATCCACGGCCTCGGACTGAGTCCCGGAGCGGGCCGTGGCCTTAAACTCGTAGACGCCCGGGGGTGCGAAGGTCCCGTCGTCGCGCATGCCGTTCCAGCTGAACTCCTGCAGGCCGCTGCCGGCGGCGCCCAGGTTCATGCGGCGGATGCGCTCGCCGTTCGGGCTGTACACGTCGATCTGCAGCTCCTCCGTGGAGCGATCCAGGTCCACCGCACCCTTGACCATGCCGTCCGGACCCAGCTCGCCGAATTCGACGGGAACCAGCACGTCCTTGCCTACCAGGGAGGCCGCCTGCAGCGTCTGGTTCTGGCCCAGCGACTGCGCCAGCTGCTGGAAGGATTTGGACAGCTCCTCGATGCCGGTTACGGTCGAGAACTGCGCCATCTGGCCCAGGAAGTCGCCGTTGTCCATCGGCTCCATCGGATCCTGATTCTCCAGCTGGGTCGTCATCAGCTTGAGGAAGTCGGACTGGCCCAGGCGGTCCATGTCCTTGTCCTGTTTCTGCTCGGGGCGCGAGAGGCCCAGGCGATCCAGCAATTCGGGGGATATCTGTGTCATCGATGGCTCCCTAGCCTTGACCGATCTGCAATGTGCGCTGGAGCAGCTGACGCGAGGTCTCCATCACCTCCACGTTGGCTTCGTAGTTGCGCGAGGCGGACATCATGTTGGCCATCTCCTCCACCACGCTGATGGCCGGACGGAAGATGTAGCCCTCCTCGTTGGCCTGCGGGTGATGGGGTTCGTAATGCGCATGCGGCGCCGCCTGCGACTCGGTCACGCCGGCCACCCGAACGGCCGTCGACGAACCGTTCGGGTTTGCCTGGTCCATCACGCTCTGGAACAGCACCTGCTTGGCGCGATAGGCCTCGTCGGGGTTGGTCGCGGCGGTGTTCGCGTTGGCCAGGTTCGAGGCCACGGTGTTCAGGCGCACCGACTGCGCCGACAGCGCCGAGGCGGAGGTATTGAACAGGCTGAAGAGGTTGCTCACGACATCGATCTCCCGATCAGGTCCGCGTCACGTTAGCGATCGCCCCTAAGGGCTTCGCGGATGCCGGAGACCCGGCGATTGAGGAATTCCAGGCTGCTCTGGTATTGAACGGCGTTCTCGGCAAAGGCGGCCCGCTCCATCTGCGGGTCCACCGTGTTGCCATCCAGCGACGCCTGCGAGGGGACGCGGTAAAGCGCCTCGACCTGCCCGTTCATCGCGCCGGCGTTGGGGTCGAGATGCGCCGCCTGGCTGCGCGCCATGGGCAAGCTATTGCCGCCGCCGGCCGCGGATTCGAGCACCGCACGAAAATCGATATCCCGCGCCTTGTAGTTCGGGGTATCCGCGTTGGCGATGTTGGAGGCCAACAGCTCCATGCGCTGCGCCCGCACGTTCACGGCCTGCGGAGAAATACCCATCGCCTTGTCGAGAGAGAGACTCATCGCTTCCGTCCTGTCCGCCCGCGGCGGACCCTCGCTTGGAGAACGGGGCGCACCGATTGCGACCCTTCGCAGGGGGACTGATGCAATCGTTATGCCATTCTCGAGCGGCGTGCCGCAGGGGCGCAGGCACAGCGGGCAGCCAGGGGAAGGGATGGAACGATTCGCCGCCCGCATTGCACGGGCGTTCCCGGGAATCAGCCCCGGGGCTGGATTACGTCAGGACTTCAGACGAAGTACCGAGCCGTACTCGGTTCGTACGGTTTCGAAAGCCTGGGTATAGGGCCCTGCGGTCTCGGAAGCGCCAAGAAACAGATACCCGCCCGGATTCATCTGCCGGGCGATAGCGTCAAGAACCTGTCGCTTGGTGTCGCCCGAGAAATAGATCAGCACGTTGCGGCAGAACACCAGGTCGAACTTGCCCAGCGCCGCATAGCTGTCGATCAGGTTGAGCTTCTGAAAGCGACAGCGCCGCTGCACATCCGGGATCACCTTGTGGCCATCCGCGACGGTCTCGAAGAAGCGCGCGCGCCGGCTCTCGCTGAGCCCGCGCACGATGCTCAGGCCGTCGTACACGGCCCGCCGCGCATCGTCCAGGATCTTCTCTGACAGGTCCGTGCCAAGAATGGAAACCGGTACCTTCCGGGCCGGCCGCGATTCTTCCCATTCCGAGACCACCATGGAGATCGTATAGGCCTCCTGCCCACTGGAGCAGCCCGCGGACCAGACCTTGATGCTGCCTCCCTTCGCGGCCAGTTCCGGCAACAGCACGTGGCGCAGGATCTCGAACGGAAAGCCATCGCGGAACCAGGACGTCTCGTTGGTCGTCATCGCATCGATCACGCGGGTGCGCAGGCGCGGATTCGGGGCCTGCCGCATCGCATGCAGCAGTTCCGGGACGCTCTTGAAGTCGAACTCGTCGAGCAGCCGCGACAGACGACTGGAAACCAGGTACTGGCGGCTGTCACCCAACACCAAGCCGCAGCAGTCCTGCAGGAAGCGGGAGAACTCCTCGTAGTCGCGGGAATCGATCACCGAGTCATCCCTGAGCGCTGTCCATCGTGATTAGGCATCCTGATGACGAATCCTTGACCGGGGCCTCTTGGCCGGAAAACCGGGGTGACCCCGAAGATCGGGTCGAGTATACGGCGTCGCGCGCATGGCACCATACACACCGAGTGGCGGCCACCCGTCGCCGCTCCGGGCTTGCCGGGCGGCAACGCGGTTCCGCCCGACCGGTCATTCGGCCTGCTGACTCTCGCGCCCGGTCTGATCCAGTACGGCATTGGCCAGCTCATCGGGATTGAACTTGGAGAGAAAGGCATCCGCGCCCGCGCGCTTGACCATGTCGGTATTGAACTCACCGCTCAGCGAGGAGTGCAGCAGCACCTTCAGGTCCTTCAGCGCGGTGTTGTCCCGGATGCGCGCGGTCAGGGTGTAGCCGTCCATGCGTGGCATCTCGATATCCGAGATCACCATCTCGATCTGGTCACCCACCGGCCCTTCCGCGGCCTTCTGTTCAAGGAAATCCAGTGCCTCCTGGCCATCCTTGAAGACGTCGTATTCGAAACCGAGGCCCTTGATCGCGCCCTCGATCTGCTTGCGCGCCACCACCGAGTCATCGACGATCACGACCTTGCGCCCGCTGGCCTCTCTGGCGTTCTCGCGGATGGATGGCGAGACCTCGCTGGGCAGCGGATTGACGATGGAGAGCACCCGTTCGACGTCGATGATCTCGACCAGCTTGTTGTCGATCTCCGTGACGGCCACCAGGAAGGATTCGCGTCCGGTTCCGCGCGGGGGCGACTTCACGTCTTGCCAGTTCACGTTGACGATGCGGTCCACCGCCGACACCCAGAAGCCCTGCACCGAACGATTGAACTCGGTGACCACCACTTTCTGCTCCCCGTTGTCGACCGCCCCGACGCCGCCACGCAGGCCCATCGCTCGCGCCAGGTCAATGATCGGCACGGTACCGCCACGCAGCGACGCCACCCCGCGCACCACGCTCATGGAGCCGGGAATCTGACGCAGCGGTGGCGACGGAATCACCTCGCGGACCTTGAAGACATTGATCCCGAAGGTCTGCGACCCGCCCAGATGGAACAGCAGCAGCTCCATGCGGTTCTGCCCCACCAACTGGGTTCGCTGATTCACATCGTCAATGAATTGACTCATCGTGCCGCTCTCCTTGCCCCGATTGCTCTAGGGAAACACTGATTAATGTACACGCTCGCGCTCGAGTCGCTT
Source organism: Thioalkalivibrio sp. AKL6 (assembly GCF_000376905.1). Taxonomy (NCBI): domain Bacteria; kingdom Pseudomonadati; phylum Pseudomonadota; class Gammaproteobacteria; order Chromatiales; family Ectothiorhodospiraceae; genus Thioalkalivibrio; species Thioalkalivibrio sp. AKL6. The sequence continues at coordinate 73,846 of NZ_AQXS01000010.1, read as the reverse complement.
TTGCGTGCGAACAAGGCGCGGCGACTGCCGTGCAGTCATTCTGCACAAGGGAGCCGCAACGCCGTGCGCACGCAAAAGCGGCCGAGCCCCTGCTTTTCAAAGGATTGTGGGGTTGGTACCCCAGGTTCCCCGATCCTGCGTTGCGCCGCTTGCGGGTAGAACCACTACCCGCTGCACGACGCGCCTTGTCTCGGGGAACCTGGGGTACCAACGCGAGTGCGTACATTAATCAGTGTTTCCCTAGGCACCGGACAGGCCTCAAAGGCCAAGTGTGCACCGCGCAACCCCGGCCTGTCATTTGCATTTGCGTGCATGCGCCTTCTGACGCCGCCTCATGGCCATAACGGCCGCCCGCGACGGGCCTTGAATGCGCGCGCGGCGCGAGATGCCCATTCATTGGCACGACATCTGCATGTTTTTGCGTACTGAAACTGCACGCGACTCGCTCGACATCGACGCAAGATCCGTCAAACCCGAGCCATTCGCGCACAGTCCGACGCCCGCACCGAACTGGCTGCGCAGGACAGGACCAAACAGGACCGCGACATGAACCAGCGCCGACCCATTTCAGAATTTTCTTCCGCTGCCAGGGAGACGCTGATCCGTTCGCTCGTTCGCGTTGGGGCCTCATTCGTTCCAGGAAAAGGCGGGCCCTCCGGTGCCTCGCCAGCGAGCGTGATCGCCTCGAACGCAAATGTGCGAAGCATTCCGCGTCTCCTTGCCGGAGTCGCCCTCTTGTTCATCCTGGTACTGCTGTCTACCAGCGTCCGGGCCGAAGTCCACCCGGTTGACGACATTCGTCACGCCGCCGAGCAGTTCCTGATTCAGGAACTGGGCGTTACCGATACCGAGAAGGATGTTTCCATCGAGATTGGCCAGCTCGACAAGCGTCTGCGCCTCGTCCCCTGCACGGACGGCCTGGAAGCGCGTTTCCCACCCGGCGGTCGGCGTGACGGCAACACCGCTGTCCATATCCAGTGTGCCGGCCCGGTGACCTGGCAGTTATACGTGCCGGCGACGGTCGAACGTTACGCCGAAGTGCTGGTTGCGAACCGTACCCTGCCGCGCCAGCACACCCTCTCGGCGGGCGACCTGCGTTTCCAGCGAATCGAGACCTCGCGCCATGCCGGCAGTTATCATGAGGAAAAGAATGCCCTGATCGGCCAGCAGACCCGGCGCAGCATCCGCCCGGGTCAGATCATCGGAACGCAGCACGTGAGCCCGCGCGAGATCATCAGTCGCGGCCAGCGGGTTACCATCCTGGCAGAGAACGGCTCGATCGCCATCCGCATGCAGGGCGAAGCGCTGGAGAACGGGACGCTGGGCGAGCGAATCCGCGTCAAGAACGCATCCTCCGGGCGCGTCGTCGAAGGCGAAATCCAGGCCTCCGGCCACATCCGGGTAGCGCTTTGAGGCCTCGACCCACCAGGCACGCCAACGATCTTCGAAGCGGACTGTGAAGCCCGTTACACTTTTCCGCCCCCGAGGCCTACAGTTTCAGCAACGCTGGCCGTAAACAATTGCAGCACAGTTACAACAACAGGAAGGCATCATGGATATCAAGGGCCTCAATACGAACAGCCTGCGCCCCGACAACCAGAACCCCGGGGTAAAGGGTCGCGACGAGTCCGCCAACACGGCAAGCCGTGCCCCGGCCTCCGGTAACGCATCGACGGCAAACAATGATTCGGTCACGCTCACCGGGGCCGCCCAGGCAATGAATGCCGCGGCCGGCGCGGGCGACACCGCCCCCTTCGACGCCGCCCGCGTTGCAGAACTGCGCGAGGCGATCTCCAGCGGCAACTATCCAGTGGACAACCAGCAGCTGGCCGATCGCATGATCGACCTCGAAAGCCTGCTGCGCTAACCCGGTCTATCGCCCATGAATGCCGACGCGCACCATAAACTGCAACGCTCGCTCGAGACCTCAATCCGGCTGGCTCATCAGCTGGAAGAGAGTCTGCTAAAGGAGACGCGCGCGGTCGAAGCGCGCCAACCCGATACGCTGCAGGACGTGGTGACCGGCAAGCAGACCCTGCTGCATGAACTGGAAACCGAGACACGCAACCAGCAAGGCCTGGTCGAGGCCGCCGGCGAGGCCTTCAGCCCCGAGGGCGTCGCGCGCCTGTTCTCGAAGATGGACGATGGCGTCGTACTGAACGACCTGTGGCAGGCCCTGCGCCAGTCCATCGAACGCTGCGACACTCTGAATCAAGGCAATGCGCGCCTGATCGACCGTGACCGCCAGCGCGTGGAACTCTCCATGCAGATCCTCCGCGGCGAGGAAACCGGCCCCGCGGCCACCTACGACCCGTATGGCCGCGCCCGGCCCGGAAACCACGGCGGACGCCAGATCACCCAGGCCTGAGAGCCCGGTCCTGGTGGAGGCTGGCTTTTCGCGGCATCCACCAGTACCTTGCGTCCTCACACCTTCCTAACACTTCGGACGCATGGACGACACGGACTATACCGTCGATAAGCCGGACCGGATTGCCGGCATCCTCAAGGACCTCGACCACAAGCTCACCGTCGTGAGCGTTCGCGTGGATACCGACGGCCCCCTGTACACCTCGGCCCTGGTCCGTCTGGACCCAGCCGCCAAGGAACTCTTTCTCGACGAGCTGACCCCGCCTCGGGCGCACCAGCAGGTTCAGGCCGGCATGGACTTGCGCGTATTCGCGGCGCTGCGCGGGGTTGCAGTACGATTCGGCACGCATGTAACACGCATCGAGCAGGAGCAAAAAGGCGCGCTCTACGTCTGCACCTATCCGGAAACTCTGTACTACCTGCAACGCCGCGAAACGTTCCGCGTGCACATCCCGATGGCCCAGCGGCCTCAGATCGAACTCCATGCAAAGGCCTGGAAGGATCCCGTGATTGGCGAGGTTGCCGACCTCTCTGCCCAGGGCATGTGCATCGAGTTGTCCACCACCCTTCTGGATGCGCTTGAGGACCAGGCGAACCTGGCCTTCGAGAACCTCTTGCTCCCCGATGTCAGGGAACGCCTTTCCGGGGACCTGCGGCTGGCCAACCGTCGCCGCAGCACGCGTGATGGCTTCGAGTTTGCAGGCTTCGAGATCGTCGGAATGACCCAGTGGATGGAACGCCAGACCAACATCGCCCTGCTCCATTACCAGCGCGAAGCGCGCCGCCGCTCGATGGATTGAGCCTGCGCCCAGGCGACGCCGCAACCCGCAACTCCGAACACAAAAAAAGGCCGCTTAAAGCGGCCTTTTTTGATCGTTCCTGTTTGGTCGGGACGGCAGGATTTGAACCTGCGACCCTCTGCACCCCATGCAGATGCGCTACCAGACTGCGCCACGCCCCGAAGCCGCGAACTATATCCGATTCCCCGCCTTCACGAAAGCATCGGCCACCCCATTGCTGCGAGATCCGTGCGGACCATTCGTGCCACGTACGCCGAGAATGGCGCATTGATGCGATTCGCTTCGCTCGTCGCATCCTACGCGGGTTCCCGCCTGCGTTACCGTAAATCCGATTCAGCTCTGTAGGATGCGACGAGCGAAGCGAATCGCATCAACACGACGTCCCGAAAGCCACCCACCCCCTGGGTCCGGGCCTCAGGCGCGCAGTACGCGCAGAACCGACTCAAGCTCCGAGATGGTGTCCTGGATGATCTGCTGGGCCTGCTGACGATCACCTTTGGCTTCGTCGCCGGAGAGCTTCTGACGGGCACCATTGATGGTGTAGCCCTCTTCGTACAGCAATGCGCGAATCTGACGGATCAGGATCACGTCCTGGCGCTGGTAGTAGCGACGGTTGCCGCGCCGCTTGACCGGCTCCAGCATCGGGAATTCCTGCTCCCAGTACCGCAGCACATGCGGCTTGACCTGGCACAGCTCCGCGACTTCGCCGATGGTGAAGTAGCGCTTGCCCGGGATGGCGGGCAGTTCCTGGTGGTTACTCGCCTCCAGCATAGCTCTCTACCCGCTCGCGCAGTTTCTGTCCCGGCCGGAAGGTCACCACACGACGCGCGGAGACCGGAATCTCTTCGCCCGTCTTGGGATTGCGCCCTGGCCGCTGGTTCTTGTCACGCAGGATGAAATTCCCGAACCCGGAAAGCTTCACGCCCTCGCCGGTCTCCAGCGACTGCCGCATCTCCTCGAAGAACATCTCGACGAATTCCTTGGCCTCGCGCTTGTTGAGACCCAGTTCCTCGTTTAGCGCGGCGGCGAGATCCGCCTTGGTTACAGCTGCCATCGGCTATTGTCTCAAGGTTGCGTTGAACCGGGCCTGGAGATGCTGCACCACCGCGTCGGTGACGCCAGCCACGTCCTGTTCGCCTAGGGTGCGATCAAAAGCCCGTAAAATCAAGCCCAAAGCCAGGCTTTTTTCGTCCGGATTCAAGCCTTTGCCCTGATACACATCGAACAGGCGAACATCCTGCAGAAGCTCAAGGCCCAGTTCGTCGATGGCCGCCAGCACATCGCCCGCCGCCACCGACTCGGCCACCACCAGCGCCAGATCCCGACGGATGGACGGGTACGGCGACAACGGCGTGAACTGCGCCACCGGGGCGCGCACCACGGCGGTCGCGTCCAGATCGAACAGGTAGACCGGCTCCACGTCGAAGCGCTCACACAGCGCCGGGTGCAGGCGCCCGACCCAGCCGATCGGCTGGCCGTCGACCAGCACCCGTGCGGATTGCCCGTCATGCAGCGCCGGATGACGTTCCGCGCGAAAGCCGAGCGGGCCGGCGACGCGTTCGCACAAGCCTTCCACGGTGCCCTTGGCGTCGAAGAAATCGACCTTCTTCGCCTCGCCTTCCCAGGCTTCGGGAGCCACCCTCCCACCGAGCAGGCCGGCCAGTCGCGGCTCCTGCCGCAGACCGGACGCATCCGGCACAAAGCGCAGGCCATGCTCGAACAGGCGCAGGTCCGATTGCTGGCGCGCCTGGTTGTAGGCGGCGGTGGTCACCAACCCGGGCCACAGTCCCGGGCGCATCACCGCCAGATCGGACGAAATGGGATTCGCCAACGCCAGCGGTCCCACGTCCGGGTAGAACGCACTGGCGGCCTCGCGAGCGATAAAACTGAAGCTGATCACCTCATGGAAGCCCTGGCGGGCAAGCCCGTTGCGCAGTGACCGCAGACCCGACTCCGGCGTCACCGGCGCAACCGGCTTCGGGAGTGTCTGCGGCAGGGCGTCATAGCCGTGCACCCGGGCCAGCTCTTCGATCAGATCCTCCTCGCGTTCGAGGTCGAATCGGGCCCGCGGCGCGCGTACCGACCAGCCGCTCTCGCTTGTCTCGATGCGGCAGTCCAGTGCCTCCAGGATCCGCTCGACCTCGGAAGCCTCTAGGGTCACCCCGAGCAAGCGCTGGACACGATCCGGGCGCAGGACGATCGCCTGTTCCGCATGGGAGGCCGGCGTCGCGCCCACTTGCTCGACCGGGCCGCACTGCCCGCCGCAGAGTTCCAGCAGCAGCTGGGTCGCGCGTTCCATCGCCTGCGGGACCAGGGTCGGGTCGACACCCCGCTCGAAACGGTGGGAGGCATCGGTATGCAGGCCGTGGGCCCGCGCCCGACCGGCCAGGGCGCGCGGTGCGAAATGCGCACATTCGAGGATCACGCGGGTGGTGCTGGCATCCACCGCGCTGGCGGCGCCGCCCATCACTCCGGCCAGCGCCAGGGGGCCGTCATCACCCGCAATGACCAGATCCTGCGGCGACAATTTCACCGTCTGGTCGCCTCCGAGCAGCGTCAGGGTTTCCCCCTGTTTGCCCTGGCGCACCTGGATCGGGGCGCCCGTGCGATCGGCATCAAAGGCATGCAGTGGCTGGCCCAGTTCCAGCATCACGTAGTTCGTCACATCCACGATCGCGCTCAGCGGGCGTACCCCGGCACGGCGCAGGCGTTCGGTCATCCACAGCGGCGTCGCGGCCTTGGCGTCCAGGCCCTCCAGGACCCGGGCGGCATACAAGGGGCAGGCCTCCGGGTTTTCGATGATCACGCTCACCCGGGCATCGCTGGCGACGTCCACGGCCGGCATGGCCGGGGCATGCAGCGGCCGGTCCAGCAATGCCGAGCACTCCCGCGCAATCCCGCGCATGCCCAGGCAATCGGCCCGGTTCGGCGTCAGGTCCACTTCCAGGATGGTATCGTCCAGCCCCAGCGCCTCACGCAGGTCCTGACCGGCCTCCAGCGTCGTCGGCAGCGACATCAGGCCTTCGGCATCATCCGTCAGGCCAAGCTCGCGAGCGGAGCACAGCATGCCCTCGGAAGCCACGCCGCGCAGCTTGGAGCGCTTGATACGGAAATCGCCGGGCAATACCGCACCGACCACCGCCACCGGCGCCCGCATGCCTTCATGCACGTTGGGCGCGCCACAGACGATGGTCAGCGGCTCCACCTCTCCGGCCTCGACCCGGCACACGCGCAGGCGATCCGCGTCCGGGTGCGGCTCGACCGCCACCACGTGGCCCACCCGCACCCCACTGAACGCGGGCGCCGCCGCTTCCATCGCATCCAGTTCCAGACCCGCCATGGTCAGGCGATGGCCGAGTTGTTCCGGGGTCTCGTCGATCTGCAGCCATTCCTGCAGCCACTGCACACTGATACGCATTAGCCTGTCTGCCCGAATTGCCCGATGAAGCGGATATCGTTGTCGAAGAACAGCCGGAGGTCGTTCACGCCATGCCGCAGCATCGCCATGCGCTCGACCCCCAGGCCAAAGGCAAAGCCGGTGTACTGCTCGGCGTCGATCCCCACATGACCCAGCACGTTGGGGTGCACCATCCCGCAACCCATCACCTCCAGCCAGCCGGTGTGGCTGCAAACGCGGCAGCCGTCACCGCCGCAATGCACGCACTGGATGTCGACCTCGGCCGACGGCTCGGTGAACGGGAAGTACGACGGCCGAAAGCGCGTGGCCAGATCGTCCCGATCAAAGAAGGCCTGCAGAAATGCACTCAACACGCCGCGCAGATCCGCGAACGTGATGTCCGTATCCACGCAAAGCCCTTCCACCTGGTGGAACATCGGGCTATGCGTCAGATCCGAATCGCAGCGATACACGCGCCCTGGCGCGATCACGCGAAGCGGCGGGCGCTCCTGTTCCATGGTGCGGATCTGCACCGGCGAGGTATGCGTGCGCAGCACGCGGTGCGCATCAAAGTAGAAGGTGTCGTGCATCGCCCGCGCCGGGTGATGCTCGGGGATGTTCAGGGCCTCGAAGTTGTGGAAGTCATCTTCCACCTCGGGGCCCTCGGCCACGCGAAAGCCCAATCCAGCAAAGAAGGTCTCGATGCGTTCCAGGGTTTGTGTAATGGGGTGCAGCGCGCCATCGGCCTGACGCCGCCCCGGCAGGGTCACGTCGACCTGTTCGCCCGCCAGCTGTTCCGCCAGTGCGCTCTGCGCCAGGGCCTCCTTGCGTGACTCGATCAGGCCGGCGACCTCGGTCTTGGCCTCGTTCACTTTCTGCCCCGCCGCCGGCCGTTCCTCCGCCGGTAGCTTGCCCAGCTCCTTGAGCTGTGCCGTGAGTGCGCCCTTCTTGCCGAGATAGTGCACCCGGACCTCGTCCAGCGCCTTCAGGTCCGTGGCCCCTTCGACGCGCTCGCGCGCCTCGGCGACCAGCTGTTGCAGTTGTTCCACGACTTCCCCCGACTGGTACGGGCCTCCCCGGCCCCCTATTCGCCTGCAAGGCAGTGGCCCGCACTCGGGGGCCGCTGCCTTGCAGGCGCCTCGTTTCCTGTTCCCGAAACAAAAAAGGGAGGGCATCGACCCTCCCTTCTCGGGACCCGCCGGCACACCGCCGGCGGGCAGTCCTTCAGGCCCTGCGCCTCAGGCCGGCAGTGCAGCCTTGGCCTTCTCCGCGATCTTGCCGAACGCGGTCAGGTCGTGCACGGCCAGATCGGCCAGGGTCTTGCGGTCGATATCGATCTCGGCCTTGTTCAAACCGTTCATCAAACGGCTGTAGGAGAGATCGAACTGACGGGCCGCCGCATTGATGCGGACGATCCACAGCGACCGGAACTGACGCTTCTTCTGGCGACGGTCACGGTAGGCATACTGACCGGCCTTGATGACGGCCTGGTTGGCAACGCGGAAGACGTTCTTCCGGGCGCCGTAGTAGCCCTTGGCTTGCTTCAGGACTTTCTTGTGACGGGCGTGAGCGGTTACACCGCGCTTGACTCGTGGCATGTCTCGATTCCTCGGTCAGTTCAACGGTACGGCAGCAGCTTGCGCACGGCCGGGGCATCCGACTCGTGCACCATCGCCGGACTGCGCAGGTGACGCTTACGCTTGGTAGGCTTCTTGGTCAGGATGTGGCTGCGGTGCGACTGGAACCGCTTGAACTTCCCCGACCCGGTACGGGTGAAGCGCTTGGCCGCACCCCGATTGGTCTTGATCTTCGGCATTACTCTCTCCGGCATTTTGGGCCGTACCCACTGCGGGCCGACCGTTTATGAAAAAGCGATACGGGTATGCGGAAACCCGATCGCCCTTGGGATACGCTGGTCGATATACACGTGCGCGCTCGAGTCGATTTTGCGTGCTGACAAGGCGCGGCGACTGCGGTGCAGCATTCTGCACAAGGGAGCCGCAACGCCATCAGCGCGCAAAATCGGCCGAGCCCCTTCGGGGTTGGTGCTTCATTTTCCCCGATCCTGCGTTGCGCCGCTAGCCGGTAGAACCACTACCGGTCTGCGCGCCGCGCCTGGTCTCGGAAAAAATGAAGAACCAACGCGCTCGTGTATATCGGCCAGTGTATCCCATCGTCTGACGGACTTACTTCTTCTTGCCCGTCAGCACCATGATCATCTGGCGTCCTTCCATCTTCGGCCGCTGTTCCACGATCGCGATGTCGGCCATGTCTTTCTCGACCTTGTCGAGCAGCTCGCCACCCAGTTCCTGGTGGCGCATCTCGCGCCCGCGGAAGCGGATGGTCACCTTGCCCTTGTCACCGGCCTCGATGAAGCGGCGCAGGTTGCGAAGCTTGACGTTGTAGTCGCCCTCGTCCGTACCCGGACGAAACTTCACTTCCTTGATCTGGATCTGCTTCTGCTTCTTCTTGGCTTCCTGCGCCTTCTTCGCCTGCTCGAACTTGAACTTCCCGTAATCCATGATCCGGGCCACGGGCGGCTCGGCATTCGGCGAGATCTCGACCAGGTCCAGACCACCTTCCTGGGCCATTTCCAGGGCCTCTGCAGTGCTGCAGACACCGCGATTCTCGCCTTCGGCGTCGATCAGTCGGATCTGCGGACTCGTGATCTGATCGTTCAGGCGGACCGTTTTCGCTGCGCTAATAGCCTTCTCTCCAGTTCAGGGTTCAGTGTTGGCGACTGCCGACCTCCTCCCGGAGGCGTTCGCCGAAGTCCTCGAGGCGCATCACGCCGAGGTCTTCCCCGCTCCGCGTACGCACCGCCACCTGCCCATTTTCCATCTCCTTGTCTCCAAGGACCAGCAGGTACGGCACGCGCTTGAGCGTGTGCTCGCGAATCTTAAAGCCGATCTTCTCGTTTCTCAAGTCGGCCTCGACCCGGAACCCCATCGCGCGCAGCGTCTTCGTGACCTCGCGGGCGTATTCATCCTGCCTTTCGGTAATGGTCAGCACCTCGGCCTGCACCGGGGCCAGCCACGCCGGGAAGTGTCCGGCATAGTGTTCGATCAGCACGCCGAAGAAGCGTTCCACCGAGCCTAGCAGCGCGCGGTGGATCATGATCGGACGGCGTCGCTCGTTGTCCTCGGCGACGTATTCCATGTCGAAACGCTCGGGCAGATTGAAGTCCAGCTGCACCGTGGAGCACTGCCATTCGCGGCCGATCGCGTCATGGATCTTGATATCGATCTTCGGACCGTAGAAGGCACCGCCGCCCTCGTCCACCGAATAATCCAGGCCCTTCTTCTCGATCGCCGAGCGCAGCGAAGCGGTCGCGTGTTCCCAGATTTCATCCGACCCGACCGCATCCTCGGGCTTGGTCGACAGGTTCACGTCGAACTTCTCGAAGCCGAAGGTCTGCAGAACCTCGAGGGTCAGGTCGATCACGCCCATGACCTCGGCCTCGATCTGGTCCTCGCGGCAGAAGATGTGGGCATCGTCCTGGGTAAACCCGCGCACGCGCATCAGCCCGTGCAGCGCACCGGACATCTCGCGGCGGTACACCGTGCCCATCTCCGCCCAGCGCAGCGGCAGGTCGCGGTAGGAATGCAGCCGGTCCTTGTACATCAGCACGTGGAACGGGCAGTTCATCGGCTTGAGCTGGAAGGACTGGTGCTCGTCCTCCATCGGCTCGTACATGGACTCGGCATAAAAATCCGCGTGGCCGGAGGTCTTCCACAGCTCCAGGTTCGCGATATGCGGCGAGACCACGAAGTCGTAGCCGGCCTTCTCGTGCATGTCGTACCAGTACTTCTCGATCTCGCGGCGGATGCGCGCGCCCTTCGGGTGCCAGAACACCAGGCCACCACCGGCCTCGTCCTGGATCGAGAACAGATCCAGTTCCTGACCGATCTTGCGATGATCGCGGCGCTCGGCCTCCTTCAGCCGATCCAGATGCTCCTTCAGCTGGTCCTTGTTCGGCCAGGCGGTACCGTAGATGCGCGTCAGCATCTCGTTGTCGGAGTCGCCCCGCCAGTAGGCACCGGCCACCTTGGTCAGCTTGAAGGCCTTCAGCTTGCCGGTGGACGGGATATGCGGGCCCCGGCAGAGATCGACAAAGTCGCCCTGCTTGTACAGCGAGATGTTCTCCCCCTGCGGGATGCTCGCGATGATCTCGGCCTTGTACGCCTCGCCCATGTCGCGGAAGTACTTGACCGCCTCGTCGCGATCCATCAGCGAGCGCTCGACTGGCAGATCCTGCTTGGCCAGCTCCTTCATGCGCTTCTCGATCTTCTCCAGATCCTCCGGCGTAAAGCCGCGGTCATAGGCGAAGTCGTAGTAGAAGCCGTTCTCGATGGTCGGGCCGATGGTCACCTGCGCGTCGGGAAACAGCTGCTTGACCGCCTGCGCCATCAGGTGCGCGGTCGAATGCCGGATGATCTCCACCCCTTCCGGGTCGCGGTCGGTCACGATCGCCAGCGCGGCGTCTGTGTCGATTTCGTGGCGGGCATCGACCAGTTCGCCATCGACCTTGCCGGCCAGGGTGGCCTTGGCCAGGCCGGGACCGATGTCCTTCGCCACGTCCAGCACGGTGACCGGGTGATCGAACTCGCGGCGGCTGCCGTCGGGGAGGGTTATTGCGGGCATTGCGAGGCTCCTTCGCCGACCCATACGCGGGGTCGAACGTCGCGTATCAGAAATTTGGAGTTGCCGGAAACGACAACGGCGCGAAGCATACCATGTGCCCCGCGCCGTCGGCAGATCTCCCGGGCTGTGGCCGGGATTACCGTGCGGTTGTTACATGTTGCCTTCGATGAACAGGTAGGTCCGGTTCACGTTCGGGCGGTGCCAGTCATCGTAGTGGCGCAGGTGCTTGAACTGTTCCAGATCCGCCAGGCGGTCGACCACCTCGTTAAGCGATTCCCAGTCCTCGATGCCAGCCGTCACCTCGCGCACCAGGAGTTCCAGGTAATCGCCGGTATCCTGGCGTGCCTCGGCCATGTCGGTCGCGCGGCCGTGCCCCGGCACGACGATCTCCGGATCGATGGATTCCAGGTGCCGGAAGGCCTCGAGCTTCTCCACCGGGTTGCTGAAGGGATGGATGCCCAGCATGCGCTCGGTGTAGACGATGTCACCGGTAAAGACGACGTCCTCGCCCGGAAGGTGAACCATGATGTCGCCCGGGAAGTGGGCATCCCCGGCATAGATCAGCTCGAAGTCCACACCGCCCACGGTCAGGGTGTATTCATCGGCATCGATGGGGTTCGGTGCCGGAACCGGCTGGGTGCCCTCCATCGCCTCTTCGCCCACGGAATTGGCCAGCGAGGCGATCTGCCCCTCCCCGCGATCGGCCTGGGTGCTCGCGGTCCGCTGCAGCGCAACCAGCTCCGCCCCCTGCTCGTGGAAGTAGCCGTTGCCCAGCCAGCGGTGGTCCTGGCTGCCCACCGAGATCACGTGCGTGATCGGCTTGTCGGTGACCCCGGCAATCGCCTTCTCCATGCGCTGGGCGACCTGGTAGCTCGGCCCCGAATCGATCAGCACCACGCCTTCGTCGGTTACCACGAAGCCGGTGTTGTTGGTGAAACCGAGATTGGCCGGCGTGCGGTTCTCGAGCGAGCCGTAAAAGTAATGAACCCGGTCGGTCAGCTGAATCGGCTCCAGCACCTTCTCGATCGGACGATCCAGCGACGCTTCCTCCGCCTGCACGGCGGCCATGCCGAAGCCCATCAGGCCCAGCGCGAGGAAGGCCACCTGACCCTGGCGCAACAAAACATTCAATGTCATGGAAAACTCCTTGTGTCGTTCGCGCCCCGAGTCGGACAGCGCACGCAATATGTGACGGGATCGTTCGTTGAACTTCGAGATTGTGTCCGGCGGTGCGCGCTCCACGGCCGCCTCCCAACGGTAAACCCTATTATATACGCGATGGCAGATACTGCGTGCGTCTTAGTCCGCGCCCGGGTTCTCCAATCGACCCCGCCTGCGGCGCACGGCATTCACCAGCCACCGCGCCAGGAGCGGAAACAACCCCGTGGCAACCAGGGACAGGACCAGCACCGGCGAGAGAATGCCCTCGATGCCATCAAGCCGCCCCAACTGCGTCCCGGCATTCGCGAACACCGCCGTGGCCGGCAGCATCCCCACGAGTGATACCCAGAAATACGTCCAGATCCGGATCGGCAACAGGCCCATCCCGGCGTTGATCAACAGGAACGGGAACACCGGAATCATCCGCAGCGCGAACAGGTAGAACGCGCCCTCGCGCTCAAAGCCCGCATTGATGCGCCCAAGTTGGTTCTTGTAACGACGCTGAACAGCATCGCGCGCCAGCGCCCGCGCCACAACAAAGGTCAGGGTCGCCCCCAACGTCGAAGCCAGCGACGACAGCACGGTGCCCCAGACCACGCCAAACAGGGCACCGCCGGCCAGGGTCATCACCACGATCCCCGGCACCGAAAAGGCGGCCACCACCATGTACAACAGGAAGAACACCCAGGCCGTGACGAACGGGTGCGCGACCCGCCAGTCCTCCACCTGCAGGCGCGCGACCTGCAGGGTCTCCAGATCCAGACCCGGGCCCATCGCAACCACCAGCCAGACGGCGACGAGACCCACCAGGGCAACAACCAACCCCCAGTAATAGCGATTCAAGCGCGACTCCTCGCGGTCAATTTGCCGGAACGATGCGCGGCAAACCCGTACACTGCAAGCATGCATGCACATCCGTACGACGAACTGAAACCCGGTGTCATCCTCGACGCGGTGGAAACGACCGGTCTGCGCTGCGACGGGCGCCTGCTGGCCCTCAACAGCTACGAGAACCGCGTCTACCAGGTCGGCATCGAGGACACCACACCGGTCATCGCCAAGTTCTATCGACCGCAACGCTGGACACCCGCCGCCATCCGCGAGGAACACGGCTTCAGCCAGGAACTTGCAAGCCGCGAGATCCCGGTAGTCGCCCCTCTGGCCGATCCTCAAGGCGAAACCCTGCACGATCACGCCGGGTTCATGTTCGCCGTCTACCCGCGCTGCGGCGGCCGCGCACCGGATCTGGAACAGCGCGACACCCTGGTCCGCATCGGCCGCTTCATCGCGCGTATCCACGAGGTCGGACGCGCCGCACGGTTCCACGAGCGACCGGTGCTCGATCCCGTCCCGCGTGGCGAGGAGGCGCGCCAGGCCGTGCTCGCCTCCGGCTATCTGCCCCTGGAGCTGGAATCCGTGTACCGCGATCTCAGCGCCGACCTGCTGGGGCGGATCCAGCGTGACCTCGACACGATCGGACCGGTCCCGCAGCTGCGCCTGCACGGCGACACCCACCCCGGCAACATCCTGTGGACCGACGACGGCCCGCACTTTGTCGATCTGGACGACGCCTGTACCGGCCCCGCCATGCAGGACCTGTGGATGTTCCTGTCCGGCGAACCGCCCGAGATGGCCTGGCAGATGCAGGCCCTGCTGGAAGGCTACGAGACCTTCGTACCGCTGGATCGCCGCCAGCTCGGCTTGATCGCCCCGCTACGCACCCTGCGCATCCTGCGCCACGCCGCCTGGCTGGCCCGGCGCGCCGACGACCCGGCCTTTGTCGACGGCTTTCCGATCTTCTACACGCCGCGCTTCTGGGAGGATCACATCCTGACCCTGCGCGAGCAGGCCGCCGCCCTCGACGAACCCGCCCTCGACCTCGGTTACTGAACCCCCGCCCCCAGGCCCGCCCTCACCGCAGGTTCCGGATCAGCTCCAGCACCGAGTCGCGAGTATCGTCGAGGGCGGCCAGCAGGGCCTCCTCGGCCTCGCGGGCGGATTCGTCACCGGCATTCAGGTGCTGCGCATGCTGCGCCCAGGTGGTGTGCAGATGAACGCCGTGCGCCGGCAGCGGCTCCGGCAATACCGAGGTCAGGTCGCGCACGCTGGCCACCCGCCCCCAGCCCAGGATCCAGGTCTCCGCATCCCCGACCCCACCCGGCGAGGTGGTTTCTACCGGGTGAAAATAGCGCCGGTACAGCACCACCTGCTGGAGCTCGTTAATCTCGCGCGTCAGCTCGAAGGACGCCTGACGCCAATTCCGATGCAGCTCCGAGGTCTCATTGCGCCAGGTGTTGTAGCCCAGGGACGAGAGTGCGATCAGCAATGAAATAATCGCGACGCTGTGCCGACGCAGCTGGGCCCGTATCCGGTGGCGGCGAGGCACCCGACGGACATCCCCGCCTGGCGTTCGACGTCCGATCCCCTGCCGGATCGACTCGACCCATTGATTCAGCATGCTTCGCATTGGCTGCCGCTCCACTGAAACCACTGCTTCCTGTTTCAGTAACTAGCGGCCGCCCTGGGCTTTGGCCATGCACGGAAGTCCACGTCTGCGACGCGCGCGTCCAACCCCTCTCCAGACTAGCAATGACGTTCGGCCAGCCGCCGGGTCGTAGGATGGGATGAGCGCAGCGAATCCCATCAAGGGACTGGCACGACCCGGGAAAGGGTGCGTTTCGCTGCGCTCAACGGCACCCTGCCGCGGCGGAAGGGTGCCAACCCATGGGAGAACGTTCCCTGCAATTGGCTGAAGCTCGTTGCTAATCAGGACCCCTCTTGATCAGGAGGCCACGCAGTCAGGCCGGGTCCCCACGATGGCGCCCAGCCCGCGGTAGTGCTCCAGCAACTGACGTCCACTGGCCACCAGTTCATCGGTGGCCTCCAGCCCGAAATCGCCGGCCACCCGGCGGATCTGTTCATCGCCGGTCGCCGGTGTCTCGATCACCCGCCACAGTAGCCGGGCGCCGAGCGGGTTCAGCTCGGCAAACCGCACCCGCTCCTCCCCGGTGCGGTACGCCAGCAGGTAGGTGGGCACCTCTCCCGGTTGATCCGGCTGGAAGTCGGCCCCGATCCGATGCACCGGGTACTCGTAGGCCAGCAGCCGCGCGGCCTTGGAAAACACCGGAACCTGAATCATCAGGTCGCCATCCGGCTCGACTTCCGGGGGCGGCGTGGCATCCGCATAGACCAGTTCGGTCTCCACCCGCTCGTAGTGGGCCAGCTCGGCCAGGAAGGGCAGATCGCCGGGCTGCGCCGGGCGTTCCTCCGCCAGGTAGCGCACGAACTCCGCCGCCAGCTGCGGAAAGTACGGCGTTTCGCTGCCATGATCGCGATAGAAGTCGCGTACCAGCTGTTCCCAGGCGGCCGCCTCCAGCAGTCCCCGCAGGACCGGGAACCCCCTGGCCAGCAGGTTCGCCACGTTGTTGAAGAAAAGACGCCGGTAGATCGCCAGGCGCCGGCTCTCGATCCCCTCTGGGGGCGGATAGCGCTCCGGGTCGCGCAGGTGACGCGCAAACGCCTCCTGCAC
Organism: Thioalkalivibrio sp. AKL6; assembly: GCF_000376905.1. Classification (NCBI taxonomy): domain Bacteria; kingdom Pseudomonadati; phylum Pseudomonadota; class Gammaproteobacteria; order Chromatiales; family Ectothiorhodospiraceae; genus Thioalkalivibrio; species Thioalkalivibrio sp. AKL6. Next base: position 57,948 of record NZ_AQXS01000010.1, on the reverse strand, counting down.
CTGCTGGAAATCCGCCTCAGGCATGCAGGATCCGCTCCTCCTGGCCCGCGCGCGCCTGCAACTGCAGGTCCCGGATCCGGTCGGTCTCGGCCAGCAGTTCCTCCAGCGGCGGAAAGTTGAAGTCACGCTCGAGCAGGGTCGGAACCGGCCCGATGCGCGCATAGGTGGCCTCCAGCAGCGCCCAGACATCCGGGCAGATCGCCTGGCCGTGGGTGTCGACGCGCAGGTCCGGGGCCTCCTCCTCGTGCCCGGCGATATGCAGGTAGCGCACTCGCTCCAGCGGCATCGCATCCAGGAATTCAGTCGGCTCGTAGCCGTGGTTGATGCTGTTGACGACGATGTTGTTCACGTCGAGCAGGAGGTCGCAGTCGGCCTCCTCCAGCACCGCGCGCACGAAGCTGATCTCGTCCAGCTCCGCCCCCACCGGGGTGTAATAGGAGACATTCTCCAGCGCCATCCGGCGCCCGAGGATGTCCTGCACCTGGCGCACGCGATCGGCCACGTAGTGCACCGCCTCCTCGGTAAACGGGATCGGCATCAGATCGTAGAGATGCCCCTGGGCGTCGCCACAGGCGGAGAGATGCTCGCTGTAGTCCTCGATCCCGTGGGTATCCAGGAACGCACGCAGGTCCTGCAGGAAGGCCTTGTCCAGCGGGCGCGGCCCGCCGATGTCGAGAGACAGCCCGTGGCAGATGAAGGGCTGGGCCTCGGTATATTCGCGAAAGATGCGGCCCAGGCGTCCGCCCAGGTGCATCCAGTTCTCCGGTGCCGCCTCGAAGAACCCCAGGCGTTCCGTCGCCTCCGGGGCCTCGGCCAGCGGGCCCAGCAGGGCCCGCCGCAAGCCGAGCCCGGCACCGCTAACGCGGGCCGGGTTGGCAGGGTGGACGACCTTAGCCGCCACAGGTCCCCTCGCCACAGGCGCCTTCGGAATCCTTCTCGTCGCCGTCCGAGCCCCCGCAGGTGCCCTCGCCGCAGCTGCCTTCACTGTCCTTGGTATCGCTCGCGCCGCCGCAGGTCCCTTCACCGCAGCTGCCTTCGTTGTCCTTGGTTTCGGCCGCCCCACCGCAAGTACCTTCACCGCAGGCACCCTCGGCCAGCATGAGCGCCGACTGCCCGGACTGCTGGTACCCGTGATTCAGATCGGCCGATGCGAACACCGGACTGGTCGCCATGGCCATGCCGATTGCCGCGCTGCCGACGGCGCCGGCCAGGGTCTTGGTGGAAAACAGATCGTTCTTCATGGTCTTACTCCTCGTCTTGCGATTATGGATCCGCTGGACCCGTTGTGTAATGGCTGCTGAAACAGCTCTTGGAGTTATCCCCTGCTCATCATCCTCCGACGGATGTAATAGTCGATGCTGACGTAGCGTCCCGCTCCCCAGAAGAACAGGACCAGAAGCATCACGAAGAAGGTCGCGGCCATCTCGATCCCGTTGTTCACGATCGCGAAGTTTCCGGTCTCGGTCAGCCAATTGTAGTTGCCGTGCTCCTGCAAAATGGACTTGGCGCGATCCAGGCGCATCTGTGCCTCCGCGATCCCGGAACAGTTGAACAGGCACATCATCGGGTCGGAGATCCGTTGCCAGCCATGTTCAATATGTACGGTCAAGGCCGCCACCACCATCGTGATCATCAGCGGGATCGAGAACCAGCGCGTCGCCAGTCCGAGCAGCAACGCGATCGCACCCAGCACCTCGGCATACGCCGACAGCATCACCATCAGATAGGGGAAGGGCATGCCCAGCCCCCAGTCCGCGTTGCCGTACCACATCACCACGTTCTCTTTCGGCAGGATCCCGTCCAGCTTGTTGGTCCCCGCCATCCAGAACACCGGCGCGAGGTAGAGCCGCAACAGCAGGGGCGCCAGGAAGTCCGCGCCTCGCGTCCAGTCGAGCCAACCCTGCAAGCGCACTGCCAAGGTTCCAGTCGCAGCCATCGTCCTGATCTCCTTTTCCCTTTCTACTGGGTATAAAGCCTAGACCTCGGGCTCGCGCCGTACGCGGGGTGATCCGCCGGCTTTTATGTCCGATCGTCCGGGACCACGGGGAGAGGCCCGTGACGCCCGGCAACCGGGCGTCCAAAGGTCTAAGGTGAAGAACCAACAGGAACAGGCAAAAGGAAGGTTCGATGGACATCAGCCCCCACGAAGACGTGCTGTCGACGGTTCTGGCCGCCTACAACCTGCGTGCCCGCATCGACACCAACCCGCGCCTGTGCGGGGAGTGGCAGCTCAGCACGGCGGGCTCGGGGAATGCCAGCTTTCACCTGGTGGGGGAAGGCGGATGCTATCTGCACATGGAGGCGATGGCCCCCGTCTGGATGGAGGCCGGCGATCTTCTCTTGCTGCCGCACGATGACTGGCACCTGATGTCCAGCCGCGACACCGTACCCGACCGCGACAACCATCTGACGCTGGTGGAAGGCGAGGATCCGCCGGATATCCCGGTCACCCAGCTCCTGTGCGGCCACTTCGAGTTCGATTCAGGCCGGCGCAACCCGATCCTGGCCGCACTCCCCGACCACATCATCATCCGCCGCCGCGAATCCGGCGACCGCCTGGCGCACCTGGCGGACCTGATGAACATCGAACTCGCGGAGCGTTCCTCGGGCTACCGGCCGGTGCTGGACCGCCTCGCGGACACCCTGTTCGTGATGGCCGTGCGCCATCACATCTGCTCGCAACGCGAACACTCGGAGGGATCGCTGATCGCTGCCCTGGCCGACGACCGCATCCGCCGGGCACTGGATGCCCTGCACGCCCAGCCGGAGGCGGCCTGGACCCTGGAGGGGCTGGCCAGCGAGGCCGCCATGTCGCGCAGCAGCTTCGCGGAGCGCTTTCATGCGCTGGTCGGACAGACGCCCATCGACTACCTGACCCAGTGGCGGATGGTCCTGGCGGAACGCCTGCTACGTGACGGGCGGGAGTCGGTCGCGGGCGTGATGGACGCGGTGGGCTATACCTCGGAGGCGGCCTTTCGCAAGGCCTTCAAGCGGGTGCACGGTTTCGGGCCGGGGCGCATCCGGCAGCTACTGCGCAGGCTCGGTGCCGGCCAGGCTTGATTGCCAAAACTCGGATTCAGAAGGTGTTGGCGACGCTGGCCACGCCCGGCGCACGCGACCGGACCAGGCGCTCGACCACATTCTTGAGATCCAGCGTGGAGCGCGGACAGCCCACACAGGCCCCCTTGAGCCGGACCCGTACGGTGCGCCCATCGAGCTCCACGAACTCGATATCGCCACCGTCCTGCATCATGATCCGCCGCGCCTCCTCGATCGCGGCGCGCACCGCGTCCACGTCGATCGGGCCATCGGCCGGCACGTCGGCCGCCTCGCGTTGCGCATGGGTCTGGGCCCGGTCCAGGCGCAGCGCGAGCTCCGGATCGAGTTCCTCGATCGCGTCCAGTTCATCCTCGCTGTACACGTGATCGGGCTCGTCACTCAGCAGGTGTGACACGTCCACCATCACCTGCGCATTGTCGGGTCCAGCCATGTTCGGGCCTCCGGGTACTCGGCTTTTCGCCAGTATAGCAACGCCGCGCTCTACCCCCGCGCGAAGCCGCACCCGCCAGCCGGGATCCACCACCTCGCGCGCGGGCGACCAGCGCAACCGCACGCGCAGACGGCGCAGGTCCTCCGGATGCATGCGCCCGGCGTGCAGCCACAGGCGCCATACCCGGCCGGTCGCGGGCACCCGAACGACGAGGATGACGATCCGACGCAACACCCGTGTATCGGGCAGCACCTCGACCCAGTCCACCTGCTCCTGGCGCAGGCCCTCGGCGGTGGCCAGCCAGGTTGCACCCTCGGGCGTCTGCCCCAGCCAGTCCCAGGCCGGCGGTTGCGAGCGCCCTTGCCACCACCAGCCGGCCACGGCCAGTCCGAAGACCGGGGCCAGCGTCCACAACGGGCTGTACACCAGCACATAGCCGGCCACAGCCAGGAGCAGGAGGATCTGGCCCGCGAGCGCGAGCCGGGGAAGGACCGGGTCAGGCCGGAGCCGAAGCCTGAGTGGCGGCGCGGATCGCCGGGACAAGACGGGCTATCCCCTCGTCCACCGTGGTCTGGCGACCCATGACCACGTCCAGCAGCACGTTGTCGGGGTAATCGAGCAGGCGCTCGAAGGCATCGCGACCCTCCTGGTCCAGTTGCGCATATCCCTGCGCGAGAAAGTGGCCGAGCAGCCAGTCGTTCTCCAGCATGCCGCGGCGACAGCGCCAGCGTGTCCGGTTATCCGGTTCCATCACCCAAACACCCGTCCAGGCCCCCTGTGGGAGCCTGCTTGCAGGCGAATGCCCCTGCCAAAGCAGGACGCGGGCAGGGGCTTCGCCTGCAAGCAGGCTCCTACGGGGGTGGAACAACCGTTGGGGGTCGCGCCGATCACAGCGACTTCTTCAGCATGGTGCGGCGGATGTCGCTGATCGCGCGGCTCGGGTTCAGGCCCTTCGGGCACACCTGGGTGCAGTTCATGATGGTGTGGCAGCGGTAAAGCTTCCAGGCATCATCCAGCTGTTCCAGCCGGTGCTCGGTGGCCTCGTCGCGGCTGTCGTGGATGAACCGCGCGGCCTGCAAAAGCGCCGCCGGCCCCAGGAATTTGTCCGGGTTCCACCAGTAGGACGGGCAGGCAGCGGAGCAGCAGCCGCACAGGATGCACTCGTAGAGCCCGTCCAGTTGTTCGCGGTCTTCGGGGCTTTGCTTGCGCTCCACCTCGGGCTCCGGGCTGTCGTTGACCAGCCAGGGCTCGGCCTTGCGGTATTGCTCCCAGAAGTTGTCCATGTCCACGATCAAGTCGCGGATCACCGGCATGCCCGGGAACGGGCGCAGGGTCACGGGTGAGTCCAGATCCGCCAGCGGCGTGATGCACGCCAGGCCATTGGTGCCGTTGATGTTCATGCCGTCGGAGCCACACACCCCGTGCTGACAGGAACGGCGAAAGCCCAGGGAGTCGTCCTGTTCCTTCAACAGCAGTAGCGCATCCAGCAGCATCATCCCGGGCTCGACCTGGTCATCGGGCAGGCTGAAGCGCTGCATCTTCGGCAGCGTGTCCGTCTCCGGGTTGAAGCGGTAGATCGAGAACTCCATCGGTATCTCCTGTCGGTGACCGCGGCCACCGTTGTCACACGCTGCGGTAAGCCCCAATCAATCCTGTTCCTGCGCCTCGGCACAGGCAATGCATCGCTCGGCCGACGGGTCGATCTCCAGCCGCGAGCGCGCAATCGGCTCCAGGCAGTCGATGCACAGTCCGCCCTCGCCCTCCTCCAGCCGCTTCAGCGCCCGGCGGGCACGAACACGCTGGGCCTCGCGCCGCTGCTGGCTCGCCTTGGCCATGGCCTGGCCCTGCAGCGCGTCCATCCGCGAGAGCCGTCCGGTGCGCTGCTGGTCCAGCTCCACGGTCGCGCCGCTGTCGGCGGCGCCCGCGAGGGCGGCATCCAGCTCCGTCAGCAGCACCTCGAGCTGCTCGTGCAGCCACGCTTCGGGTACCGGTTCGGCAGGGTTGCTCATTGCTCGTCTCCCATTGGGCACAATGCCCAGGGTTGAACGCGCGCGCTGCCATGCCCCCTGATGCGATTCGCTGCCTCATCCGCATCCCACGAACCTGTACCAGCGCATCTGCGTCGTAGGGTGCGTTGAGCATCGCGAAACGCACCGATCCCGGTGGGACCACCCACCTCGTGATGCGATTCGCTGCGCTCATCGGCATCCTACGATCCTTCCCTGCAGTCGCCTCGAGCCATCAATAGACGCGTTCCTTCGGCGGGAACGAGGCCACGGTATTCGGCTGCGTCCGCACCGGCTTGTAGTCCAGGCTGTCATCCGCCAGCGAGTACAGGCTGTGCTTGAGCCAGTGCTGGTCGTCGCGCTCGGGAAAGTCGATCCGCGAGTGGGCGCCGCGGCTCTCCTCGCGCCCCAGCGCGGAGCGGATGGTCGCGATCGCGCAGTCCATCAGGTTCTCCAGCTCCATCGCCTCCACCCGCGCGGTATTGAAGGTGCTGGAGTGATCCGCGATCACCGCGTGGTTCAGGCGTTCGCGGAGCGCGCGGACCTTCTCCACGCCCTCGCGCATCACCTCGTCGGTGCGGAATACCGAGCAGTGGTCTTCCATCACCTTGCGCAGTTCGCGCTTGAGCGGCTCGACCTGCTCGGCGGAGCCATCGCCCGGGTCCTTGCGATCCCAGCGCGTGAGCCGCGCCATCGCCTGTTCCACGGCCGACTCGTCCAGCGGGCGGTGGTAACGGTTCTCGGCCAGGTACTCGAGGATGTGATTGGCCGCCGCGCGGCCGAATACCAGGATGTCGAGCAGTGAATTGCCGCCCAGGCGGTTGGCCCCGTGCACCGAGACACAGGCCGTCTCGCCGGCCGCGTACAGCCCGGGGACCGGGTCCTCCGGCGTGTCCTTCTCCGGCGCCACCACCTGCCCGAAGCGATTGGTCGGGATGCCGCCCATGCTGTAGTGACAGGTCGGGAAGATCGGGATCGGCGCCTCGATCGGATCGACCCCGAGAAAGGTCATGCTCGTCTCGCGGATCCCCGGCAGGCGCTGCATGATCGTATCGGCGCCCAGGTGGCGCAGGTCCAGCAATACATGATCCGCATTGCGCCCGCAGCCGCGTCCCTCGCGCACCTCGGTGGCAATGGAGCGGCTCACCACGTCGCGCGAGGCCAGGTCCTTCGCCCGCGGGGCGTAGCGCTCCATGAAGCGCTCGCCCTCGGAATTGATCAGGAACCCGCCCTCGCCGCGCGCGCCCTCGGTAATCAGCATCCCGCGCCCGGCGATCCCGGTCGGGTGGAACTGCACGAACTCCATGTCCTCCAGCGGCACCCCGGCGCGCAGAGCCATCGCCATGCCGTCGCCGGTGTTGATGAGCGCGTTGGTCGTGGTGCGGAACAGCTGTCCCGCCCCGCCGGTCGCGATCAGGGTGGTCTTGGCCTCGATCACGATCGGCTCGCCGGTCAGGATCTCGAACGCCAGCACGCCCAGCACGTAGCCCTGCGCGTCGCGCAGCAGGTCCACCGCGAAGTACTCGTCAAAGAAGTGCGTGCGCGCGCGCAGGTTCTGCTGGTACAGCGAGTGCAGGATCGCGTGCCCGGTGCGGTCGGCCGCGGCACAGGTGCGCGCGGCCTGATCCTGGCCGAAATTCTGGCTCTGCCCGCCGAAGGCACGCTGGTAGATGGTGCCATTGTCCAGGCGCGAGAACGGCACGCCGAAGTGGTCCAGCTCGTAGACCACCTTGGGCGCGGCGCGACACATGTATTCGATCGCGTCCTGGTCGCCCAGATAGTCCGAGCCCTTCACCGTATCGAACATGTGCCAGTGCCAGGAGTCCGGCAGCACGTTGGCCAGCGCGGCGTTCACCCCGCCCTGCGCCGCCACCGTGTGCGAGCGCGTGGGAAACACCTTGGAGACCACCGCGACCTGGGCATCGCCGTTGGACAGCTGCAGCGCCGCGCGCAGCCCGGCCCCGCCCGCCCCGATGATCAGGGCGTCGAACTTGCGCCGTGCCACGTTCATGCCAGTCCCTTCATGCCAGTCCCGCCCGAATCAGAATGAAAAATGCCCACAGCCCCGTCAGGAGCAACCCGCCGGCGGCCAGCACGAACACCAGGAGCCGCGTGCCGGGCGCATGCACGTAGTCCATCACCACGTCGCGCAGCCCGATCCACGCATGCAGCAGTAACAGCAGCACGAACAACGCCGTCAGCAACCCGACCAGCGGGTGCCCGACCACACCCAGCCATGCGGCATGATCCGCCGGCGCGGCCAGCACGAAGAATCCGAGGGCCAGGATCACGTACACGCCCACGTACACCGCCGTGATGCGTTGCAGCAGCCAGGCGCGCTGTCCGCTCAGGAGCCTCACAGCACCAGCCCCAGCCACACCAGAACGGTGCCGAGGATGCCTGCGTACAGGGCATCGCGCGCCGTGCGCAGCGAGCCCGCGCGATCCTCGCCAATGCCGAATTCCATCAGCAGGTAGCGAATCCCGGCAAACAGGTGATGCAGCAGCCACCAAAGCCCCAGTGCCAGCGCCACCAGGCCGATCGGGTGATGAATGACCGCCACGACCTGGGCGAAGCCCTCGGGGCTGGCCAGCGAGCGGTCCAGCAGCCAAAGCAGCACGGGAATCGACAGAATCAGGAAGACACCGGTAATCCGGTGCAGAATGGAGACCACGGCATTCAGCGGCAGTCGGATCTTGCGCAAATCCAGAAAGACGGGACGTCCCTGCCGAGTCATGCCACCCCCTTCATTGGGAAGAGAAGAAAACAGGGCTGACACCCTGCAAATGGTTCGTCTACTATCGAGCCGCTTGGTTCAGCTTACCACCTCAAACCCTGGCCGTGCGCCCCGGATACCGATAGCCAATCGAGCCCGACGGCGGACGACAGCGAGCGCTTCCACGGGAGATTTCCGATGCGCGAAGACTGGAAAGACCACATCACCGATGCGGGTGCCGAGTTCGAGGAGGACGACCTCCTGCACTACGGCAACCCGGAACGTGAACGCCGCATGGCCATCAACGGCGAGGTGATCTGCGACCTCTCCCATCGCGGCCTGCTGGAGGTTCGCGGCGACGACGCCACCGACTTCCTGCAGGGCCAGTTCGGCAACGACATCCGCGCGGTGGACGCGCAACACAGCCAGCTGTCCAGCTACTCCAGTCCCAAGGGCCGCGCCTACGCCGTGTTCCGCGTGCTGCGTACCCGCGACGGCTACCTGCTGGAGATGCCCGCAGACCGGATCGAGCCGGTGGCCAAGCGCCTGCAGATGTTCGTGCTGCGCGCGAACGTAATCATCGAACAGGCCGGCGACTCCCGCATCCACTTCGGCTGCTCCGGGCCGGATGCCGAGAAGGAGCTGCAAAGCGCGCTGGGTGTCTGTCCCGCCGAGGTCGAGGAGGTCGTCGAGAAAAACGGCGTCACCGTGGTCCGGGTACCCGGGGTGCACCCGCGCTTCGAGCTGTTCGGCGAGATCGACGCCATGCGCAAGGCGTGGGACGGCCTGAACGTCCACGCGGCCCCGGTGGGCCCGCGCGACTGGGCACTGCTGGACATCCTGGCCGGGGTCCCCACCGTGGTGGAGGAAACCAGCGAGAAGTTCGTGCCGCAGATGCTCAACCTGCATGCCCTGGGCGCGGTCAGCTTCGAAAAGGGCTGTTATCCGGGCCAGGAGGTCGTGGCACGCATGCACTACCTGGGCAAGCTCAAGCGGCGCATGTTCCGCCTGGCGATCCATACTCAGACTCCACCCCAACCCGGCTCGCCTGTGTTCCAGGCCGGCGGCAACCCGGACCAGTCGGACGGCGAGATCGTCGCAGCCGAATTGCACCCGGACGGGCTGTACTCCGCCCTGGCGGTACTGCAGGTCGCGGCCGCCAAGGGCGAACTGCGCTGGGACGCACCCGACGGCGCCAAGGCCGAGGTCGTCGAACTGCCCTACGCAGTCCCCGAAGGAGCCTGACGCATGCGTTTCCTGTTCTTCTTTTTCGTCCTGATCCTGCTGGCACTGTGGGCGGCCTTCTTCAGCCGCCCCGACAACCCCACGCTATCCAACTGGCTCTACGCCCTGGCCGGTGTATTGGCAGTGCTGTTCCTGATCGGCTATTTGCGCCTCGACGGGGTCATATGACCCGAACCCTCTGATCCGCATCGCCGCACCCCCGCGGGCCCGGCACCGGCCGGGCCACGCGTCTCAGGACGCCAGCCGGGTTCGGGTATCCGCCACCGGCTCGCCCAGGCGCGTCTCCAGGTCCCGCGCCTGGCGTGCATGGCAACCCGACAAGGCAAACCCCTCGAGCCGTGCATCGACGTGATACTCCAGGTGACGCCCTTCGCCGTCGCCCGAGATCTCCACCCATTCGCCCCCGTCCGTCTGCGGCGGGCAGACGTTCAACGGCAGGCTCCCGGTCTTGACCTGCACGATCCCGGCATCCGGCCGGTACACCGTCGGCTCGCCGGACAGCGTTCGCGCCAGCGCAGCTGCTTGCCCGCGCAGGGTCTCCACGTAGGGGCGTAACTGGCCGTCGAACTCGCAACCATCGCCCAGGGCGAAGACCGCCGGGTCGGTGGTGCGCAAGAGTGCGTCCACCTCGATCCCCGCGTGGCAGGCCAGACCGATCCGCTCGGCCAGCTCGCGGTTGGGCACCAGCCCGAGCGCGCTGATGACCACCTCGGCCTCTACCGATTCGCCGCTGGCAAGGACGAGACGGGTCGTTCCCTCCGCCACCGGTTCGATGCGCTCGACGGTCGCCTCGGTGTGCCACTGCACGCCGCGGTCCGCCAGCGCCTTCTCCAGATCGCCGCTCAGCGACTCGGGCAGCAGATTCGGCAGCGGCCGTGACGCACACTCGATCAAAGACACCGGATAACCACCGGCCGCCAGGTCGTCCGCCAGCTCGCAGCCCACCAGGCCGGCGCCGATGATGGCCACACGGGTATGGGCCGGTGACCCGGCTTGCGCCTCGAGGGCCGCACGCAGCGCGCGGTAGTCCTCCAGCGTGTTCACCGACAGCGGCGCCCCGGCCCCACCCGGGAACGCCATTTGCCGCGGACGCGCCCCGGTGGCCAGCACCAGCTGGCCGTACGGCACGCCGCCACGGGCGGTGATGATTTTTTGCTGCGCCCGCTGGACATCCAGCACCCGGACAAAAGGCATCAGGTCAATGCCGAGCCGGGCCGCCCGCGCCACGCCAGTCTCCTCCACCAGATCCGCGACCGCGACGCCCCGGGCAAAGGCATTGGAGATCCGCGGCTTGGTGTAGTAATCACCGGAATCGGCGGTCAGCAGGCGGATCGTGCGCCGCGGATCCCGCTCGCGCAGGGCCTCGGCCAGGGCCCAGCCCGCCATGCCGCCGCCGACGATTACAACCGCATCCGGATCGGCCGCGCCGGCTCCGGCACTCCAGGCCATCGCGACGGCACCGGCGTCCGCGGTCTCGGCGCGCGGCTCCAGGGCGGTGAAATCCGCCTTGGTCACATTACAGTCGGGGCAATACCAGTCGTCGGGGATATCCTCGAAGCGGGTCCCAGGGGCCAGACCGGAATCCGGGTCGCCCTTGGCCTCGTCGTAGATATACCCGCAGACCTTGCAGATATAGCGCTTGAACTCGTCGGTTTCGGTGCTCATCACGCGGCCTCCACGGCATCGAGAATGGCCTTCAGCTTGGGGTCCAGTTCGGACCCGATGGCGTCCAGATCGGGGTTGGCCCACGGCGCGAACACGTCCCGTGCGGAGCGCGCGCTGACGCGCAGCATCTCGCCATCTCCGGAGACGTGGATGCGCAACGGGATGTCGATGCCGGCCGGCTTGCAGGCCTCCCAGACACGCACCGCGTAGCTCGGGTGAAAGATCTCCAGGATCTGGTCGGTCGGGACCTCGACCCCGATCTTCGCGGCATTGGCCTGGCCATTGATGTGCGAGACCAGCTTCAGCCCCTGGGAGTCAATCGCCTCCTTCAGGGTCGCGACCGCGGTCTCGGGGTCCAGTCGGGTAGTGGTTTCCAGCATGACGATTCCTTCGTTCGGTGCGGGGCCCCGGTAGGCCCCGACCGTGGGTGGTGGACTAGTGCGCGTGGATCCGCGCCAGCTCCTTGCGCAGGTGCTTGATCGCCGGGGTCACGATGGCCACGAAGTACGACTCGCGCAGCTTGCGCTGGGCGGCGGCATTCGCCAGATACCCCCGGGCCCCGGCATGCAGCAATGCCGACTGCGACGCGCGCAGCGACAGCTCGGAACCGGTCAGGCGCATCTGCAACACATCGGCAAAGAAGCGCTCGGATTCATCAAAGGGGGTCTCCGACAAGGCATAACAGGCCGAACGACCATCCTCCAGTGCCTCTTCCAGCTCGCCTACCTGGTCATCCAGATAGCCATTCACGTGGGACAGCGTCTCGTTGGCGTCACGCATGGTCTGGATGCAGCCATCGATCAGCCCCAGCCCCATGCCCATCTGCAGCAGCACGAACCCCGGTCGGATCCGGCGGATGTACTCGGGCAGGGCGTCGGCCAGCACGTGCTCATCGGGCACGAACACGCGATCGAAATGGCAGCCGAACGTGCGCGAACCCTCAAGGGCCGTGAACTCGGGACAGGGGGTCAGGCTGAAGCCGGGGTCGGAGCAGTTGATCAGCGCCATGACCGGCCGCGGGTTCGCGCCAGTGGTGCGGAAGATCGCGCCGAAGTAGTGGTCCTCGCCCAGGTTGGAGACCCAGGGCAGTGCCCCGGAGACCACATAGCCCCCGTCCACGCGCTCGGCGGACAGCTTGAGGTCCTCGATATCGGCGAACCATTTCATCGGGTTGGACAGCGCGGTGGCGCCCAGCGCCTCGGCATTTGCCAGCCTCGGCAGGGCCTCGCGCTTCAGGGTGTCCGAGGCACTGTTCTCCACGTACCAGGCACAGGCGTTCTGGCACCAGGCGACAAAGCCGGTGGTCATGCACTCGGCCGAGATCACCTCGGTCGCACGGATGGCACTGGCAATATCCGTGGTGCCGCTGGCGTTCTGGCTGGCCAGGTGGCGGTTGAAGGCGCCGAGGCGACCGGCCTCGCGCAGGAAATCTTCGGGGTACAGGCCTTCGCGGTCGATGCGGGCGGTCAGCGGAGCCAGATCGCGCTCCACCAGCGCCTGCAGCGCGGCATCGGCATCCGCCGGCCCTGCGGCCGGCGACACCCCCGTCACGTCGTGAGTGCGGGTTTCAAGCATTGGGGTTTACTCCCGTTGGGCAGCAGGACCGGAATCAGGCCAGCTCTACACTGAGCTTGACCGGGTTGCGCATGGTGTTGGCCACCGGCGACCAGAAGTCGGCATGGGCGACCAGCTCCTTCAGCTGTTCCTCGCTGGCATCCCCTTCCAGATTCGCCTTGACGCGGATATCGGAGAAGCCGAGGTGCTTGTTCACATCGGTATCCCCGACGCCCCATACGGCGGTCACGTTGATGTCGCCCTCCAGGGTCAGCTCGAGCTTGGTCAGGGTGATACCGCGATCGATGGCGTTGGCGTGCATCCCCACGGACAGGCAGGCACCCAAACTGGCCAGCGCGGCCTCGGAGGGGTTCGGCGCGGTGTCGTCGCCCAGCAGGTGCGGCGGCTCGTCGATCACGTGGGCCTCGAGGTCGCGCACGAAGGTCAGGTTGCGGAACTTGCCTTCGCAGACCGTGGTGGCCTTCAGCGTCACGATGTTCTCGGGGTTGGCCTTGCCCTTGGCGGCGAGGTTATTGAGGCCATCCTGGTCGATCGGCTCCAGGGCGTTGATGGACAGGGAGGTAGTGGCTTCGGCTGCAGACATGGTGGTGCTCCTGATAGTTGGGATTCGTGGATCCCCGGCATTCGACCGGGTCGTCCATCCCGGTGCAGAAGCCGTGCCAAAACCGTGCGGACCGCACCACAAAGCCATTTCCAGCCGGGCCACCCGAATCCAACCCATCCCCCCGTCGGACAATCCGTCCGCTTTGTCCACTCGAACTGGTCCGCATTGTCCGGATTGTCCACTTCTCGCCCCCCACGCCGGATCCCCCCGCTTCTGCGATGCCTCGTTCGCCGCTCCCTGTATTGCGCACCAGCGCGCCGTTTCGCCCCCGGTCCGGACGAAATTCCCGGGCAACACGACGGGTTTGGCACGCCCCTTGTAAGGAACCCCCTTGAACGCGCCGCCGATCCGATCCATCCGGCGGCTCATGAACGAAGGTCAAGAGGGAAACGCCATGGGCGCCGCCATCTCCATCGACTACATCACCCACCACTATCCCGGGCAGGAAGCCCCCACGCTCCAGGACATCCAGGTCACCGTCGCACCCGGCGAGACCGTGGCCCTGATCGGCCAGAGCGGCTGCGGCAAGTCCACCCTGCTGCACATGCTCGCGGGCCTGCTGCTGCCGAGCGAAGGCTGCGTGCGCATCAACGGCCACCAGGTCATCAAGCCGAGCCCGCGCTGGAACATGATGTTCCAGAAGCCCTCGCTCTACCCCTGGATGACGGTGCGCAAGAACGCCTCGCTGGGCCTGATCTTCCAGGGCCGCAAGACCGACATGCGCGAACGCATCGACCAGCTGCTGGAGACCGTGGGCCTGAGCGAGAAGGCCGAGGTTAACGTGCAGTCGCTCTCCGGCGGTCAGCAACAGCGCGTCGCCCTGGCCCGCAGCCTGGCCACCGACCCCGAACTGCTGCTGCTCGACGAACCGTTCTCGGCCCTGGACGCCTTTACCCGCGTCGCCCTGCAGGACGAAGTCACCCGCCTGGCCCGGGAACGCGGGATCTCGGTGGTGTTCGTCACCCACGACATCGAAGAGGCCGTCGCCATGGCCGACCGCGTGCTGGTCATGGGCTCCAACCCGGGGACCATCACCGCCGAACTGCCGATCGACATTGCCCACCCACGCGATCGCAACAGCCAGGCCTTCGTCGACCGCAAGGCCGAACTGATGGGCTACTTCGGCGCCACCCGCACCCCGGCCGCTGACAAGGGTTCAGCGGAGGCCGAAGCCCCGACGCCGGATACCGAAAGCGAACAAGACGAGTCTTCTTCATCCGAATCCCGAGCGCGCGTACGCGCCGCCTGATCCACCACCCCACTGCCCCGAACCCAAGCGAGGAACCGCCACCATGTGCAACTGCGACAACCACCACGACATCGACAGCGAACTGGACCGGCTGCTGGATCGCAGCTTCTCCCGTCGCAACTTCCTGCGTACCGCCGCCGTCGGCGGCCTGGCCGGGAGCGGGCTTGCCCTGCCCGGTTCCCTGTTCGGGGCCGAACCCGGGAGCCTCGAAGAGCCCGAAGGCGTCGTCAGCGACTTCGACGGCGTCGTGCGCATCGGCTACATCCCGATCACCGACGCGGCCGCCCTGCTGGTCGCCCACTCCGAGGGCTATTTCGAGGACGAAGGACTGGAGGTCGCCGATCCCCAGCTGATCCGCGGCTGGTCGCCGCTGATCGAGTCCTTCGCCGCCAACCGATTCAACCTGGTGCACCTGCTGAAGCCGATCCCGCTGTGGATGCGCTACCAGAATGACTTCCCGGTGAAGATCATGTCCTGGGCCCACACCAACGGCTCGGCCGTGGTGACCGGCCGCCATGTCGACGTGCAGAGCTTCGCCGACCTCGGCGGCAAGAGCGTGGCCGTGCCTTACTGGTATTCCATGCACAACGTAGTCATGCAGATGGCCCTGCGCGATGCCGGCCTGACGCCGGTGATCCGCGATCAGGGCGACGCGCTGGAGGCGCACGAGGTCAACCTGATGCTCATGCCGCCGCCGGACATGCCGCCGGCCCTGGCCGCGCGCTCCATTGATGCCTACATCGTCGCCGAGCCGTTCAACGCCGCCGGCGAACTGCTGGCGCGCGGCAACGTGCTGCGCTTCACCGGCGATATCTGGAAGAACCACCCCTGCTGCGTGGTCTGCATGAACGAGCGCCTGACCGACCGCGAGCCGGAGTGGACCCAGAAGGTGATGAACGCCGTGGTCCGCGCCCAGGGCACCATCCAGCAGGACAAGAAGAGCGTCGCCACCATGCTCTCGCGCGATGGCAAGGGCTACTTGCCGATGCCCGCCAACGTAGTGGAACGCGCGATGACCAACTATCACGACGACAGCACCTACGCCGACAGCGGCGCGATCCGTCACCCCGAATGGGAGAACGGTCGCATCGACTTCTCGCCCTGGCCCTACCCGTCCGCGACCAAGATGCTGGTCGGCGCCATGAACGAGACCCTGGTCGGCGGCGACACCACCTTCCTCGAAGGCCTGGACCCGGACTTCGTCACCGACGACCTAGTGAACTACGACTTCGTGCGCAAGGCGATGGAAAAACACACCGCCTGGCAGGGCGCCCCGGGCGTGGACATGGATTCGCCCTATGCCCGCGAGGAGGTGGTGGTCCTATGAACCGCGAAGCCACACTCTCCGTCGACACCGCGACCGTGGAGCGGCTCATGCCGGTGCTGCGGTTCGCGGACCAAGCGCGCCGGGCGCTGCAGTACCCGGCACTGGGCATCGCCGGCCTGTTCGCCCTGTGGTACTGGGGCGGCTGGGCCATCGGCAACAACGAGGACACGATGGCCTTCGCCAGCTTCGCCCCCGGGCCCACGCTGGCGGCCTTCTGGGACATCGTCAGCTCCGGGGCCGTGTGGTCGCCGATCGAGTCCAGCCTGTACCGCGTGGGCTGGGGCCTGGCCTACGCCATTGCCATCGGCGTGCCACTGGGCGTAATGATCGGCTATTTCCTGACGCTGAAGCAGGTCACCCACGTCCCGTTCCAGTTCCTGCGGATGATCTCGCCGCTGGCCTGGATGCCGGTCGCGGTACTGGCCTTCGCCACCTGGGATGCGGCCATCATCTTCCTGATCGCCATCGCGGCCGTCTGGCCCATTACCTACGCCACCGCGCACGGGGTGCAACGCATCGATCCGATGTGGCTCAAGGTGGGCAACAACCTGGGCGCCAATCCGTACCACACCCTGCGCTACATCGTGATGCCCGCGATCGCCCAGGATGTGTTCGCCGGGATCCGCCTGGCGGTGGGTGTGGCCTGGATCGTACTGGTGCCGGCCGAGTACCTGGGCGTCACCTCGGGGCTGGGCTACGCCATCAACGATGCCCGCGACACCCTGGAGTACGACAAACTGGCCGCATTTGTCCTGGTCATCGGCATCATCGGCTACATGCTCGACGCCATCTGCGTACGCCTGATCAAGCGCAGCAGCTATCACGCGGAGGGCTGATCCCTCCAGGCCATGCCCGGGCCCGGCCGTTCCTGGCCGGGCCTTTTTGTGCGCCCGCAAAGCGGGCAAGCGCGACCCAACAGTGCAAGGCCCTGCCCCGCCTCGAGGCAACCGCGTCACCCCGACCCGGCCAGACGCCTCCGAACGCCCCACCAACACGTCGTTTCCGCACTGGCAGGCTTTCTGCATAACCCACGGCATGGCACTCCACCGCATATCCGATTCGACCCCACCGGACCTGGCCACCCGGGAGCAGGAGATCACCCTGCTGCTGGAGGTTGCCAAGCTCATGGGCCGCTCCGGCGACCCGGATGCCGCGATCTACCGCATCCTCGGGATGATGTCCCAGCTACTGGGGCTCAACCGCGGCCGGGTCCTGTTGCCGGATCCGAACAGCGGCCAGCTGCGCATCCGCCACGCCTACGGCCTGACCGATGCCGAGCGCGACCGCGGCAGCTACAGCCTCGGCGAGGGTGTCACCGGGCGCGTCATGAAGACCGGCCAGATCGCCCTGATCCAGGACATCGACAACGAGCCCGAATACCTCGCGCGCGCCATTGACCGTTCCACCCTGCCGCAGGAGACCGTCGCCTACATCGCCGTGCCCATCGTCCAGGACGAACACGCCATCGGCGTGCTGGGTGTGCACCGGCTGCGACGCCGCTCGCGCCAGTTCCAGGACGACCTGAACCTTCTGCGGGTGATCGCGAGCATGATCGGCCAGGTGCTGCGCATCCACCAGCTGATCGCCGAGCGCACCGCCGAGCTGGTCTCGGAGAACCGCTACCTCAAGAGTGCCCTGGATACCCAGGGCGGGCAGTACGGCATCCTCGGCGAGAGTCCGGCCCTGCGGCACGTCCTCAAGCAGGTCCACCGCATTGCGGATACCCAGGCCACCGTCCTGATCACCGGGGCCTCCGGGACTGGCAAGGAGAAGATCGCGCGCATGGTCCACCGGATCAGCCAGCGCAACGCGAAGCCGTTCATCTCCATCAACTGCGCCGCGATCCCGGCGGACCTGCTGGAATCCGAACTGTTTGGCCACGAAAAGGGGGCCTTCACCGGTGCCTCCAGCGCCAAGACCGGCAAGATCGCCCTGGCCGACGGCGG
This sequence comes from Thioalkalivibrio sp. AKL6, assembly GCF_000376905.1. Taxonomy (NCBI): domain Bacteria; kingdom Pseudomonadati; phylum Pseudomonadota; class Gammaproteobacteria; order Chromatiales; family Ectothiorhodospiraceae; genus Thioalkalivibrio; species Thioalkalivibrio sp. AKL6. Next base: position 40,125 of record NZ_AQXS01000010.1, on the reverse strand, counting down.
CACGCTGTTTCTGGACGAGATCGGCGACATGCCGGAGGCGTTGCAGTCGAAGATCCTGCGTGTACTGCAGGAACGGCTGGTCCAGCCCATTGGCGGCAACCGCGATCTCCCGGTGGACGTACGCATCATCGCCGCAACCCACCAGAACCTGCAGGCCGCGGTGAACGCCGGGAACTTCCGGCTCGACCTGTTCTACCGCCTGAACGTGATCCCGCTGCACATGCCGGCCCTGCGCGACCGCGCCAGCGACATCCGCCTGCTCACCCGCCACTTCCTCGACCGCTACACCCACCTGCACGGCTGGAACGTGGTCGTCGACGAGGGCGTGCTGGAACGCCTGGAGGCCTTCGACTGGCCCGGCAACATCCGCCAGCTGGAGAACGTGCTGGAGCGCGCCGTGCTGCTGTCCACGGACGGCCGCATCGGCACGCCGCTGATCGACGAGATCCTGCACGAGGAATCCCGCATCAGCCCGTTCGAGGGCGAGAGGTACAGCCTCCGCGACGAGCGTGCACCGGCACCATCGCGGCACAACGAGCCCCGAACCCTGCCCTCTTCCGGCGCGCCCTGCACCAGCGCAGTGCGCCCATATCAGCGCGTGCACGCCACCGAGGCGGAGCGCCTGAAGCGCGCGATCGAGCAGACCGGGGGCAACAAGACCCGCGCCGCGATGGACCTGGGCCTGACCCCGCGGCAATTGCGCTATCGCCTGAAAAAGCTCGGCATAGAAACCACTTAGGCCCACCACTCAGACACCAGCGGACCTTTTGTCCCCTTCGTCGACAATGTCGACCAATGGTCCGATCTCCCGGCACTCGCGCGCCGCCCTGGCGGCCCATTCCCCACGCTTGGCATGGCACCTGCAATGACCCTCGACATGCGCGGCAACGATGCCCGCATCGATTCGACCCACGAGGAGAGCCGACCATGCCGACCAAGAGTCTTCACGATCCCTTCGACGCCAACGCCGACCTGCGCCACGGCTCCAGCTGCCGCCACGGGCACACCGGTCCCGGCAGCTGCAGCTGCTTCGACACCGCGTCCCCGGACCTGGAAGAAAAACTGGAACGACGCGCCACCCATGAGCCCGTTCAGGCCGACGCCCACACCAACGGCGAAGACCTGAGCGACGAGGCCATGGTCGATCGCGCCGTGGAAAGCGCCATCGTCCGCGGCATGTTCGGCCACAACGAGATCAACCGCCGCCGCTTCCTGCAGATGATCGGGGGCGGCACGGTGGCCGCGGCCCTGGGCTCCATCCTGCCGCTGGACAAGGTCAAGGCCGCAATCAAGGACGGTGGCCCGCTGGAAAAGACCAAGCTGCGCGTCGGCTTCGTCCCGATCACCTGCGCCACGCCGATCATCATGGCCCACCCGATGGGCTTCTACGAGCGCCATGGCCTGGACGTCGACGTGATCAAGACCGCCGGCTGGGCGGTGGCCCGCGACATGTCGCTGTCCGGTGAGTACGACGCCTCGCACATGCTCTCGCCCATGCCGCTGTCGATGACCCTCGGCTCCGGCTCCTCGCGCGAGCACTACATCATGCCGGCGGTGGAGAACATCAACGGCCAGGCCATCACCCTGCACAACAAGCACAAGGACAAGCGCGATCCGAAGGACTGGAAGGGCTTCACCTTTGCCGTGCCCTTCGAGTACTCCATGCACAACTTCCTGCTCCGCTACTACGTCGCGGAACACGGGCTGGATCCGGATCGCGACATCAGCATCCGCGTCGTCCCGCCGCCGGAGATGGTCGCCAACCTGCGTGCCGAGAACGTCGATGGCTATCTGGCCCCCGACCCCTTCAACCAGCGCGCGGTCTGGGACGGCATCGGCTTCATTCACATGCTGACCAAGGAGATCTGGGACGGCCACCCGTGCTGCGCCTTCGCCTGCTCGGCCGCCTTCGCCGACGAGCACCCGAACACCTTCGGCGCCCTGTTCCGCGCGTTGATCGAGGCCACCCAGTACAGCTCGGATATCAACAACCGCGCCGAGATCGCCGAGGCCATCTCCCCGCGTGCCTATCTGAACCAGCCGCAATCGGTGGTGGAACAGGTGCTGACCGGGCGTTACGCCGACGGCCTGGGCAACGTCCAGAACGACCCGCACCGGATCGACTTCGACCCCTTCCCCTGGCACTCGATGGCCACCTGGATCCTCACCCAGATGAAGCGCTGGGGCTATGTGGATCGCGACTTTGACTACAACCGCCTGGCGGAAGACGTCTTCCTCGCCAGCGAGTGCGCCGAGGTCATGACCGAGCTGGGCTACGAGGCGCCAAGCAAGACCTACAAGAACTTCGAGATCATGGGGAAGGTGTTCGACTACACCGACCCGGAAGGCTATCTCGACAGCTTCGACATCCGCAGGAGCTAAGCCATGTTGAGCAATCTCAACTTCCGGGCGACCGTTCTCTCGCTGGTGATGCTCGTGGTCTTCCTGGGCGTGTGGCAGCTGGCCACCGCCCCGGAGGTCCTCGCACCGCAACAGGGCGAGCTGAGCGAATACGAACGGCTGATGGGGGGCGGAACCGACCGCACTTCCAGCAGCGGCATCCCGGCCCCCACCCAGGTGTTCAGCCACGCCTTCAGCGAACTGAGCAACCCGTTCTACGACGCGGGCCCGAACGACAAGGGCATCGGCATCCAGCTGGCCTACTCGATCTACCGGGTCCTGCTGGGCTTTGCCCTGGCCGCGCTGATCGCCATCCCGCTCGGCTTCGTGATTGGCATGTCACCGCTGCTGAACAAGGCCTTCGATCCGTACATCCAGATCCTCAAGCCGATCTCGCCGCTGGCCTGGATGCCGCTCGCCCTGTTCGTGATCCGCGACTCCAACATGTCGGCCATCTTCGTGATCTTCATCTGCTCGATCTGGCCGATGCTCGTGAACACGGCCTACGGCGTCGCCTCGGTGCGCAATGACTGGCTGAACGTCGCCAAGACCCACCAGCTGTCGAACCTGCGCACCGCGTTCACCGTGATCCTGCCCGCCGCGGCCCCGACCATCCTCACCGGCATGCGCATCTCCATCGGCATCGCCTGGCTGGTCATCGTCGCCGCCGAGATGCTCGTGGGCGGCACCGGCATCGGCTACTACATCTGGAACGAGTGGAACAACCTCGATCTCGCCAGCGTGATCTTCGCGATCATCATGATCGGCATCGTCGGCTTCCTGCTGGATGCCTCCCTCGCCCAGGCCACCAAATTCGTGCGCTACGCCGACTGAGTCGGCGCAGCCCAACCAGGAGACCTATCATGAGCAAGGGATTCCTCGAAATCGAGAACCTGAGCCAGCGCTTCCCGCAGCCCGACTCCAGCGAACTGATGACCGTGTTCGAGGGCGTCGACGTGACCATCAACAAGGGCGAGTTCGTCTGCCTGATCGGTCACTCCGGCTGCGGCAAGTCCACCATCCTGAACGTGCTCGCCGGCCTGGCCACACCCACCGACGGCAACGTGATCATGGACAACAAGGAGATCACCGGACCCAGCCTCGACCAGGGCGTGATCTTCCAGAACCACAGCCTGCTGCCGTGGCTGTCGGCACGCGACAACGTGATGTTCGCGGTGCGCGCCCGCTGGCCGAACTGGAGCAAGGCGAAACGCCTGGAACACGCCGAGCGCTACCTGCACATGGTGGGCCTGGACCACGCCATGGACCGCAAGCCCTCGCAACTCTCCGGCGGCATGCGCCAGCGCGTCGGCATCGCCCGGGCCTTCGCCATCGAACCCAAGCTGCTGCTGATGGACGAGCCGTTCGGGGCCCTGGACGCCCTGACCCGCGGGGTCATCCAGGAGGAGCTGCTGAAGATCTGGTCGGAGACCCACCAGACCGTGTTCATGATCACCCACGACGTGGACGAGGCGATCCTGCTTGCCGACCGCGTGCTGCTGATGACCAACGGGCCGCATGCCCAGGTCGCCGAGTCGGTCAAGATCGACATCCCCCGGCCGCGGGAGCGCGCCAACCTGCATCAGCAGGAGGCCTACTACCCGATCCGCAACCACCTGGTCGACTTCCTCGTGAACGGCGCCAAGGAGATGTCGGCCAAGGCCCAGGCGGGCGCCGCCCGCGGTGACAACCCGCGCCACAGCCCGCGCATCGTCAACCCGGCCAAGCCCGAGGCCAACCCGGAACCCGGTCCGCGCATGGTTCGCGCGGTCTGACCCCCAGTCCATCCATCGCATTCAAGGAGCACATGATGAGTCTCAGCAAGAGCGCCATGACCACCACCATCCTCGAGGCCAAGGAGAACCGCGGAACCACCTGGGCCGCGATCGCCGAGGCCACCGGGCTGCACGAGGTCTACGTGACCTCCGCCTGCTACGGCATGAACCACCTGGAGGGCGACCAGGCCGACAAGCTGGCGACCTTCCTCGGGCTCGGCCCGGAGGTCTCGCAGGCGCTGCAGGCCTTCCCGCACAAGACCTGGGACAAGACCATCCCCACCGACCCGGTGATCTATCGCTTCTACGAGGCGATCAACGTCTACGGCGACACCATGAAGGCGCTGATCCACGAAAAGTTCGGTGACGGCATCATGAGCGCCATCGACTTCACCATGGACATCGACAAGGTCGAGGACCCGAAGGGCGACCGCGTGAAGATCACCTGGAACGGCAAGTTCCTGCCCTACAAGAGCTGGTAGCGTCCCCATCGGTCACGCGGCGGCCGGGCGCGCCGCGTGACCGCCCTTTCCCGCGAGCCGGTACCCCAGCGCCCGTTCGCGCCCGAACGTGTACGGCAAGTCCCTTCGCATAGTAGGCTCTTGCCGATGTGCCATCCATCCACCCTGCCCCGTCTGCTGATCCTGCTGATCAGCCTGTCCGTTGCCGCCCCCGCAATGGCGGCAAATAGTGACGACGCCAGCGTATACACCATCGGCGTGCTGGCCTTTCGCGATGCCGAAGAGACCACGGCCCAGTGGCAACCCACAGCCGACTACCTGAGCACGCAGGTCGACGCGGCCGAATTTCGCATTCAGGCACTTAACTATCCGGACCTGGAGCAGGCCGTCGCCACCGGAGGTGTTGATTTCGTCCTCACCAACACCGGCCATTACGTGCGCCTGGAGGCGCAACAAGGCATCACCCGCCTGGCCACCCTCATCGCCGAGGAGCAAGGCCAGCCCATTCGTCAGTTCGGAGGGACGATCCTGGTCCTCGACGAACGCAATGACCTCCAGTCACTGGACGACCTTCGCGGGCAGCGGTTGCTGGCGGTGGAAGAAGACTCTCTGGGCGGTTGGCTGGCCGGTTACGGGGCCCTGCGCGACGCTGGGGTGGATCCGTTCGAGGACCTGGCATCGGTTCACTACACGGGCATGCCCCACTACCGGGTGATCGAGGGCTTGCTAACCGGCGAGGCCGACGCCGGCATGGTGCGCACCGGCGTGCTGGAGGAACGGCTGCAATCGGGCGACCTGTCCGCCGACACCCTGCGCGTACTGGCGCCCCGCAAGACAGCGGGGTTTCCATTTGCCCACTCCACCCGGCTTTACCCTGAATGGCCGTTCTCGCGTCTTGGACACACCCCTGACCAACTGGCCGAAGCCGTCACGATCGCCCTGCTGAGCCTGCCCGCGGATCACCCCGCGGCGCGTGAAGGCGGCTACCACGGCTGGTCGGCCCCGTTGTCCTACGGGGCGGTACACAAACTCCTGGAAGAACTCGGCTACCCGCCCTACGACCGCACCGTGGCAATCAGCCTGCGCGCCTACTGGGAGGCCCGGCCGGAGGTCCTGCTCGGCTTCATGGCGGGGCTATTGCTGCTGAGCGGGTTGGCTGCGCTCTACTACCGGCGTCTGACGCGGCGGCTTTCACTGGAGGTCGAGCAACGCCGCGCGGCGGAGGGCCGCCTGCGCGCACACGAAGCTCGCCTGGCGTACCAGGCCGGGCATGACCCGCTGACCGGACTGCCCAACCGCACGCTGCTGCAGGAGCACCTTGACGAGGCCATGCAACAGGCTCGCCAGCGGCAAGGCCTGGTGGCCATCCTGTTCGTGGATCTGGACCGCTTCAAAAACATCAATGACAGCCTCGGCCACCGCGTCGGCGATGACCTCCTGCAAATCCTGGGCGAGCGCCTGAAGACGCGCTTCGAGGCCCGCACCGTGGCCCGGATTGGGGGCGACGAATTCATCGCGGTAATCGACGACGCCGCAGAGCATCAAGAGCTCGAGGCCCGCGCCCGCCAGCTTCTGGAGCTCATAGCCGAACCCTTTGCCGTCGGCGGCTGGACCAACTTGCAGGTAGGCGCGAGCATCGGTATTGCACTGTTCCCGGAGGACGCCACCGAAGCCGGTGAGCTTCTCACTCAGGCCGATGCGGCGATGTACGAGGCCAAGGACGCCGGGCGCAACACCTTCCGCTTTTACCGTACCGCCCTCACCGATGCCGCCAACCAGCGCCTGGAGATCGAGAACCGGCTGCGGCACGCCCTGGCCCAGAACGAACTGGAGGTGTTCTACCAGCCTCAGGTACACATGACGTCCGGGAAGATCACCGGGATCGAGGCACTGGTGCGCTGGCGGGACCCCGAACGCGGCCTGATCGCGCCGGACGTGTTCATACCGCTGGCCGAGGAAACGGGCCTGATCGCCGCCGTCGGGGATTTTGTTCTGCGCGAGGCCTGCCGCCAGGTCGTGGAATGGGATCGTCAGGGCCTGCCGCCGCTGGAGGTCTCGGTCAACCTGTCGGCGCGCCAGGTCGCCGCACCGGGCCTGCTCCATCAGCTCCGCCAGGTGCTGCACGAATCCGGGCTCCCCGCACAACGCCTGACCCTGGAGCTCACCGAAAGTACCCTGATGGAACAGGCCGACACGACCCGTGGCACCCTGCAGCAGATCAAGGGCCTGGGTATCGCGCTGGCCATCGACGACTTCGGCACCGGGTATTCGTCGCTGGCCTACCTGAAGGAATTCGCGATCGACATCCTGAAGATCGACCAGACCTTCGTGCGCGACCTGCCGGAGGACCGCAACGATGCCGAGCTGGCCATGACCATCATCGACATGGCCCACAACCTGGGGCTGGATGTGCTCGCCGAGGGGGTTGAAACCGAGGATCAGCTCGGATTTCTGGCCGCAGAGGGCTGTGATGCCTGGCAGGGCTATTTGTGCAGCCGCCCCCTGCCCGCCGCATCCCTGGCCGAGCTCGTGAGCCACCACGAACCCGAACCGTTCGCGCGCCGGGCCCCGGTAAAGGCCGCCATGGCCCCACGGGGCCACCTGCGCAGCTGAACCTGAAAAAGGAAAAGGCCTGCGAAAGCAGGCCTTTTCCTTGGTGTTTGGTGGAGCGGAGGAGGATCGAACTCCCGACCTTCGCATTGCGAACGCGACGCTCTCCCAGCTGAGCTACCGCCCCAAACAGGACGCGCATTCTAGCAACTCCACCGGGTGGCGGGAAGCCCCGCCCGCACAAGATTCGCGAGACGCCCCGCCGTGCCTCGGGATCACCTTTTCGCGCCGCACGTCACGGAACTTGGGCCTGGACCCGGTCTAGCATTAGGGCATGTCCGTCACCCACCTCCAACGACCCGGGGCGACCGACCCCAGCCTCTGGCTCGCGGGTCTGGCCACACGACGGCCCGCTGCTCGCTCGATATACTGTCCGACATGAGTCTGTCCGTTCGCATCCTTGGCGCCAGTGGCGGGATTGGCCCGGGCCGGCGTACCACATCCATCCTCATCGATGACGACATCCTTATCGACGCGGGCAGTGGCGTGGGCGATCTGACCCTGGAGGAGCTGCGGCGCATCCGCCATGTCTTCCTGACCCACTCGCACCTGGACCATATCGCCTTCCTCCCGATGCTGGCGGACATGGTCTACAGCCCGGATGCCCCGCCCATCCACGTCCACGGCCTCCCGGCAACACTCAAGGCCCTGTGCGATCACGTCTTCAACTGGGTGATCTGGCCGGACTTCACCCGTCTGCCACGGCCCGATCAGCCCTTGATCCGCCTGGAGTCGCTGCAACCCGGTCACAGCATCGCGGTGGAACATCGCGAGATCCAGGTGCTGCCCGCCCGCCATACCGTGCCCGCGGTCGGCTACAGCGTCACCAACAGCGACGGCGCCGCCTTCGCCTTCAGCGGCGACACGACCTCCTCGCACCTGCTCTGGCCCGCGCTGAACGCCCTGCCCCACCTCGATCTGCTGATGATCGAGACCGGCCTCCCAGACGAGATGGAGGGCATGGCGGATCTGGCCAAGCACTACACCCCGCAGCACCTGGGCGAGGACCTGGCACAACTGCAGCACCGCCCGCGCATTGCCATTACCCATCTCAAGCCCGGCCACGAACAGGCCATCCGCCAGCAGCTCGCCCGCTCGCCGCACCACGACGGCATGATCTTCCTGCACGGCGACGAACGCTTCGAACTCGGCGCCCACCCTTAGCGGCTACTCATCGCTCGTCATCACGTGGCCCGCAGGGTCGCGGCGATCGGTCGCGAGCCGCCCGAACACGCCACAGGCTGGTCGCCGCCGCACCACCTCCCGTTCACACGCCTGTAACATGCCTGTTATCTAATGCCGACCAGGTAATCACGAGACGGGGCCATGGCCACTCGAATTCTGCTGGTGGAAGATGATGCAGCGATCCGCGAGATGCTGCAGGTGCCGTTCCAGAAGGCGGGCTACGAGGTCCGCGAGGCCGGAGATGTCCGCTCGGCAAAATCCCTCCTGCTGGAAGACCCGCCGGATCTGATCCTGCTGGACTGGATGCTGCCGGACATCAGCGGTATCGACTGGGCGCGTACGCTCAAGACCAGCCCCGTCACCAAGGACATCCCGCTGATCATGCTGACTGCCCGCGGCGAGGAAGAAGACCGCGTGCGCGGCCTGGATGTCGGCGCCGACGACTACGTAACCAAACCGTTCTCGCCGCGCGAGCTGGTCGCGCGCATGAAGGCCGTGCTGCGCCGCACCTCGCCCACCACCAGCGAGGAACCGATCGAGATCGAGGGCCTGCGTCTGGACCCCGTCTCGCATCGCATCACCGGCAATGGCGCGGCCATCAGCATGGGCCCGACCGAGTACAACTTGCTGCACTTCTTCATGACCCATCAGGATCGGGTGTTCAGCCGCGAACAGCTGCTGGACAAGGTCTGGGGCACCAACGTCTATGTGGAGGAACGCACGGTGGATGTACACATCCGCCGCCTGCGCAAGGCGCTGGCCGACACCGGGCATGACCACCTGGTGCAAACCGTGCGTGGTTCAGGGTACCGTTTCTCGCAACTTCCCTGACCTTCGGCGGTCCCCGTGCAGCCCCGCAAGACCTGGCCCGACATCCTCATTACCAGCCTGCTGATCGCGCTGCCGCTCCTGGCGCTTGGCTGGGCGACCGGCCAGTTCTGGCCCACCCTGGCGTTTCTGCTTGGGGCTGCACTGGCCTGGAACATCGCCAACCTGCTGTGGCTGGAGACCTGGCTGCGCCGGGGCGGCCGTGCCGACCCACCGGACGTGCGCGGCCTGTGGGGCGTGATCTTCGACCACCTCTACCGCCGCCGCAGACGCCACGAGAACCGCGTGCATCGGTTGCGCCAGCTGCTGGAGCGCTACCGGGACTCGGCGAAGGCCATGCCCGACGCGGTAGTGGTCCTGAACGATGACCTGCGCATCGAGTGGCTGAACGACATGTCCTGCCAGCTGCTCGGGCTCCACTGGCCGCGCGACGAGGGCCAGCGCATTACGCACCTCCTGCGCCACCCGGAGTTCCTGACGTTCATGGAACGTGCTCGCGAGTCCCTCGCGCGGGTCACCGTGCCCTCCCCGCTGGACAGCGAGCGCCAACTGGAGATGCGCATGCTCCCCTATGGCGACGCGCAGTACCTGCTGCTGGCCCGGGACACCACCCACCTGCACCGCCTGGAGGTCATGCGCCGCGACTTCATCGCCAATGTGTCGCACGAGCTGCGCACGCCGCTGACCGTACTCTACGGCGTCACCGAGAGCCTGGAAGACGAACTGGAGGACCAGCCTCAGCTCGCGCGTTCGGTCCAGATGCTGCGCGAACAGTCCGAGCGCATGAAACTGCTGGTGGACGACCTGCTGCTGCTCTCACGCCTGGAGACCGGCGAAACCACCGGCCCGCAGGACTGGTTCAACCCGTTCCCACTGTTCCAGAAGCTGACGGACGAGGCGCGCATCCTTTCCGGCACGGAAGCGCACGCGATCGTACTGGACGCCGACCCCAAACTGGAGTTCCAGGGCAACCCGGACGAACTGCGCTCGGCCTGCGCCAATCTGCTGTTCAATGCCGTGAAGTACACCCCTGGCGGGACCACCATCACCCTGCGCTGGCGCGCCGACGACGACGGTGGGCGCCTGAGCGTCGAGGACACCGGGCCGGGTATTGCCAGCCATCACCTCGGGCGCCTGACCGAACGTTTCTATCGCGTGGATGCCGGGCGCACCCAGTCACGCGGCGGGACAGGCCTGGGCCTGGCCATCGTCAAGCACGTCCTCGCCCGCCACGAAGGCCACCTCGCCATCGAGAGCCAGGTCGGCCGCGGCAGCCGCTTCACCTGCCTGTTCCCCCTGACCCGTATCCGCCGCGCCGAACCATCAGGCCCCTCCAACTAGCGTCATTGCGAGGGCCCGCCGGGCCCGTGGCAATCGTCCGCAAACGCCCCGAACCCATGGGCCTTTCGGACCGATTGCCGCGTCGCTTCGCTCCTCGCAATGACCTGTACCAATACCCGTCATTGCGAGCGCAGCGAAGCAATCGCCCTCCGCAACCCCGGCCCCGTCCACGCCGAACCACATGTCACGCGCCTGTCACATGCGCGTCACGTAACTGCAAGCACCCCTCCCGATAATTCGTCATCAAGGACCGAGCCACTCGGCCTTGAAAACCTCAAGCAAGCCCAAGGGAGTACACCCATGTTGTTGAAGCGAAGCATCCTCGCGCTGGCCACGGCCACAGCCCTCGCCATCGCCCCGCTGACCGCCGCGGCTGAAGTCGATGCCGACATCCCGGCCTACGAGACGGTCTCCGGCATCTCCGGCAACCTGTCGAGCATCGGTTCCGACACCCTGAACAACCTCATGACCCTGTGGGCGGAAGAATTCCAGGGCTTCTACCCGAACGTGAACGTCCAGATCCAGGGTGCCGGCACCTCCACCGCCCCGCCCGCCCTGACCGAAGGCACCGCCGACTTCGGCCCGATGTCGCGCATGCCGCGTGACAGCGAACATGCCGAGTTCGAACAACGCCACGGCTACGAGATGACCGCCGTGCCGGTCGCCATAGACACCATCGCCGTGTTCGTGAACCGCGACAACCCGATCGAAGGCATGAGCATCGATCAGGTCGACGCCGTCTTCTCCTCCACCCGCCGCTGTGGCGGTGCCGAGGACATCACCCGCTGGGGTCAGCTCGGACTGGAAGGCTCCTGGGCCAACCGTGACATCACCCTGTACAGCCGTAACGCCGTCTCCGGCACCTACGGGTACTTCCGCCAGCACGCCCTGTGCGATGGCGACTTCAAGAACGCCATCAACGAACAGCCGGGTTCCGCCTCGGTGGTTCAGGGCGTCTCCGAGTCCCTGAACGGCATCGGCTACTCCGGCATCGGGTACTCCACCTCCGGCGTGCGCGCCATCCCGCTGGGCACCGAAGAAGGCAACTACTTCGAGCCGAACGGCGAGAACGCCGCCTCCGGTGACTACCCGCTGGCCCGCTTCCTCTACGTGATGGTCAACAAGCACCCGGAAGACGGCCTGACCCCGCGCGCCGCCGAGTTCCTGAAGATGGTGCTGTCGAAGGAAGGCCAGGAGGTCGTGGTGCGTGACGGCTTCATCCCGCTGCCGGCCACGGTCGCCGAGCGCGAGCGCAAGAACCTCGGTCTGGAATAAACCGGGCGCAGTACCCGCGCCCAGGGAATGGGTGCAAAGGCCGGGACCCAAGGGTTCCGGCCTTTTTTGTGTGTTGCGCGCAGGCCTTCCTCGCCCACCGGTCAACCAGCCGTCACATGGATGTCACGTCCCTGTCACATAGCGGCCGTAGCATCACGCCCCGACATCCAATGGTTTTGCACGCCCTTCGCGGCGGCTCTCAGGGGAACTTCATGTCCACCGCCACCATCGCCCCGCGTCTCGCCGGTTTCCAGCGCTGGCGCCGCACCAAGGATCGCTCCGCGCGCTACATGATCGGGTTTTTCGGGATCGCCGTCGTCGGTGCCCTCACCCTCATGTTCGTCTACCTCCTGAGCGAAACCCTGCCGATGTTCCAGGGCGCCAAGCTCGACCCCCTGACCGAGTACGACGCCCCCGGCGGCGCCGATACCCGCACCGTGCACCTGGCGGTGAATCGCCACCGCGAAATGGCCGTGCGCATCACCGACGACCGGCGTGCCGTGTTCTTCCGCCCGAATACCGGCGAAATCGTGCGCGAACAGACCTTGCCGATTCCCGATGACGTCCGGGTCACCAGTTTCACCGCGGCCGAGCCGCGTACCCGCCTGGTGGCGCTTGGCCTCGACAACGGGCAGGTCCTCGCCATCGAGTACGAATACAACGAACGCTTCACCCCCGAGGGCCGCGAATATGACCCGCGCGTGGTCTACCCGCTGGGTGACGAAGACTCTGCACTGCTGGATATCGGCGGCGATGGCCCCGCCATCAGCGTGGTCGGGATCCAGCGCGGGTCCAGCGGTATTCGTGTCGCCGCCACCACCGAAGACGGCCACATCCGTCTGGTCCAGTTCGAGGAGACCACCTCGATGATGACCGGCGAAACCCAGGTGCGCCGCAGTGCCTACGACATGCCCGCCCTGCCAGAAGGCAGCACGGCCACCCGCATCCTCCTCGACATCACCGGCCGCATCATGCTCGTGGGCGACGACCAGGGGCGCCTGCACTCCTACGATATCCGTCGTCCGGCCAGCGCGACCCTGGAAGACAGCCAGCGCGTCATTCGCGGAGACGAGGCCGAAGTCACCTCGCTCGAATACCTCCTGGGCACGGTGTCGATCGTCGTGGGCGGCTCGGACGGATCGGTCACCCAGTACATGCTGGTGCGCGACGCCGACAACGTGAACCGCATCACCCGCGTGCGCGAATTCCCCGCGCACGCCGGGCCGGTCACCAACACCCAGCCCGAATACATCCGCAAGGGCTTCCTGACCGCCGACGAAACCGGCCAGATCAAGATCCACTACCCCACCTCGCAGCGCACCCTGGTGGAACGCCAGATTACCGATCAGGCGCTGCATCGAGTGTACGTGGACCCGCGCAACCGCCTGCTGATCGCCATCGACGAGGCCGAGAACTGGCACCTGCAGCGCCTGGAGAACCGTCATCCGGAGGTCTCCTTCCACGTGCTGTGGCAGAAGGTCTGGTACGAGGGCCGCTCGGGTGGCGACTACGTCTGGCAGTCCTCCTCGGCCACCGACGAGTTCGAACCCAAGTTCTCGCTGATCCCCCTGACCATCGGCACCATCAAGGCCGCCTTCTACGCCATGCTGTTCGCCACCCCGCTGGCGATCATGGGGGCAATCTACAGCGCCTACTTCATGTCGGCGCGCATGCGCACGCTCACCAAGCCCTCGATCGAGCTGATGGAGGCGCTGCCCACGGTCATCCTTGGCTTCCTCGCGGGGCTGTGGCTGGCCCCGTTCATCGAGGCGAACCTGCCCGCCGTCGCGAGCATCCTGATTCTGCTGCCGTTGTCCATGCTGCTGATGGCCTTCGTCTGGACCCGTGTGCTCCCCGAGCAGGTCCGCGCATTCATACCGGCGGGCTGGGAGGCCGCGATCCTGATCCCGGTGATCCTGCTGGTGGGCTGGTTCGCGGTGACGCTGAGCCCCCTGATCGAGATCTGGATGTTCGGCGGCGACGCGCGCCAGTGGCTGACCGACAACGGCATCACCTACGACCAGCGCAACGCCCTCGTGATCGGCATCGCCATGGGCTTCGCGGTGATCCCGACCATTTACTCGATTTCCGAGGATGCCGTGTTCAACGTGCCCAAGCACCTGACCCAGGGTTCGCTGGCGCTGGGGGCCACACCCTGGCAAACCGTGGTGCGCGTGGTTCTGCTGACCGCCAGCCCGGGGATCTTCTCGGCGGTCATGATCGGCTTCGGCCGCGCCGTCGGCGAGACCATGATCGTGCTGATGGCGACCGGGAACTCGCCGGTGGTCAATTTCAACATCTTCGAGGGCATGCGCACGCTCTCCGCCAACATCGCGGTCGAGATGCCCGAGGCCGCGGTCGGCGGCAGCCACTTCCGCATCCTGTTCCTCGCCGCACTGGTGCTGTTCGCGCTCACGTTCTTCGTGAACACGGTCGCCGAGATCGTGCGCCAGCGCCTGCGCAACAAGTACGCCTCCCTTTAAAACGCATTCCAGACAGGTCTCGATCCGATGAATAAATGGTTCAAATCCGGCACCCCCTGGATCTGGCTGAATGCGGGCGCGGTGGCCACCTCGCTGGTGATGGTCTTCGGGCTGATCCTGATGATTGCGGTCAACGGCCTGTCGTTCTTCTGGCCGTCCAGCGTGGCCCAGTTCGAATACCAGACGGCGCAGCAAAGCGAGCCTACCCAGGTCATGGGCGAGTTCCAGCGCTCCGAGACGATGACCGCCCAGGCCATGCGCGACGCCGGCTTCGACGTGCCCGAAGGCCAGGAGATCGTGGTACGGCACCTGGTCAAGCGCGGCAATCGTGACCTCGACTCGCGAGACTTCCGCTGGTATCTGGACGACTTCATGGGCGAGCGCGAGATGCCTCGCGATGCGGTGGTGCTGGAACGCCTGCAGTGGGGCAACTTCTACGGCTTTGTTCGCGAGTTCCGCGTGGACGGCGAGGCCGTGGCCACCGGCAACGAGGCCCGCGTGCGTTTCGAGGCGGTTATCCCCGAGACCCGCGGCCTGGTCCGCCAGATCGAACGCATCGAACGCGTGGACATCGGCGCGATCAATTTCCAGATCGAGCAGATCCGCATTGCCCTGCGCGGTATCGAGCGTGCCACCGAGCTGTCGATCGAAGAGCGCGCCGAGCGCGAGGCGGAACTGCAGGCCGAACGCGCGGAACTCGAGGAGCAGTACGCGGAGCTGGAAAACGAGCGTAACGAGCTGCGCAACGAACTGCGCCGCTACGCCATCCTGATGGAGACCGCCGACGGCGCCGAATCCGTGATCGCACTTGCGGATGTCGTGAACGCCTGGTGGCCGAACGACATGAGCATCCCGCAAAAGCTCGGGCACTACGTGCACACCTTCTGGGAGTTCATGACCGGCTATCCGCGCGAGGCCAACACCGAAGGCGGCATCCTGCCGGCGATCTTCGGGACCGTACTGATGGTCCTGATCATGTCGATCGTGGTGACCCCGTTCGGCGTGCTGGCCGCGATCTACCTGCGCGAGTACGCGAAGCAGGGCCCGCTGGTGCGCATCATCCGCATCTCGGTGAACAACCTCGCGGGCGTGCCCTCCATCGTGTTCGGTGTATTCGGCCTCGGGTTCTTCGTCTACCTGGTTGGCGGCAACATCGACCAGATGTTCTTCCGCGACGCCCTGCCCTCGCCCACCTTCGGCTCGCCGGCGATCATCTGGGCCTCGCTCACGCTCGCGCTGTTGACCCTGCCGGTGGTAATCGTCTCCACCGAGGAAGGCCTGACCCGCATCGGCGCCAGCATCCGCCACGGCTCGCTGGCCCTGGGCGCGACCAAGGCGGAGACCCTGTGGCGCCTGATCGTGCCGCTTTCGGCGCCGGCGATGATGACCGGGCTGATCCTGGCCGTCGCGCGCGCGGCCGGCGAGGTGGCCCCGCTGATGCTGGTCGGGGTGGTCAAGCTGGCCCCCAGCCTGCCGGTGGACGGCAACTTCCCGTACCTGCACCTGGATCGCGCCTTCATGCACCTGGGCTTCCACATCTACGACGTCGGCTTTCAAAGCCCGAACGTCGAGGCCGGCCGGCCGCTGGTCTACGCGACCGCCCTGATCCTGGTGATGCTGATCATCGTGCTCAACCTGACCGCCATCTCGATCCGCAACTACCTGCGCGAGAAGTACCGCGCCGACAGTGACTGAGACACGACATGCACAACGTTTCTCGCACGCAACGTCATTGCGAGGCCCCGCAGGGGCCGCGGCAATCGGCTTCCGGTACCCCACACGCCGGAGGCACCCAAACCGATTGCCACGTCGCTGCGCGCCTCGCAATGACGGTGCTTTTCCGCCCCCTCGCGGTGCCGGGATGCGTCGAACCCCATTCCCCATGGAGTACCCGAAATGAGTGACACCCAGACCCACGCCCTCAACGTGGCCCAGAATAACCAGGCCCCGCGCGGCCTCAGCCTCGACCGAGAGGACATCTGCCTGACCGCGGAGGGCCTAAAACTTTTCTACGGCGAGGACCAGGCGCTCAAGGGCATCGACATCCGCATCCCGAAGAACCGCATCACGGCATTCATCGGGCCTTCCGGTTGCGGCAAGTCAACGTTCCTGCGCTGTTTCAACCGCATGAACGACCTGATCGATTCCGTACGCATCGAGGGCACCATCCGCCTGGACGGCGCGGACATCAACGACAAGTCCGTGGATGTCCCCGAGTTGCGCCGCCGAGTGGGCATGGTGTTCCAGAAGCCGAACCCGTTCCCCAAGTCGATCTACGAGAACGTGGCCTACGGCCTGCGCCTGCAGGGCGTGAAGAATCGCCGCAAGCTGGACGAGGTGGTGGAGAAGTCGCTCAAGCGCGCCGCGCTGTGGGATGAGGTGAAAGACCGTCTGCACGAGAACGCCTTCGGCCTGTCCGGTGGCCAGCAGCAGCGCCTGGTCATCGCCCGCGCCATCGCGATCGATCCCGAAGTCCTGCTGCTGGACGAGCCCTGCTCGGCGCTGGATCCGCTGGCCACGCTGAAGATCGAGGAGTTGATGATCGAGCTGAAGAAGGACTACACGCTGGTCATCGTCACCCACAACATGCAGCAGGCCGCGCGCGTATCCGACTACACCGCCTTCATGTACATGGGCGAGCTGATCGAATACGCGGATACCGACACCCTGTTCACCTCGCCTGCCAAGAAGCAGACCGAGGACTACATCACCGGCCGCTTCGGCTAGGGAGACACGGATGAATCTACACCTCCGCGTTGGTGCCCCATTTTGTGCGAGAGCAAGCGCTACAAACAGGCCGACAAGGCCCTTGCCAGTACCAACACTCTGGAAATGGGGCAACAACCCCGTATGTCCTCACTTAGAGGTCGGGGCTCGGCCGCTTTTGCCCGCTGCCAGCGTTGCGGCTCCCTTGTGCAGAGTCACTGCACGGCAGTCACCGCGCCTTGTCAGCGGGCAAAACCGACTCGAGCGCGGACGCGTACATTCATCAGTGTCTCCCTAGGAAAACACCATGGACAAGAGCTTCTTCAAGCAACACATCTCGCAGCAGTTCAACGCCGAGCTGGAAGACATCATCAAGCAGGTGATGGCCATGGGCGGCCTGGTCGAGCAGCAGCTCGCCGATGCCGTCCACGCGATGGTCGAGGGCGATGCCGAACTCGCCGAGAAGGTCATGACCTCCGACTACGAGGTCAACGCCAAGGAGGTCGAGATCGACGAGGAGTGCACCCACATCCTCGCCCGACGCCAGCCGACCGCCTCCGACCTGCGGCTGGTGATCGCGGTCATCAAGACCATCACCGACCTGGAACGCATGGGCGACGAGGCCGAGCGGGTCGGCCGCATGGGCCTGCACCTGCTGGACGAGGACCGCAACAGCGCCCCGATGTCGGATATCGCCAGCATGGGCGAACATGTCCGCGAGATGACCCGCGGGGCCCTGGATGCCTTCGCCCGTATGGACGTGGAACAGGCCGTGCGCGTCGCCCAGCTCGATATCCAGATCGACAGCCTGTACGAGACCGTCACCCACAAACTGATGCGGCAGATGACCGCCGCCCCGGACTCCGTCCCGCGCCTGATGGACATCGTCTGGGCCACCCGCTCCCTGGAACGTATCGGCGACCGCGCGCGCAACATCTGCGAATACGTCGTCTATTTCGTCAAGGGCAAGGACGTGCGCCACACCAGCTACGAGCAAATGGCCGAGCAGGCCACCGGGGACCGCCACTGACCCCGGCGACTCGACTCTGCCCACGCGCGGGAGCCCCAATTCTGCTGCCCCCGTGCGCGGGTGTTTGCGTCGTCCGGCGATCCCCGCTTGAATGGGGCCATGTGGATTACCCGCTCACGCCCTCGCCCATTTCCGCTTCCCGCCTGGCTGTTCGTGGGCGGCCTCATTGCCATGCTGGCCATGCCCCGCCTGCACGCGGGCCCCGTGACCTCCTCTGACCCGCTGGCCCCGGGAGAACCCTCCGCGGCCGTCCTCGAGCTCCTGGAACGCGACAAGCTCCCTGAAGGCGTGGTCTTCGAGATCATCGAGAACGACCGCGCAGCGCTATCCGCGCTTCTTCCCGAGATTCGGGCCAGTGTCGCCCGCCTGCGCGAACGCGACCCCGACTACCCGGTGGCCGTCGTCTCCCACGGTGCGGAACAATTCACCCTAACGCGCCGCGAGGCGACGCAGCACCCCAGCCTGCACGACGAGGTGGAGGCCCTGGTCCGCGACGAAGGTGTGAACGTGGCAGTCTGCGGCACCTTTGCCGGCTGGCGCGGCCTGGACGCGGAGGCATTTGCCGACTTCGTCGAGGTCGCCGACCGCGCCCCGGACCGCCTCGATGACTATCGCGAACTGGGCTTCGAAGTGATCCGCCTGCGCCCGTCGCTACTCGATGCGCCCCCGGAAGACCCTTGGGAGTTCGACTTCGGCACCCCCTGAGCTTGCCGATTCCCAAAGATCCCCACCACGAAGACGCAAAGACGGTCGAGAGCCTGTAACCATGGAGGTCACGGCCGGACACCGACAACGGCAGGATGGTTAACGGCATCGGAGCTTTGATGCGGGCTGAACAGCACGGATCGGTAGGCCGATACCCTTTTCTGCTCACTCTTGCCCCACTCCACGCCGCGCCCTCTTTAATACGCCGTGGAAAGACCGCCCTTGATCTTCTTCGCGCCTCCTGATTAGCACGAGCGTCAGCCAGTGGCGGGGCTCATTCGGGGACGTGCATGGCCCGCCTCGGGCCACTTTGATCCACGCCTTGCTGGGCATGTCACCCTCCCGGGGCCCGTTACCCCTGTCCTGTCACCTCGGTTGGAGCGCACCCTGATTGTGATCCCGGCCGGAGCGCCCCCCTCGCCGTCATCCCGGCCGTAGCGAAGCGGAGAGCCGGGATCTCCACACGTCAGTCCAGCCCCAACGTACGGGTACCCCATACCGTGGAGATCCCGGCCCGCTTGGCCCTTGAGCCTGGCTGACGCTCGTTGCTAATCAGGTCGCGCCTTCTTGCGCTGCGTGCAAAAAGCGCTCTTGGGTTTGAGGGTGAAACTAACGCCTCCATCGCTCGAGATGCTGTAACGGTGTCGGGCTCCTGTGGCATCCTTTCGCCATGAGATTCCTGATTCGCACCTTCTTCCGTGGCGTCCGCCTGATTCTGACCCCGTTCATGCTGATCGGTGAGCGCGTCTCGCGCCCACGCGGCATCGAACGGGACCCGGCCGACCAAGCCCGAATCGACGAACAGACGCAACGCCTTGCCCTGTATCACTTCCCGGCGTGCCCGTTCTGCATCAAGGCCCGCCGCGCGATGCAGCGCCTGTCGCTGGATATCGAACTGCGCAACGCCCAGGCCACCGGTCCCTGGCGCGAGGAACTGCAGAACGAGGGCGGCCGCCTGCAGGTGCCCTGCCTGCGAATCGAGGAAGAAGACGGCTCGGTGCGCTGGCTGTACGAATCCGATGCCATCATCCGCTACCTGCGCGAGCGCTTCGATCCGGCACAGACGACCGATCCGACCCCTGCGCCCAACAGTCCGCCGCGTTCCTGATGTCGAATTGGCTTCCGAAGGGTCTGTCCATGCACCATCGCCTCCACCGTTCCCTGCTCGGCGCCACGCTCGGGCTGGCCCTGCCCTTCACGGTCGCCAGCGCCGAGCCGCCGATCTTCGATGCCCACCTGCACTATCGCCCGGCGGTGGCCGAAACCTTTGGCATCAGCGACGTGGGCCGCACCCTGGCCTCCAATGACGTGCGCAGCGCCATCGTCATGTCGACCGAAGGCGGCTTGATTCGTCGCCTGCAAGCGGGCTCGGACACCCGCATCGTGCCGTTTCTGGAAGTCTCCCACCGCCTGGGCAAGAAGATGGACTGGATGCACGTCGAGGACCTGGGCGCCCGCATTGCCGACATGCTGGACGAATCCGACGTGGCCTGGCGCGGGCTGGGCGAGTTTCACATCCTGGCAGACGACCGCTTCGGACCCGGCTTCGAACAGTTGCTGGACCTGGCCGTCGCCCGCGATCTGACCATCATGATCCACGGCGACCCGGCCGTGATCGATCATGCCTACGCCACCCACCCCGAGGTCCGCATCCTCTGGGCCCACGCCGGCAGCTACGCCTACCCGCCCCTGGTGCAGGACTACCTCGAGCGCCACCCGCGCATGAACATGGACCTGTCCATGCGCAACCCGCGCATTAACCCCGGTGGCCAGATCGACGACGACTGGTTCGAGCTGTTCCTCACCCATCCGGATCGCTTCATGATCGGCGTGGACACGTTCACCACCACGCGCTGGGAACAGTACACCCACCTGAAAGACGAGACCCGCGCCTGGCTCGACCAGCTGCCCGACAACGTCGCCCGCGCCATTGCCTTCGAAAACGGCGAACGCCTCTTTCCCGCTCAGTAAGGGCCTTTATTCACCACGAAGGCCACCAAGGCACGAAGACGGGCAAAAGGCCTGAACCACAGAGGTCACAGAGGTCACAGAGCACGGCAAGGACAGTGTCGAAAGATCACGACCGGAGTGTCGTCTGACGTCGTACGGCCATCATCCGACCTTTTCCTCCCCAGCCCTTCCCCCAGTGCTCTGCGTCCTCCGTGGTCCAATCGCCCTCCTGATTAGGAACGATCGTCAGCCAGTGGCGGGGCCCATTTGGGGACGTGCATGGCCCGCCCCGGGCCACTTTGATCCAGGCCTTCCTGGGAGTGTCACCCTCCCGGGGCGCTTACCCCTGCCCTGTCATCCCGGGCGGAGCTCACCCTGATTGTGATCCCAGGCGTAGGGCCCCCTCCCCGTCATCCCGGCCGTAGCGCAGCGCAGAGCCGGGATCTCCACACGCCGTTCTAGCCCCAACGTACGGGTCACTCATACCGTGGAGGTCCCGGATAACCGCTGCGCGGTTTCCGGGATGACGATGTAGGAGGCGCCCGGAGACCCGGGCCCGCACGGGCCTTGAGCCTGGCTGACGCTCGTTGCTAATCAGGATCGCCCTTGACCTGGCTTCTTCGTCTGCCCTTTTCCCCACACGCATAAAAAAGCCCGCGCTCCCCGAACAGGGAGGCGGGCTCGACACCATCCGGTCGAGTATCAGACCTTGAACTGACCCACACGCTCCTGCTGCTGGGAGGCGAGCTTGGACAGCTCCTCCGAGGCATTGCGGATCTGCTCGGAGCCCGCCGCGGTCTGGTCAAGCACCTCGGTGATGTTGGCCACGTTGCGGTTGATCTCCTCGGCCACGGTGGACTGCTCCTCGGCGGCGCTGGCGATCTGCGTGTTCATGTCGCTGATGCGGGTCACCGACTGGGTAATCGCGTTGAGCGATTCGCCGGCAAGGTTCACCTGCTCGACACTCTCGTGGGCCTTGGAACGCCCATCTTCCATCGCCTGCACCGCCTCGCGCGTACCGCTCTGGACCCGCTCGATCATCTGCTGGATCTCGTGCGTCGAGTCCTGCGTCCGGCTGGCCAGGGTGCGTACCTCGTCGGCCACCACGGCGAAGCCGCGGCCCTGCTCGCCAGCGCGGGCCGCCTCGATCGCGGCATTCAGCGCCAGCAGGTTGGTCTGGTCGGCGATGTCCCCAATGACCTCCAGGACCTTGTTGATCTGCTCGGCATCCTGCGACAGGCGGGTGACCACCTCGGCCGCATTGTCGACCTGCCTGGACAGGCCGTTGATCGCGGTGACCGTCTTCTGCACCACCTGCTGACCGGCCACGGCGTCCTGGTCCGTAGCCTGGGCGGCCGCCGCCGCATCCGCGGCATTGCGGGCGACTTCCTGCACGGTGGCGGTCATCTCGTTCATCGCGGTGGCGACCTGGTCGGTCTCCGCCTTCTGGCGGCGCACCTGCTCGTTGGTCTCCTCGCTGGTCGCGGACAGCTCGTTGGACGCGGCAGCGACCTGATCGGAACCCGCCGCCACTTGCTGGATCAACACGCGAATCTTCTCGACAAAGCGGTTGAACACCACCGCCAGATCGCCCAGCTCGTTCCGGCCGGACACCTCCAGCTGGCGCGTCAGGTCACCCTCGCCACTGGCGATGTCGTCCAGACGCTCCACCGTCTGGCACAGCGGGCGCACGATACTGCGGGTCAGGAACCAGGCCAGCAGCGCGCCCAGAACCACCGCGATCACGCCGACCATGACCACCGTGCCGGTGGCGTTGCGGGTCATGGTCACGTAGGCGCTGCGGTCCACCATCAGTTCCAGCACACCCACCGCATCGCCGGAGAAATCGCGCACCGGCCGGGCGATCACCGCCATCGGCTCGCCCTGGTAGGTCACGTTGCGCACCAGGCGCTCGCCCTGGAGCACTTCGCGCATCTCGGCCGCATTGAAAGTCGCTTCGCCTTCGATGGTCCCGCCAAAGCGGTTGAACCGACCCTCATCGCGCAGGTAGAGCGCGACCGGTGCACCCAGCTCCTCGGTGAACTGCTCGAAGAAGGGGTCGCCGAAGGACAGCCCGAACTCCACCGAACCCACATGCTCTCCGTTGTGAGCGATGGGGACCACGCCGCGGATACCCAGGCCGGCCACGCCCTCTTCCAGGCCCGAGATCGGGGCCCGGCGGTCGTTGGTGTCGACGACCGTCTGGCGAAAACCGGACAGGTCGTCGCCATAACGATCCGGGCGATGCACGCGCAGGAAGGAGGTCGCCGGCGGCGTGTGGAACTGATACTGGCGCACGCCGTAATCGGCGCTCAGGGACTCGAAACTCGGAACGGTCAGTGCGGCCAACCGATCGCGATCCCCATCGGCCATGGCCTCCTGCACATCCGGGATGCGCGCCACGGTCTCCGCCATCGCGGTCGCGCGCGCCGACTCCTGGTCCAGCCGGTCCAGCAACTGGCCAGCCAAGTCGTTCAGCTCACGCTGCTCCGCCCTGTCCGCCATCGTACCCAGGGCATTCATCACCACGACCAGGGTCAGCACCACGGCGAGGACCACCACGCCGATGATGCCCACCATGAGCCGTACGCCAATTCGAATATTGTTGAACATGTCTGTGCGTCCTTCGGTCCGCCGGTCAGCGCCAGCTCGCAAAATAATGGGCCGTTCGCCCTCCCTAGCGGCGGCGAATCCTAGAACTTGAGCATGGAAGGCTTTTCATCCCCACAAGAACGTCGGGGACACGGCCATCACAGAACGAATCCGCGCCGCGGCTACACCAGCAGGGCCTCGGCGAAGACGTAGACGGCCAGGCTGATCAGCACCAGCGCCACCACGGAAAGCAGTGCCCCGCCCCGCACCATGTCCAGCACCTGCAGGCGGTTGCTGGCGAACACGATGGCATTCGGCGGGGTCGCCACTGGCAGCATGAAGGCCACGGAAGCGGCAAAGGCGACGGGGAGTGCCAGCATCAGTACCGGCACGTCCATGCTCAGCGCAAACGCGGTGACCAGGGGTAACAGCGTCGCGGCCGTGGCCGTATTGCTGGTTACGTGGCTCAGCGTCATGGTCAGCAACACCACCCCGGCCATGATCAGGATCAGCGGCCAGGTCTGCGCGATCACCAGGGCATCGGCCGCCAGCTCCGCCAGACCACTGGACTCGATGGCCGCCCCCAGGCTCAGGCCGCCTCCGACCAGCAGCAGCACACCCCAGGGCAGCTCGCGGGTGTTATCCCAGGCCAACAACCTGCGCTGTTCCATGGAACCCGAGGGAATCAGGAACAACAAGCCGGCGCCCAGGATCGCAATGCCGGCATCGGTCAGCGAGATGGGCAACCAGCCCTCCAGCAGCGGCCGTGTCAGCCAGGCGAGCGCGACCAGCACGAACACCGCCGCCACCCGCTTCTCTGCGGTCGACCAGCGCCCGACCGTGGCGCGCTGCTCGTCCAGCAGGGCGCGCAGGCCGGTCAGTTCGACCCGGTGCACCGGGAACACCCAGCGCGTCAGCAGCCACCACGCGAGGGCCAGGAGGACCGCCGCCAGCGGCAGGCCCAAGGTCATCCACTCCAGAAACCCGATCTCCATCCCGTGGCGATCCCCGAGATAGGCCGCGGTCAGGGCATTCGGCGGCGAGCCGATGATGGTCGCCATGCCCCCGATGTTCGCGGCAAAGGCGATCCCCAGCAACAATGCCAGGGCCGGGCGCCGCGACTCCGCAGTCGCCCCCGGACCCCGTGGCGATGCACCACGTTCGATCAGGCCCAGCACCGACAGGGCGATCGGCAGCATCAGCGCCGCGGTCGCGGTATTGCTGACCCACATGGACAACCCGGCCGTGGCCAGCATGAAGGCCCCCACCAGGGCGTGCAGACGATTCCCGGAACGGGCCACGATCGCCAGCGCCATGCGCCGGTGCAAATCCCAGCGCTGCACCGCCAAGGCGATCGCAAAGCCGCCCATGAACAGGAAGATGATCGGGTTCGCGTAGGGCGCGGTCGCGTTCTCCATCGAGGTGATGTCGAGGACCGGGAGGATCGCGATCGGCAGCAGCGCCGTGACCGGCAGCGGCAACGCCTCGCTGATCCACCAGGTCGCCATGAACAGCGTCAGCCCCAGCACCCACCACGCCGCCGGATCGAACCCCATCGGCGCCGGCACCAGCAGGAACAGCACAAAGATCGCCGGGCCCAGCATCAGGCCGATCCGGGCCCGCCAGTCCACCGTCGAGCGCTTCGCCACCGCCGCTTCGCCTTCCTGCCCCGTCTTGTCGGTATCCGCCATGCGCCTCGTCTTGTGGGAAATCCGCCGGGGTGAAAACCAACCGGCGTCATCGGAAATTGCATCGCCCGGGCAACGTGACTATCGTTGTCCTGTTAAGCAGCGCTCCCGGTTCGGGTGCGCCGCCGCCTCAGTTTCTCACGACACCGTACAAGGAGTCTTTCATGGCCTACGAACTGCCCGATCTGCCCTACGCCAAGAACGCGCTGGAACCGCACATCTCCGCCGAGACGCTGGAATACCATCACGACAAGCACCACGCGACCTACGTGACCAAGCTGAACGGCCTGTTGCCGGGTTCCGAGTTCGAAAATGCCTCGCTGGAAGACATCATCAAGAAGGCCCCGGCCGGCGGCATCTTCAACAACGGCGCCCAGGTCTGGAACCACACCTTCTACTTCAACTGTATGGCCCCGAACGCCGGCGGCGAACCCTCCGGCAAGCTCGCGGACGCGATCAACAGCGCCTTCGGTTCGTTCGATGCCTTCAAGGAGAAGTTCAACGAATCCGCCGTCGGCAACTTCGGTTCCGGCTGGACCTGGCTGGTGCAGAACAGTGATGGCTCGGTGGAGATCGTCAACACCTCCAACGCCGCCAACCCGCTGCGCGACGGCAAGACCCCGCTGCTGACCTGCGATGTCTGGGAGCACGCCTACTACATCGACTATCGCAACGCGCGCCCGAAGTACCTCGAGAACTTCTGGGCCGTGGTCAACTGGGACTTTGCTGCCCAGCAGATGAAGTAAACCCCAAAGGGTTTATATACTAGGCGCCTTTGGCCGCATGATGCGGCTGCGCCTTTCATCGAGCCGGCGGTCCTCCGCCGGCTCTTTGGTTTCGGAGAACCCAATGAACGACGCCCTGCAGAACACCTACAAGCGCCTGCCCGTCGCCTTTGAACGCGGCGAAGGCGCCTGGCTGTGGGACACCGACGGCAAGCGCTATCTGGATGCCCTGTCCGGCATTGCCGTGTGCGGTCTCGGACATGCCCACCCCAAGGTGGCACAGGCCATCTGCGACCAGGCCGGCACGCTGGTGCATACCTCCAACCTGTACCGCATCCCGCTGCAGGAACAGCTGGCCCGGCGTCTGTGCAAGCTGGCCAGCATGGACCGCGCGTTCTTCTGCAACTCCGGAGCCGAGGCCAACGAAGCGGCGATCAAGCTCGCCCGCCTGCACGGCCGCGCCCGGGGCATCGCCGAGCCCAAGATCGTAGTGATGGAGGGCAGCTTCCACGGCCGCACCCTGGCCACGCTGTCCGCCACCGGAAACCCCAAGGTGCGGGCCGGGTTCGAACCGCTGGTCTCGGGCTTCGTGCATGTCCCGCACGGCGACTTCGATGCGGTAGAGGCCCTGACCGAAGACCCCGACGTGGTCGCCATCCTGGTCGAGCCGGTCACCGGCGAAGGCGGGGTCCATGTCCCGCCCCCTGGCTACCTGCGCCGCCTGCGCGAGCTGGCCGACCGCAAGGACTGGCTGCTGATGCTGGACGAGATCCAGGCCGGCATCGGGCGCACCGGATACTGGTTCGCCTTCCAGCACGAGGGCATCACGCCGGACGTGGTCAGCCTGGCCAAGGGTCTCGGCAACGGCATCCCCATTGGCGCCAATCTGGTCGCCGGTGCGGCGCGCGATCTGTTCAGTCCCGGCATGCATGGCACCACCTTCGGGGGCAACCCGCTGGTGTGCCGGGCGGCGCTGGCCGTGCTCGACGTGATGCAGGACGAGGCCCTGTGCGAACAAGCCGCGCGCCAGGGCGAATTCCTGCTGGGTCGCCTGCGCGACCGCCTGAGCGACCACCCGGGCGTGGTCGCCGTGCGCGGCCGCGGCCTGATGATCGGCGTCGAGCTGGACCGCCCGGCGGGCGAGCTGGTGATGGCCGCCCTGGAACGCGGCCTGATCCTGAACGTGACGGCGGACCGCGTGATCCGCCTGCTGCCGCCGCTCATCATCGACGACGACCAGGTGGAACAGATCGCCGCCACCGTAGCCGACCTGGTGGATGCCTTCCTGTCATCCTCTGTCCCCAAGGAGGTCTCTGCATGAACCCTCGCCATTACCTCTCGTTCCTCGATCTCTCCGGGGATGAAACCCGTGCCCTGCTGCAACGGGCGATCGAGCTCAAGCAGCAGCTGAAGTCGGGCGGACACCACGACGACCTGCTGCGCGGCAAGACGCTCGGCATGATCTTCGAGAAGTCCTCCACCCGCACCCGGGTGTCGTTCGAGGTGGGCATGCAGCAGCTGGGCGGCAACGCCCTGTTCCTGTCCCCGCGCGACACCCAGCTGGGCCGCGGCGAGCCGATCGAAGACACCGCCCGCGTACTCTCGCGCATGGTCGACTGCGTGATGATCCGCACCTACGAGCACGAGAAGATCGAACTGTTCGCCAAGCACTCCTCGGTCCCGGTGATCAACGGCCTGACCGATCTGGAGCACCCGGCGCAGCTGCTCGCCGACCTGCAGACCTACGTCGAGCACCGCGGCGACATCCGCGGCAAGCGCGTGGCCTGGATCGGCGACGGCAACAACATGTGCCACAGCTACATGTACGCCGCCCGCCAGCTGGATTTCCAGCTGGTCGCCGCCTGTCCGGAAGGCTACGACCCGGAGCCCAGCGTGGTCGAGACCACGCAGGAACACTTCGAGCTGACGCGCGACGCCCGTGCCGCGGCCGAGGGTGCGGATCTGGTCGTCACCGATGTCTGGGCGAGCATGGGCCAGGAGCAGGAAAAGAGCGCGCGGCGCCGGGCCTTCTCCGGCTTCTTCGTCGATGCCGACCTGATGCGGCTCGCCAACGACGACGCCCTGTTCATGCACTGCCTGCCGGCGCACCGCGAAGAAGAAGTCTCCACGGACGTCCTGGAAGGCCCGCAAAGCGTCGTCTGGGACGAGGCCGAGAACCGCCTGCACGCCCAGAAGGCCCTGCTCGAATTCCTGATCACCCTTAACGCCAGCTAACGTTCTTCGGGCCCCCTTTTATCCACTACGAAGCACACGAAGAAGGGCAAGGGCGGTTGACGACGAAAGGCACATAGGAAACAGAGCAGGTCCAGGGTTAAAAAATCGCCTGATTAGCGACGAGAGTCAGCCAGTCACGGGGATCATCCGGGGACGTAAATGGCCCGCCGCAGGTCGCCCTAATCCGGGCCTTTTGGGAATGTCACCCTCCCCGGCCCTGGCCCCTGCACTGTCATCCCGGCCGAAGCGAAGCGAAGAGCCGGGATCTCCCCCGTCGGGGCAACCCCAGCCGCCGAGATCCCGGATAACCGCTACGCGGTTTCCGGGATGACGCGCACCGCTGCCCTCCCGCAGTCGTAGGATGGGATGAGCGCAGCGAATCCCATCAAGGAACTGGCACGACGCAGGAAACGATGCGACTCGCGGAGCCCAACAGCTCCCCGCGGCGGACGGAGCCAACCCCTGGACGAACGTTCCCGGCAATGGGCGGAAGCTCGTTGCTCATCAGGAACGCCCTTGACCCGACCCTTCTTCGTGCCTTCGTGGTCAACAAAAGGTAATTGAGCCGGACGCTCAGGCGGGGGTGCGGCGGCGGGCATGGAAGCGCCGGCGGCTCCGCCAGCGGTAGACGACACGCCAGCCGAGCAGGAAGGCGAGTATCGCCGCGTACAGGGCGACCTCCACGTAGTCAGCGCGGGCCAGCCACAGGAAGTGGAGCACCGCCAGCACGCCGGCCAGGTACACCCCACGGTGCAGCCAGACCCACTTCTTCTTGAGCCAGCGCTGGGCGCCGTCGGTGGAGGTCAGCGTCAACGCCAGCAGGATCAGCCAGGCGGCGAAGCCGACCATCACGAACGGGCGCTCGGTCAGGTCGTAGAGCACCAGTTCCCAGTCAAAGAACAGATCCACCCCCAGCCAGATCAGGGCGTGCGCGGTCACGTAGCCGAACGCCACCAGCCCCAGCATCCGCCGCAGCCGCACGATCCACGCCAGCCCCGTCATCTGTCGCAGCGGTGTGACCGCCAGCGCGATCAGCAGCGCGATCATCGCGTGGGTGCCGGAGAGTTCCAGCA
This sequence comes from Thioalkalivibrio sp. AKL6, assembly GCF_000376905.1. Lineage (NCBI taxonomy): Bacteria > Pseudomonadati > Pseudomonadota > Gammaproteobacteria > Chromatiales > Ectothiorhodospiraceae > Thioalkalivibrio > Thioalkalivibrio sp. AKL6. The sequence continues at coordinate 11,063 of NZ_AQXS01000010.1, read as the reverse complement.
GCTTCTCGATCGGGTTCACGCCCAGCCCGTCGAACCAGCCCAGCGTACGCAGGCCGATCCAGGCCGCCGGGACCAGCGAGGCCAGCAGCACCGCCCACCAGACGCCACGCGGTGGCCGGGTGCGCGCCCGGCGCGTTGAGGCCGTCATGCCGTCACCGCGTCAGATGTACCGCGTCAGGTCCATCCCCTCGTACAGCGAGGCGACTTCATCGGCATAGCCGTTGAACATCTCCGTGCGCCGGCGGCGGAACTCGCCGATCCGGCGCTCGGTGCGCTGTGACCAGCGCGGATGGTCCACGTCCGGATTCACGTTGCTGTAGAAACCGTACTCGTCGGACTGCGCCTGATTCCACAGGGTCGGCGGCTGGTCCTCGACAAAGCGGATGTGCTGGATCGACTTGATGCTCTTGAAGCCGTACTTCCACGGCACCACCACGCGGATCGGCGCCCCGTTCTGATTCGGCAACACCTCGTCGTACAACCCCACGGCCAGAATCGTCAGCGGATGCATCGCCTCGTCCAGGCGCAGCCCCTCGGTATAGGGCCACTCGAGCCCGCCACTACTGCCGCGGCGGCGGCGCTGGCCACGCAGGTTGTCCGGATCGTAGATGCTCTCGAAGGCGACATAGCGGGCACCGCCGCGCGGCTGCGCCTTCTCGATGATGCGATTCAGCTCGAAGCCGATCCACGGGATCACCATGGACCAGCCCTCGACACAGCGCATGCGATAGATCCGCTCCTCCAGTGACCAGGGGCTGATGAAATCCTCGACCGCATACTCGCCGGGGTTCTCGCACAGCCCGTCCACGGTGATGGTCCAGGGGTCGGTCTTCAGCTGGTCGGCGTAGGTCTTGGGGTCACTCTTGCCCGGCCCCATCTCGAAGAAATTGTTGTAGCTGGTGATCTCGTCATACGCGGTCTTCGACTCGTCCGTGGAGTAATCACTGCCCTCGAACTCGAGCGGGTAGCCGCGCAGCGCGGCCGAGGTCGGCAACGCCATGCCCAGTCCCCCCAGGGCAAGACCGGCGCCCAACCCGACCCCGGCACGCAGGAACTCGCGCCGCCGCGCGTAGACCTCCGGCGGGGTGATCTCGCTATGGGAACACTCGGAACGACGTCGGGTGCGGATCAGCATGGCCTGCCCTCGCGACTGGTTGGGATGACAGTGAGAAGCGCTGCCACTCGTGCACGATGGACCAGAAGCAGCGTCCCGAGTTCGGCGCGCCATGCCCATAAGACAATCCGCCGAACAATAAGAATTTTCTGCTTGCGCAGCGCCGGGAACGATATATAAGGCTTTTCTGATACCGCAGTCCGGGGTGGCCCGGCCGGCTTGTCAGGAGACCCGACAATGGATCCGACGATCGACGACGTGGCCGATGGTGCCGACGAAATCGCCAGCCTGTTCGACAACCAGCTCGTCAATGACCGCGGCCCGGCACGCCACGCCGCTCGCCGCGCCCTGGAACGCCTGATGGAAGAACGCGCCCTGCGCGCCCACCTCGAGGACGACTTCGACCTGGCCCCCGCCCACGAAGCCCTGGAGTGGTAACCCCCGGGGTGGCGCGCCCCGCCACCCCATTTCCGAAACGCCCCACATCATCGATGCAATGAGCGAAGCGAATCGCATCACCCCGCAGGCAGAGGCACCCCCAACCCAAGGCCCTCACCCGTCCTCATACCCCGTCAACTCCACGAAGCCCCGGCCGACCGGCTCGCCATCCGCGTCGAGGATATCCACGGCCCCTTCCCAATAGCGGACCACCGTGTCCATCTCCTGCTCGTCGCGCACCGCGACCACGGTCCACTCGCGCACAGGCCCGCCACCCGGAGGCTCGATACGCAGGGACCATTCCACCGGATAGCGGTTACCGGACGGCTGGGTGGCGTAGCGGGTGGGTTCGAGCTGCACCTGCTCCGGCTCCAGCAGGGCGTCCTCGGCATCCAACGGCATCCAGCGACCTTTCGATAACTCATGCGGCGTGCCATCGGGGCGGCGCAACTGGTAATACATCACGTCCAGCCCGTCATCCAGCTGCAGCGCAAACCAGTCCCAGCCCGCCTGATCCTCCGCCAGCGCGCTGGTACTCCATTCGCGGTCCATCCACGCCTGCCCGGTCACGTCCAGCGTTGCCCCGGCAGCACGGCGCACCTCGCCGGCCACCGCGATACGCGGCATCGAGTAGTAATACGAGGCATCGCCCGGCTCCGGCCCCTTCTGGCTCAGGCCGGCCTCGCCCTGCAACACCGGCTCGCGCGCCGGCTCCAGTTCCAGGGACAGCACGTAGTCCTCGACCGTGAAGCGCAGTGTCCAGCGCGCCCCCTCCAGCCCGGCCAGTTCCCAATCCTCGGCCCAGACACGCCCCACCGGCTCGGTGGCCCCGGCCAGCCCGCCGCCATCGCGCACGAACCGCTCCTCGGATGCGTGAAACCCCGCGTCACGGTCCAACACCGCCGTATGCACCATCCACAGATCGGGGCTGGCCCAGGCCGACTCGTGCCAGGCCGGATCCCCGGCGAGCCCGGGCGCGAGCCCCACGCGGAAGAACGTCACGTGAAACGCGAAACGCGCGCCTTCGGGCCCGTCCAGATTCCCCGTCAGGTACCACCACTCGTTGCGAAACCCCGGATGCGGCCCATGATCGCGCGGAAACTCGAACGCCCGCGGCGCGTCAGCGCGGCGAAAGCCCGTAGTGTCCTCGCCCCCGAGGGCCTCACTCACCCGCAGTCCGGTCACCCCCGAATCGTCCGCCTCCGGCGGCTCCACACCCCCGCATGCGGCCAGTAACCCCACCAACAACATGACCAGAAGCCCCTGTAGGAGCCCCTGTGGGAGCGGGCCTGCCCGCGAATGCCTCTCGCCAGAATCCAGCGCGGGCGGGGGCTTCGCGGGCAGGCCCGCTCCCACAGGGGCTCCCAGACATGTCATCCAATACCCCATCCAGTCCATCACGGTACCTCCCTAAGCGCCGGCACCAGCCGCATCCTCGCCATCCGCCAGGCCGGGATCACCGACGCCAGCAATGCAGCCCCCACGCCCAGCAGTACGGTCTCCCCGACCTCGACCCAGGGCAGGCGCAGGTCCATCCCCCAGCCAAAGGCCTCGCGGTTGATCACCTCGATCAGCAACCAGCCCATCCCCAGCCCGAGCGGGATCGCCGCCAGGGCGGCGAATACCCCGAGCACACCGCCCTGCAGCACCACCAGCCCGCGCACGCCGCCGGGCAACAGGCCGAGGCTGCGCAGCGTGGCGAACTCGCGCGCCCGTTCCATCTGCAACGCAATCAACGCCCCCAGGATCGCGATGAACGCGACCACCAGCGTGATCACCCGCAGCAGGTGCGTGATCGCAAAGGTCCGATCGAAGATCGCCATGGACTCCTGCTCGATATCCCCCGGCCGCGTCACCAACGCCGCGTGGTCCTGCGCCGCCAGCCACGCCTCCAGGTGCTCCACCGCCTGCTCGGCGTCGGCACCATCCGGCAGGCGCAGCCCGAATGAGCCCACCCCGTCCGCGGACACGCCCCCGCGCGCGAACGCCGCCTGCGTCATCAGCACCGTGCCCTGCGGGTTCCCGTAGTCGCGATAAATCCCTAGGATCTCGAATGCCCGCCGCCCCCCGGCCGCGGCCAGCGAAAGCCGATCCCCCACGCCGACATCGTGATGCGCGGCAAACGGCTCGGTCACCAGCACGGCATCGTCCGCGGCCAGCCGAGCCCCCAGCGCCTCGCGGGGCACGGCCGCCTCCAGCAGCGGCAGGTAGTCCAGCCAGTCGGCATGCGGACGCACCACGTACAGGTCCACCAGTCCCCGGTCACTGACGACCTCCTGGCTGGTGCCGGAACTGACCGACACGGCACCCGACCGGGCCACCAGGTCGGCCGTCCAGTCCTCGGGCAGGCGCGCCCCACCGCGCGCCGAGGCCGGGGCCGCCGGCACCACGTACAGGTCCGAGGTCAGTGCCTGCCCCAGCCACTGCTCGACGCTTCCGCGAAAGCTCCCCACCATCACCGCCACGCCGATGGCCGCCGCTAGCGCCAGCGTCAGCGCCGAGGTGGCGGGCGCGCTGCGCGACAAGCTGCGCTCCAGGCTGCGAACCGCAATGCGCGGCAGGGCGGCCCCGCGCACCAGCACCGCCAGGCCGCGCAGCGTCCACGCCAGCACCCAGGGCAACAGCAACACGAAGCCCGCAATCAGCAGGAACAGTGCGACAAACCCGCCCACCAGCGCCCCGGCACCGGTCACGATCAACCCGACGCCCGCCAGCAACAGAACGATAGACGCCAGCGCCAGCCACGCGGCCCAACCACGGGCACGCCGTTCCAGCCCCCCGCGCCCGGTGCCGGCCGGGCTGGCCGCCCGCGCCGCCTCCCAGGCCGGGGCCAGTGCGGCCGCCAGCGACAGCCCCACGCCCAGCAGCAGCACCGCGGCCAGCGCCAATGGCCGCGGTGTCACCCCGGTCACCGCCACCGCGAAGAAGTGATCCGTCACCGTCTGCGCGACCTGCGCGACCAGCATCTGCGCCAGGGCCACCCCCAGCAGCGCACCCAGCAGCGTGCCGATCACGCCGACCAGCAGGGCCTCCAGCAGCACCACCCCGAAGATCGCCCGGCGCCCGACACCGACCAGGCGCAGACTGGCAATCACCTCGCGCCGGCGCAGCACCGCAAAGGTCTGCGTGTTGTAGATCAGAAACGCCGCGATCAGCAGCGCCAGCAGGCTCATCGCCGTGAGGTTGATGCGGAACGCCTGCGCCAGCTGGCGCGCCGCCTGCCCCCGGCTCTCGACCGCCACCAGCTCCAGTTCCGCGGGCAATACGTCGGCCAGGGCCTCGACCTCGTCATCGGCCAGCCGCACGTCGATCCGGTCCAGCCGCCCCAGCCGGTCGAGCAATACCTGCGCCGTGGCGATATCCGTCACCCAGAGCGCGGCGCCCGCATCCTCGGACGCGCCATCCCCCCCATCATCACTCGGGTCCTCGTCGCGTTCGGCGGCACGGTCGATCAGCGTGACCTCGCGCTCGCCCCCGGCCGCCTCCAGCGCCAATCGAGCCCCATGCGCCTCCCCGCTCGCCCGGAACCCGCCCGCGGGCGGCAGGATCGTCCCCGGTTCGGTCACCAGGCGCTGCACCGGGGCATCGCCGATATCCGAGGCCGCCCCGCGAAACGGCCCCTCGGCCAGCGGATCGACGCCCAGCACGTAGATGGTCGTCCCATCCGGCAGTCGCGCCGGGCCCTCCACGATCGGGGCCGTATCCCGCCACCCGGCCATGCGCAGGTCGCGGTACAAGGCCTCGTCGAAGCCGCTCGCAGGCCCCAGCACCTGATGCGTAGCGGCCCCGGCCACCTCGTCCATCGAACGGTCGAAGGCCCGCTGGGCGGACTGGTTCGCCAGATCCACCGCCAGCACCACCGCCACGCCGATGATCACACCGACCAGCGTCAGCACCCGCTGCAGCGGCCGCCGACGCCAGTCGCGCAGCCACGCACGCAGAACGAGACCGCTCACGCCGGCAACCCCTCCACCGATTCCGGAGGCTGAAGGACCCCGTCGCGCATCGTCAGCACCCGATCCAGTCGCCCCGCCAGTTCATTGCTGTGGGTCACCAGCAACAAGGAACACCCGGTCGCCCGTACTTGCTCCAGCAGCAGCCCGAACACCGTCTCGCCAGTGCGCGAGTCGAGGTTGCCGGTCGGCTCGTCGGCGAGGATCAGCGCCGGCTCGTGCACCAGCGCCCGCGCGATCGCGACCCGCTGCTGCTCGCCGCCCGACAGCGCCTCCGGATACCGCTCACCCTTGTCCCCCAGCCCTACCGCCGTCAGCTGGCGTCCGGCGCGCTCGCGGCGGGCGGCCGCAGCGTCCCCCGTTGCCAGCTCCAGCGGCAGCATCACGTTCTCCAGCACCGTCAGCGTCGGAATCAGATGGAACGACTGGAACACAATCCCCACGCGGGCCCGGCGCAGCCGCGTGCGTGCCGCCTCGTCCAGCCCCGCGAGCGCCTCGCCCGCCAGATGCACCGCGCCGCGATCCGCCGCCTCCAGCCCGGCCGCCAGATGCAGCAGGGTGGACTTGCCACTCCCGCTCTCGCCCACGATCGCCACGCGCTCGCCGGGGGCCAGCTCGAAGTTCAAGCCGTGCAGCACCTCGCCCTCGCCGGGGTAGGCAAACGCCACATCGGTCAGAGACAGCACCACGCCTTCTACCGAGCCTTGATGCTCCATCGCATACACCTTTTCAATCACACGAATCTTCGCCTCTACACGGCAGGAAAAGCCCACCGTAGGCGCCTGCTCGCAGGCGAACAGCGCTCACCGAACGCCCCACACTCTCCGGCCCATCACAGACCATGAAGAGTAGATGAATGTTTCAAAACCCTGCACAAGCGGTTGATTGACGGCCGCCATCCGTTAGAATAAGCAGCATCTCCACACACGGGAACGCGCCTTGACACGCCGATCACGCAGCCGATCTATCTGCGCCTAGCGGCAAGCGTCCGTTCCCTAACCGGTCGCTTCCCGTCAGGCCTCTTTGATCAAAGAGCCGGGAACGGCCGGGCCCCGCCCGACCCGAACCTGCACCATTCACCGCATTCGTGCGGCGCCGCGATGGCCTGTGCCCGTGCACAGTCCGCGCGCTGCCCCGATGCCGCCGGGAGAAGGGCATGGAGCTTCACCTCGAGCAGTCCATCATCGAGTTGAAGGAGCTGTTGCGTCTGGACGACCGCGACGGGCTCCACGAACTGCTCGACTACATGCGCGTGCAGGATATCGCCCACGCGCTGATGGAGCTGGGCGAGGAAGACCTCATCGCCGTCTTCAACCTGCTGCCCCCCGGGCGCAAGGCGGACGTCTTTGCCTACCTCGACACCGGGCACCAGATCCGCCTGCTGGAGGCCTCGCCGCGCGAGGACGCCCGCTTCATCCTCTCCGAGATGGAGGCGGACGACCTCACCGCCCTGCTGCAGACCCTGGATCCGGACACCCTGCGCGGCTACCTGCGCCTGCTGCCGTTTCGCGCGATTCGCCGCGCGCTCAAGCAGCTCAACTACCCGGAGGACTCGGTCGGCCGCGTGATGTCGCCGGATGTCGTCGCGGTGGACCCGGACTGGACGCTCAAGCGCGCCCTGGCCTTCATCCGCCGCAACGCGGACGAACACTCCAACAACGTGATCTTCGTGGTCGATCAGGACCGCGTACTGCTGGCCGCCATCCCCATCCGCCACTTCCTGCGCGCCAGCGCCGAAAGCCCGGTGCGCGAACTGCTGGGCGAAGCCGACCCGATCACCATCGCGGTCTCCGAACACGCGGTGGAGGCCGCCCGCCGCATCCAGCACTACGACCTGGAGAGCCTGCCAGTCGTCGGCGAGATCGGCGAACTGCTGGGCGTGGTCACGGTCGACGACGTGATGGACCTGATCGAGGCCGAGTCCACCGAGGACTTCCACAAGCTGGGCTCGGTGGGCACCCTGCCGCTGTCCCCGCAGGAGGCCAGCCCGTTCCTGCTCTATCGCAAGCGCATCGGCTGGCTGCTCGGTCTGGTCGCCTTCAACACCATCGGCGCGCTGATGATCTCGCAGTACGAGGACATCATCGAGGCGGTGGTGGTGCTGGTGTTCTTCCTGCCGCTGCTGATCGCATCCGGCGGTAACGCGGGCGCGCAGAGCTCCACGCTGATGGTGCGCGCCATGGCCACCGGCGAGGTCACGGCCAGGGACTGGCTCCGGCTGTGGGCCAAGGAGATGGGCGTGTCCCTGACCCTCGGGCTCAGCATGGGTGTCGCGGTCTCGCTGGTCGGGCTGTGGCGCGGCGGGCCGGAGATCGCGCTATTGGTCGCGCTGTCGATGACCATCATCGTTACCGTGGCCAGCATCCTCGGCATGCTGCTGCCGGTGGTCCTGAACAAGTTCCGCCTCGATCCGGCGACCGCCAGCGTACCGCTGGTCACCTCGCTCGCCGACATCGGCGGTATCCTCATCTACTTCACGCTGGCCACGGCCCTGCTCGGCCTGGCAATCCCATAGGACCTCCCGGATGAGCCCCACGGAACCGGATCTCGACACCCTGCCCCAGGCCCTGCAGACCGCGCTGACCGCACCCACCGCCGAGGCCCTGCAGAGCCTGTGCGCCGAGCACGCGGCGCCGGATCTCTCCGACGCGCTGGAGGCCCTGCCGGCCCAACAGATGGAGGCCTTCTTCCAGCGCCTGGATGTCGAGTGCACCGCGGATATCTACGCCCATCTGGAATCGGACCACCAGTCCCGCGTGTTTCAGGCGCTGGACGACGAGCACGCCAGCCGCCTGGTCGCGGCCCTGTCCTACGACGACGCGGTCTCGGTGATCGACGGGCTGGAGGACGAACAGGCCGAATCCCTGCTGGAGACCCTCCCGGACGAAGACCAGGAGGCCCTGGAGACCCTGCTCGGCTACCCGGAGGAGAGCGCCGGGCGCCTGATGACGCCCGAGTTCGCCACGGTCCAGCCGGACTGGTCGGTGGCCGAGGCCATGGACCACCTGCGCGAACAGAGCGACCTGGCCGAGACCATCAACACCATCTTCGTGGTCACGCCCACCGGCGAGCTGCTCGGCTGGGTGCGCCTGAAGGGGCTGCTGCTGTCGCGCCCCACCACCAGCGTGCGCGAGCGCATGAACACCGATGTCGTCAGCATCAGTGCGGAGGAAGACCGCGAAGAGGCCGCCCACCGCATCAGCCACTACGATCTCGACGTCCTCCCGGTGGTCGACGACAACGGCCACCTGCTCGGCATCATCACCGTCGACGACGTGATGGACGTACTGCGCGCCGAGACCACCGAGGACTTCCACCGCATGGCCGCGGTGGGCGACGTCGTGCTCTCGCTGCGCGACGCGAGCATGCAGCTGCTCTATCGCAAGCGCATCGGCTGGCTGGTCATCCTGGTCGCCGTGAACATCCTCTCCGGCCTGGCCATCGCCCACTTCGAGGCCGCCATCGAGACCGTCGTCGCACTGATCTTCTTCCTGCCCATGGTCATCGCCTCCGGCGGCAACGCCGGCGCCCAGGCCTCCACCCTGGTCGTGCGCTCGCTTGCCACCAACGACATCAAACCCCAGGACTGGTGGCGCCTGGGCGGCAAGGAGATCCTGGTCGCCTCCGCCCTCGGCGCCACCCTGGCCGGCGCCATCTGGCTCTCCGGCAACTGGCTGGGCAGCCTCGAGGTCGCCAACGCCATCGCGCTCGGCATGTTCCTGGTCGTCCTGTTCGGCTCCCTGTTCGGCCTGCTGCTGCCGTTCACCCTCACCCGCCTGGGCGTCGACCCCGCCGTCGCCAGCGCCCCGCTCATCACCTCCGTCGTCGACGTCGTCGGCATCACCATCTACTTCGCCACCGCCGTCGCCATCCTCGGCCTCTAGCTTCCCGGCCCCGTAGGATGCGATGAGCGCAGCGAATCGCATCAACTCTGCCCCACCCCCAACGCCTGTGGGAGCGGGCCTGCCCGCGAAGCCCCCGCCAGAGTGTGATCCCGGCCCCAGCGCCGAAACCCCGTCATCCCGGCCGTAGCGCAGCGAAGAGCCGGGATCTCCACCGTTCGAACACCCCAAGATCAAGACCCCCGGCCATGACAACCAGGGGCACCCCAGCCCCCAGAGTGACAACGTGCGTCACATCACATGACCATTTTTGTCACGTGACACACCCGGGAAGCGTGTGGGCGTGACCCATGCCACAGACCACACCGCGCCCGGGCGCCGTTTTCACGCATTCCCGCACTCTTGGCACGCCCAATGCATCTACTCAGACAGCTGCCCACGGGGTGGCCGGGCCGAAGGCCCAGCTTTTATCACATCAAGGGAGAAGCACCATGCAAAAAGTGAAGAGTGTCCAGAAGGGCTTCACGCTGATCGAACTGATGATCGTTGTGGCGATTATCGGGATTCTGGCGGCGATTGCGTTGCCGGCTTATCAGGATTATACGACTCGGGCGCAGATTTCCGAGGGCATCACGCTGGCCGCCTCTGCTCGCACGGCGGTTAGCGAACACTACATCACCGAAGGCGAATGGCCGGCCAGCAATGCAGCTGCTGGTTTCACCACTCCCTCCACTGACATCGTGAACGAAATCCAAATCTCCACGGAGAATGCTGATGATGGCCCCGGCCTCATCACCGTAACCTTCCAGACCTTTGGCCCGATTGAGGCCGGCAGCGAGACGCTCGTGTTCGAAGGAAACGATGCCACTGGTGGCGGCGTAGAGTGGGTCTGCGGCGGCACCGGCACCAACGTTGCGCCCAACTACCTGCCGGCTAACTGCCGCGGTAATGCCGGCGGCGGCGGCGGCGGCGGCGAAGAGGGTTAACCCCCCCTCACTTCCTCACCGTAGGGTAATAGGGTAAGGACACCCACTCAGTACTGGAGCCCCGGCCATCGTGCCGGGGCTTTTTCGTTTAACCGCGAACCTCGGGGACACCGATCGGCGACGGTGGCAAGAAGCGCCAATCCTCTGGGACACCCACTTGGTAATCCTCTGGGACACCCACTTTGTTGGTGGGAATCCTCTGGGACACCCACTTTGTCATAAGCCGCGCGATCCTCTGGGACACCCACTTTGTCGACATCGCCAAAGGGTAAGGACACCCACTCAGGACTAAAGCCCCGGCCATCGTGCCGGGGCTTTTTTCGTTCGATCCCTTGGGACACCCACTTAGAAATCCTCTGGGACACCTAACAATCCTCTGGGACACCCACTTTGTAGAAGCTCGGCGGCAATCCTCTGGGACACCCACTTTGTCGATCCCTTAGGACACCCACTTTGTTGACATCAAAGGGTAAGGACACCCACTCAGTACTGGAGCCCCGGCCATCGTGCCGGGGCTTTTCGTTTGTAAGCGATCCCTTGGGACACCCACTTTGTTGACATAAGCCGGATTCGCCAAAGCAATCGGCCGCAAGCCCCGCGTCTGCAACCCGTCCCCCGAACCTCGGGCAAACCCACCTTGCTCGCCCCGCTCTAACGGAACCCTGGAACGCGGTTTCGCTACGCCCTGAAAAACCCCAAGGCATTCACTATCCTAACGACAGGAACGTAA